>CAZEFI010000001.1:0-303905 GCA_964511425.1 uncultured Pseudomonadales bacterium
ATTTAATTCAAGATACCACCACCTAAATTTGAGGAGGCGAGTCAGTATTAAAACTGATTCACTACTCCATCTGTCAATTTAAAACGACAACTTCGTAAGACCCATTAACCACGCACAAAAATGAGATTTAGCCAAACATTTATTCCTACACTTCG
Organism: uncultured Pseudomonadales bacterium; assembly: GCA_964511425.1. GTDB lineage: Bacteria > Pseudomonadota > Gammaproteobacteria > Pseudomonadales > Azotimanducaceae > Bin55. The sequence continues at coordinate 156 of CAZEFI010000001.1, forward strand.
CGATATCCCTGCGAACGCCGAGGTCGCGAGCCACATCCTATTGCTACGTGGAGGATTTATTCGCCAACTAGGATCGGGACTGTACACATGGCTTCCGTTAGGTGTACGGGTGTTACACAAAATTGAGAAAATCGTACGCGAGGAATTAGACAAGAAAGGGGCTCAGGAAGTACTGATGCCCTTCGTACAGCCGGGCGAATTGTGGAGAGAAACCGATAGATGGGAGCAGATGGGACCGGAACTTCTAAGATTGCAAGATCGGCACGAAAACGATTACTGTCTGAGTCCTACGCACGAGGAAGTCATCACCGAATTATTTCGGAAAAATGTCAAAAGCTATCGTGAGTTACCTTGTAATTTGTACCAAGTCACCACGAAATTTAGAGATGAGATTAGACCGCGTTTTGGTGTTCTTCGTTCACGAGAATTCATTATGAAGGATGGATATTCCTTTCATCTCGACGAAAGTTCGTTGCATGAGACCTACGTCGCGATGCATGAAGCATATACATCTATCTTGACCAGACTCGCACTCGATTTTCGTTCCGTCGAAGCGGATGCTGGTGTCATTGGAGATGATGAGAGTCGCGAATTTCACGTGCTAGCCGACTCTGGTGAAGACGCACTGGCATATAGTAAGACTAGTTCCTACGCAGCTAATCTCGAAAAAGCGGAGGCTATCGCTATTGGACATGCGAACGGAGCTACCGAGTCACTGTCTAAGGTAGCGACACCTAACGTTAGAACGATAAGTGAACTTGTCGACATTCTCAGCGTACCCATCGAAAAGACAGTCAAGACGCTGATCGTAGAAGGCGAAGATACACCAATTGCATTGATCCTCCGTGGCGATCATGAACTTAACGGCACTAAGGCCGCTCGTCTCCCAAAAGTTGTTAGTCCTTTGAAATTTGCGAGTGAGAGCAAAGTTCGAGAAAATGTAGGTTGCGATATTGGGTCCATCGGTCCGGTCAAACTGAAGATTCCCTTCTTTGTGGACCGAAGTGCTGCTAGAGTTAACGACTTTGTGTGTGGAGCGAACGAAGACAATTATCACCTATCCGGTGTTAATTGGAATCGGGACGTGTCTTTACCCAAGTCCGCAGTTCAAGATCTTCGCATTGTCCAAGAAGGCGACCCGGCTCCCGACGGAAGTGGGCCGTTGTCGATTCAACGAGGGATCGAAGTAGGGCACATTTTTAAATTAGGTACTAAATACTCACGCTCCATGGATGCTTCCGTATTAAACGAACTTGGGGAATCGGTATTTCCTCCTATGGGCTGTTATGGAATTGGTATCACCCGCTTAGCTGCGGCGGTAATCGAACAACAGCACGATGCGATCGGTCCTCTTTGGCCTCTAGAAATTGCTCCCGCCCAGGTACACATCGTCGCATTGAACGTGTCGCGGAGTTCGATGGTCTCAGATACAGCTACCCAAATTTACGACCAATTAACAACACAAGGTGTTGAAGTACTTTTTGATGATCGCGACGAACGTCCCGGTGTGAAATTTGCCGATGCTGATCTCATCGGCATTCCACATCGACTCGTCATTGGGGAACGAGGCCTCAAACAGAAAACAGTCGAATACCAACTGCGACGAGAACCAAAGATCGTGGTAACGCTCGAGGAGGCAATTCCTACACTTTTGCGAAACCTTTGAAATATGCGCCAAGAGAATCGTCACATTTGCTTGTCTTAGGTATCGAAACATCGTGCGACGAAACGGGTGTCGCGCTGTACGACACCGAAAGAGGTCTTTGCGGTCAAAGCATCTTTAGTCAAACAGAACTACACGACATTTACGGCGGCGTTGTACCGGAACTAGCCTCGCGCGACCATGTACGTCGACTCCTCCCGCTCATCCATAAAACACTTGCCGAGGCCCAATTTGATCAGCACGATTTAGACGCCATCGCCTATACCTCAGGTCCAGGTTTGATGGGTGCGCTGCTGGTAGGTGCGGCTGTTGGGCGCTCCCTCGCTTGGGCGTTAGACATCGCAGCACTTGGGATACATCACATGGAGGCGCATCTGTTAGCATCGTTACTTGACCGAATTCCACCCGAATTCCCGTTTTTAGCACTGCTCGTTTCGGGAGGGCATACACAACTGGTTTTTGTACGTGCAATAGGTGATTACCTACTGTTGGGTCAATCGCTCGACGACGCAGCTGGAGAAGCTTTTGACAAGACCGCAAAAATTCTCGGACTGGGATATCCCGGTGGTCCTGAAATCTCACGTATCGCAAAGTCCGGTGCACCCTCTCGGTTTAACTTTCCTCGACCCATGACAGATCGACCCGGATTAGACTTTAGTTTTAGCGGATTGAAAACCGCGGTAAAAATTGAAATTGAGAGGCATCTACCTCTTTCAACACAATGTAAAGCCGATATCGCTGCTTCGTTCGAACGCGCGATTGTGGACACGTTAATTATCAAATGCGAACGCGCGATCGCCCAAACTAAGGTGAAGTCTCTGGTAGTCGCGGGAGGAGTTGCTGCAAATAAGATCCTTCGCTCGAGAACAAGAAAACTGGATTGTAAAGTCTATTTCCCCCCGGACGAACTTTGCACCGACAATGGCGCGATGATAGCATTCGCCGGACACGAGCGCTTGACCGCCGGCTTGACCGAACCACTAGCGATTCAAGTACGACCACGATGGAACCTCGATGGACTCGAACTAATCTGAGATCACTGTTCGATGAAGTGTGTCTTAATGTACTTCAATCGACGATTCTTTAGTTCAGTTCCATACTCTTCCGCCGATTTACCCACGACACGTAGAAGTTTAAGGTGTTTCACTAGGTTCCGAATCGCGGACAATTCGATACTCGAAAGAGCTTCTACGGCATCAATCAATCTCGTAAAGGCGTCGCCCGGTCTCATGGCGTGACTTTGAAAAAGTACATGCAACACGTCCTCTGGCGTCTTCCGTTTTAATTCACACAGAGTTTGGCCATGGCGTGCAACTTCGCGAATCAAGCGAAATGCTTTCCCAGGAACCTTTAGTTGACGACAGAATTTGTTTACCGTTTCTTCGTCGTGAAACCAACCAATGGCAGCGATTGCATTGAGGTGACGAAGCTTTTGTTCACGCATAATCCCCACCAAGCTCAATATCGTGAGATCACTAAACCATGGATCGACCGCGCCGACTTTGCTTATGGTTTCAAAGAAACGATAGGGGGTGGGACCTCGCATCGCTTTTGCATATTCTGCCCAGACTCGTTCCGCGGACAGAGTCGACAATTCTGCACTCATTTTCGTCATCATGTCCAGTGTCTCATGTGCAATCTCAAAGTCAGGTAATAAAGCCGCGAAACGAGCAACTCTATAAACACGAAGAGGGTCTTCAATGAACGCTTCAGATACGTGTCGTAAAGTTTTCGATCTAAGATCTTCTAATCCGCGACAAGGATCGATAACCGTACTATCTTGTCTGATCGCGATAGCATTGATCGTCAAGTCTCGACGTCGAAGGTCATCTTCGATGGTGACGTCCGGACTGCTGTCAACCACGAAACCCTTGTGCCCCGAGCCCTGTTTTTTCTCGGTTCGAGCGAGGGCGTATTCCTCTTTGGAGATTGGATGTAAGAAAACTGGAAAATGCCCCCCAACTAGTGTGAATCCAGCTGCGTACATCTCCTCTGTTGTTGCGCCGACTACCACCCAATCTTTGTCTGTCTTCAAGTCGGTATGTAATAACTTTTCTCGTACAGCTCCTCCCACGAGGTACACAGTACCTGGAACCCGTACTTGTCGGTTGGATGTTTCCCAATTGTTCACAGGTAATAAGCTATTCAGTTGCCTCCGCGAAGACGCTGAATCGTTGATGATCAGGCAATCTAAGAGCTGTCAATTGCCGTCCCCAGACACATCCCGTATCAATCGCGTGAATGTTTGATCGCCCAGTGCTCCCCTCTAGGCTCGCCCAATGACCGAACACAATGTCTTCACTGAATTGCACGGGATAGTCAAACCAAGCTTGAAAACCGTTGGGACATCGATCTTTCGTTATTTCACTTTCGAAATTTAACCTGCCATCCGGACTAATACAACGCATACGTGTGAAATAATTTGTGATCACACGAAGTCTGTCGATCCCAGACAATGAATCCGACCACACCGAAGGTTCATCCCCATACATTTGTTGAAAGAATGCTTGCCTATTGATCCCACGCAAGGCATTGTGCACTTCCAGCGCAAAGCGGGTAGCTTCTGGTAGAGTCCAAATATGCGGTATTCCTGCATGTACGAGAACGTATCCTGCTTCTGTATGCAATAATGGGAACGCGCTCAACCAATGACACAGTTCCTCACAGTCGTCGGCTGCCAAAACGTCTTGGAACGTGTCCGTTGATTGAACTGCATGTCCACCGAATACGATTGCCTGCAAATGTAGATCATGGTTACCTTGTACTACCACAATTGACGACCCTAACTCGCGAATGAATCGCAAGATGCTAAGGTTATCCGGACCGCGATTCACTAAATCACCAGTAAACCAAAGCCGATCCTTCTTCGGTTCAAAGCGAATCTTCTTCAGAAGTTTGGTGAGCTCAATAAAACAACCTTGAGTGTCGCCAATTACGTATGTTGTCATCTGCACATCGTCAAAAAGTTACGGAATCAGCGATGCTAATGTACTCAGCAACAGACAGTTGATCAGCACGTAGTGAAGAGTTAATCCCTATACGCTCCCAATCAATCTGAAACGACGTTAGACTATTTGCTATGGTCTTTCGGCGTTGACTAAACGCATGTCGCAGAATCGTGTCGAACAAGACTGGATCATGAGCCTCGAGAGGCGTGGGTTTATACGTAAGTCGGACAAACGCCGACATTACTTTGGGCGGTGGTTCAAACGCGCTTGGGTCGACAAGGAACAATGGTGACACATCGAACAACCGTTGGATTTTGACGGATAAACGACCCCATGCTTTGGTGCCAGGAATTGCGGCAATGCGATCAACAACTTCTTTCTGTAGCATAAGATGGACATCCACGCAATCTACAATGGAAGCCAATCGTAAGAGCAGAGGTGTCGAAACGTTGTAAGGAACGTTTCCGACCACCCGTCGAGCACGAAACAAGAGTGTATCGACTTTGAGGATGTCAGCTTGAACGATTTCGAGGCGAGGATACTGCTCGCGTAAATATCTGGTTAGATCTCGATCGATCTCAACCGCAACGACATGATTGGTCGCTCGAAGTATTTCAGCGGTGAGTTCACCACGCCCCGGTCCTATTTCAAGAATGTGATGTTCTGGTTGAATTGCCAGACCATCGTGAATCCTAGCTAGCGTAGTCTCGGCAACTAAGAAGTGCTGGCCAAACCGTTTACGGGTTTTCAACAAGACACGTAGCAATAAGCCTTAAAAAGAATTTCGGATGACTTTCACAAATGCTTCGGCGCGAATCTCTTGCAACCAATCTTTTTTCGTTTCTTCAAACAATCGGCTGTACAACGCGTTCATTGCAAAGTTATTCAGAGCTTGTTCGGTCACATCTGCTACTTTACGATCAAGCACTTCTATCACATGCCATCCAACTCCTGATGCGAATACATCGGAGAGTTCGCCTACTTCCGTCGAATTCATGACCTCCAAAAATATCGGGTCTATTCCTCTTGTGTCGCCACTAATCCAACCAAGCTCACCGCCCTCGCGAGCAGAACCTGCATCGTCGGAATGTTGTTTTGCGAGTTCCTCAAAATCCTCACCATTGACGATTTGTTCGCGAATGTCCTCCATTTCTCTTTTTGCTTCGACCTCAGATTTGATTGCATCGGATTGAATGAGAATGTGTCGGACCAAAGTTTGCTCTTGGTCGGATTTCAAAGTTTGCTTGTCCAAAAGTTTGATGATGTGCAATCCACGCTCGTTCCGAATGGGATCTGAAACGTCACCTACTTCCATCTCGAGCACTGTCTCGACGAATAATTGTGGAATCTCCTCGGCACGACGCCATCCCAAATCACCACCTTCTAACGCTGTTGAGGCAGAAGAGTGGTTTACAGCCATAACCGCGAAATCTGCGCCTTCCCGAAGTTTATTGACTAAGTCGTCAGCATTCGATTGAAGATCCGTTGCATTTGTAGCATTCGAGCTATCTTGCGAAATAAGGATGTGTCCTACTAGAAACCGATCAGACGCGAGAATGTCAAAATAGTCTAGTTTTCGAAAATCTTCGACGTCCTGTGGCGAAATATAGATTCGACTTCGAAGCAAGCGTCGTTGTACCTTGTCAATCAACAGTTGCCGATAAATAAGCTCTCGAAATTGGTTGTATGACTCTCCTTGCTGAGCAAGAAGTTCACGAAATTCTTCAATCGTCTTTTCATACTGAGATTGCGCGACCTCGCGAACCGCGTTGGTGACTTCTTCGTCAGTCACGACGATCCCGCGCAACCCAGCTTCTTGGATTTGAATACTTTCCAAGACTAAACCTTCGAGAATTTGCTCAACAACCTCTTCTTTGGGTGGGATCTGCGCAAGACCTGTTGCCGCCCAACTCGCTAAAACACTTTCATATCGTTCTTCGATCTCGGAAACCATTACCACCGAATCATTTACGATCACGGCGACGCCGTCTAACACCTCAACCTCAGCGTATGTCGAATATCCACCTATTAAACAGGTAACCATCAGCATCAAGGTTTTAGAACCCTGATGGAATGATCGACAAATTTTCTTAATGTACTCAATCATGGTACTCTTCCTAATAAACTTTAACGGGTGAGTTGATATTTCTATTTACAATTGATAGGACATTATCTCCAAAAGAAGTAAGTCCTTTCATGGACAATTCAAAGCGGATTCCAGTTCGGGATTGAATCTGTTCTGATTGCAACCATTCGTAGCGAATGGTTCGATGCCAGAGTATGCGATATTCCATGCAACAACCTGAGAACTCTACTCCGACGTAAGAGTCTACGTGTGCGTCGTGTTCCCAGTCGTGGTGCCATCGTCCATACAGACTCCATCCTCGTGCCACTGGTACGGCTACATCAACATAACTTTGAAGGGTGGCCGCTTCTTTCTCGTACCGTAGCCAGCCATTCACTCGAGTCTGATCCTGTTGATATCTTATACGAAACTCGTTAGCTTCTTCCCGAATCAAATCGAAGTATCGAAAATATGCAGCACTCCATTGTAAGTCTCCGGTCAACGAACCTAGAACTGCTAGCCCAAACGATGGTGTCTTGCGTTGGTTATAAAAAAAACTCTCCAACGGTGCAGAAATTGCTAACTGTATCTCTAGTTGCTTTCGATGTACAGCTAAGTCGACTAGGCTTGCGCGTAAACCTAGTGCGATCGAATGTACAGAAGGCAAATGATCATAGCCTGTGATACGGGTCGGGTTTAAGATTGATTCCATCGTAACTGCGCGGGGACCTACATCAAAAGAAAACGGTAGTCTCCCGTTTCCCGAATCTCGTTTCACATACACAAATCTTGGTTCCAATGCTTGCATCGACGAAGCTACCAGCGAAGCCTTACGATCAAATTTAAGGTTTGAGTCTATTAGGAAAGTCGTAGTGTGGCGGGTGTGATGTTCTCCTTGCAACCCAAACCAAGTGTAAGCTCGCGAACCCTCGAAATTCATACTTCCCCAAGTTTTTCGAATTGGAAATTGAAGAAAAACATTTCCGTGTCGGCGTTCAACATCAAATTCGTCTGTAAGACTCGCAGACTTAAGCCTTGCTAGATGAGTATCAAAACCAACATTAAACCCGTAAACTGCAATTTGGTGTCGATATTCGATATGTGGTATTTTTGATACTGACGTACCCCAGTATCGAAAAGGTTCAAATCGCTCACTCAGAACATTGAACTGGTAGTCCCTACCTAGCTTAGACACATAAGCTGTTCGCCAGAGTCCAACGCGCCCAAGATCGTCAATCGAGCCTCCAAAATCACGTAAAAAATCTTCGTCACTAACAAAAGAGTAATCGATATCGCCCAACCATCCATCGACTGCAAAGCTATGCTGAACCCCTACGTACCATCGGCGTGAAGATTGTTCCGATGTCACCGGTGTACGGTCAATCCGACTCGTCAAAAACTCTAAATACTGGTCATCCGACGGCAAAAAAACTGCATGGAACTCTGAATTTGAAACCCGAGTGAGGTAACGAAATTCCGTCTCCAAACTATGATTTTGTTGTGATGACAATCGAGGTGTTAAGGTCAAATCATAGTTCGGTGCTAAATTTATGTAAATGGGTAGAGCAAGTTCATAACCACGTAAGCTATTGCGTTCAAAATTGGGCGGTAACATACCAGTGGTCCTCGCACCAGTGAGAGGAAAGCGCAAGTAGGGCACATAGAAAGTCGGAAGTTTCGCAATACTGAGTTGCACGTCTCGCGCGATGGCAATATTTTGGTTTCGATCTAAACGTATGCGACCTGCTGAAAGAAGCCAAGAATTGACCCCTGGCGGACAATATGTGATGGACACTTTTTCAAAATCCGCGCTCAGATCGCTCGCAGTAAGATGTTCCGCTGTTCCACGATATCCGTCTTTGAGGAGAACAAAGTCGGCTCCCTGTACTTGAAGAAATCTAGCTTTAGCTTCAATGGTCGTCGCAGCAACACGTAACGCAAAGTTCTCATTTACGATGGTCATACCTTCCTGCGTTTTGAAAATCTGGTTTTCCGTATCGACTTCTAGTTGTGTCGTCAATAGGAACATATCACCAAGCTGTAAATTAACATCTCCTGACAGCCTGGTAACACCTTTCAAATCAAGCTCTGCATGGTCTGTACGCACCCGAATTTCATCTTCGTTTGACGCGTTCTCTTGCTGACCTACTAACAGATTTACATCATAATACCCTTCGCATACCCCTGTTTCTGCGGTACGCCAAAGGCTTTTCGCGAAGTCAGAATCTGCTAACGTCGACGTTGACACAACACAAAATAACAAGGCGTAGGTGTATCCTGTCAAACAACAGCTATGTTTGCTCAATTGATCAATCATGACTTTAAAATTTTGGTTTGATTATGCTCAATCCAGATAACCATGAAATCTTTCTTTGGACTGCGTCCCATTCTGGTGCAGATTGGCGCGAAGTAACACCGCTTCAAGCGGAGGCTAGTACTCGCAAATTTTGGCGTTGCCAAACAGAAAAAGGTTCGTATGTGCTCATGTTTTCGCCTCCCGACACGGAACAAAATAATCGTTTTTTGCAGTTCGGAAAAATATTTAGAGAATTTGGAATACCTGTTCCAGCTATCTACGAGTACGATCTCAATAAAGGCTACTTTCTATTAGAAGATGTTGGCAGGGAAGATTTTCTTACACACTATGGGCGACACAATGTAGACCATTGCTTGGCGTTAGCGTTCCACACTTTAGGCAACATTCAAGCGGTTGATGATCCAGCAATCCCACAATATGAAACAACAAGATTCACTAACGAGCTAGAAATATTTTGTAGTTTTCTTTGTGAGAGGATGATAAAAGTGCAAACCGAATCAGTTCAATGTTACTTAGATTTCCTAGTTCAGGAAATTTCCGCGATCCCGAAGGTTACCATCCACCGAGACTATCATTGTCGTAACTTACTCGTACGGAATGATGCACCCTATATAGGTGTTGTGGATTTTCAAGATGCCCTGTTTGGGCCAATCACCTACGACCTTGCTTCGCTAATGTACGACTGTTACTGGGATCATGATAACGATAGAGTTGATAGACAGATTCGTTCGTTTTGGTGCGAAGGATTAACGGACTCGCATAAATCAATGTTTACACAGGAAGGCTTTTCAATAGCAACGAGACTTACGGCTTTACAGCGTCTACTTAAAGCAGCGGGTATATTTGTACGTCTCTGGATATGCCGCCAGCAACCAACCCACCTACAGTATGTACTTCCAACACTGCGAAAAGCACAAAATATTTGCGAAGAGGTTGAAACAATGAGACCGCTAGGGCACTGGCTCAAGCGAGACGTGATACCAGAAACTTTGTTGCGATTACCACGCCACCATTGAAAGCAATGATCCTCGCGGCTGGACCCGGTACGCGTCTAAAACCCTTGACCGATTCGACGCCAAAACCATTGATCGAAATTCAAGGTATACCACTGATTGAACACCAGATTCGATGGCTGAAGAAAGCAGGAGTCCAAGAAGTCGTTGTAAACGTACATCACTTAGCCGAACAGTTCATTGAACATTTAGGAACCGGATCTCGCTTCGGAGTACATATCACTCTGAGTCGAGAAAACAAACTCTTAGATACTGGTGGTGGTATAGTTAATGCACTTCCTCATCTAGGCCGTAGCCCGTTCGTTCTTCTCAATGGAGATATTTGGACAAACTATCCGTTTGAAGAGCTAAAGTCTTACAGGGTCACTCATGCACATCTTGTACTCATACCCACACGTGAGCACAGCAACGGAGATTTTGCCCTGGAAGCAGGTTACGTACATCGCTTCCAAGATAGAGATATGGCGCGTCATGACTTGACGTATTGTGGAATCTCGGTAATTCACCCAAGAATTTTTGACCAATGCAAGTTGGAACCATTTTCGTTAACTAAAGACCTAATTTTTGATCTAATTGGCCAGCAAAAAATAACTGGTGAAATATTTTCGGGAGATTGGGTTGACATTGGAACTCCGCGTGGTCTGGCAATCGCACAACGATCGACAACGAAGTTTCCCCACCAAAATAGATAGTCACGAAGCAAGAGAGATCCCTCTTGTTTCTGCAAACGACTTCTAAGCTCAAAAACTGATCCGTTCCTCAACGTTTCCTGATAATATCTTGTCTAGAATCATCAACAAAGGACACTAGCATCTAACCCGTGAAACCAGTGATCGCTCCTTCCATACTTGCCGCTGATTTTTCACAGCTTGGTAACGAAGTACAAGCTGTTATGGACGCTGGCGCAGACTTAATCCATTTCGACGTAATGGACAATCACTATGTCCCTAATTTAAGCTTCGGACCTGTCGTACTCGATTCACTCAAAACCCGGTTTCCTGATACCGAGTTCGATGTCCACTTGATGGTTAAACCTGTCGAAAGCATGATTGATGCTTTTCTCCAAAGTGGTGCATCATACATTTCCATACATCCCGAAGCTACTGATCATGTACATGCGGCTTTACGCCAGATTAGGGTTGGAGGTGCTAAAGCAGGTATCGTGTTGAATCCTTCGACTTCTATAAATGTGCTTGACGAATTACATGGAGACTACGACCTCGTATTGGTCATGAGCGTGAATCCGGGGTTCGGTGGGCAGCAGTTTATCCCCGCGACGTTTCGAAAACTTGCAAAGGTTCGTGCTGTACTCGACTCACACTGTTTAGATGTACGATTAGCCGTGGATGGAGGAGTAAATCTCGAGAATATTCGCGAAGCACGGTATGCTGGAGCAGATTTCTTCATTGCGGGCTCGTCAATTTTCGGTTGTAAAAAATACAAAACAGTTATCGACAAAATGCGATCGGAATTGTCCTAATTTTCAGACATGACCGACACATATTTATTCGACCTCGACGGTACCTTAGTCGACACCGCCCCGGACCTCCATAACGCGCTCAATTTCACGCTCGAAAAGGTCAATGTCAACCCAGTTGACATTGCTCTCACTCGTCATTGGGTTGGTTACGGTGCGAAGAAAATTATTTCTAGCGCATTGGAGCTAAACAACAAAGACACTCCGTCCGACGACGAACTAGAAGAATTGTATTCTTACTTCCTCACCTACTATCGTCGACACATCGCGGAATTTAGCAAACCTTATAGTGGTGTCAAATTGACGATTCATCACTTCGCACAGAACAACTGTAAATTAGGCGTGGTTACGAACAAACGTTTCGATCTTTCCCATTTGTTATTAGAACACTTAGATCTTCGGAAGTATTTTGGGGTACTGGTGGGCGGAGATACGTTAACTGTAGCAAAACCAAAACCAGACCCGTTACTTTTTGCGTGTGAGAAATTGAATACACTCCCGACGAACGCACTATTCGTAGGAGATACAAAGACCGATGTGTTGAGTGCAAGAGCTGCAGGTTGTCCCGTCGTTCTAGTTCCTTACGGTTACAATCAAGGGGTCTCGGTCAGTACGCTGGGCGCAGACCGCATCGTCGACTCTCTATTGAACTTGATTTAACGCAATCCAATAGTCGGTACTAAGTCTTTGAAGTTTCTAACGATAGCATTCATCTCCTGTTTATGTCTCTAAACTCATTACAGCGGGTCGCCGATCACGTCGTTTCGAGTAACTGGTTCTCTTGCGGAATCATCACGATCATTGTGTTCAATGGAATCTTGGTCGGGTTGGATACGTCAACATTCATACACTCTCACTTTTCCAACTACATTAATTACGCCTACGATGTGATTTTGTGGATCTTCATAGTTGAGGCTTTGACCAAAATGGCTGCCAAATATCCGAAGGTTCACGGTTACTTCAAAGACGGTTGGAACTGTTTCGATTTCGCGATCATTGTGTTTTGTCTAATTCCCGCAACAGGCGAATTAGCTATGATCGCACGAATCGCTCGATTATTACGAGTGGTGCGTATCGTATCAGTCCTGCCACAACTGAGAATACTCGTGTCGGCGTTAATTCATTCGCTCCCAGGCATGATAAATGTAGTGCTGCTGATGACGGTGATTTTTTACGTTTATGGTGTTGCAGGGTATCACTTGTTTCACGAAATCGATCCCACTCATTGGGATTCACTAGGGATATCCTTACTGACGTTATTTAGGATCGTCACGCTCGAAGACTGGACCGATATCATGTACGTGGCTCTTGATGCCCATTGGTGGGCGTGGATTTACTTTCTGAGCTTTGTCGTTATAGCAACCTTCGTGATTATTAATCTATTCATCGGAATCGTCGTAACGAATGTTCAAGAAGCTAAGGAAAAGCAGCTCGCCGCGTTACGAGAAGAATTGGATACTGAAGATGTAATTAGCGAGCTCAGGCAAACTCGTGAAGCATTAAAACGTGTCCAAGATCAACTGGAAAAAAATACTCATAGCCAAAAAGCTAAGGCACGCTCGTTCTCGTGAGAGTAATAGTTCTACTACTATTCACGGTGATCTATGTCGAGGTAGTAATGGCAAACCTCCCGTTAGAGGGTTCCCGAGAGGTAAATATTACCACTGATGAGGTAACTTGGCTCGCCGTGGATGTCTCACCAGCGAACCGTACCTTGGTGCTGGAAATTTTGGGGGACTTGTACTCCCTACCGTTTAGTGGCGGTGAGGCTGAGCAGCTTACCTCAGGCATGGCATTTGATTCCCAACCCGTTTTTTCGCCTGACGGGTCCAAGATAGCGTTTATTTCAGATCGCGAGGGCAAGGAAGATCTGTGGATCATGGATGCAAACGGGGAAAATCCGCGCAATTTGTCTGATGCTAGTGACGACGCTTTGTTTGCTTCGCCGTCGTGGTCGCCAAGGGGAGACCATGTCATCGTCTCGAAAACCTCTTGGGGGCTCGGTACATATGAAGTTTGGGCTTTTCATCTTAATGGAGGTTCCGGGGTTCGAATCACCTCGGCCAACAAGTCAGCTGCACGCAGCTCACGTCATAATGCCCTAGGTGCTGTGTACAGCCCCGACGGCAAATACCTTTTCTACGCAAGAAAATACGGTGGTTTTGGGTACAACCTTCGATTACCTATATGGCAAGTTGTACGACGGGAATTAAAGAACAACTACGAAGACACGATGACGGGATCTTCCGGTGGTGCATTTCGGCCACAATTGTCTAGTGATGGTCGTTATCTAGCATACGGTACACGCGCCGACGGGCAAACCGGACTGCGAATCCGAGATTTGGTTACCGGGGACGATAAGTGGTTTGCGTTCCCTGTGCAACGGGACGATCAAGAATCTCGATTCACGCGGGATATTCTTCCGAACTACACTTTTACCCCAGACAACACTGAAATTGTTTACACCGCTCAGGGTAAATTGTGGCGTAAAGACATCCAGAGTGTCTTAGAAGACAAAAGTACCTCTGCAATAGAAATCCCGTTCACTGTAAACATTACACAGCAACTAGGACCTCGACTTTACTTCCCCTATCGAATTGGACTATCACCAGTAAAAGCTCGAATGATACACGACTTAGAGCTCTCACCGGATGCACGAAAGTTTGTGTTCATGGTGATGGCAGACATCTATGTATACGATCTAGACTCTCTCAAACTGTGGCGAGTCAAGAACGCTTCCGGGTTCGCTGCACAACCGACTTGGTCTCCTGATAGTGAGCAAATTTCGTTCGTAAGTTGGGCTGAGAGTGGTGGCGCACTATGGACTGTTCCAGCCAGAGAAAACCAGAATCCTACGAAAGTCTCCAAAAACAGTGCGTTCTACTCTCAACCTCTTTGGTCTGCAGATGGAAAATCCATCTTCGTATTTCGAGGAATACCACACGAGCGCGAAGTATCTGGTGGTGGTTTTGGATATCCTCCCGGTACCGACATTGTCGAGGTTAGCTTAGTAAACCGAGATCTTGAAGACCGTGTAGTCCGACACGCCCGCGGATTCAAAAATCAACATTGGGGACCAGAGGAGAATCGACTTTATGCCTATCTTTATCCAGGAATCTTTAGATCTGGAAATTCCGGCCTCGTCTCCATTCGACTAGACGGATCTGATTTTCGCACGCACTTCAGTGTCAAAGGTGCCGGTATTTACTATGATGAAGGTGAAATTCCCGTTCGAAATTTAGAACTATCACCAAATGGACAGTATGTACTAGTGCAACATACCAACAAACTGTATCTGCTTCGGACATTACAAACAGATTTAGCGAATTTTGAAACGTCGATCGACGATCCCAAATTACCCTACATTACACTTGCTGAAACAGGAGTTGACCACCTTGGTTGGTCGTACGACTCGTCAATCGTGTATTGGAGTGTCGGAAACAATATCTTTTACCACTCTTTAGCGGATATTGAAGCAAATTTCGATTGTTTAGTCGAAAACAACGTCGAAGACGAGGATTGCGAAGATACCATGTCCGACAATGGAGAGCTGACCGACACGACCTCGGACCAAGATTCCCCGCTTGTCCACATTCCTGTCGAAATATACCATGCAAGGCACGAACCTGAAGGGCTGCTCGCACTAGTTGGTGGTACCGTTTCGACAATGGCAACTGAGGGAAACGAACAACTGAACAACACGAAAGTCCTTATCGAAGGTGACCGAATCAAGGCGATTGGTGCGGACATAGAGATTCCACCGGAAGCTACTGTCGTAGATGTGTCAGGAACTTTCCTCTACCCAGGATATGTGGACACTCATGCTCATTTCACGATGTATCGAAATGTCCTGGACCCTGATTTATGGTCTCTTCGAGCTAATCTTGCTTACGGAGTCACAACCGCAACCGATGTGCAACCAAGCACGGTAGACGTTATCGACTACGGCGATCTCGTCGACGCTGGTAAGATGATCGGTCCTCGCGTCCTTTCTACTGGCCCCGGTGTGTTCAGCGACCATGACTTCGAAAATCTAGATCATGCCAAAAAAGTACTTCAACACTACGTGGAGAACTATGGTGTCAAACACATCAAAGCATATATTGCCGGTAACCGACAACAACGACATTGGTTGCTCCAGGCCGCGGCGGAACTTAAAGTCATGCCCACGGCAGAGGGTGCTTTGGACACTAAACTCGATCTAACACACGTAATTGATGGCTTCAGCGGTAACGAACACAGTTTGCCCGTAATTGGGATGTTCCAAGACGTAGTTGAATTAATCGCTCAATCACAAATTGCTTATACCCCGACGCTCCTAGTGGTTTACGGTGGACCTCGCGGTGAAAACTACTTCATCGCAAAAGAATCCCCCCTTCGTGACGACAAACTACGGAACTTTATCCCTCATCAACTACTTGATGGTAAGCTGCGACGTTCTTTCTGGGTTCATGAAGAAGACCACGTCTTTCAACTACAAGCTAAACAATCCCACAAAATTGTTCTTGCCGGCGGAAAAGTGGGTGTAGGTTCTCACGGTCAATTGCAGGGACTCGGGTTCCATTGGGAATTGTGGAGTTTAGCTAAAGGTGGGTTTACTAATTTCGAAGCAATGCGCGCGGCGACTCGACATGGTGCGGAAATGCTCGGTATTGTAGAGGACGTCGGCACAATCGAAGTCGGTAAACTAGCTGATATCGTAGTACTAGAACACGACCCTATTGTCGACATTCGTGCTTCGACCGATCTCCTGTATGTGATCAAAGGTGGGGTCGTGTATGAAGCTGACACGTTGACAGAAGTCTATCCAACAAATCCAAGCAAAGAACCATAACCACATATACAGTGGTAACCAACGAGCCGTACTTCAGCGACGAATAAAAATGATTTGGACAGGTATCAAGGCAACTTTGACCTGGACAGTTCTCTGCTCAGCACTGTTTGTTCACGCACAAACAGATATCAATATACATGATCTGATTGCTCCTAACAATGAAAGAAACGATACCCAATCTGCGTTCATGGATCTATCTTTGGGTCTTCACAGAGTCGAACCAGAGAGTAGAAACATCAATCGGATTCTGATCGCAATACACGACGGAAACGCTAGCGGTTATGAATGGATTCGTCCGTTAAAACTCATGGACGACGAAAACACCGAAACTCATTTTGTCCGCTGGGATCCGAGCGACTGTCCCGATTCATCCATAGATGTAGTGACTAAGGAGCTCGAATCGCTTTTGGCGTCCAACGACTCGATTATTAAAGTGACAATGGTTGGACACGGTTTGGGAGGTGTTTATCTTGCTCAGCTAACTCGAGGTTGGAAATCACTTGTACCCCTCGACGTACACGTTGTCGCCGCACCGTTGAGCGGTGAGGTAGGAGTATTTAAGGAAAAAGATTGTGGGGAAATAATCCCTCAGCAACTGCCACCGACCATTCGTTTCTTCCAATGGCGTACCGCTACACAGCAAAAGGAGATCATCGAAGAGCAACCTGCAGATCCACAAGATATAGAACTAGATGGTAGTTTAGTGATCTCGTTACCGGAAAAAGTGTCCGAAACGCCGGTTACTCATGCTCGTGCTCTAGAAATTGTGGCAACACGAATCTACGCGGCGCAACTTGAATCAAGACAACGCGAGACTCCTTCCGACACAACACCATGAATCAATTCACCGAGCGTAACGATCTAGCGGATCATCACGATTCACTTAAGATTTGTTTTGCAATAAGTGGTCCGAATACGGGCGGTGGGATCGAGAGACACGTGAGAGACTTAGCGCACGGCCTCGTACGAAACCAATGTACAGTCGTCATTCTTGCTCATAAGTCTTTTGGTTGTTTGTTCGATAGCTCTATAGAGTTTCGAGAAATTCCTTTTGATCGCTGGAGGTACAGTCCATTTCTGTTGTCCGAATTCACTAGAAGGGTGCGTGCGATTAATCCCACAATAGTACATGCTCATGGTCGCAAAGCTGCAAGAGTTGTTTCGTTTACGCGCCACCGGTACACAAGTAGGTGTATCTTGACTGTGCATAACCTAAACATCAAACCCCAACTCTACAAGAACTTTGACTCAATAATCGCGGTCAGTCCAGCAGTTGCGAGAAAAATAGAACATCCTCAAATCCGAACAATATTGAATGGTTGTTCATGAATCACAACCTTAAAGCTATAGCCATCGGTAGATTGGTTCGGGTCAAACGGTTTGATGTGTTAATTGAGGCGTGGAAAGACATCCCCCTCCAAATCTCCATTGTCGGAGATGGTCCTGAGCGAGAGACACTTGCTTCAAAAGTCAACAAATTTAGTTTACAGGATCGAGTACACTTTCTGGGGGAACGCGCTGATATTCAAGATCTATTCGCTGTTCACCAACTCCTAGTGGTTACCTCCGATCGAGAAGGATTTGGGTATGTTGTACTAGAAGCACTTCAGGCTAAACTAGTCGTAGTATCTACTTCTACAGGGATTGCCACCGATTTAATACCGAACAACTATCTTGTCGAGTCGCTGACCGCCGTCAATGTGTCCGCGAAGATTAAACGAACGGTTAAAAACTTCGAGCAAGCAAAACGAGATTTTCTACCGGTATGGGACTCAGCACAAGATTTGACGATCACGGCGATGGTCGCCGAAACTCTCGATTTCTACCGTGAAACAGTGTCTCGGTAGAACAGTACAAACCTGCAAAATATTCTCAGCCCGAAGCATTAACCCCACAAGAAACCCGAAGTACAAAACCAAAGTTTGACTGAGCTAATATACGTCACCTCTTTAACCAATAACTACGATTTCAGAATCCGCGAAGACTTTACCGCCAAATTGGAAGCCTACCACCCACTTCTGCACATCGAGGGCCCTCTATTCGAAACTTCTGAGCTTAGTTCCGCGAGTAAGTGCCTATGAGGCGGTTCATCCCGATAACCGCAGGTTCAATCTCTGTAAAGAGTTCCGGTAAACGTAGTCCTGCTGGTAGTGAAATCATCGAATCGAGTGCTATGATCCAAAAATAATAATGGTGTGTTCCGTGACCTGGTGGAGGCATCGGCCCTCCGTATCCGATGTTGCCAAAATCGTTTCTTCCATGAACGTATTCCTCACAATCTTCTGGCAGTTCGTAAACGAGTCGTGGAATCCCATAAAGTACCCAGTGCACAAATCCGTAACCGAGTGGAGTAATGAGAGGTGCGTCGGGGTCGTGGCACACTACTGCGAACGACTCCGTGTTATCAGGAGCGTTAGACCAAGACAACTGCGGTGAATAATCTTCACCGTCACCTGTGTGATCTTTAGGAATTCGACCTTGGGGTGAAAACGCGGTGCTCCGTAAATTGATTTCTGAAAGTGCGAATCCCATAACTATTCCTACGTTTTTCAAAAACGACAATTCAATTTTAGCGAGCTAAAACTTCCTTCGTTAGACTGCGAGAATTTTTTTTGCAAGAACTCTACACTCGTCCAAGTCAGGGACAATGTGGGTTTTGGGAACTCGATGCAGTACAGCTAACGAATTAAGTGTATCGGCGACCGCACCTCTAAGACCAGTGATGATGAGTTTTGTATCGCTATTGATTACTACGTTGATCAAACGCACGATAACCATGGCGACACTGTCATCGATGTGAACCGTTTTTGAAAAATCAAAAATAACGATCTCGTGATCTTTGACATCCTCACCAATTATGGTCGACAACTCCCGAGACGACGCAACCGTGTAGACGCCATTAAATTCGACGATCCCAACTCTCGCGGAAAATAAGTCGATACAAGCATCGGATACTTTCTTTTCAAAAGCAGGATCATCGGGATCAAGTTGGTGTAGAAATTTCCAATCCAACAATGGAACAGATCTCAAGTTATCCAGCTCAAGGGATTCTAATTGTGCAGCATGTGTGAGACCCGCGACAATCAGACCGACTGCAACCGCAGTGACTAAGTCTACGAAGATAGTCAATCCGCACGTGAGTAGCACTACACTTAAGTAGTACGCTTGAATCCGATGGAGCCGTTTTAATAAATTCCAGTCGACAACTTCGATACCGACCAACACCATGACTCCCGCGAGTGCAGAAAACGGGATCGGTGGTATGTACTTCCCAAACCATAGTACAACGGTCAACATTACGATACCACAGACCAATCCAGACAATCTCGTCGTACCATGGGACAAAATGTTGGTAACCGTGCATGTTGTTGTCCCCGCACCTGGAAGCCCACCTACCAATCCTGCGGTGATGTTTCCCAAGCCCTGACCGATCAACTCTCTGTTCGAGTTGTGGCTCGTTCCCGTCATGGAATCGGCGACAAGAGATGTCAACAAACTGTCAACTGAGCCAAGCAGAGCGAGAATGAGGGCTGGTTCGATCGCGCGTAGCAAAAAACCGACATTAGGGAACTCAAGCGAAAAGGAAGGTAATCCCATTGGCATGCTCGCCAACCTAGGTGCTTCGTCTAACCACAATAGTCCTATGACGCAACCGAAGATTAAACCCAACATTGGTGCCGGTATTAAGCGGGAGAAGCGTTTTGGCCAGAAAAGGCCTACCCCAACAGTTACTACGGCGATTAAAACTGCGTGAACATTTACCACACTAAGTGCTTCTGGTAACGCGGTCATCGCCCCGAGAGCACCACCGTTCGGCGTGCTTGCACCGAGAATCGGCGGAAGATGCACGAGCACGATTATCAGACCGATACCTGTCATGAAACCCGAAATCACAACATAGGGTGTATAGACTACGAAACGACCGATCCTTGATAAACCGAGAAGAACTTGGATAACACCTGCAAAAATGACAATTACTAGAGCTTGCGGAATACTACCGTCCGCATAGGATGCTATCACCACGGTCATCGCTACGGTCATCGGAGCCGTCGGACCGGATATTTGTGTCTTAGTCCCACCGAAAATGCTGCCGATGAGACACATCGCGATTGCGCCGTAAAGTCCAGCAAGAATTCCCATACCCGATGCGATACCGAACGCCAAAGCTACCGGCAACGCCACAACCGACGCAGTAATCCCCCCTAGAATATCACCAAAAATAGTTTTTCCATTTAGTCGCATAGGCTTACTCAGCAATGACTACACGGCAGGTAGTCTTTAAACTCATATGATCTCCTCTGTCTCGTGAAACCTCGCAAAATCCAGAGTACTAAAAGCGTTTAGCATGTTCGTTCGCCCCAGTGAGTATTCCATGTGCAAACTATCAAGATCAAAAACGGTAACCATCTGTGCTCCCTACGCTACTTAAAAAACAAGAATGAAATATGAAAGTTAAGGTGAACTGGCAACCGCAAAAGAACCTAGTTGGAACTACAAATTCTGGACATCGAATCTTACTCAGAGCGGGCAAACATGTAGACATTGGCGGTAAGGGACTGGGATCGATTGAACTTGTGCTGCTAGGAATCGGAAGTTCTAAGACCGTCTCGGTAATCCACGTTTTGCGTAAGTCCAAGGTGGATATTCAGGAATGTCTCACACAGGTGTCTTTGATTCCCGACGAGTCTAAGTTAAGCGAACTAGATACCATTCATCTACATTTTGATTTCTTTGGAGATTCTCTCTCTGAACCAAAATTGAACCGCGCACTGGCCCTCGCCGAAAATGAATGCTGTCCAATATCAAATCTTTTACGTCGCTCAGGAATCGCAATCACCCACACACTTACGATACATGCGCCCGGGGCCGCACCACAGAGTAAAGAGAGAGACACAACTTCCATTTTATCAACTCAGGGATTACACCATGTTGCTCTGACTTCCACAAATTTTGAAGCCAGTCGGAAGTTCTATACCGAAGTCATGAAAATGCAAGTGGAATGGGAACCTGACAACGATAACATTTACTTGACCAACGGTACTGACAACCTCGCTATTCATCGAGGTACTCATCGGGATTCTAAATTAGACCACATCGGATTTATCTTGGAATCCCAGGAACAGGTGGACGAATGGTATTCACACCTTACGAACAACAATGTGCCTATCGACAAAGAACCAAAAACACATCGAGATGGTGCTCGTAGCTTCTATGTGATTGACCCGGACGGGGTTTGTGTCCAGCTCATATATCACCCACCGCTCAGCAACAATAAGTCATACTAGAATTTGTCGATTAATTTTGAGCTCTTCCTAGGACTAGATTCGGCGTGTTGTTTCGGTCATGACTGTAGACACTAGAGTCATGGCACTTTTTATGAAACTGGGGAATTCGATCCCTCCGGATTTTAAAGCGTCCACACCGTGTCGAATCTCATCTTCGCGTATCTTGTAGAGAATGGCTCGTGTTCGTTCGTCGTCTTCTGGTACCCGAGCTAGGTGTCGGTCGATGTGTTTTCTAACTTCATCTTCAGTCGCTTCGACGAAACCTAAACTAATCTTATCACCCATCGCCCCTGTTAAGGCACCGATCCCCACAGAACCGAGAAAGAAAAATGGAGCAAAAATACTAGTCGGACTCGAAAGTTCCTGTAGCCGCATTCGGCACCAATTTAAATGTACGACTTCCTCGGCCGCTGCCTCTTGGAGATGCTGCCTAGTTGCCATGTCTCTCGCGACAAATGCCTGCCCTTCGTACAGACCCTGGGCACAAATTTCCCCGGTGTGATTTACGCGCATAAGGGAGGCAGAAATTGTAGCTTCCCCTGGACTCAGATTTCGGTTTTTCGGAAACTCGCTAACTGACTCGTTCAAACGACGATTTAATCCAGTTAAAGTCCGCAAACTAGCATCAATCAGAACGATGAATCGATCAATCATTCCTGGCATTTTTGACGATCTTTGATCGTTTATCGATGGCAATTTCTTCGATCCCACACAATTACACTGTTTTCTTGCGTTCCCGTGTTATTGCACGGTGACCGATATCTGTGCGCATGTGCACACCGGACCATTGAATCTTCTTTGCACGAGCATAAGCGTTTCGTTGGGCCAGTTCAACGGTCGGCCCTGAACTAACTACGGTTAAGACTCTACCTCCACTCGTAACTAAGCGACCTTGATCCTCCTTCGTACCAGCATGGAACACTTTAGTACCGGGAACGTTCGAGTTGAGACCGTTGATTGGTAAGTTCGTCTTGTATTTACCGGGATATCCAGGCGATGCAAGCACTACGGCGACCGTACAGTTTTGGTTAAATTTCAATTGATGTCCTTTCAGTCCGTCAGGTTCAGTCGCCGCGAGACAGTGTTTCGCAAAGTCTGAATGCAAGCGCATCAATACTGGTTGGGCTTCAGGATCACCAAACCGGCAGTTGTATTCGACCACGTACGGATCACCGTTGCAAATCATTAAACCAATATACAAAAAACCTCTATACGAATTGTTTTCTTCTTGCATTCCCTGAATTGTCGGAGTCACAATGCGGTCCATGGTCTTCGTGTATACATCGACGTCAATCACCGGTGCAGGAGAATATGCTCCCATACCACCAGTATTCGGCCCTCGGTCGCCGTCGTTTAATGCCTTGTGGTCTTGAGACGTCGCAAACGGCAGCACGTTGTCGCCATCGGTAAGCACGATAAAACTTGCCTCTTCTCCCTTCAGGTATTCTTCGATCACAATGGTCGAAGCGGCTTCCCCGAATGCACGACCGGATAACATGTTGCGAGCGGCGTTGAGTGCCTGATCTAATGATGTAGCAACGACTACACCTTTCCCAGCAGCTAAGCCGTCTGCCTTGATCACAATGGGAAAATCACATCGTCGGATGTGCGAACATGCTTCTTCTATGTCTTGAGAAACAAATGCGGGTGCAGTCGGAATATCATGCCTTTTCATGAATTCTTTGGCAAAAGACTTTGACCCTTCGATTTGCGCGGCTGACATCGTTGGGGCAAGACACTTATACCCACTTTTCGTGAGATAGTCGCCTAAACCAGCAACGATTGGTTGTTCCGGGCCAATGACGGTTAGGTCGATCTCGTTGGCACCTACAGCTTCTTTAATCGCAAGGTGATCTGATACACTCAAAGAGAGATTTCGAACTTTTGCTTCGCTGGCAGTACCGGGATTCCCTGGGGCTACAAGTACTTCGGATACTTCGTCGGACTGCGCGAGGCACCACGCTAATGCGTGTTCACGACCACCTGATCCAACTACTAGCACTTTCATATGACTGTCTACTGTATGCTAATGTTTAAAGTGTCTTATACCGGTAAATAACATCGCAATACCATGCTCGTTAGCGGCATCGATGACTTCTTGATCTCGACGCAAACCGCCTGGTTGAATCACCGCGCTAATACCGGCCGCGGCTGCAGTGTCTATACCGTCTCGAAATGGAAACGCTGCATCGGAGGCTAACACCGACTGGGCTAATTGCAAACCGGCCTCCTGCGCTTTCAAAGATGCAATTTTAGTGCTCACAACGCGACTCATCTGGCCTGCTCCAATTCCAATGGTTCGTTGATCTTTCGCAATGACGATCGCGTTCGATTTCACGTGCCATGCGACATCCCAAGCAAAAGCTAAATCCAGTTGTTCTAATGCAGTTGGCGCGCGCTTCGTAACACATTTGGTACTGGCGAACTCCAATCCCTTGTTATCTGCATCCTGCAACAAGTACCCTCCCGACACTTGTTTAATTTGACGTTGGTTGGTTTTTACAAACGGTACGCCCAGTTCCAATAGCCGTAGGTGTTTACGTCGCCTAGCGACTTCCTGCGCAGAAGTTTCGATCTTGGGTGCAATGATAACCTCTACAAACTGCTGTTCTATGATTGCCGTGAGTGTCGGTCCGTCTAAGGGTACGTTAAAAGCCAATATACCACCAAAAGCTGATGTGGGATCCGTTGCATACGCGGTTTCGTAAGCCTCCCGTGCATTTCGTGAAATTGCGACACCGCAAGGATTTCCATGCTTTACTATGACACATGCTGATTGCGAAAAATGTTTAACACAATCGAGTGCTGCGTCGACATCTGCAATGTTGTTGTACGACAACTCCTTGCCTTGTAGTAAATTCGCAGTCAATACAGTTCCAACTTGGCAAGGATCGTCGTAATACAACGCAGCATCTTGGTGTGGATTTTCGCCGTATCTTAATTCGCATTTCTTGGATAGTGCTAGAAATGCTGAATCAGGAAACTTATCAGCGCGGGAGAAATATCGTGCGATTGAGACGTCATAAGCTGCGACGTGCGAGAACGCTTTAGTGGCCATTTTGTACCTAAAGTCCAAATCTGCAGTATCTTCTTTTATCCGAAGAATCGCTTCTTCGTAATCACTAGGGTCCACGACGACAAGCACGAACTGGTGGTTTTTGGCAGCTGCTCGAATTAATGTAGGTCCACCAATGTCGATGTTCTCAACCGCAAGTTCTTGGGTACATCCTTCTTGTGAGGTCACTTGCTTGAAAGGGTAAAGGTTTACTGCAACAACATCAATTTCTACGATGTCGTATTTCGCCACCTCTGAACGATCTTTCTCACGTCGTGAGAGAATTCCCCCGTGTACGAGCGGATGTAAGGTCTTTACCCGACCTTCCATCATGGTGGGATATCCGGTCAAATTCTCAATCGATGTATGGTCGATTCCCGCGCCGCCTAGCGTCGCAGCAGTACCGCCGCTAGCTATGAGCTTGCACTCAAGCGTTTGAAGTTCGCGCGAAAAGTCTACTAGATTCGATTTATCAAATACACTCAATAACGCGGTCCGAGCTACGAACGAAGACAATTTACTGCATTCCTATTGATTGGTTCGAGTTCTTTTTACCCACTAGAAGCCGCCATTCTTCCCGATGATAAACTGCATCAAATTTGACATTTACATAGGTAGACTTAACTTGTTCGATCTGGCTTGGCAGCAATCCAGTGAGCAAAATAACTCCGCCGGGATTTAGATGGGTCGTCAAAATAGATGCAAATTCTACGATGGTGTTCAACAAGATGTTGGCAACTATTAGGTCATAGCGTCTCGTGGGCGACAATTGCTCCATAACCGAAACGTCCACGTCATTGTAACGTGCGTTGTCTCGAGCGGTTTGCAGTGCTAATGGATCAATATCAACCGCATCGACCCGTTGGGCTCCAAGTTTTTTTGTAGCGATCGCAAGAATTCCGGAGCCCGTACCAAAATCCAAAACGTTTAAACCCTGAAGTGGGTTGTTTGCTAACCAAGTAAGACACATGCTGGTCGTAGGATGTTCGCCAGTACCGAAACCTAGCCCAGGTTCTAATCGAACAGTGTTTGTTAAGTCTGATACTGGATGGTTCCGGGGCACCACCCGTAGTCCATTAAAGTCCAACGGAACCCGAGGTACGCTCATGGATTGCCAGTCATCACCGACAAAACTGATGTCTAATATCTTCAAATCTAGTCTCCTAAGCGTTGTTTGAACCTCTCGAATGTCATTCCATAGACAGAAGAGTGCTTCGACTTGAACATGTTCCCAACGTGGTAACTCGTGCAAAGTTTTTTCTAGAAATGTCTCATGCTCGGTACTCGTTACGGTGATCGACTGAGCGTTGTGGCCGAGTAGTGCTTCCTCGGTCTCTTCAAGTCTATCTTGCGTTAATGTCACCGTAAGCTTAACCCAAGGCATAGCTCACCGACTAATAGGATCGCCTGAATTGGGTGTGGAATCTTGTGGAATTGATGGCTCTCTCAGATTCGACGGAACGCTTGGATTATCGTCTGTGAATGGTTCAAAAATTCCTCGCTGAGAACAGTCAAAATTTGAGTAGCTTTTGGTAACTTCGCGTTCCAATGATCGCTCACCGGAACTTACACTCAGCTTGAATGTGACCTGTTCCAAAACCGAACTGTTCGTCTGTTCTTCAAAACGAAAAGTTGAAACATTGGTGTATTCATTGACGTGCATCCATGATTCGATCTGAAAGGGTTCCGGAGCAAAACTCCTCAACTCAATCAACTGTTGTTTGAACCGATCCACGGTTAAGTGATTGACCACATGTTGATTCAGTCCTTTCGATGCACCGGGTAGAACGTTAAAAGCAAACTTTAAAGTCGATGAAGACTGACTTACAAGTTGCATTGAATCGGTGTCAATGAATTGAAAATTAAGTAATGCAGGATGGCGCTTGGAGGGTTTTGGTTTGTATTCATTGAATTGTTGATCCGTTGGGTCTTGACCGTTGACCATGAGTAGTTGCCACTCCATCCCCAACCCCCAACTTGGATCAAATCGATCTAGAATACTGCCCACATCAGTAATGGTTGTTAGTTGCGTATAAGCACAGAGTCGCAACGATGGCAATTTTGTGGAACTATCTCCAATTACCTTGTCAATTAGAGCCGCGATGTCAGTTTCATTGATTTCGTCCTGAGCAAATCCGTCAACGTTTGCTGAAAAAAACATACAAACGATAGAGCAACGAAGGAACCGGAAGAGTTTGTTCCTATGAGAGTTAGTGTTCATGTGCTCTTATAAACATACCTATACATTTGGGACTTATAGGGAATACTAAAAAAAGTGTAGCTTTCCTACTTTTTGACGGTTCTTCGGAGTGGCCAACGCCAACGCTCCTCCCCGTCCAGATGCCCCAGTCCCCAAGGCCAAAATATTCAACGCCGCATTAGTATCTGTTTTTGTAGAGTCTCATGTGTTCTCGTAAAACCGCTATAGTAGGTACGGATTATGTTCATGGATGACCACACACAACTACAAAAAAAGGACTTATAGGGATGATTACACAGCGTAGTTTATACTGTATATAATAACACTGTGGTGCCTCGAGGACTCGCCGACCGACTAATACCGGGCACCAGAGGGTTCCCGAAATTCAAGAGTAAACGCGGCGATGACAGTTTCACTATCGGTTGGAACGTCAAAATAAAACCCTGTGGTCGAGATCAACAACTAAATATCCCCAAGGTCGGCTGGTTCGTTCTGAAACGCCGCAGCCACCCGTACCCAGATGCAAAACCGATTAACGCTACGGTTCGGCAGGAATGTGGTAAGTGGTACTGTTCGGTCACTTACGAAGTCGATCTTCCCGAGCAACGGGACAACGGCATCGCGGTAGGTATCGACCGAAACGTTGGACAAATTGGTGTGAGTACTGGTGAGATTATCGATCTACCCAATACCCGTACGTTGGAGGCCAAAGTGAAACGTTACCAACGTATGATGGCGCGGCGGCAGAAGGGCTCTAATCGTCGGAAGAAAGCTCGGTATCTTTGCGCGAAAACCCAGCATAAATTAGCGAATCAGCGAGCAAATTGGTGTCACCAGACCTCCAGAGTACTGGCGAATACCGCCAGTGAGGTGGTCATCGAGGATCTGAATACTGAGGGCATGACAGCGAGTGCAAAAGGCACGGTCGATGAGCCCGGTAAGAAGGTCAAAGCAAAGAGTGGATTAAATCGGGAAATATTAAAGAGTGGCTGGCACCAATTAGCAATCTACTTAGGATATAAAACACATACTCTAACAAAAGTGTCAGCGCACTATACTTCGCAACAGTGCCATCAATGCGGACATATTGATACCGAGAATCGCAAGACCCAAGCACAGTTTCAGTGCGTGTCTTGCGGACACAGTGGCAACGCAGACATCAATGCTGCGTTGAATATCTTGGCCTCCGGGATTGGGGCATCTGGACGGCGAGGAGCGTTAGCGTTAGTTACTCCAATGAACCGTCAAAAGGTAGGATACTTACACTTTGTGTAATCATCTCTATAAGTCCCTAAAATAAACTCAATATCATGTGCTCAGGAAGTCGATGGAACCAACCTTTTTATGACTCCACGTCGGACCCAGAAATAAACCGCCGAGGCATTTCCTAATAAGTGTATGTAACGTGAAACCAGTCTCAATCACTTCGCCCTATACGGACGCGAAACCCCAGCGTGACGCACACATCGTCGACGTTTTGATTGAAGAACGGGCAGTCAATCTGATGCAACGCCCAACGACGTGGCGGCTCATTCGCACCCTTGGCGATGGCATTCTGGGGTACAAAAAAGCAATTCGCATGGCCGATGAGATTGCTCCACTGCGAGGACGCGAAACATTCGATTACATGTCGGATTTACTGAAGTTGAAACTTACAGTAAAAGGCTTGGAATACGTCCCAAAAACTGGTGCTACCATCCTAACACCCAACCATCCGGCCGGAATCGCCGACGGTATTGCAGTTTACGATGCGCTCAAACACATTCGAGATGACATCATCTTTGTAGCAAATCGAGATGCTATTAGAGCGTCACCAGGCTTAAGTGACACTATTATTCCTGTTGAATGGCGCGATGAAATGCGAACGGCGACGCGAAATCGAGAGACGATCAGTGCCCTGATTCGAGCAATCAAGAGTGAACGATTGGTGGTGATTTTCCCGTCCGGACGACTCGCTCGTCCAACAATCAAAGGTTTACAGGAGCGAGCGTGGCAAATCACAGCATTAAATCTAGCACAAAAGTATCAAATTGATGTGCTACCGATGCACATCAAGGGTCGCAACACTTTCTTGTATTATCTCAGTTGGTACATTAATTCAGAACTGAAAGACATAACGATCTTCCGAGAACTATTACACAAAACTGGGCAACGATATACACTCAACATAGGTGAGCCGTTTCGCGTCTACGGAGATGTATCCGAACAAACAGAAAAACTGCGTTCCTGGGTTTTGACTGAACTAAAAGACGGAAATACTAAGTTT
Organism: uncultured Pseudomonadales bacterium; assembly: GCA_964511425.1. GTDB lineage: Bacteria > Pseudomonadota > Gammaproteobacteria > Pseudomonadales > Azotimanducaceae > Bin55. The sequence continues at coordinate 29,279 of CAZEFI010000001.1, forward strand.
CGATAAACGGATACACCGTTTTAAACTCTTTTTTAGAACAACTTTCACGAATGTCTAGTGGACCGTCACGTACGGGTTCTAATCCAATTTCTTGAACCTGCTCAGCAGCTCCGAATTCGGAGCGACCGCGTACATATTCGATTGCAATTTCACCGTTTTCAATAATTCGATAGAAACTCTTGGCTTTTTTTGCGTGGACGCGCCCGTAGAGTCTGCCCTGGGGTAGTACCAAAATGTTTGGAGCAAATCGATGTCCTCCTAAGTGACTGCATTGCCACACTTGATCGATCGATAATTTGTGCAATACTTTCCAAGTACGATATCCAAATGTCGCGCAACATTTGTCTCGTGTACCATGAGTACAAATGAAGTACATATTCGATAAGACTCGTTCGCCCTCCGATTTGTGAACATCCAGATCGAGTATGTCGTCGTACGAACGCACCATATGATGTCGTAGAGTACCCTGCTCAGCGACGTACAAACTGTATGCCGAACGCTTATTGCGGTCTCTGCGAATCATCTGTACCCGCGGAAAACGTCCGTTGTCACGAAGCGACGTGACAGTACGCTCTAACCAATGTTGAACCTCAGTGGGTAGCTTGTTCGTATCGATAGGATCACGAGTCCACATTTCTGGGTACTCGAGCAGCAGCCAAAAGTCGACACGTGGCGCTGTCCCTCGCATACTTTCGCCCAATGCTAACGAATATTCCGAGCAAGAATGTTCTTCACTCATTATGAATGTAACAAGTCCTCTAATTCACTTCCGTGGTAACGATTGTTTAGCATCATCGTACGAGAATTGTAGTAAAAATAGTTGATACATAACAACCACCATATTTGTGGTAATTGACACAACGTATAACATTGGTACAGAGCTTCTACCGCCTTCGGTCTTCGAACTTACCCATCGAGATGACCTGAAAGTGGGTGTCTAGAATTTCGCTACATCTACGGACCACTTTTTTGTAATTAACCTGCTTGAAACAAATGAAACAAGTTACTTGCTGCGTACTGCTCATTGGAAACGAGTTACTCTCCGGTCGAACTCGAGAATCAAATTTGCAGTACATCGCTAAATACTTAAACGGTAGAGGAATTAATGTGATTGAAGCGCGCGTAATACCCGACGATCACAAAGTTATTGCCAATACCATTAATGCGGTGCGCACAAACCACGACTATGTTTTCACCACGGGAGGTATAGGTCCAACGCATGACGATATTACCGCTGAGAGCGTTGCGCTTGCGTTTGATGTTCCGCTAGTAGTTAACGAAACCATTGCCAACAGAATCAAAAAACAAAGTGCTCCGGAGAGGACGATCACAAGTCGACTACGGATGGCTCGTATACCACGCGGCGCTCAGCTCATAGAAAACTTAACCGGAGGTCCGCAAGGTTTCTTCCTTGAAAATGTGTACGTTATGGCAGGAATTCCAAGTGTACTTCAAGCCATGTTGCCAACAATCCATCTCGTCAGCGGCACGACCGTTCGCTCTTGTAGCCTAGAAGTCCCCTTAGGAGAGAGTCACATCGCTCACGAATTAACCGAAGTCCAGAATACTTTCCCGGAGATTGAAATCGGGAGTTATCCATTCTCTCGTGCAGGCGTATACGGAACCTCAATTGTGTTCAGAGGGACCGATACCGACATGCTTCGAGCTGCTACTGAGACAACCAAACAAGCCATTGAAGAACTTGGTTCACGTCCTACCTCGGAAGAGTTTGACTGGGACACCAATTAACCCACTAACACGATAGAAAAACCTCGGTTACGAAATATAGTCAGTCCCTTTCAGTAAGTACTCGACTACCTTACTGGTCGGTACATTTTCCTTGTCCTTTAGTGTTGCCATGCGTGAATAAATCTCGGACGCTGCCTCATGGAAGCCAGATGATAATCCAGCAACGTTAAAGGTTATCGCAATTTCTTCCATTTCGGGTGCAAAACGCCATGCCTTACGGCTTGTACCAGGTCCCATGCGTTCCGATCGATCCCACAGCGACTGTTGCGACCGAGCCCACTCCTCACGTAGCACATCGGTGACACAATAGTGTTCAGCTAACGCTCGAATACCCAAGATCAGAGCCGCGGTCCCTTTTGTGTAAGCTGCGTAGCACATCTTCACCGCAGATGCCGCGAGCGGATTGCCGTGAACTACCTCTGCTTGTACGCGAGTGGAATCGAACATATCTGCCACAAGCTTTGCGTTAGGTCCCGATAAATACAACCGAGTATGTCCACCGACGCTCGGTGGCGGCCCAACGATCCCACCGTCTATATAACGCTCGCCAAAAATCTCAAGCAAGCTCTGCGCGGTCGTAGGGGCAATCGCGTTAGCATCACAATACATACCAGTAAATTCAGTTTGTGCCACAGCTTGGCCTACTTCAACCGCATTCTCCGGCGGACAAACCGAAAACACTATTTCAATTTGGTTCACTATATCTCTTAAGCTAGTTACTCGCGTCAATCGGTTCTGCGTTGCACGCACAGTGGTGGCCGGTGACCGGTTTTCAGCGACCCAATACACGAGATGACCGTTTTCCACTAAATTGCAACCCAAAGACGAACCCATCGCACCAGGATGTAAGAGCAATACGTTTGCCATCAGAGTCTGCCCCCGTTTTTCATGATTTTTATACTCCGTAGTGATGTCGCTACGTCAATCGTAGCTAATCCCAAAGATCAGCTACTTCGTTCCTTCGACGAAACAAGTCAGTACGCAGAGACGAAGACGAGAACTCTTCAGTCGCATGTGTCCCAGAAGGTAAGAACAAACCAAATTTTTTTCTTGCCAATCGAAACCTCTTTCGAATTAGCTCAGCGAACACTCCCGTACCTGTCATGCGTTCCCCAAACTCCGAACCACAAAGTTTGCCATTGTGCACTTCGCGTACTTGATTGAGAACACGATCAGCTTTTAACGGATAATGCTGTCGAAGCCAAGCCTCAAATAAGTCTGCTACTTCTAGGGGAAGACGTAGTATTACATAGCTAGCAAATTGCGCACCAACGTGAGCACTTTGTGCTAGAATTTCTTCCATCTCGTGGTCATTCAGAGCAGGAATTATGGGCGCGACCATAACACCTACTGGGACCGTTCCATTTGCCAATTCACGAATCATCCGTAATCTTGCCGCAGGTGACGCGGTGCGAGGTTCTAATTTGGTTTTTAACTCATTCCGCAATGTAGTAACACTAACTGCTACTGAGACTAGTCCCAAACTAGCAAGCTCCTTAAGAATATCGAGATCGCGCAAAATCAGTACACCTTTGGTGACAATCGACACTGGGTTTCGGAACTCAAGACAAGTCTCTAGTAGCTTGCGTGTTATAGCCAGTTTCTTTTCTGCTGGTTGATATGGATCAGTATTGGTACCTAACGCGATGGGTTCACAAACATAGGATGGTTTACAAAATGACTCACGTAACCGTTTTTCAGGTTCGGTTTTGTAGAAGATCTTCGTCTCAAAATCAAGGCCGGGTGAAAGATCGAGGTACGCGTGGGTGGGGCGCGCGTAACAATATATACACCCATGTTCACATCCTTTGTATGGATTAATCGATTGTGAAAAAGGAATGTCAGGAGATTGATTCGTTGTTATTATTTTGGCTGTTTTATCTGGTCGTAACTCGGTGTCTGGTGCGCAATCAAGGTTTTCCAATCGAAGTTCATTGAGTGTCGACCATCCATCATCCGCTAGCTCTACCTCTGACCGGAGATATCTAGATGCAGGATTCTTCGTCGCGCCTCGACCTTTTATAGACTGAGATTTATTCAAGATATTCGCCATTCCGAGAAGCTTCGTGCAGACACTCTTTGCTCACGTTCAATCTACATTCTAGGTCTGCTCAAAACATTAGTAACCGACCCGCATTAACGGAGTTTCCGCGGTATAAATTGACGAGAACGACGATCTGTTGCTGTGGTTAATTGGTTGGGGACTTTTTTAGTGTACGACTGTCGATAAACGTAATTAACTCCGAGTTCGTTGGTGTACGTAACAAAGTACAAACTCTTAGGAATATTCGATGAGTAGACTCGACGAATTACCCGGTAATTACACGCTGACGCCGCATGCACAGAGAGCCGCGCAGCAGCGCGGAATCAAACTCCAACCCGTCCAATGTGTGCTTTACAATACCGATGTTCGTAACCATCGGGGCGAGGGCAAGATGTCCTTTGCGATCAGCAAGAAAAAGATGAAACAATTACGATCTCAAGGATACCCGTCGAAAATAATCGAAGGTTCAAGTTCGATTGTAGTACTTGGCGAACCAATGGAAAAGAAAGTAATCTCAGTGTGGCACAGTTGTCGAAAATCGAATCGACGCGACTACAAACAGAACCGCACCTATTCGGTGCGATAAACCTCTAGAATCATCTAAACAACTTTACCATTAATACCACAAAATTCTTTTGTACCCAATGCTACAATATTGATATCGCACGCACTATAAAAGAAGCGAATATTGTTTGAAGGATCTACGGTGATCAAATTTTCAGAATCGCGCGCGAGCCCACGCGTTTTACTCGCACTCGGGTTTGTAATTCTCGCATCGTCCCAGGTATTTGCAAATGAAGTTCGCGTGCTGACGGTTGAAGGCGCGATTGGTCCAGCAACCGCCCACCACATCACTAATGTTTTAGAAAATGCTGCCAAAGACGAGGTCGAATTGGTGGTTATTCAACTTGATACACCAGGAGGACTGGTAGACTCGTTGCGCGCAATAGTTCAAGACATATTGTCATCCCCCATACCCGTCTGCACCTATGTTTATCCAAACGGTGCGCGAGCTGCGAGTGCTGGCACTTACCTTTCGTACGCCAGCCACATTTCCGCTATGTGCCCGGTATCGAACATTGGTTCTAGTACTCCAGTTTCGATGGGATCTACACCCAATAACGTTCCTGGAATCCCAGGAACATCCGACCCAACAGATGAATCAGAAGACCCGAAAGACGAGACTTCGAACGAGCCGACAGCCATGGATCAAAAGATCATGGAAGACTCGGTAGCCTACATTAAAAGTTTAGCGGAACTTCGGGGTCGAAATGTGGAATGGGCGGAAAAAACAGTGCGGGAAGCAGCCAATTTAACTGCCTCAGAGGCATTGGAAATAAACGTAACAGACTACGTTGCCGAGGACTTAGCCGACCTGCTAAATCAGATCCATGGCGTCACAATCAACAATGTGGAGGGGAACGCCGTTACTTTGGACACTGCAGACGCCTTGGTTGTGGAAGTAAAAACTGATTGGGTGTACGAATTCTTAAAAATCATCACTAATCCAAACGTCGCATACTTGCTACTTATTGTCGGTATCAATGCAATCATTATCGAACTCTACAATCCAGGTTTGGGTGGGGCTGGCATCCTTGGCATCATATGCTTAGTCTTAGGTGCGTACGCGTTGCATCTCTTACCCATAAACTATGCTGGGTTAGCGTTATTGGTAGTCGGTGTAATTATGTTTGTTGCTGAAGCTATTACGCCATCGTATGGAGTTTTTGGACTCGGAGGAATCGTCGCGTTCGTCACAGGTTCGTTGCTCCTCTACAATACGGATATTCCTGCATTCCAAATTTCATTTGCTGTAGTGGGAGCGATTTCCACAGTCACCGCGCTACTCATGATTTTTGTCATCCGTACTGCATTAAAACAACGGAAACAAGGTCCAGAATCGGGATTGGATGCTTTGATCGGAAAAGAAGCTCGCGTGGTTGCCGATTTCACCGAGGAAGGAAGAGTGTTCACCGAAGGTGAGACCTGGGCAGCAACAGCCGAAGTACCGCTTGCGCAAAATGAGAAAGTTATTGTCCGAGCGGTCGATGGACTTACTTTAAAAGTTGAGAGGATAACATAAACAATGCCTTGGACCTACATACTAGTCACCGCAGTAATCATACTTCTATTACTGTTTTCATCTTTGCGGATCATGCTCGAATACGAACGCGCAGTGGTTCTGTTTTTAGGACGTTTTCAGAGTGTGAAAGGTCCCGGTCTTATCGTGATCATCCCGTTCTTGCAAAAAGCAATTAAAGTTGATCTAAGAACCGTAACTATGGATGTTCCATCCCAAGACTTGATCACTCGTGACAATGTTTCTGTCAACGTCAACGCTGTCTTGTATTTTCGCGTGCTAAAACCGAAAGAAGCCATTATCAATGTTGAAAACTACATGCTCGCAACCGAGCAGTTAGCACAAACGACACTTCGTTCTGTGTTGGGACAACACGAACTCGACGAACTACTTGCCGAACGAGATCGCTTAAATGAAGATATTCAAGCCATCTTAGATCAGCAAACGGATCAGTGGGGAATCAAAGTTGCAAACGTCGAAATCAAACACGTGGACATAGACGCGACCATGGTTCGTGCTATTGCGAAACAAGCCGAAGCAGAACGGGAACGTCGTGCCAAAGTTATTCACGCCGACGGTGAGTTCGAAGCCTCTGCACGGCTAGTAGACGCAGCGACAAAACTGGCGTCACAAACAGAGTCCATGCAACTCAGATATCTCCAGACGCTGACGGAAATTGCGGGAGAAAAATCCTCCACCATTGTTTTTCCTGTACCGATGAATGTATTGGATATGGTACAGTCGCTAACTGTGGAAGGAGGCGAAAAAACTCGCCCTCAGACGGACGACTCGACCGAGCCTTAGTCATCAAACTCTACCAGCTGAATCAAATTACCGCAGGTATCGTCTAAGATTGCGATTTTTGTACCTTCCACGGCAAATGGTTCTCGGACAAAGATCACTCCAACTTTACACAATCGTTCATAGACTGATTTAATGTCTCGTACACGGAAAGAGGCTGCGGGAATACCATCTCTTACTAATGCTTCCTTAAACGGAGGGACCGCCGGATGAGCACTTGGCTCCAGTAGTAGCTCTACACCGTCGGGAGCGATGCTTGATGTTACTGTTAAATAACGATATTCTCCCACCGGAATATCGCGCTTCAGCGTGAATCCTAGTTTTTTTGTATAGAAATCTAGTGCTTTGTCCTGATCATCGACGAAGACACCGGTCCCGTAAATTTCTAATGCCATTTTGCTTTACTCCAATGTGTATTACTGCCGTACAAATTCTTCGTCCACTCTCATGTCTAAAGCAGCTCCAAAAAGAGCGCGTGCGTAGTCAGTTTTTGGTGCATTAAAAACTGATCTAGCTGGACCTTGCTCAACGATCTCACCATCCCGCATGACAATGAGCCAATTAGCGAGTGCCCGTACGACTTTTAAGTCGTGACTTACAAATAAATAAGCGAGGTTGTGTTTCTGCTGCAGATCGCGCAGCAAATCGACTATTTGAGCCTGCACTGACATATCTAACGCCGATGTAGGTTCGTCCAATACGACGAAACGTGGACGGAGAATCATTGCTCGGGCGATTGAGATGCGTTGGCGTTGTCCACCTGAAAATTCGTGGGGATATCGAACCATGGTCTCAGGATCCAATCCAACTTCTGTCATAACTTCCGCAACCTGTTTCTGCCGTTCTGCTCTAGACAGTCCAGGTACATGTACCCCGAGACCTTCTTCGATAATGTGCTGTACAGTCATACGCGGAGACAGGCTCCCATAAGGATCTTGAAACACAATTTGCATGTCTTTACGTAATTTAGTCAGTGCTTTTCGTTTCAACGGAAGGATATCATTTCCATCGAACTCCAAGTCTCCTTCACTCGTGAGCAAACGTAACATTGCTAAACCCAGAGTCGTCTTGCCAGAACCTGACTCGCCCACCACGCCGACAGTCTGACCGGCACGAACGGACACTTCGACGTTATCAACCGCGGTTACGTATTTGGTTTTACCGAACCAACCTTTCCCACGAGGATATCGAACAGTAAAGTGGCGCGCTTCAGCTCTAACTGGCGCAGAATTGTCGGCGGCTGCTGGTTCACCCGATGGTTCAGCCGCTAGTAAGTGTTTCGTGTATTCGTGCTGCGGACTACCAAAGATTTCGGCATTTGTACCGTGTTCCACAATCAGACCGTTGTGCATCACGCAAACGCGATGCGCCACTGAGCGCACTATGCCTAAGTCGTGCGTGATTAACAACATTGCCATGTGCATCTCTTTTTGGAGGTCACCGAGTAACTTCAAGATTTGCGCTTGGATGGTAACGTCGAGTGCTGTTGTTGGTTCGTCAGCAATTAAGAGCGTCGGTTCATTCGCTAGTGCCATTGCGATCATCACCCGCTGACGTTGCCCGCCCGATAGTTCGTGCGGATATGCCTCGAGGCGACTTTCTGCATCCTGAAGTCCTACCAGTTTTAACAGTTCCAGAGTCCGAGACGCGGCTTGCTGACGCGACATTCCTTTATGAACTCGTAACGCCTCTCCAACTTGCTTCGATATTTTGTGTAGAGGATTCAGCGAGGTCATTGGCTCTTGAAAAATCATGCTTACTTTTGCCCCGCGAATCTTGAGAAGACTTTCTCGCGACGCACCGATGACTTCCTGGCCTTCGACAAGAACACTGCCCGATGGGTGGTGGGCCAATGGATAAGGTAATAACTGCAATACCGAAAGTGCTGTGACCGATTTACCAGATCCAGACTCACCGACAAGTGCAACCGTCTCCCCTTTCTCGATCAAGAAGGACACACCATCAACGGCCATTTCCGTGCCGAAATTGACACGAAGATCATTTACTTCAAGAACTTTAGCCATTAACGTTCTTCAACTCAAACTGTTGCAGGGTTGATACATGTGTCGCACCATAGTAAATCAGTTCCAAGAATCTCAAATACCGATCGAACAAACAATTTTCCACAAAATCCGTGGTTTTGGGTGTTGTTAGTTTTATGTTTCATCGTCAGTTCACTGTAAACCAATTGGTTAACATACTTCTAGCAAGGCAGAAATATGTCCAAAACTCAACTTCGGGAAGCTGGGCTCAGGGTCACGGTTCCGAGACTTCGCGTACTCCAGGTAATGGAAGAAGCCGATCCGCACCACCTCTCGGCGGAAGACGTATACAAGAAACTGCTCGCCATGGATGAATCCATCGGATTGGCGACGGTCTACCGCGTGCTAACACAGTTTGAATCTGCCGGAATCGTTGAACGACACAATTTTGCGGAAGACTACGCAGTGTATGAATTGACCCCGCTAACTCACCATGATCACATGGTGGATGTCGATCACGGAACGGTGATCGAATTCGTGGACGAAAAAATCGAGCAGTTACAGCATGACATCGCCGAAAAACATGGCTATGAATTGGTTGATCACGAACTGGTCCTGTACGTACGGAAAAAAGACAACGACAATCAGGGTACTTAATCGTATCAGACTATTCTTGCTGACGTTCTGGTGATAATTGAAGTGCGCCACCGCGCATTAGTACTTTCCTTCTCAGACGTTCGTTTGGAGAACCCCTGACGTAAACCACAATCCTTAACACTAGTTTTTGAGGTCAGACAACATTTCTGATGTGGTGTGGCAAGTGCCGAACTCGAGCAACAAGAAAAGTACCATGAGTGTCACCTTGAAAAGACATCGTACTGGTTCATTACGAAGAAACGTGCATGTTTAATGTATTTGTTATGCTCGATGCGCTCTAGATAGAAAATCTTCTGAAGCCATCTCAACAATTCGACTTGAGGTCCGTTCAAATTCTAACTTGGAGCGAACTCCCACGTACAAGTCTGTGATACCTGTCGCTGCCTGAACTACGAAATTCACGTTGTAATCGTAAAGCACGTCAACTAATGCGATGAAGCGTGTCGCGGCATCTTCTAAGGAGGATGTTAACTGAGGTATTTCGTAAACAAACAAGGTGTGAAACAGGCGTGCGATTTCGATGTAATCAGCTGCACTTCTAGGTGCTACGCACAGCTCCACAAAAGTGAATCCGACGACGCCTTGTGTAGAAAAAACAGTCTGAAATTCTCGATGATTGATGTACAACATCGAAGTAGACTCCGAAGAACTTCCTCCAAACAGAAGCAAATCTTGCGCCCGAAGTTCTGGAGTCAAGACAGTACCAATCCGATACAATTCAGTCCGTCGTAAAGCACGCAATCGATAGTCGATAGGTCCATTTAAGTGGACAATCTCACAGTTTTTTTGGAGCAATTCAATAGCGGGCAAAAAACGCCGGCGTTGAAGGCCGTTTTCGTAAAGTTTCTTCGGTTCAATATTCGATGTAGCAACCAGTACCAAACCTTGGTCGAACATATGCTTCAACAGTTCCGACAAAATCATAGCATCCCCGATATCGGAAACTACAAACTCATCGAAACATAACAATCGAATATTTCCAGCGAGTTTATTCGAGATAACTTGAAGCGGGTTCTCTGTTGCGGCATGAACTGTCAGTTGCTCATGCACCGTTTGCATAAACTGATGAAAGTGCGTTCGTGTCTTATTATTGATTCTGACCTGAGCAAAGAATCGATCCATCAAACATGTCTTGCCACGACCAACTCCTCCCCAAATGTATAAACCTTTAACCGTTCTTGCTTCTCGTCTTAAAAAGAATCTGAGAACCCTGCGCCGCCAAGATCGTATTCTTTCGAAACGTTCTAAATCACTTGCGATTTGTGCAAGTCTGTCTGCGACCGGTTGCTGAAAAGAGTCTAGTTGCAATGCTACGTAATCAACAGATCAAAAACTTGTAGGTGTTTGTGTTACTCAACATACGTTAACTCCCTACACCGCACTAACTCGCTCTATGTCGGCACCTAACATTTGAAGCTTTTCTTCAATTCGTTCATAGCCCCGATCGAGATGGTATATTCGGTTGACTTGGGACACTCCGTTGGCGACTAATGCGCCGATCACAAGACTTGAAGAGGCTCGTAGATCTGTCGCCATGACGCTCGCACCATGAAGTTCTTTGACGCCACGCACCACAGCGATCGTGGGACTCTCCAACGAAGCATCCGCTCCTAGCCGAACCAGTTCTTGGAGATGCATGAATCTGTTCTCAAATACAGTTTCCACAACTCTGCTTGTACCTTTTGACACACAGTTGAGTGCGAGAAATTGAGCTTGTAGATCGGTTGGAATACCCGGATAGACATCAGTCACAATGTCTGTGGCTTTCAGTTCGCAGTCTTGGGCGGATAGTGCGATACTGGATTGATCGACATCGACTTGGACACCGAACTCACGATACTTGTCGAGAACGCTCTCAAGTATGCGAGGTTCACAATCAACAATCCGAATCGCGCCGCGGGTTGCCGCCGTAGCTGCAAGAAACGTACCTACTTCTATTCGATCCGAACTGACCTGACAACCGCCGCTGTGCAGTTCTTGTTGACCAATTACCTCAATACAGTCTGTACCATCGCCCTCAATCAATGCCCCCATTGAACGTAGACAATCGGCTAACTCGATGATTTCTGGCTCTTTCGCCGCGTTCGACATTCGAGTCCTACCCTCAGCGAGTGTCGCAGCCATCATCACGTTTTGCGTTCCACCCACAGTTACGACGTCGAATTCAATATCGGTTCCCTTAAGTCTGTTCTTACTTTGAGCTAACACATACCCTTGATCTAGATTTATGGTCGCTCCCAGTTTGCGTAATGCCTTAATGTGTTGATCCACCGGCCGGCTGCCAATTGCACACCCTCCAGGAAGTGACACTTCCACGCGTCCGTATCGTGCAAGTAATGGACCGAGTACAAGAAATGAAGCGCGCATCTTGCGCACAAGATCGTAGGGTGCGACCAGTGTATTGACTGTGGATGTGTTGATTGCGACGTCGTTATCAGCGATTGTTGTGATCTCCGCGCCTAGAGTATGAAGAAGTTCTAACATCAGTGAGACGTCGCGGACTCGGGGAATATTCCCTATATTAACTATCCCAGACGACAACAAAGTCGCAGCCAAAATTGGCAGCGTTGCGTTCTTAGAACCTCCTGGACGCAGTTCTCCAGTCAAGGGAATAGCTCCGTGAATGCGCAAACTATCCACTAGTTTGAATCACGTATTTCTGTCGTAGTTCTCGCACGAATAGTCACTGCATGCAACTCCCCTGACTGAATAAGATCGCTTATCAATCCATACACCAGTTGTTGGCGTTGCACCTGAGAATGACCCGTAAAGTCATCACTTACGACACCAAGAAACGCTGATGAACCTTCCACCTGCACAGATATCTGTGCACCGATGAATTTAGCTTTTAGCCTCTTCTCGAGTTCCTGATGTAACTTCATTTGCTAGTTCCTTCAAACTTAATTTCAAGATAAACACAAAACTTCGAGACTTGGGCGAAGACGCTAGTAAATAGAGTACTAGTCTTGTGCTTTGCTAATCTCACTCTTTATTAAAATCGTTCAAATCACGATGACACTAAATAACTGATAATGATCTGGCTGTGGTTGATTTTGCTCGTAGCAGGTTTTGTGCTCCTTGTTTGGAGCGCAGATCTGTTTGTCGAAGCTGCTGCTGCACTCGCTCGAAACTTAGGAGTATCGGACCTCGTTATCGGACTCACCGCAGTCTCAATCGGAACCTCTGCACCAGAAATTATGGTAGCACTCTCTGCTTCGGTCACAGGCTTTCCAGATGTCGCCATTGGGAATGCAATCGGTTCTAATATCGCAAACATGGGACTTGTCTTAGGAATCACAGCCATGGTAGTACCGCTACCTTACGGCAAGAGCATTCTACGAAGTGAAATTCCCATGCTCTTAATTGCGACAGCATTGGGTGCAGTTTGTCTATTTGACTTGTCTCTCGGAGTGGTGGATGGCATCCTCTTTTTGTGCTTGTTTGGGATAATTATGTTTCGCATGGCACGGTCATCGATGAAATCAGACCACCTTCCCGAAGAGCTGGAGCGAGCATTGAGTGATATTCCTGAGATGAAGACCCTACGTGCTCTAATGCAAGCTCTCTTTGGATTGATCTTGTTGCTTGTGTCGTCAGAGTGGTTAATTGTTGCACCGGCAGTACGTTTAGCAGAAGCTTTTCACGTACATGAAATTATTGTTGGCCTCACGATTGTAGCAGCGGGCACCAGTCTACCCGAATTAGCCGTTACTTTGCGTGCAGCAATCAAAGGCGGGTACGGTATCGCTATCGGTAATATCGTAGGATCAAACATACTCAATTTGCTAGTGGTATTGTCTGTCCCTGCACTTCTGAGTCCTACCACGCTATCTCCAGTAACCTACTGGCAAAATTACGGGTTGATGTTCGCTCTCACGGTCATAATATCCCTCTTCGCGTACGCCGTCGGTGCAAAAAAAGTCATCACAAGGTTTGAAGGTGGATTGCTCTTCGCCACGTATGTGGCGTACATTGTCTGGGTGTACGCCAGTTCATGATTAGTCAATCTAACATAGCGGAACCCGTTATCCAACAGTTCAAATTGTTGAAGGGCTTAATTCTTGACGTCGACGGAGTAATGACTTCAGGTGCCATATCGTACGACGACTGTGGTAACGAAATTAAAACATTCCATGTCCAAGATGGCTATGGCATTCAAGCTCTCGCACAAGCTGGAATTTGTGTGGCGATTATGTCTGGGAGACATTCAACAGCAGTCAACCGTAGGGCTCAAGAGCTGGACATTACCGATGTATACCAAGGTCTAAAAGATAAATCCGTCGCATTATCAACATTTGCCCGACTACACGGTTTCGCATACACCGAACTCGCACATATTGGTGACGACATTCCAGACTTATCGCTCTTCGAACACGTCGGGTTGTCCGTGGCCGTTGCTAATGCAGTCCCACAACTCAAACAAGCCGCAGATTTAGTGCTCACTCGGTCTGGTGGTGATGGTGCAATACGGGAGTTTGCGGACTTACTACTGAGTATTCAACAGAAATGACGAAGAAAATCATCATCACCACGCTCATCGCTGGTACGCTCGGAATGCTGCTGTATCTCTTTTTCCCAAAAGAAATTAATGGAACGACAACAACAAATCTCTCAGATTTACCAGATATCTACCTCCGCGGAGTCCAGATTCAAGCTTTTGATACCAGTGGAAAGCTCGCTTATGAATTAAGGGCAGAAGAAATAGAGCAATTTTCGACAGTACACAAGATGCTATTTAAAGATCTAAACATCCAAGTCGAGCGAGACAATGGCGAAACCTGGTATATGAACGCGCAAGAAGGATCAATTCAACCAGGCTCTGAGCAACCGACTCAGATCTTAGAACCGATACAGTTGCTAGGTACAGTTCATGTTTACTCCGGCGGTGTCAATAATCCAGAGTATTCATTTCGTGGTGCAAACGTAGTATACGATCCTCGAGATAGCACAATTTACAGTAATGAACCAAATTTTGTAAAAGCCGGGGAGTCCACTTACAATGCTGACGGCTTTCAATTCGATCTCACAACAAAGCAGTTAAACCTTCGATCAGAGCCTGGTAATCAAGTAGATATTCAGTATGAGAGTGATGACACAGAGTAAATTCATCTCTTCGTTTTTATGCTTGGTAGTTGCGTTGTTGCTAATTCTCGCCGAGCCATCCAACGCATTTGGCATGTCTGATATCAAAGCGGACGATATAGACTTGGACTTAGCAGCTGGTGAATTTGTCGCAAAAGGGAATGTCAAAATCGACTCGGATGAATTGAAGTTGAATGCCGATGATGTCCAAGTCAAAATGAAAGGAACGGAGCTGCTTTCAATAACCGCAACAGGAAAACCACTAGAACTCGAGCTGGAAATTAGCGACGAAGAAGAAGAATCTCAAACTATCCGGGCGTCTGCGCATCAATTAACGTTCAATAATGAAGAGAACTGGGTTGAATTTGTTGATGCAGTACACCTCGAAACTGATGCTGCGAACATTCGTGCTCAAAAAATACGTTTCGAGCTCGACACCCAGAAAATTTTCGCGACGAAAGGAGATGAAAGCGAACAAGTAGAAATTACACTTCGCGACGAAGAGTCTCCTTAATACACGAACTCGTTGAAATGACATCCAAAATAGTAAGCGACAACAACGTTGCTGATTCAACCGAGCTTGTTGCGACTGGTATATCCAAGCGATATGGTAAACGGTTGGTGGTCGAAAATATATCCTTGACAGTGACGACGGGTGAAATCGTCGGTTTACTTGGACCGAATGGAGCCGGTAAAACGACAAGTTTTTACTGCATCGTTGGCCTTGTTCGCATGGACACAGGACAAATTCGATTAGGCGACCGCGACATCACGGATGCACCAATGCACCAACGATCCCGCGCTGGGTTAGGCTACCTTCCACAGGAAGCAAGTGTCTTCCGCCGACTCACCACATACCAAAATATCCTTACGACGGTTGAGTTACATACTGGTACCCCGCGTGCTGAACGCCAGCAACGAGTCGAGAAACTACTCCATGAGTTTAATTTGGAGAAAGTGCGTGAGAATCTAGGTGAGCGGCTTTCCGGTGGCGAGCGAAGGCGCTTAGAAATTGCAAGAGCACTAGCATCTCAGCCAAAATTTATTCTTTTGGACGAACCGTTTGCTGGAGTGGATCCTATCTCGGTTGCAGACATTAAACACAATGTCCGACACTTAACCTCCAAAGGCATCGGAGTTCTCATTACAGACCATAACGTACGTGATACTCTAGATCTCTGTGATCGGGCATACATTGTTAATGAAGGACACGTGATCGCGGAAGGAGCAACTGAAGACATCCTCGCAAACCAAGAGGTGAAAAGGTCCTATCTTGGGACTGAGTTTAAGTACTGAGAGTTCCGGATTGTGAGCCAACAGTCTCTTTTACTTCAACAGCGTCTTCAAACTAATCTCACACCTGAATTGCGCCAAGCAATTCGCATGATGCAACTATCCGCGATGCAGTTACAACAGGAGCTACATGCCGAATGCGAAGTGAACCCTTTTCTGGAAATTGTGGAACGGATCGAATCTGACGTCACAGACATTGATGAGGTACCGCAGGACGATCCAGAACACGACCCAATACAAGATTATGAAAGCGATTTGTATGAAGACGTACAACCCCAAGCCACCACACACGATCTTGAAGATTTTTCAACTGTTTTGGCAAACGATACAAATGTGGACGAATCATCCCTTCAGTTGAATGTAGAAACAGAATGGTCCGATCTATATCTTGCCGACGGGAATGAAAACAGCAGTGTCGGCGGTGAGCTACTGGCTACCTATACGACAACACTACAAGAGCATTTACGCCAACAGCTCAAGCAACTCAACATCTCAGCAATAGAGTACAGTACTGCGAGTTACGTAATTGACGAACTCAATGACGATGGCTACCTGTTTAATTGGGAACGATTGGTGACTGAGAGTCAAGAGAATCTACCAGTTACCCTAGTACAGTTTGAAAAAGGGTTATCCATTGTGCAATCCCTCAGTCCCACGGGAGTAGGAGCGCGAAACGTGCAAGAATGTTTGCTCCTGCAACTTAATGCCCTACCCGCAGACCATGTTAATCGGGAGTTAGCTATCCGAATCATTCAAGACTACTTCAGTAGTTTAGCGAATCAGATGTGGACCGACTTACTGGTAGCTTTGCAAATAGATCGGTCAGAGCTAGACGCAACGATACAACTTATTCAATCTTTACATCCACGCCCAGGTGCTGGTTTCGTACAAGTCCACTCGTTGTATATAGTTCCAGATGTTTTTGTTAGTAAAAAAAATGGAGAATGGACCGTTGCACTGAACGATCAAATCTCTCCTATACTTCGTATTAATCAACTATATAAGACGATGAACCAAAAATCTCTTTCGACAAAGGACAAGAAGTACTTTAAAGAATATCTCCATCGTGCTCAAGCTTTAATCTATGGGGTCAACAGAAGGAAAGAAACATTACTCAAAGTCGCACTGGCCATTGTCGAAGAACAAAAAGAATTCTTTGAACGCGGAGAGCTATTCATGCGTCCAATGGCTCAATCAGACTTAGCAACCATGGTAGGAGTTCACACATCAACCATCTCTCGAATTACCACAGAAAAATACCTTTTGTGCGCTCGAGGAACCTATGAGTTGAAATTTTTCTTTTCTAGTGCCCTTCGAGCCCACCGTGGTGATGACGTGTCTAGCACGACTATAAGAGCGATGATCCAGCGATGGACGGAAGATGAAGATCCCCGCGAACCTCTGACCGATACTGCGATCGCGGGCAAGTTAAAGGAGAAACAAATTTCCATCGCACGACGCACAGTAACTAAATATCGTGAAGCACTGCAAATACCAGCAGTACAACATCGGCGAATACGAGCTTAGCTGATGGTTACAATAAGATAATACACCTTAATTGAAAAAATTAAGAATATATCTATTGACGGATCTTAGGAGGCATCAACAGAAACGCATCTCGTCGTCCAGACGCCCCGAACCCGGAGGCGCATACTGATTCTATACACAGTAATACCTAATTATGGTCGTTGTTAAGTTATGTTTATAAGTCCCTTTTAAGACTAGCGTAGGGCTACTGATTTCCACATTAAAGGAGAAATGACATGCAATTGAATATCACGGGACACCACATTGAAGTCAATGCGCAAATGCGTACATTGCTAAAACGCAAGCTAGCCAAGATTGAACGCCACCACGACCGCATTACGTCGGTGCATGTCGTGCTATCCATCGACAAGATCACGCACCGTGCAGAAGCGACTGTCCATGCATTGGGAAATGAAATTTACGCAGACGCGTCCGCTACCAATATGCAAACCGCCATTGACAGTCTTGTCGCCAAACTAGATCGACAGATTATTAAGCACAAAGAGAAACTTACCAATCATCGATCTGTGTAAAGTGATCGATACAGGTTTACGCACGCCGTGATTCAATTCGACACGATATTCACGCCAGTAACGGTTCGATTCGTACATGAATGTCATTCACGAAAATCCGCGTTGCAACACGCAGCACAAATTATTCACCAAGAGAGAAGACATTTCGATTCACGCAAATTACTGGAGAAGTTCACGGAGCGCGAGGAGCTGGGTTGCACGGTAATCGATGACTCCAAAGTAGCGATACCTCATTGTCGTTTTGGTGCTTGCCCGACACCCATCGGTGCGATCCTTCGATTTAAACCTGAGGTCCACTTTGGGAATGCCGGAGCCGTAACACTCGCGTTTGCTCTCGTGGTACCTAATGAGAGAAACGACATGCACGCTCAAATTCTTAAAACAATCGCTCTGGTCTGTGGAAGTCCAAATCAACTGACTAGATTGCTGGAAGCAAAATCACCGACAAGTTTAAGAGACTCTTTTTTGCATTTCGTGCGACAGCAAGATTGACATGAAACTGTACGTAATCACGGGACGATCTGGCTCGGGAAAGAGTACCGTGCTGCATGCACTAGAAGATGGGGGATTCCAGTGCATCGACAATTTTCCAGTACCTCTGATTTTGCAACTTGTTGACCGTAGAAACTTTAGCGAGAATCAAGCCAACATTGCAGTATCTGTTGACGCAAGAAGTTCTTCAACGGACCTCTGCCGTTTACCAGCCATTCTACACGAGCTCACTACCGATCAGTTTCGACCACGTTTAGTCTATCTGGATGCT
Source organism: uncultured Pseudomonadales bacterium (assembly GCA_964511425.1). Lineage (GTDB taxonomy): Bacteria > Pseudomonadota > Gammaproteobacteria > Pseudomonadales > Azotimanducaceae > Bin55. The sequence continues at coordinate 47,790 of CAZEFI010000001.1, forward strand.
ACGAGCGCAGTTTTGGTAAAACGATTTGATGAAACAAGACGTCGGCATCCACTCGAACGCGTTGGCGTTGACCTGCGCCAAGCGATTGAAAGTGAAAGTAAGTTGTTAGCTCACTTAGCAGAAGTTGCTGACCTTAAGATTGACACGACAGAACTCACCGTACATGACCTTGTAAACGTTACCAAAGAACGTCTGATAGAATCGAATGATCAGCAATTATCGCTCTTATTTCGCTCATTTGCGTACCGTAAAGGTGTTCCAGTCGATGCTGACTTTGTGTTCGACCTCAGGTGTCTCCCAAACCCACATTGGGAACCAGCACTTCGGGCGATGAGCGGTCGTGAACGCGCCGTGCAACAGTTCTTTGAACAGCATGAGTCGGTAAAAAAGATGTACCACGAAATTGCGGATTTTTTAGCACGCTGGCTGACACAATTTGAACAACAAAACACCGCGTACCTTACAGTAGCGTTAGGATGTACAGGTGGACGACACCGTTCTGTGTACATGGCGGAGCGTTTAGCCGAAGCTTTTAAATCTACCTACCCAAATGTACTAATACGCCATCGCGACCAAGGTAACAGCTAGTCAAGATGCTTGGGCGAGTCAAAATTGTGAATAAATTGGGTATGCACGCGCGGGCCTCCGCAAAATTCGTCCAAGTAGCCAAGAGTTTTCCATGTTCAGTTCAACTCGGACACGATGAGAATGAACTCGTCAACGGGAAGAGCATGATGCAAATTATGACGTTAGCTGCTACTCAAGGTACTGAGCTTGTCTTAAAGACCGAAGGTGAAGAGGCAGAATCTGCGTACGACACTATCGTTAAACTGATCTCTGATTGTTTTGGAGAACCGGACTAAAAACCATGCAAGTTAGGCTTTTGTTCGTGTTAAGGATGAGAATTAGATCTGCACTAATTTGAATTTGCTATCTTGAGCACTGAAAAAAATCATTTCGTACCTAACACACTCGCGAGTAAAAAGTTGCATAATTTCAATCTGCATCCTAATCATTGAATCAATACAAGTAAAGTGCTTGGTAGGACAGGGACTGCAACCCGTCAAGAACGACTTGTTTTAACCAAACTGTGAGCCAACCATGACTATTCCCTTCGTTAGAGCAGTGAGTGTCAGCACTTTAGTTTTGTGGATTTCATCTTTCGTGGTGGCCGACGAAGAATTCGAGCCGGGCGTCGATTACAAAGTACTAAATTTCCCAAATGACATAGCGACGAAAGATGCATCTTCAAAAAATAGCGAGAAAATATCGGTGGTGGAGTACTTCTCTTACGGGTGTGTTGCGTGTAAGAAATTTGAAGTGGAAATCTCCACTTGGCTTGACACTAAAGAAGACGACGTAGAGTTCCGACGGGAAGCCGTAGTCTTCTTTGAAGATTGGGCAATTCTTGCGAAGGCATATTACGTCGCTTTTGAGTTGGATGTGCTCGACGCGGTTCATATACCAATGTTTGAAGCACTACACGTCAAGAAACTCCCTATGACAAACCGCGAACATATAGAGCAGTTATTTTTGGATGAAGCAAATATTGACAGCGAGGTGTTCCGTAAGGTGTACAACGACGAGGATCAATCTATTCTGAATCGAATTTTGGAAGTTCACGAGACCGCTCGGTTAATGAGCATAAAGAATACGCCGACCGTAGTCGTCAACGACAAGTATCTCGTAAATACTCGTACTGCACAATCACGTGCGCGTATATTTCGTGTCGTGAATCATCTGGTTGAAAAGGTTCGCGGCGAGAATAAGAGTACTACCCCAAACGAAAATTCTCAGGGATAGATTCGTACCGCGCACGTTCTTACCGGACTACGCGACCTGATATCCAATCTGACACGTCTTAGTACACGCCAATTGGTGGAACTTGCGACTTAATTCGCCGCGACGGTCATACCCGAAACGAGAATGGATCCTGTCCGAATGTTGCGACGAGTTTCTATATCGTCGCCAAACGCGACCATGTTGTGGTACATGTCATTGAGCTTGCCAGCAATTGTAAGCTCGTCCACCGCATGTGCGTACTCACCATTTTCAACCCAGTACCCAGAAGCTCCGCGAGAGTAATCTCCGGTCAAGATATTGACGCCCTGTCCCATGAGTGAGGTAACGACCAACCCACGCCCCATTTGCTGCAGGATATCCGTAACGGGCAGTGTCTCAGCTTCCACTGTCAAGTTACACACACCGGAGGCATTCCCAGTAGTTGGCATATTTAACTTTCTACCGGAATAACTACTCAGTAGGTAGTTTCGAGCGATACCTCTCTCGACAAAATACTTTTCTGAGGTCGCTACACCTTCGGAATCGTAAGCTCGACTCCCCATTGCACCGGAGATAAACGGATATTCCTTTAGGGACACTTTGGTGGTTGCGACCTGTTTCTCTAATGAGTTAAGCAGGTAAGTCGATCTTAAATACTGCGGCCGCCCAGAAAGCGCGTTGAGTACATGAAGAATTAGACCCATCGCCACCGTCTGGTCAAACAAAACCGGATATTCACCTGTTGGAATGGGCCGAGGGTCTAGCTTTCGAATAGCGTGTTCCGCAGCTTTTTTTCCTACTAACTCTGGACTGTCAAGTTCTCGTTGCTGTCGGCCCATCGTGAACCACGCCGCACGCTGCATACCGTTGGTGCTCTTCGCAATAACGTCTGCATAGAGACTTGCGTTCGAAGTTCGATAAGCATGTAAAAAGCCTAAACTATTACCGTAGGCCACACAGTTTGATGAGACACTTGCGCGTGCACCATCGGAGCGATAAATCTTAGTGTCAAAGTCTAACGCCGTAGATTCTGCAGTATTCGCTACTTCTTTCAAATTTTCTACATCCATCGGATCGCATTGATAAAGATCAAGATCCGGAAAGTTCACAGCTAATCGGTCTTGGTCGGCTAATCCACTGTACAAATCCTCCTCGGTATGTTCAGCGATCGCCAGTGCAGCATAAATAGCTTCCTGAATCGATTCTTCGCGCGTATCGGTGGTACTTGCATTTCCGCGTCGGTTACCCCGATAGACTGTAATGTCAAATCCGCGGTCGCGACTGAATTCAACCGTGTCAATTTCGCCTTCGCGCATCTTAACATCCAGTCCAACATCGTCGCCCGCAGTTACTTCCGCTGCGGTAGCACCACCTTTTTTGGCTGCTTCGAGAATTTGGGAAACCAACTCTTGAAGTTTTGTTTCGTCCTCGAAGGTGTGTACGTCGTGCGCGCTACGGTCGTTCACATCAACTATGGCGTTGGTCATGCGCGGGTTCCTCCAACGACAATTTGATCAATTTTTAAGGTTGGTTGACCAACTCCCACGGGAACCCCTTGACCTTCTTTCCCACAAACACCAACTCCCAGATCCAGCTCCAAATCGTTACCCACCATAGAAACTCTAGTCATGATATCCGGACCGTTACCAATGAGAGTCGCACCTTTTACTGGTGCGGTAATCTTACCTTTTTCGATGAGATATGCTTCGGTAGCGGAGAACACAAACTGCCCCGAAGTGATATCGACTTGACCGCCGCCAAAAGTTTTCGCAAACAGACCGCGATCTACACTCTTAATAATTTCTTCGGGTTCACTTTCACCAGCAAGCATAAATGTATTAGTCATGCGGGGCATTGGTTGGTGTGCGTACGACTCTCGACGGCCGTTACCTGTGCTCGCAACTCCCATAAGTTTCGCGTTCAGTTTGTCTTGCATGTAGCCGCGTAGAATTCCGTCTTCGATCAGCACAGTCCTTTGACCTGGAGTTCCTTCATCGTCAATCGTAAGTGAACCGCGCCGGTTCGGGATCGTTGCATCGTCAACGATCGTGCACAGTGGGGACGCAACACGTTCACCAATTCGGTTAGAAAACGTCGAAGTTCCTTTTCGATTGAAATCTCCTTCTAACCCGTGACCGACAGCTTCGTGCAATAACACTCCGGGCCAGCCAGGGCCTAGTACCACTTGCATCGGACCTGCAGGCGCGTCTATTGCTTCGAGATTTACTAATGCTTGCCGGACGGCTTCACGCGCAAATCGTTCTGCTGTTTCGTTTTCATAAAGCCATCGTAAGTCATGCCGTCCTCCTCCACCACAGTTGCCATGTTCACGACGTCCGTTTTCTTCGACTACAACAGAGACACCAAAACGAACGAGCGGGCGAATATCGCCGTGATCCGTGCCATCACTGGAATAAATATAAGTGGACTCATGGTTGGCGGTGATCGATACTGAGACTTCTTTGACCCGTGGATCCAATGCCCGAGTAAATTTGTCTATTCTTGACAATAGTTCAACTTTGTCGTCTTGCGATACCGAAACGATAGGGTCTAACCCTTGGTAAAACTCCGGTAACAGCCGCGGTGTCGACAGTTCCGCACTCTGAGAACTTCCAACACTCGCGATCGATCGTGCTGCGTTTGATGTTTGTTCAAGAACTTCCAATTGAATGTCATCAGCATAGGCGAAACCACTTTTCTCCCCGCTAATTGCTCGCGCACCAATACCTCGAGAAACCGAAAAACCAGCGTTTTTTACGATTCCTTGCTCCAACGACCAAGATTCGTTCCGTCTACATTGAAAAAATAATTCTCCTCGGTCTATTTCACGAGACATCATCCCCGACATCATCGATTCCAGTTGCCGGTCCGATATGTCTCCGGCGGTTAGGAGGTCTTGTTTTGCCGTGTTGGACACTGTTTCGGTCATCGCGATATTCTCCTGTGCAATGTTATTCTTCGATAATCTGTTCATCATCGGTTGATTCTCGTGTTAAATCATCTTCAAAAACACCGATGAGTTCTATTTCAGGGTTTTTAAAAGTCCCCTCAACTTTGTATTTTGCACTTGAGATTCGATCTAGTTGAGTGCGAAATATCCTACTACCGATAATCGTGCCGAGAAACGCGGTTGGATTACCCGTAATCAATGCAACATACCACTTTAAGTTATTGGTCAACGGTAACTGCACGACTACGTCCATGTCCAGACTTTCATCGGCCAAATTTGCATTACCACTAAACCGAATTTCAGAACTGCGTCCCTTAATGTGAATCGGTTCCTGAATAATCACCCGGGAACTCTCTAAAGAGACGTCGTACAAAATTCGATCGAAGTTAAAGCCTCTCGAAAACATCGCGGTTGGATCGAAATCCATCCGTTGAACAATCGGAGCGATGTTAAACATACTGAGCAATCGGAGTATACCTTGACCGGCTTCCACTTCCAATAATGTCCCAGTGTTAGCATCGCCGTGTATTCTCCCATTCATCTTCAAGGGGTTAACATCGAAAGGTGATCCTGGCCATGTCAAATCGGTGTTAACGGTGAAGTCCTTACTTTCAATTTCAGCATCGACACCAAAAGCGGGTAACACTGTGAGAAGATTGTTCCCTTTAATGGTTCCTTCAAATCTAGTCTCGTTTAAGTGGGTGTCCCAAACAAGACCCGAGTACTCTCTAGTGTCTAAATTCACGCCGCGAAAATCTGCCACAATATTCTGTAAATGAATATGTTGACCGTTAGAACCAAGAGCAAAATTCCACGAGCCGTATTCTTCGGCCTCTCCATTTTCGTCAAACATATACAATTCCCGAACGTCGACATTGACGGGGGGTAACTTTAGGAAAACACCAGGATTCAAGTTTGTATTGGCCGGTGTGTCAAAAGCACTATACCACAACCGCAGTTGTTCAATATATAGATGCCAATCTTCGCCTTTGTCTCGAGCCAGTGTTGCTTTCCCTTCTTCCGCGTGAACATCCAGAGCGGAACTCGAACCACCAAAGGTGCCATCCAACACCAATTCATGCAACTGGAACTGCCCTCTAACTAATTTTTCAATAGAAAGATCAGCAAACTCAAGGTTTAGACCCGTCGGAAATGCAGCATCTGACAACTGGTCCGTCGCGAAGACGAGCTCCGATAAATTCCCAGATACGAGCCAATCTCTTGTTGTTTGGGACAACCCCAGAGGGCTTGTATTGATACCGATGCTTCCGCGTACTGACGAATCTTTTGCGAAAACTGTGCGAACCTGTAATGGGTCCGTGGTAACTTCGACAATTACCGGATTGTCCAACGTAATGCGTACATGCATTGGTCGGTTTTGTTCAGTTTTTTTGTGAAACGGTTTGGGTAATGTAATTGCGACCCCAGTCAAATTAGTATGAACATCAACAGTCGAACGAGCATCCCCCGATAATGGAAAAACGATCTCACCATTTAATTGAGAGGTACCGCTTGCAATTGTGCGTAGCCAATCGCCTGTTAGGTGAGAAATGGTCGCTATCGACGTATTCGATTCGAACGAAATGACAGCTTCATCCAATGAAGATAATCCAGCGCGAGAACTTAGTTCGAAAATCACGGGTTCTTCATAAAATTTACCGGTTAGTTGCGAGCTCGTAAATTGGTCTGGATACTGATAACCTATACTTCCAAACACGTCATCAAGTTGAACATTTACCTGTTTTACATCTAAAGAGACATCAGCTAGAACGACATCAAGCTTGACATCCCACTCACCTTCCTTTCCCCCATCTAGCGGTACCAACAGCGTGCCTTCTAGGTCTAAAGCACCGGTTCCGTCAAATTGCAATGGATCAAAAGGTAGATATTCTGACAACGGACTTTCAACAATATAACTCTGAAGCAACAAAAATGTCATATCAACGATAAAGTTCACTTCAAGAGACGGTTTAGAGAATGGAAGAAATACCGTACCCTGCTCGATGTGATTTCCATGTGAGTAAGCGGAGGCAACCTCAATCTCAAGCGCATCCTGCGTAAGCCAAAGCTCTCCTGAACCTTGCACAACTTCTGGCCATTTTTCGTAGAAAGTTACTTCCGCATCAGAAAACGGTGCCCGAACCTCCAAGGTAAAAGTTGCATCTTCGTGCCGACCATTTGAGATTTGAGCAACGCGCACTCTCGCGTCGTCAAAGTGCCCCTTGTGTATGGACTCGTCGATCCATCGATACGCCGGCACCGAGACAAATGATTCCACATACGGCAGTATGTGTGCCGTTGACACACTTGGTACATCAAGTGAGAGTCTAAACCACCCTTGTCGCGTCGTAAAGTCTTCGCCAATTCCAATACTGAAATCGACAGATTCAGAATCCGACACAGGAACCCACGCACCCGTTAAAGAGCAACCCAAATGGTATCGGTTCCAGGTTCCTATACCGGATATGTCGACCATCCTGAGCGATAAAGGTACTGAAAAAATTCGTTCGTTGGCAACCAGGACTTCTCGCGCCGTGGTTTCAGCTTGAATCAATGACCCTCGCCCAGTGATTTTTGCAGATGCCAAAGCAAGTGTCGGAAATCCGGCATGCTGCCGAGTACGAAATTCATCGACTTCAATGCCGTACGTAAAACCGTTTTGACCCCACAACCATTGCACTGAAGTCAGGGCTCCTGTAGGTGCTAATCCAACTATCCATTCTTGTATAGGGTGATCGTGGACCCCAAAAATAGACATAAACGCCTGTATTGAGTCAACGTCCACGCCCTGACTCCAACCGTGTGTGTAGTCTGAATCTAGATCCTGACGGACGAAATGATCTACGGTGCCAAGTACATTCGCATCGTCGTCCAATAACATCGCGACAATTTTTCCAGAGTTCACAGTTTCTTGAAGTTTGAAACCCAAGTCCATAAACAGTTTTTGCGATTCACCCAGATGTACCCGTGGTTGAACATCCACTGTACCTACTAGTGAGGCATTGGTAGACGTTCCATTCATCAAGATCTGAGCGTTGATCAACGACTCGTCAATGAAGTTCCAACCAAGTAAAGCGGTTGGGACGACAAAGTCATGCGCTTGGATGTTAAGTAGGCGTTCTTCTGACCTTCGCCAAAAACCCCTCGCCGTTGCTTCGTAGAGAAGAGATATTGAACAGGTGCTACACTCCCCAAGCTCCCGAATTGTAGCGTGCAAACGGTACACGTTGTCTCGTTTTAAGGTCCGCAAAAATCCTTCGTGCTGAGAACGGACAGAGCCACAAGTTATCGAACTTGAGAACGATACATCGATGTTGTCTGAGTATCGGAGAATCGTATCAATTCCAAGGGATTCACCAGCGACCTTAGGGAATTCGATCGTGCAGGCGGAACTTTGCTTCATTTCGAACGTTACCTGCGCTATCTGAATAGTTCTAAAAGCGTATGTATTGTGCCAAAATGAACTCAATGTATCGAGTTCTGCAGTGACGTCTTCGACGAGCAAATGAGAACCCGAAATGCTCCCTATTTCAACTACGGGATTAATCCCACGCCACTTGATTTTTAGATCGGAGAACTCTAGGTTTTGCCCGGCAAACCATCCATTTACGTAGTGGACGTAGTGAGGTGCGAACAAGGACCCAATGCGTGCCAGAGTGAACAAGACGGCAAAAACCACTACTAAAATAGCAATCCCGCTAAAGATAATTCTTTGGAGCGTTTTCAGCACAATGCTGTTTTTCCTACCTTAGGTAGCGTGCGATAGTTCGTATTGCGATCATACATCCTCAGTTGTGCATACTTCCGTAAATTTTGAATTTAATCGATTCCGCGAAATTTAAAAGGACACTTCGGTTTCTTCGGGCACCAACCAACGATCAAGTAAAAATACGACAACGATCCAAAGTACGAGGGTGCCCACTACTGAGTATACGAGAATTAGTGGTGATGGTAGGGTCGTATGTTCAAAAAACACTAGGCTCAAGTAACGAAGAAGTTCGGCGAAGACACTCGCGGCACTTAAACCAGCAATTTGAAACTTTAGGACGGGTTTGTTTTCTCGCTTCGGAATTCTCATTCCTAAATAAGTGATGAGGCAAAGAATGAAAGAGTTCAATCCAAATGGATAGACATAGAGTGTATCGAGAAAAAAACCTGTAGCAAAAGGTATCAACAACGATACCTTAGAGTTCGTACTAGTAGCCCAGTAGAAACACACAAGCAATGCAACATTTGGTGTGAAGTAACTTACGACTTCGGGTAGGAATGCAGGACTGTCAATAGCCGAAACAAACACGCTTAGTGCTGCGGTCATCAAAAATCCAATGTTATTCCGAGGGAGTTGCAGGATACGTTGCTCTGGTAACGATCATAATAAAACGACGACGATGAAGCTTGGCGAACGGTTCAACAGTAACTCGGATCGCTACCCCAGATTCATCGAATTCGAGGGTGGTTACTAAACCTACGGGGTAACCATATGGAAAAGTACCTCCCAAACCAGACGCGATCAATAAGTCTCCTTCTGCCACATCAGCGGTCACTTCGATGTGTTCCAACGTGAGATGTTTTGAATCCCCAATCCCCGTCAACACCGCGTGAAGACCGGATCGTTCAATTCTTACTGGTACCGCAATTCGCTTATCTGTGATCATGAGTACCCTACTCGTGTAAGGCAATACTTCTACGATTTGCCCAAAAACCCCCGAAGCATCCAGTACAGCAGAGCCTTTTTTTACGCCGTGAGCACGTCCTCGGTTTACCGTAATTTCATCTCGAGCCGGTGATGCAATCGGCGCAGCTAATTCCGCGATGACATACGATAGACGTGGTTCCTGCAGACGAATACCCAGTAATTCTCGAAGTTCAACATTTGACTCCTCAAGTGCTCGTAACTGTGCATTACGCGCAGAGAGCTGTTGGACCGTGCTCTCCAACTCTTCATTTCGGCTCAGAAGTTCGTTTCGATCGCTCAAGTAATTGCTTGAGAATGTAATAATGTCTTCGTATCCATTAGCGACCCGTTGTACCCCAATAGTAACCCAGGTAACCAACTGTCTTGGATGACTCAACCAGTTCGTAAAGTACTCTAACGAAATACAAATCAAGGAAACGGAGCAAAGTAGCACCAAAGTGTGGACATTCGAAGTTTGAGGTGCGGTGGACATTTAAGCTAGAAACTACGTATGAAGCATCTTCGGCGTTGCTTAGATTTAGATTCTAGTAGTTTCAAAACGACCCAGCGTGGTTCCACGCGAGTTGTTTTTATGAAGTCAAATGACCAAGCTGTCCAGATAGTCGAACTCAAGAATTTGGCCACATCCTTTCGCAACACAACTTAGGGGGTCATCCGCGACCAGCACGGGCATCCCTGTTTCACGCTTCAACAATTCGTCCAATCCATTGAGTAAAGCACCGCCACCAGTTAGCATGATACCACTATTTGCGATGTCCGCAGCTAACTCCGGCGGGCATCGTTGCAGAACAGATAGTACTGCACCCACAACTTTGGTCGTTGCTGAAGAATAGAGAGCTTCTACCATATCGTCACTGTTTAGACGAAAGGTTCGAGGTATTCCCTGTGCTAAATCGTGACCAATCACCGTGACCTCTTGCACTTCATCAACAGATATTGCGGTACCAATTTGAATTTTGATTTGTTCTGCTGTGGTTTCCCCAACGACACATCCTTCCTTACGTCGTATGTACTGAATGACCGCGTTATTAAATTCGTCTCCACCAACTCGGATACTCTCTGAAACGACAATGCCGTTCAATGCAATTATGGCAATATCGGTAGTTCCGCCGCCGATATCGACCACCATAGAACCATTGGCATCCTGGATATTGAGCTCCGCCCCGACCGCAGCTGCTAGTGGTTCTTCTATTAAAAACACCTCACGCGCACCCGCTCCAAGAACCGTGTCTTTAATTGCCTTCTTTTCTACTTCAGTGGATTTACATGGCATGCAGACGAGTACTCGGGGGCTCCCAGAAAAAAACTTATTCCCAGTGGCACGTTCCATGAAATATCGCAACATCGTACTTGTGGCTCGAAAGTCTGCGATATGACCATCTTTCATGGGTCGCGTAACCAATATAGCATCGGGTGTTCTTCCCAACATCGTCCTCGCTTTCTTCCCCAATGCGACAATGGAGTTGTCGTTGACTCGCGTTGCTACTACCGAAGGTTCATTAAGAACGACGCCTTTGTTCTTAACGAAAATCAACGTGTTTGCCGTCCCCAAATCAATTGACATGTCAGGGGAAAATATACCGCGAATTGCTTTCAACATAATTTGCTACTTTCTTTGAGTGCTTTCAATCTACGAGATGGTGCTATCGCGCACTGAAACGCCTAGGAAAACCGTCGACTACTCGTCTGGGCAGTTGTTGACGATGCAATATTGCGCGAGATATGTGGTGGTCTATCAGATTAGGTTTATATCATAAAAGAAACTCCGTCAGTTGCAATATGTTAGTACGCGTAATGCAGTATTTCCACGCAGATAGTACAAGAACATGTCATGCGAACGAGAAATGTACCAAAGGTATGTACATAACATTGCTACGAAGCTTCGTATAGACCCAATATAGATCCAATAATTCTGCTGTTCAGTATGAATCGTAAACTCTTAGATGAGCTAACCTCAAAGTGCGCACTTGCGCTCAGTGCCAGCGAAAAGGAAAGAATGCTTAACGACTTAACATCAATTCTCGCATTCGTGGATCAAATACATACCTTCCCCACCGAGCACGTCGTTCCGCTCACGCATGCTGTTGACACAGGAATGACACGGAAAACCGATGAACCAGAACCGACAAAGAGTTCTGACTTGCTCGACAGTGAAACAACCGAATTCGTTGAGAAGTTTTACCTTGTACCGAAAGTAATCGAATCTTAGTGGATTCGTTTCAATCTCTCGCGCAACTACGACGGTTGCTCAAAAACAAGCAGATAAGTGCGACGGAACTGTGTACGTTTTATCTTGATCGTACCACCCGCTTCGATGATTGCTTAAACAGCTTCGTTTCAGTTGCAGCAGAGCAGGTACTCGCCACCGCGAAGATTGCGGACAAGACAATATCTAACAACCGCTCAAACACACTCACAGGAATTCCAATCGCCCACAAGGATGTTTTTTGCGTACGTCGGGAGCACACCACGTGTTGTTCAAAAATGTTGCGTTCGTTCGTTGCTCCGTACGACGCGACTGTTGTGTCAAAAATCGCCAAAGCTGGTGGAATCTATTTCGGTAAAACCAACATGGACGAGTTCGCGATGGGGACTAGCAATCAGACGAGTGCAATGGGTGCAGTGCGTAACCCATGGGACTACACCCGAGTTCCTGGGGGTTCTTCCGGAGGTTCAGCTGCAGCGGTCGCGGCAGGTCTGGTGCCCGCAGCTACTGGCTCTGATACAGGAGGGTCTATTCGACAACCTGCTTCATATTGTGGAATTACGGGTTTTAAACCGACTTACGGGCGCGTATCACGTTTCGGAATGATCGCGTTTGCGTCTAGTCTAGATCAAGCTGGCACGCTCACACTTACTGCACAAGATGCAACTCTACTGTTTCAGATTATGCAAGGATACGATCAACACGATGCTACGAGCGTATCTGTATCCGTTCCCGGACGCACACACACAAGCCATCCGCTAACCATAGGATACGCAATTTCGCTTATGGACGAGCTAGATTCATGTGTGGCGGCACGTATTGAGGATACTCGAAAAACATTAGAAAAACTGGGGCATCGGTTTGTCGATGTCGAGGTTTTCGATCAAGATGTATCACTGGCATGTTACTACGTTATTTCCTGTGCTGAAGCTTCTTCAAACCTTGCACGTTTCGATGGCATCCGATTCGGTACCCGAGCGCAGTCAGCAACAACGATCCAAGAGATGTACGAACAAACGAGAAATCAGGGATTCGGCGACGAAGTGAAACGTCGCCTCGTGGCTGGTACCTACTTTCTAACGAGCGATACAGCAGAGAGTTATTTCACGATCGCACAAAAGATTCGACGGATCATATTTGAGCTGTACGAAAGAGTATTTCAACAGGTCGATGTTGTGCTCGCACCGACTGCACCGTCAACTGCATTTCAACTCAACGAAGAACATGAACCAACAGAATTGTACCGTCAGGACCGATTCACTGTTCCAGCCAACTTGTGTGGACTACCTGCGATTAGCGTACCCAATGGAATGATCAATCAATTGCCAATCGGTGTGCAGTTCATCGGTCCGCGTTTTGGTGATGAGCGAGTACTAGATCTAGCTACGCGGTTCCAAGAGGAAACTGCTTGGCATCAACAACATCCGGTGTTATGACTAAAACAAACTCAGATTGGGAAGCAGTGATTGGTCTTGAAGTCCATGTGCAACTTAATACCCGCTCGAAGTTGTTTTCACGTACCCCGATCGAGAGTGAATCAGATTTACCGAACCAGAACGCTAATCTCGTCGATCTAGCATTTCCAGGCACTCTTCCTGTGCTCAATCAAGCTGTGCTTGAGAAAGCTATTCGATTTGGTCTTGCAATTGATGCACCAGTCGCGGGAGAGTGTGTTTTTGATAGAAAAAATTATTTCTATCCCGATCTACCGAAAGGATATCAGATTAGTCAATGTTCTGAGCCAATTGTTGGGTCTGGAGTGTTCCAACTATGGCTTGCAGACGGTCAATCCAAACCGATACAGATCCGTCAGGTGCACCTAGAAGAAGACGCAGGAAAGTCGATTCATGATCGATTCACCGATAAGACTGCGCTTGACTTCAATCGAGCAGGTTCACCGTTAATGGAAATTGTTACCGAACCAGAGCTCAACAGTTCCATGGAGGCAGTCGCATGCTTTCGGCAACTACGTGCTCTGGTAGTTTGGCTCGATTTGTGCACTGGAAAGCTCTATCAGGGAGCGATGCGATGTGATGCGAACGTCTCTCTACGTCCAAGAGGGCACGAAAGATTCGGCACACCCGTCGAACTCAAGAATCTGAATTCCTTTAAGTTCCTGGACAAGGCACTACGTTCGGAAATTGATCGACAGTCCTCGTTACTTTCAGCAGGAAAAGAAGTGCGACAGGAAACGAGGTGTTTTGACCTCGCGACCAATACCACACATCCAATGCGGCGTAAGGAACAGCCAAAGGATTATCGCTACTTTCGCGATCCTGATTTACCTCCAATTCCAATTTCCACGGCCTTTGTTAAAAGAATTGCAACTAGTACGCCAGAACTACCAGCCGCGAGACGAAAGCGATTCATGGACAGTTTCGGTTTAGAACCGGAGAGTGCCTACCGACTCACCCTCTATAAACCGATAGCGGATCTTTTCGAAGCGACAAATGAGATATGCAACCAGCCAAAAATAACTGCGAACTGGATATTAGGTGAGTTAAATGCGGTAATGAAACTCGAGCATTCGGAACCCAAAAATGTCTCCGTTAAGCACGAACAACTCGCCCAACTGATCATGAGAGTTAACGATGGGACTATTTCGATGACTACAGGAAAGAAGTTGTTACGTGAAGTTTGGGGCAACGAACATGAGATCGATCAAGTGATTCGTAAGCGAAGTCTTGCACAAGTGTCTGATGATGACAAAATTTCAAACTGGGTTGCGGAGGTTTTAGAAAAACACTTTGAACTTTTGCCAGATTTGATGAGCGGAGAGCAGAAACTCTATGAGTATCTCATTGGACAAGTTATGAAAATCTCTCGAGGAAAAGCCAATCCCCATCGGGTTCGAAAGTCTTTAGAGAATCATGTGCTTGAACATCGCAGACAAAACTACTCGGACTAGACCCGTTAGACTACGCGAACACTACACTAGTACAATATTCAAAGAAATACAACACCCATGATCGTTACAGACTCCCTCATCGTTGGCGCCGGACCCTGTGGTCTTTTTCAAGTCTTTGAACTTGGTCTACAAGGCATATCGACTCACGTAGTCGACGCGTTGCCCGAAATCGGCGGACAGTGCACTGCTCTGTACCCCGACAAACCGATTTATGACATTCCTGCGATACCCGTTTGTAGTGCTGGAGAGCTCGTCTCTCGACTCAAAGACCAGATAGAACCCTTCGACGCAACCTTCCACCTAGATCAACAAGTGGTCGAAGTTGAGACTCTTGATTCTCAGTCGTACCGAGTGGAGACCACAAAAGGAACTATTTTTCAGACCAAAGCTATCGTGATCGCTGGTGGTGTAGGCTCTTTTCAAGCCATGCCGCTACGCGCAAAGGGGGCTGACCAAATTGATCCCCAATACCTGCATTATCGCATAACGGACAAGAATCTATTCTCTGGACAAAGACTGGTCATCCTTGGTGGAGGTGATTCAGCTTTGGATTGGGTTTTGGAATTTGTCGATTCCGCATCTGCACTCACTTTAATCCACCGTAGCGAAAAGTTTCGTGCAGCGACCGCGTCAGTAGAGCGCATGCGAAATCTAGTTGCGGAGGGTGCGATGGAATTCTTTGTTGGAAACGCAACAGAAGTAATACACGGTGAGGGCAGAATTAAGGAAGTACACATTACAACCCCAGAAAGAGAGGTTCTAAATCTACCTTGTGATCACTTGCTAGTGTTCTTTGGACTTTCACCGAAATTAGGACCTATATCCGATTGGGGATTGGAAATTACGAAAAACCAAATCGAAACAGATACAGAAAAGTTCGAAACAAACAAGTCTGGAATTTATGCGATAGGGGACATTGCAACCTATCCTGGCAAGAAAAAGCTCATTTTGTCCGGCTTCCACGAAGCGGCATTAGTATCGTTTGCCATGAAGAAGCGATTGTTTCCCGAAGAAAAAGCGTTTTTACAATACACGACTACCAGTCCCCTCATGCACCAACGTTTGGGGCTAAACGAACCAGCCCAAACTGTTTAATGCTACCCCTCAAGTAGTGCTTGCAACACGCGCCAATTAGTAGGATGTCGTGGGACCCAACCACTCGAATTTCGGAACACAGCAAGCGATTTTGTCTTTGGAAGGACATACTCCCTTTGCGGTTGGGGGAACAAGACTGTGCTTCGTACACCCCAATGACTCAAACAAGTGCGTAAAGGTATTACGACGTGATCGTACACCGCAAGAACGGCGTAAATTGACTACTGGACTAAAAAAATACCGAGCGTTAAATCACTGGGACGACCAAAGCAAAGAACTTATCGCGTACGATCAATTACTCAATCGAAACACCGACCGTGTATGGCATCATGTACCTGAATTTTTTGGAAGTGTCGAAACTGATCTAGGGTTGGGGATTGTTACTCGCATATTTCGAAATTTTGACGGCAAGTTCCCGCGAAACCTTGAGCAAGAAGTGCCTCTCGGTGTGGATGCAATTCTCATGGAAGGTTTGACAGAATTTAAACATTGGTTACGCCAAGAGTTAGTCGTTACCCGAGACCTGTTACCTCACAACATCATCGTGGTTCGTGATTCAGCTGATCATTGCCGACTCATGATCGTCGATGGCTTGGGTAACAGTGAATGGATACCAGTATCAACCTGGTTTCGATCATTTGCTCGTCGCAAAGTCGAGCGTAAGATCGCAAAGTTCAAGCGTCGAGTGGACCTCTTACGAGAAAAGCAGTGAAAGTTCGTTTCCTGCTGACCCTTGAAGGCCGACTTCGAAACTTTCGTAAGAAATACGCACACATTTTTTATGCTGGAAAGAGCGTTTATTGTCCAATCTGCAATCAATGGTTTCGCAAGTTTAAGTCTGCTGGTAGGATGAAGTACAAGCGACCGAATGCTGTGTGTCCAAAATGCGCAGGTCGAGAACGTGATCGAGTCATGCACGTGTTTTTTGCAGAAAAAAAACAAATTCTCAAGCGCCAGCAGTGTCGAGTGCTTCACGTCGCGCCGGAGGCATGCATCGTACCGCATTTACTGGAAATTGCTTCCGGTCAATATGTGAGTGGTGATCTAATCCGAACAGATGTCCAAGTGCAGTTTGACATTCAACAACTCCCGTTTCAGGACAATTCTTTTGATGTCGTGTATTGCAGTCATGTGTTACAAGCGGTGAAAAATGACGACAAATCGCTCGTAGAAATATTTCGCGTTTTAACCGACAATGGCTGGGCCGTGATCAACGTACCTTGCCGAGGCGCGAAGACGCGTGAATTTCACTCCGGCGGAGATCACCAGGCACCTGCTGATTTCGTCCGAATCTACGGCTCAGATTTCACAGCGAAACTGTTAGAAAAAGGCTTCAACGTGGTTCCAATCCGCGTACAAGACATCGTACCAGAACCCGATCAGCGGGACATGAGTGTTACCTCGGAAACAGTGGGAGCGATTTACTTAGTCCAACATGGAGCGTCAGACCAAGAACATTTTGGGGACCAATCATAGACTCGAACATTTGTATATCGAACAAGCATGCGTTGGCCTAAAGCCATCGATGGGAACTCACACGACGCTCTTATCGAGCCGCTGTAATCTTCTTAATGTGGAGAAACGGATCAAGGACAGGAGTCGACTCTTGGTATGAGCGGTACTCTGAGTATTTATAAGCAGAGATGGATTCCGTCGGAGGGAGGAACCAGCAAATGTGACCGCGATAGCGAGAAACCCTAATCCAGTCCAGTGCAACCTCTCTCCAGAAGCAGAGACACCGAACTGCTAAACAGAGTACCACATCCCAATGTCGCAGAAATAACCAGGATGGCGAGAGTATCGGAAGAGACCAATGGTGATGAATGGCGAAAAAATTTTCTCTCCTGTTGCAAGTCGTCGCTTCATTTCCTTTTGGAATCGCCACGTCTGTTCATCTGCAACAGTTTCACCTGCGAGCAGCATCAGAAACAAGACTGTGAGAACGATTTCCAAAATTCCTAACGGTTCTTCCACCGCCTGCTAAGCTTGATGTATTGGCGAAGAGAATAACCAGACCGCTAGCATCTGTCTAGGTACGATCAAAGTAATGTTCACCACCTGAAACCAAATCGGCCCCACACGTTTTCGTATCACGGCCTAACGATAGTCCTCACCCCCAGCCCGGTACCCTCCTTTACGTGCAAGGTTGTAGGTCGCATACTCCAGAGACCAACGAGTATCGTCATGAGAAACACGCGTGAAGAGAGGGTATCCAACGCGAAAACAGAGAGCAAGCAATAAAGCAGCGGACATATCGAGCGGACCCGGTCCACCCCAAGAGTACTCGCGCGTAATCACAGATAAAAACCAAAAAATCACACACAAGGCCATGCACAGGTCTAGTGCTGTACCTATCGGTGTGCGTGTGAGTGCGTGACTAAATAATCCCAGTTCGGCCATGCAATCTCCTAAATTTGGAATTGCCTATGGCGTGACTATCGTCAACTAGTTTAACGCGAGAATGAGTCACGTGCTCAGGAAAAACACATTCCCAAACCCGTACACAAGTGTTCAACCGTGGGGAGTTAGGGAAGCGCAGGCATCAAACGACGTTACGCGGCCAGATTAAGAGGTCAGAAAAACACGACGCTAAGATTAATAATGGTTTGTATCGTGTTCTACTTTGCTATGGTGTGGAGGCGGTCTAGGTTTCGGAGCGGGATCTTCACCCATGTATTCGACTCTCGTCGACCATGCGTAATCAGACTCTATCGCCATCAAGAACATTAACACGATCAATGCCAATGGAGGAAGCAAAATACCGAAAATCAATGCATAGCGTTCCCACTTCATGTGCATAAAAATAGCGACAATGAAGCCTGCTTTTAACAACATGAACACTATTATTAAAAACCACCTTAGATTTCCTTGTAAATCCAGATAGTCCACTAAATATGAGAAAAAACTAAAGATGAACAATAACAACCAAATTAAAAAGTAAATTTTGATTGGATGTTGTTGACCTTCAGTAGCCATGTAGATTTAAACTCCTCTCGCTACCACAAATAGAAAAAAGCAAAAATGAACACCCAGACGAGATCTACAAAGTGCCAATACAGTCCAGTGATTTCAACGATCTCAAAATTAGTGTGATCATATTTCCCTCGTACAACTCGGATGGCAACAATTAATAGATAAGCAACACCAACTGATACGTGTAGCCCGTGAAACCCAGTCACCATAAAGAAGATTGAACCAAATTGGGGTGCGCCCATTGGGTTTTGCCATGGACGTACTCCTTCTTCGATCAGTTTCGACCACTCAAAGCATTGCATCCCGACAAAAGACGCTCCGAGCAAAGCCGTGGCGAGCATAAGCCAAAACACTGCCCACTTTCGGCGTTGATAACCCATGTTTACCGCCATAGCCATCGTCCCGCTTGACGTAATCAAAATGAAGGTCATGATGGCGATGAGCAACAACGGTACCGATACTCCCCAAACCGTCAGCGCGAATACTTCGCTGGCTACAGGCCAGGGTTCAGTCACTGTCATCCGCATGACCATATAACCGACCAAAAAGCAGGTAAATATAAAAGTATCCGAGAGTAGAAAGATCCACATCATTGCCTTGCCCCAAGGCACACCCTTGAAGGTAGTTATGTCTGAGGACCAATCTTTAGCGGTACTCGTAAAGATGCTTTCTTTAGTTGGTAAAGTGATGTCAGTCATACAGTGAGTTAACAGTGCTCAACTATGCTTGTGGTTGTTGTTCAACTTGCTTTTCTACGTGGAACTGTTTGTGGAACGTGATCCTTTTCTTCCCCAGGGACACCGAAGTCATACGCCCAACGATGTACTGTAGGTAATTTATCCTCCCAATTTCCGTGCCGTGGCGGCGTTTCTGGTGTGCACCATTCCAAACTGTTTGCACCCCAGGGGTTAGCTGGTGCCTTCTTACCGTGGAAATAGCTATGTACTAAGTTATATATGAACAAGACTTGTGTAATCCCAACGATCAATGCGGCAATCGTGATAAATTTGTTCAGATCATGAGCCGCAGTTGGATAAAAGTCTGAAATTCCTGTTTCGTAGTATCGTCTCGGTACTCCAATGAAACCTAAGTAATGCATCGGAAAGTATATTGCGTAGGTACCAATAAACGTAATATAAAAGTGAGTTCGGCCGATGGTGTCGTTGAGCATGCGACCCGTCAACTTAGGATACCAGTGGTAAATACCACCAAAAATAGCAAGGATCGGCGAAACTCCCATAACCATATGGAAGTGTGCAACCACGAAGTAGGTGTCCGACAGAGGGATGTCAATAATTACATTACCCAAAAACAGTCCCGTAATTCCACCCACGATGAAGGTCAACACAAACGCAAGCGCGTACAACATCGGTACCGTTATTCGAATATTCGCGCGCCAAAGTGTCAGAATCCAGTTGTACACCTTTAGTGCAGTAGGTACCGCGATAATTAACGTGGTCGTCGCAAAGAAAAACCCAAAGGACGGATGCATACCCGCAACATACATATGATGCGCCCACACAACAAGCGAGAGGGCACCAATTGCAACTATAGCCCAAACCATCATCCGGTATCCAAAGATGTTTTTCCGCGCATGCACAGAAATTAAATCGGAAATCACCCCGAACGCTGGCAACGCTACGATGTAGACTTCTGGATGCCCGAAAAACCAGAACAAATGCTGAAACAATAACGGCTGACCACCCGAATAATCAAGTTGCTCACCTAACGATACAACTGCTGGCATGAAAAAGCTCGTACCCAAAAAGTTGTCTAACAACATCATTACCGCGCTTACAAAGAGCGCAGGAAACGCGACCAAACCGAGGAAAGTCGCAATAAAAATTCCCCACACAGTGAGTGGCATACGCATTAAGGTTAAACCCCGCGTACGAGCTTGCAAAATCGTTGTAATGTAGTTTAGACCGCCCATCGTAAATGCGACGATAAACACTGCAAGCGAAATCAGCATCGTCGCAATACCCCAATCGGCACCGGGGGTACCGTCCAAAATGGTCTGGGGAGGATACAGCGTCCATCCTGCACCAGTCGGTCCTCCCGGAACAAAGTAACTGATCATCAAAATGATTACCGATACTAGATAGACCCAGTAACTCAACATGTTCACGAAGGGAAACACCATGTCTCTTGCTCCACACATTAGTGGAATACAAAAGTTCCCAAATGCTCCGAGTAGGAACGCCGTCAAGAGATAAATAACCATGATCATGCCGTGCATGGTGATCGCTTGGTAGTAGTGGTCAGCAGTAAAGAAACTCATGAAGGACCAATCTGGAAACGCGATCTGAATTCGCATGAATTCCGATAGGATTAACGCGACTAGTCCCACTGCCATTGCAGTGATTCCGTACTGCACGGCGATGATCTTATGATCTTGACTAAAAATGTATTTACCAATCCATGTTTTGGGGTGGTGCAGGGGGACTGTTTCCTGATAAGGAACTTCTACTGTCGCCATCTAAGTTCTTATTCTCTTCTCTAAATTGTTACTTTCGATTAATTTGTGGCGGGTGCGTTTGTTGGAACAGAACTTGGTGCTGTCTCTGATTCCATATCCGTAGACTCTGCGTCGCCTTCTGTTGTGGCATTAGGTTCGCTTGATGGACTTTTTATAACCTTGATAAAATCCAAGATGGATTGCAACTCTTCCCCGGTTAGCTCCGGAGGGGGCATTTCCGCAGAATAGCCCATCACGATTTCTGCGTGCGGGTCAAGAATGGACTTTGTCATGTACGCTTCGTCTCGTACCTTCATGGTGCCGTCGTCAAGTTCCACGGTACCGCCCCAAATGTCAAGCCAGGTGGGACCGGGTTTGGAACTTCCATCAATTGAATGACACGCCAAGCATCCTTTTGAATACGCCAATTCATATCCAAGCTTCTCTTCAGGGGTCAGCGGTATTGATTCGACTTGAATCTGCGCCCAAGTCTTCTGTTTGGATAGCCACGTTCCGTACTCTTCAAAGGACACGACATGCATCTCGCCGCGCATGATATGGTGCCCGCGCCCGCAAAGCTCCGCGCACAGCACTTCGTAGACTTTTTCCACAATCGGCTCAAACCAAAAGTAGGTGACCATACCCGGTACAGCGTCCATCTTCGCTCGGATCGCGGGGACCCAGAAATCGTGTAACACATCTTCAGAACGCAATAACACCTTCACTGGTCGGTCGATGGGAATTTTCACCACACTATCAGTTATCAATATGTCATCTTCACCATAAGGGTCACCCGGTTTCATCCCAAATGGATTATCAAGTTTAACATATTTATTGTGAGCCATTCCGAAGATTCCATCCTCTCCTGGAAATCGATACGTCCAAGCCCATTGTTTACTGTAGACTTCTAGTTCATAAGCATTGCTTGGCGGTCGAATATAGTCATTCCAAGCAACCAAACCCGGTGCGAGCATCACGACCACGCCGATAGTCGTGATGACTACCAATCGATTCTCGAGCGTCGCGTTTTCTGGTTCGTATTCGGAATATTGGCCTTCTTGATATTGAAACTTGTAGACCCACCACGCCATGAGTAGACCCAATACGATAAACGCAGCACCGCAAATTACAAACGTCACATACACCGTGAAATCGATGAGATTCCAGTTTGATCCAATGACATCAAAATGAAACGGTGTGGTGAAGTTATACACCACAGAACCGATAGTAACCACGCAAAGAAGAATAGCGATTCGCATTAAAGGATTGTTCCTTCGCTTAACAAGGGGGACGGTCGGAAGCCATGAAACACCAAAAGATATGAAAATAGGTCATGAGGCTCGATTCATCAGTAGACGACAACCACAAAAGAGACTATTCCACACTCCGATCGCGAGATGATTTCACGGACTAGTATTTTAGTCAAAGCACCAGGTGAGGTGAGTCTCGGTTTCGCGCAAATGTTCTCAACCGTCGTAATATAAGAGAATTAGCTTAACGGAAAGTAGTCTGCTACTGGATAGTAAGATTCTCCCACCGCTTCCGCTACCGCCGAATACGTAATTTTTCCGTCAAATACGTTCAACCCTTCGCGGAGATGAGAGTCTTCGGTCAAGGCACGTTTTAGTCCTTTATTTGCCAAGGCAACGGTATAGCGCAACGTTGCATTATTCAATGCGAATGTAGCTGTACGAGCAACCGCCCCAGGCATATTTGCAACACAATAATGCACGACATCGTGTTCGATGTATGTAGGATTGGTATGAGTAGTCGGACGAGAGGTCGCAAACACACCTCCTTGATCAATCGCGACATCGACAATCACTGAGCCTCTTTGCATCCGACCAATTAGATCTTCCGACACAAGTTTGGGCGTTGTCTTCCCTGGTAACAGGACGGCACCGATCACCAAATCGGAAGCAGTTACATGTGTATCGACCGCATCAACGGTTGAAAAAATAGTCCGCAATGCAGGTCCGAATAATAGATCGAGTTCTGCTAAGCGACGTAAGTCTACATCCAAAATTGTGACGTCAGCTTCCATCCCCAATGCTACCCTAGCAGCATTCATACCCACCACGCCTCCTCCAAGAACAGTTACTTTCGCTGGCGGGGTTCCAGGAACTCCTCCGAGAAGCGTGCCACGTCCCCCTTGTGCAATTTCCAAAGCATGTGCTCCAGCTTGAACGGACATGCGCCCAGCGACTTCACTCATCGGGGCGAGTAAAGGTAGTCGTCCGTTTGAGTCGGTGACTGTTTCGTATGCGATTGCTGTACAACCACTCTCCATCAGGCCTCGCGTAAGCTTCGGATTAGGTGCTAAATGCAAATAGGTGAATAGAATCTGGCCGGGCTTTAATCGTTTCACTTCTACGGCAAGCGGTTCCTTTACCTTCACAATCATGTCCGCTTCAAAGACTTCGGCTACATCAGACGCGATCTTCGCACCAGCAGCTTCATAATCGGCGTCAAACAATCCAATGTTTAGCCCCGCATCCTTTTCAACGACAACTTCATGACCCGCACTAGTCAATTCACGAACACTAGTTGGTGTCAAGCCGATGCGATTCTCGTCTTTTTTAATTTCGCGAGGTACGCCAATACGCATAAAGTTAGCCCTCAAATTCCGTAAAAAAAGTAAAAAAAAGACCCCGACTGGTACCGAAGTCTCTACGTTCCGTGAAAATATTATGTTTATTCGACTGAAATTCCCATACAAGAATGGAACTTAGAAACCGAAATTAGCGTGTGAAACCTGGTAAAAACAAAACTCTTTGGAAGCGAGAAAACTCTAAAACGCAACCGCATACAGAGTTTGATCAAGTCGTGCACGCTCTCACTTCTTATTCGGACTCAGCTCCTAAGGGGAATCTCAACGAGTTACTCTCGGTCCTCAAAGAGGATTGCACCGACTCAACTGGTAAGACCAACGAACTACTCGGTGCAGTTCAGAATCTTCTAGAAAACCTAAAACTCGAAATAATTGATGCACACAGTGAAATTGATGAAATCTTGCGCGATGTCGCGGCTTTACTTAGGGAGACTAGAACTAAGGCTGCGCTGGAGCGGCAATACGCTCGACTCGATGAATTGTTGGAGCGATTGGACTTCGTTGCCTCTGGTGGTACAGACACAGAAGTACCAAGAGTTGAAGAAGCAGCACCAAGTAAACCAGCGACTTTCTTGCCAAAACTTCCGATCGCGCGACCCAAAAACTTCGAAGATCCATCGATTGCAAATCACTTAGAACGGATCCAGTCTTTAAGTGCGATCCTATCAACACGTTTCTGTAAGCACGGCGTGACCAGTAAGCAACTAGAGCTGCAGGTCGAACAACTCCAACTAGCCGAATACTGTCTGCGTACGGTAAAACACGGAACTACCATAGCACTAAAAGATGTTGCATGCGAACTTACCGAAGAAATTTCCAGATTCTTCGAAGGAAAGGTGAACAATCTAGGGGAGTTCGTTCATTTTGTCGCGACCGGCGGAGTCGTGTATCGAAGTTTTGCTCAGGTTTTTCGTCGACAACTACTCGATCTAGCAATCATAATCGGTGGAGAACTAGCCTCTCGTTCCGATGCGCGGATCCAAATTGCGACGCACTCGAGCAACTCGGATATTTCGTTAACTATCGAGTTCAGCGGCCTAAGGACTGCCTTTGATCTAATTTTGCAACGGATGGAAGAATTAAGTGCAACGCTTGAGGACTTCCCAGTGTATGAACCAAATGTGCTTGCGGAAGAAAAACTGAGTAAAACTGCAAAAACACGTAAAGAAAGAATTGCATACGGCTTAGTGCGGATCAGGCGATTCGTCGATTGTGCCCAGGGGCAGATGAGCATCTCCAGCAGTGAAGAACAGCAACTCACAGTAGATATGAAATTTCCGTTACAAGCGAGAGTTCTGCACATATTACCGATAATTGTTGGGGCTGACACGTTCCTGTTGGAATCCCATCTACTAGCTGGATTCATCGACTCTACAAAGGTCTGTTGGGATGAATCACAATCCAGTATCGAATATGCAGACAGGAGTTACCAATACTGCGTAATTGATCACGACATTAGGCCATTCAAACCGAACAAAGACAATCCAACTTGGGTACTGCTACTTGATACGATGGATCGTAAACTCGCTCTTGAAGTAGAGAACATCGGAGAACCAGAGCTTCAAGTCTCGGTTCCCTCCAATTCGAAGATCCAGCATGGTCACCAATTGTTAGGTGGGAACGCGCCTAGATTGTTGATAGACCCCATGGATCTGAGACCTCCAAGTAGGATTGATGTGATGACTGACGAAGTTCCTACCGCACACTTTCTATGCTTCCTTGTGTCAAAAACTCTCCAAGCAAAGATCGAACGATGTATCGATACCGGACCGATCATCATGCGCAATACATCATCGTTGGCGGACACTATTTCGCAACTTCAGGAATACCGTCCAGATTTTTTGATCATCGAAGAGAGTACCGATGAGTTTCGCGCTATGGATGCGTTGAAGCGCATCGGAAATGCGATACACTATTTAAGGATCAAGGTAGTGCTCTTTATTGAAGCACAAACAAAGCCAGTAGAACAATTGAAGAAAGTCTCATTAGACATAGTTTACCTATCCAAAGATGACGACTTTCGCGAGCTCAAGAACGTTTTCTCTGCAAATCGAGATTCTGCAAAATCCGTTGAGGAATTAGAGCGCGGTTAAGAGAATAAAAGTGGAATCCTGGAGCTCCCTCACCACGTAAGCGATCACACAGTAAAGTAACCACTTCAATACCAAACTCTTCCAGCGAATTTCGATCAGTTCGATATTCGTGCATTCCGCGTTCGATCCATCTTGGGATTTCAGCACCGCAGTTCTGAGAAAAACGGACTAGTTGATCGTAGTTATATATTGGCATGATGCCAGGAATAATAGGAACAGAAATTCCAAAACTACGACACCGATCTACAAAATGCAGATACGCGTCGGCGTTGTAGAAGTATTGTGTAATACACGCATTTGCTCCTGCTTGTACTTTCTCAAGTAAAAATTGCAAATCCTGTGAGGGAGTTTTAGCATCCGGGTGCATTTCGGGGTATGCGGCAACGAAGATTGCTAAATCGGAACCGATTTCTTGTCGAATCAATCGCACCAATTCACTAGCGTTATGCATCACACTGGGAACAGATCCAGAGGGAGAGTCGCCGCGAAGTACTACCATTCCTTCGATCCCAAGGTCTAAAAAACTTTGCACCGTCGAAGAGATTTCTTCACGAGAAACATCGCCCCACGAGAGATGCGGGTTCACTTTAAAACCTTCTGCTCGAAGATCTTTTACAGTTTGATACGTTCGATTTCTTGTTGAGCCTCCCGCGCCGTAAGTTACCGAAAAGAAATCTGGACTTTCATCATGCAGTCGCCTTGCGGCACGTAGCAACTTTGACCAGCCATCTGGAGTCGCGGGTGGGAAAAACTCGAAACTTAAATGAAAATCTGCGCCAACCATGTTATCGGCACCTGAATAAACTATTATCTCAGCTTATCTGCGAGATCCGTACATTCCCAAGTGAAGTTTTCTTCTTCTCTTCCGAAGTGTCCAAATGCGGCTGTCGCGCTGTAAATAGGCCGTTTTAAGTCGAGTCTACGGATAAGTTCCTTGGGTCGAAGATTGAAATGTTGCTTGACGAGGGTAAGGATTGATTCATTTGAGATCGTCCCAGTTTCGAAAGTATTCAAAGAGATTGATGTTGGATCCGGTTGTCCGATTGCATAGCTCACTTGAATCTCGCATCGTCGTGCAAGTCCCGCAGCTACAACGTTTTTTGCTACGTGTCGAACTGCATATGCGGCGGAACGATCGACTTTGGATGGATCCTTACCAGAAAATGCGCCTCCACCATGGTGCGCCATCCCACCATAAGTGTCAACGATAATTTTTCGGCCGGTCAAACCACAATCGGCAACCGGTCCTCCAACGTCGAATTTCCCGGTCGGATTGATCCAGTATTTAGTATCATCGTTTAGCCAATCTGATGGAATCACATTTTTGATGACTGTTTCGCGTACTCCTTCCTCGATCTCGGAACGGGTTGTATCTGGATGATGTTGTGTTGAAAATACGATAGTATCAACACAGACTGGGGAACCATTGGAATACCGAAAAGTTAATTGGCATTTCGCATCTGGACGCATCCACGGTAATTCTGTCCCACGTACTTCCGCTTGTCGCTCCATTAATCGATGGCAATACGTAATTGGTGCAGGCATCAATACCTTAGTTTCGTTTGTAGCGTAGCCAAACATCATTCCTTGGTCGCCAGCACCCTGTGGACGATGAGCCGTCTCCTCTACTCCTTGTCCAATCTCTGTCGACTGAGGATTGAGTTCGGTCAGCACTCGAAATCCATCGGGATCCATTCCAGTCTCCTCAGTATATCCCGTATCTCGCACGACTTTTCGTGCAATTTCTTCAACGTTTACTTCAGCCTTCGAGCTTACTTCACCCGCGATAACAACGAGTTCGGACTTTACCAAAGTCTCACAAGCAACTCGTGCGTTTGGATCTTTTTTTAAGTATGCATCTAGTACCGCATCCGAAATACGATCTGCAAGCTTATCCGGATGCCCGTTCGAAACCGATTCCGATGTAAAAATGTCGTAGCCGTTCATCTATTCTCCAGCGAAATTAGGTGCTCATTCTATGTTCCAATGCGATTTTTTCTACTCAAAACTTAATATTTGTGCTATGTATGATTCTATTTGCTGTTTCAAAACACCACACATGGAAACAAATCATTGAGTAAAACGACTCGAATGGAACGCGCTAATGCCGTCCGGGTATTAGCCATGGATGCAGTTGAACTCGCCCAATCTGGACATCCAGGGGCACCAATGGGTCTAGCCGATCTCGCCGAAATTCTGTGGCGAGAATATATGCAAGTAAACCCATTAAATCCATCGTGGGAAAATCGTGACCGAGTCGTGCTATCGAACGGACACGCGTCAATGCTACTTTATGCCGTCATGCATCTCGCGGGATTTGAGATTTCCATCGACGACATTAAAAATTTCCGACAGTTACACTCCAAAACACCTGGGCACCCAGAATACGGAATTACTCCAGGCGTTGAAACCACAACGGGACCTCTGGGTCAAGGTTTCGCAAACGCTGTTGGGATGGCAATCGCCGAACAACAACTTGCTAGAAAGTTCAACACCAGCCCCCACTCTATCGTCGACCATCGTACCTGGGTCATCGTCGGTGATGGCTGTCTTATGGAGGGGATTTCGCACGAAGCTGCGTCATTAGCGGGAACGCTGCAACTCAGCAAATTAGTGGCGATTTACGATAACAATGGCATCTCGATTGATGGCAAAACTTCGGGTTGGTTCACCGAAGATGTCGCCGCCCGATTTCAAAGTTATGGTTGGCGTGTGATCCCCAACGTCGACGGTCATGACTCTAAAGCAATCCGAAATGCCTTAAATGCAGCCACCGACAACACCTGCAAACAACCGACTTTGATCGACCTTAAGACTACCATTGGATATGGCGCACCAACTAAAGCGGGATCAGAAGCGACTCATGGAGCTCCCCTAGGTAGCGAAGAGGTTCAAGCAACTCGAGACAAACTGGGTTGGCACGAAGTGCCGTTCAATATCCCACAATCGATAGCAGAAGACTGGAATCTGTGCGCTCGCGGTACTGCACTGGAAGCAACATGGAACGAAACGTACGCCTCCTATGCCGACGCTCACCCTCAACTGGCAGCAGAATATCGACGCCGGATTCATGGCTCGTTACCTCCAGAACTGGACCATGCATTGAGCCAACACTTAAAGAACTTAATACGGACATCCAAAGCAACAGCCACTCGAAAAGCTTCCGGCGAATGCCTTGATGTCATTGGGCCTTCGTTACCTGAATTGATAGGAGGTTCTGCTGATCTCACCGGGTCTAACAACACGGAGTGGAAAGGAGCCGGAAAACTCATCAACGGCGGAAGCTATATAAACTTTGGCGTACGTGAGTTCGCAATGACCGCGATTGCGAATGGTCTCTCGCTTCATGGTGGCTTCATTCCTTATACCGGAACATTTTTGGTCTTTATGGATTATGCGCGAAATGCCGTGCGCTTAGCCGCGCTAATGGAAATTCAGCACATTTTTATATATACACATGATTCAGTAGGCCTAGGTGAGGATGGACCGACACACCAGCCTATAGAGCAACTAACGAATTTGCGGACGACTCCTAATTTTTCGGTGTGGCGTCCTTGTGATGGCGTAGAAACGCTCGTTGCGTGGCGCTTTGCTTTGCACCGGAAATCCGGTCCAACTGCGTTGATCCTGACTAGGCAGAGCACGGTACCTCAAAATCGAACCACCGAACAAATCGGTACGATCGATCGAGGCGGGTACATTCTAAAATCTGAATCTCACGCATTACAGCTAATTTTGTTAGCAACTGGGTCAGAAGTTAGTTTAGCAATTGAAGCGAGTGGGAAACTTGAAGCAGGAGGCATCGGGACACGAGTCGTGTCCATACCAAGTACCGACCAATTTCTGGCACAAGACCAAGCCTATCAGGAGCAAGTAATTCCATCAGAAACACGCGCTCGCATCGCAATTGAAGCCGGCCACCCGGATTATTGGCGCAAGTTTGTTGGACTAGAAGGCGAAGTCATTGGTATTGATCAATTTGGGGTTTCTGCGCCCGGAGATATTGCTCTGAACCACATGGGTATTCATTCGCAAGCCATCATTGACGCTGCTCACAAGATGTTTGCGGACACTATTTAATCCAGTCATGCACACACTACATGAAGTCTCAATTGATAATAAACGCGTAGTCCTTCGCGTAGACTTCAATGTACCGATGGTCGACGGTACGGTAGGCGATGACGCGCGTATTAAAGCGACTCTACCGACAATCGAATATTGTTTGGCGAGAAATGCGGAAGTGGTCTTATTGTCGCACCTCGGTCGTCCTCGAGGTCGAGATCAACCCGATTTTTCATTACTGCCGGTAGCCCGGCGATTGGAAGGGTTGCTAGGACGGCGCGTGGAGTTTATTACAAATTGGAATAGTTATTTTCAGTCGGTTAAGGACTCAAAGGAGATTGTGCCAGGAAAGACTGTTCTCTTGGAAAATCTTCGTTTTGATTCCAGAGAAGAAGCTAACAGTGCGGAGTTTGGCGCGCATCTTGGTACGATTGGAGATATTTACGTCTTTGAAGCCTTTGCTACTGCTCATCGTGCGCATGCGTCAACGTGCGCAGCGATCAAAGCTGCTCCGATATCTTGTTCGGGTTTCCTCGTTGCACGAGAGATCCAAACGTTGACCAATGTAATGAAAACACCTACCAGACCCTTGGTTGCCGTTGTTGGAGGTGCTAAGGTATCGGGAAAACTTGAGGTCTTAGACCAACTTGGAAAACTTGCGGATTCATTGCTAGTCGGTGGAGGCATCGCAAATACTTTATTACTTGCAAAGGGTCACTCTGTTGGTCAATCATTAGTGGAATTAGAACTCCAGTCTACCGCTCAGCGATTCGTGACTAATGCAGCGTTAGAACTACCTGTTGATGTGATGGTTGGTCACGAAGTCTCATCGAAGACCAACTCCATCTTTCGGTTGCTCGATCAGATTTCTGACATCGACGTGATCGCTGATATCGGACCGGAAACAGCTCGCCGGTATGCGAAAATCATCGAGAATGCTGGCACAATCCTGTGGAATGGTCCGATGGGAGTATTTGAAATTGATCAATTTGGCGAAGGAACTCGTGTTGTGACCAATGCCGTTGGGAATAGTATTGGCTACAGTGTTGCGGGGGGAGGTGATACTATAGCAGCGATCTCAAAGTACGGTGCTCACCAAAAATTTAACTATATTTCAACTGGGGGCGGGGCGTTTCTCAAATTTATAGAGGGTAGAAAGTTGCCTGCATTGCAAGCTCTAGGCAAAGATTAGTCCAAGTTTCTGTGGAAACACTCGAACTTTCGCTATTTTCTAAATCTTACA
The DNA here is from genome assembly GCA_964511425.1 of uncultured Pseudomonadales bacterium. Lineage (GTDB taxonomy): Bacteria > Pseudomonadota > Gammaproteobacteria > Pseudomonadales > Azotimanducaceae > Bin55. Next base: position 78,867 of record CAZEFI010000001.1, read on the forward strand.
ACGGAACCAACACCACGATTTGACCGGGGTTCGTGTAGATTTTTAAAAAATTTTTCAATGCTGGGGCTTAGTGTGAGCTCGAGGAAATACTAGGACAGGTCTCACGTATTCTTCTACCACTGTAACACTGTGTCAAGTCTGCGAGCTTAAAAATTAGGAGCAGGTTTTGTGTTCGACATTACCATCAGCTTTCGCAATAAATAAGTCCTTAGGTTTATGTTGCGAGAATATTCCTGTGGTTACGACACCCGGAATGTCATTAATAGTTCGTTCCCAGTAATCGGGCTCGCGAATCTTAAGTCCTCGTACATCTAGAATGCAGTTGCCATTGTCCGTGAATCCTGCTCTTTGTCGTGGGTTTCCTCCGAGTTTGCGTAGTTTCTCCGCTACTGGGTGACAAGCAAACGGTACCACTTCAACTGGAACAGGAAACTCACCTAGACATTCGACCAATTTACTCTCATCCACGATGCACACGAATCGTTTTGCGATGGATGCAACTATTTTTTCTCTAGTTAACGCACCCCCACCACCCTTTACTAACGCAAAGCTAGGGTCGACTTCGTCTGCACCGTCTACATACACCTCGACTTCTGACACATCGTTGATATCAACTACATTGAAGTCATAGGACTTCAATTTCGCTGTACTGTGCAGTGAACTAGACACAGTACCTGCATACGGATGATTCGTTTTTGCAAGACAATCGATAAAGAAATTTACGGTTGACCCCGTACCAATTCCTAGTAACGAGTTCGGGTGCAATAATGGCTCAATAGCAGAAAAAGCTACTTCGGCCACCTTTTGTTTTAAAGCTTCGACCGACATTCGTTGTACTGGTTACTCGCTGAGCGCGTCACCGGGAACTAGAAGATCTTCGAACACCAATTGAGTCATATCGGACATACGATCTATAAATAAATGTCCATTTAAGTGATCTAACTCATGCTGGCATACAGTGGCGTGAAAACCAGAGAATTCTCGCTCATGGCACTCTCCTTTTAAATCTTGGTATCGTAAGAAAATGTGCTGTGGTCGTTCTACCCAACCGCGTAATCCGGGGATTGACAGACAGCCTTCCCAGTTACCGGCGTAGTCGGCATCCTGAACTACAGACATTTCCGGATTTACAAAAACCGTTAACGGTAATTCGTCTAAGATCCCGTATCTCGATCCAAGATTGGGAATTTTGATAATAGCTAACTGCACACATTCGTTAATCTGCGGTGCGGCTAATCCGATTCCCCCGGCGTAGTCAAGTGTGTCTACCATGTCGTCTACGAGATTGCGAATTTCTGTACCAGATATTTCTGTGTCAAGCACGCGACGCGCAATCTTTCGAAGTGTCGGATGCCCCATCCTGATGATCTCTCTCACTGCCATCTATATCTCCTTGTCTGACAAGAGTTTGTTGGTACGAAAGATACGCCAACCGGATTCTGTTACGACCGCGTCAAGCGGTCGATCATTGGTGTGTGTAATAAAGTCGTCGGTGTGCTGAAAATCGTAACCAACTCCGACGAGTGTCGTCTGCGTATTGTCGTGGAATACTCGATCGTAATAACCACCTCCACGACCTAGGCGATACCCCGACGAGGAAAACGCGACTAAAGGTGCAAGCACAAGTTCGATTTCCCAAGGGTCCACAAATTCTATTTCAGTAGGTTCCTCGATCCCGAATTTTCCTATAACGAATTCAGTTTTAGGATTCACCAAGGTGAATTGCATGTACCGACCACATACGACGGGAAACACTACCTTGATATTCGACGAGAAAAACGAGGTTATCACGTTTCCCAGATCCACCTCTCCGTCCTGCGCACGATAGCATGCAACCATGTCAAGAGCAGAGTCTCGTAGTTTCGAGTTGATACTCCGAGCTATAGTGTCTGATTTCTCCTGAATCGTCGCCGTGGATTGTGACGTTCGACGTGCGCGCAGAGCAGCACGAATTTGCTTATTGCGTCCAAGTGACGATTGGATATTGATGATCTCTTCGTGAGTACAAAGTTGTCCGGAGTATCCATGAAGTGGTTAGACCCTGAACCGTAGGGGTTCAAGGCGGCGATCTAGGATCGGCCTTAGGCTTCCGGTATCGGACCGGCCTGCACACCGACGATCCACTCGATCTCCTGAGTCTGTATTAACGGATCGGGCCAAAAACCGACTCCACAATACTCCGCGACAGTTTGATTATAAAAAAATCTTCGGTCCTCGTAGTCATTAGGAACGAGGATGGCACTCAAGCGCACCAGCGAATTCGACGCAGAGGTAACTGCAATGGACGGGCTATTGGATGCTCGTACTCAGTCGTACTAATAATAGAAACGCTCCAAACGCTTTTACTCCAGTCTAAGAAATTCTTGCTGCTAGTATTACCCTGATGTCCTGTATCGCGCCGGAATCTACCCTCAGAGAACACAAGAATGTACACGTGAATGTCTCTCAACGTCGTATTGCGTGTAGATTGCCGACTGCCTCACACCCAAGATGTTCACGCCCTCGTACCGGAACCCGCTAGTCGTGGTGCCTGCGGTTTTTTTAGTCCGACGCGCAGGTAGCGAGCATGTCAGTCGGCATCACGAAACAAATCGTCTTCAAACTGTTTTACTTTTTCGTTCAACAGCTCGATACGTTTTTGAAGTGATTCGAGTTGTTGTTCTCGCTTGAGTAGTGTGTCCAACACATTTACGGCTACAGCTACTATGACGCGGTCAGAGGCCAAATACGAACTCGTGGTCGATCGACTCATCTCGTCCACGTACTCACTAAATTTCTGAGCCGCACGTTGCAATGACTCAGCTTCCCCGTCTTTGCAACGTAAAACGTGCTGTTTACCACTAATTTCGAAGGTAACAGTGACATTTCGATCGACTTCCATGATTACTCAGCTCCTTGCATCGATTGTAAATGTGATATAGAAGAGTCGATACAATTTTCTACCTTTTCCAGGCGTTGCATCATGTTTCTGCGTTCTTCTAACCACCGTTCATGCGTTTGGATAAGGCGAGTGTTCTGTTCTTGCAAAATACGGCACTTATCAACTAGCCGGTAAACGACTTTTTCAAGTTGCTTGATAGAATCGTCAGCCATTAGAAATTCATCCCATTCCGCTAAGAACTCTGATTTTATGTCCTTTGTGATTGTTAGTACGGTCGATTAAGCAAATATGAGTGAAAATGACTTGAGCTCACTGGCTCTACTTGCTTCGCTGTCCTTACACGAAAGCGAACTGCATGGGCTAGTATCTGGCATGATCGTGAGAACTCCGCAGAGCGACGAACTATCGATTGCACGACTGGTTGATCGTATGCGCCCTGGTCTCTGTGACCGCCACGCACTTGAGCAATTTATTCGAGCTGTGCGCGAGGAACTAGTTGATCCCGACTATACATATCAACTGCTTCTACCGTCCGATGAAGAAGACATACAAACTCGAATATCCGGATTGCGTTTTTGGCTACTCGGTTTTCTCGAAGCCGTACAACCCATTGCCGAACGAGGACTGACAGGACCACAAGCCGATTTCTTCAATGAATTCCACTCCGATTTAGAACAGGTAGCTGAGTTGGAGGAAATGGATGAGTCCAATGAAGAAGAGCTTGAAGAGCTCGAAGAAGCTCTAACAAACATCTTAGAATTTCTTCGCATTGGAGTGTTAAATATGTTTGAAATTATTAAGGACGAAGCGAGTTGAACAGTTTGGAAATACAACGCCGGCGAAGCCGCTTGATGGCCGCAATCGGACCTACTGGGGTCGCGATTGTTTTTGGAAACACGGAAGTGTCGAGGAACGGGGATACACACTATCCATTTCGTCAAAACAGCGATTTTTTCTATCTGACTGGATTTAATGAACCTAATGCGGTATTAGTGTTGGCACCCTTCCACGAAAAAGGCGAGACAGCGATCTTCCTCAACCCTCGTGATCCGAAGCTGGAACAATGGACTGGTTACAGACTCGGACCCGATAGAGCAAGTGAATCATTAGGAATTGATGCAGCGTTTCCTATCGAGCAACTTGACTCAGAGATTCTCGAGTTCCTTGCAGGTCGCGAGGCTGTTCATGCGATGTGGAATGCGAATGATAAACTCGACGATCGAGTTTTAGATTGGCTTCACACGCTCAAGCGGAAACGTCGGGAAGCTCCAGAAGACTTAATCAATCTCGCTCAGAGTTTGCACGAATTACGATTGATCAAATCTGAGGCGGAGCAAGCCCAAATGCAACTAGCAGCCGACATTACTGCAGATGCTTTAATACACACGATGCAGTATTGTGCACCCGATATGTTCGAATGGCAACTTGACGCCGAAATTCAAGCAGTGTTCTTGCGTAATGGCGCGAAAGCACCAGCCTATCCAACCATAGTTGGCAGTGGCGAAAACTCTTGCATCATGCATTACATCGAAAATTCTCGCAAGATGGAGGAAGACGATTTAGTGCTTATCGATGCGGGATGCGAACTTGATCACTATGCTGCAGACATCACTCGAACTTTTCCTGTAAGTGGTACATTCTCCGACGCGCAGCGCACGATCTATGAGTTAGTTTTGGAAGCTCAGAAACACGCAATTGCAGTTGCTTCTGTAGGGAATCATTTTCGCGACCCTCATGAATCCTCAAGAAAAGTTCTCACTCAAGGTCTGATCGACTTGGGAATTCTTAATAGTACCTTAGATGAAGCGTTAGAGCAAAACCTTGATCGTCGCTTTCTCGTGCATGGCTGCTCACATTGGCTGGGGCTGGATGTCCACGATGTAGGTCGAACCAGCTACGATGGGCGACCTCGGCAGTTAGAACCTGGTATGGTATTGACCGTGGAACCAGGAGTTTATATCCCCAACAACCACTCGATGAGTGACGTAGCGGAACATTGGCGAGGCATCGGAGTACGGATTGAAGACGATGTACTCATCACTACGGATGGAAATCATGTACTAAGTAATAAAGCACCAAAAACTCCTGATGATATTGAAACACTCATGAATGGCTGAAGTTGATATCGTAGTCAGCGGTGGAGGGGTTGTCGGCACGGCTTTCGCGTTGGCTTGTGAGCGTTTGGGCTACAGTACGCTTCTAGTTGATGCCCCTGCCGCCCGCGATACAAAGGGACGTTTAGGGTTCGATCTCCGAACGGTCGCACTCTCGCCGCAATCTGTTGCCTGGCTAAACACGTTGCACGGTAACGAGACGCTACCTCGGCAACGCGTGAAACACATGCATATCTGGGAGCAACTAGGAACCAGCACAATTGACTTTTGCTGCACAGAAGTCGGTGCGGACGCCTTATCATGGATATTAGAACATTCGGTTGTGAGAACTAACTTACATGACGTATATAACGATCAAATCGGAAATGTTGAATGTGGAACAATCGCCACAATCAATGAATCCGAGAAACGTTTGGTACTTTCGAATGGAACAAACATAACGTGCGAACTACTAGTGATTGCCGAAGGTCCCATTTCTGGAACACGAGCACTCTTTGGCACTCGGTGGGCATCAGTTGATCTTCGACAACACGCTATTACTACGGTGATAACGACGGAGCAAACACACAACGGAACCGCCTGGCAACGTTTTGGAAACGGGATTCTAGCTTTTCTTCCTTTAACTGAACCACGAACTAGTGCTATCGTATGGAGTGTCCCGAATTCGCAGTTTAAAGAGCTCCAGTCTCTCGATGATAATCAGTTCAAAGAACGATTAACTTCGGAGAGTGATCGAGCATGTGGAAAAGTGCTTGAGATCGATCAAAGATTATCATTTCCACTAATGCACGGGCTCGCTAGTACATTTCAGCCACGGCCTTGGGTTTTTATTCTTGGAGATTCTGCCCACACTATTCATCCACTAGCTGGACAGGGAATGAATTTAGGACTTGAAGATGCGCAAGCTCTAGAATCGATCTTACGAACGAGCACAGCAGGCCAACCAGTTTCTGCTACAAAACTCAGTGCATTATCAGAACGCCGACGTGCCAAGGCAATTATCATGCAACAAATAATGTCACTATTTGATAACACTTGGAAGTGGAATGATCCACTTTCACATTGGTTCCGAAACTTTGGAGTTAGGGCTTTTTCGCGCCTACCATCGGTAAAAAAACAAGTCATTAGGGAGGCTATGGGATTCGGTCCAATGACGTCAGTTCAATGAAAACACCCCTATTCGAAAATCACGTTGCACTAAACGCCCAGATCGTCGACTTCGCGGGCTGGCAAATGCCAATTCGCTACGGCTCAACGATCGAGGAACATCACGCGGTCCGTCGCGATGTAGGGATGTTCGACGTTTCGCATATGCTACCGGTCGATTTCGCTGGACCAAACAGTGTGTCGTTCTTGCAGAAAATACTAGCTAGCGACGTCAGTAAATTAGCTGTCGATGGACAAGCTCTATACACAACAATGCTCAACGAATGCGGCGGCATTATCGACGACCTCATCGTTTATCGGATTCACGAAACTTGTTATCGCATCGTTTTTAACGCGGGAGTAGCATCTACTGACTTGGAGTGGGTGTCTTCGTGGCAACAGACCATATCCTCTACCGTTTCGATTTCACCTCGACGCGACTTGAGCATCATCGCCGTACAAGGACCACAAGCTATTGACACTGTGATCAATGTTCTGAATTGTGAGCGATTAAAGGAAACCCTACCCTTTACGGCAATACTCCACAACGAATTATTTATTGGTCGGACAGGCTATACGGGGGAAGATGGTGTAGAAATAATGTGTCCCAATGCCGACGCTGCATCGCTTTGGGGTCAGTTCCACAAAGCAGGTATCGAGCCTTGTGGTTTAGGTGCTCGAGACACTTTGCGACTCGAAGCCGGCATGAACTTGAACGGGCAGGACATGACCCCAAATCACACACCTTACGAGTGCGCTCTTTCTTGGGTACTTGATCTTGAACCGAACCGAAATTTCGTGGGTCAAGATTCGCTTGCAGAACTCCAACAAAAAGGAATCGCGAGCAAACTTACTGGTGTTGTGTTACAAGGCGGTGTGATGCGTCAAGGCTACGAAGTTCAAACTAGTGCTGGATTAGGGTTCATAACTAGTGGAACGTTTTCACCAACACTCGGCTATAGTATCGCCTTAGCACGAGTACCACGCGAAGCTAATGGAGAGTGTTCGGTTTCCATCCGCAACAGACCTAGAACGGGGAGAATCGTTCGACCACCATTTGTCAGACATGGAGAAAGAGTACACAAATGAGCGAAACACCACAAGAATTACGTTACACCAACACCCACGAATGGGCAAGAGTAGAACCGGATGGCAGCGTCTCTGTTGGGATCTCGGACTTTGCGCAAGAAGCCTTAGGAGATGTTGTATTTATTGAATTACCTGAGGTCGGTACACAGGTGTCATCGGGGTCGGAGATCGCAGTCATCGAATCAGTTAAAGCAGCGTCTGACATCTACAGTCCCGTGTCGGGTGAAATTCTTCGGGTGAATGAGGATCTCAACGACAACCCCGATTTAGTTAACTCTGAACCGTACGACAGCGGTTGGATGTTTGTCGTTCAACCGTCTGATACCGATCCTACCGCTGACTTGTTGAACGCAAAACAGTATCAAGCGTTTTGCGAAACAGACACTCACGACCACTAAGCACTCCTTCAGATTACCGTACCAATGCCTTTTATACCTCACACTTCGTTCGAGATCGAATCAATGCTGAAAAGTATCGGCGTTGCAAGTATTGATGATCTCTTTGATGAAATCCCTGACAGTGTTCCAGTCGCAAATTTTCTATCGATCGAGCACTCGCTCACTGAAATGGACATGGTGCGACATCTTGCTGAACGTGCAGAACAAGACGAACTAGGTGCTTGTTTTCTCGGAGCAGGTTGTTATGACCACTACATCCCAGCTGCAGTTTGGGACCTCACCGCGCGCGGAGAATTCTTGACAGCGTACACACCTTATCAAGCAGAAGCAAGTCAAGGAACTTTGCAGCTTTTGTATGAGTTCCAAACGATGATGGCTTCCTTAGCAGGCCTAGATGTGGCGAATGCCTCGGTATACGATGGGGGATCGGGTTTGGGAGAGGCGATTCTGATGGCTGTACGAAGTAATCGTCGTGCCCGAAACCGAAAGATTGTCATAGGAGGAGCGGTGAATCCGTTCTACGTGAAGACAGCTCAAACCTTAGTACGTGATCAAGGAATCGAGTTGTTACAAGCCCCCCACGAAAACGGTTTATTTAATCCCGATAAGGCTGGTATAGACTACCCAAACGTTGTTGTTTTACAGCAACCAAACTTCTTTGGGCTAATGGAGAATGTTGATGACATTGCAAATTGGGCCGCCGCTCGCAATGCAATGTTAATCGCAGTAGTGAATCCTCTCACGTTAGCCGTTTTAAAACCTCCTGGGGAATGGGGCGATGCTGGCGCAGACATCAGTTGTGGTGATGGTCAGCCACTGGGGGTACCGATGGCATCTGGTGGCCCCTCCTTTGGTTTCCTTTGTACCAAAATGAAATACGTGCGTCAAATGCCCGGGCGGATCGTAGGTCGGACGGAAGACACCAACGGCGATATAGGATACACGCTCACATTACAAGCTAGAGAACAACACATTCGGCGAGCTAAAGCCACGTCTAACATTTGTACCAATCAAGGACTGCTAGTCACAGCAGCAACTATATACATGTCAATTATGGGGGTTTCAGGTCTGCGCCACATTGCCTCCCGCTGTCACGAAAACACGAAATACCTCGTCGCACAACTAGAAGCGACTGGTCGAGTTCAACGACGATTCACTGCCCCGTATTTCCATGAATGTGCCCTACGGTGCGCGGGTGATGTCCGTTCTTTGACACAAACCATGCTTGCTGAACACGGTATGCTCGCGGGCTATCCATTAGGTGAAATTGACCAATCGCTCGATGATTGTTTACTCGTTTGTGCGACAGAAAAACGTACGAGAGAAGAAATCGATCAATTTGTCGAACTTTTCCATCGAACCCTAAAGGAAGGCTAAGCTATGCCAACGATTCCGACCATTTTTGACATTTCCGAAGCAGGTCGTTTAGCGGGTGGTCAGACTCCTGTGGAAGGTGATCTATCGGGATTGCCTCGAGCATCACTACGAGAGTCTAAACCTGTGTTACCCGAAGTATCAGAACTTCAAGCGGTGCGCCACTTCACCAAGCTATCACAGCAAAATTTTTCGATCGATGGAAATTTCTATCCTCTCGGCTCCTGCACGATGAAATACAACCCTCGTGGTGCACACCGAGCTGCGTCTCAGCAAGGTTTTCTTAATCGTCATCCATTGACTCCTGCAGTCGCTAGTCAAGGACTGCTAAGTTGTTTTTGGGATCTTCAAGAAACTCTCAAGACGGTCACAGGAATGGAAGCCGTGTCCTTAGTCCCCATGGCAGGTGCACAAGGCGAGCTAGCGGGTGGTCTGATGATTCGCGCGTACCACGAAGACTGTGGTGACTTTGAACGAGACGAGATTCTAGTACCCACGGCTGCTCATGGGACTAATCCGGCGACAGCGAGTATGTGCGGCTATAAAACACGCGAAATTAATGTTGCCTCGGACGGCGATGTTGATATTGAAGATTTGAAACGCGTTGTCGGTCCACGGACCGCGGGAATAATGCTCACTAATCCCTCTACCTGCGCCGTGTTTGAACGACGAATTTTGGAAATTGCTGACATCGTTCATGATGCTGGAGGATTACTTTACTACGACGGTGCTAATTTGAACGCGATACTAGGTAAAGTATGCCCGGGCGATATGGGTTTCGACGTGCTTCATCTCAACCTACACAAGACTTTCGCGACTCCCCACGGTGGTGGCGGCCCAGGCGCGGGGCCTGTTGCCGTAAACAGCTTACTTCAACCTTACTTACCAATCCCAATGGTAGGGCGACTGGATGACCAGTACATTTGGCTTGATGAGGAATATTTCCCACTGACCATCGGTAAACTTGCGGCTTTCATGGGAAACGCTGGAATCTTGATTCGCGCCCTAGCCTATGCACTTATGCTTGGTCGGGAAGGCATGGTTCGAGTCGCTGAATTTGCTACGCTCAACGCAAATTATTTAGCAGCAGAACTAGCAAAAGCAGGTTTCCAACTCGCCTACCCTACCCGACGGGCGACACATGAGTTCCTTATCACATTGAATAGGGAAGCTAAAGATCTAGGTGTCAAAGCACTGGACTTTGCAAAGAGACTGCTGGACTTCGACATGCATGCACCAACCACATATTTTCCGCTACTGGTACCGGAGTGTTTCCTGATCGAGCCCACTGAAACTGAAACAAAAGCTGTACTAGATGAATTCGTCGCTGCGATGTGCAAGATTCGCGAAGAAGCACAAGACAACGCGGACTTTGTAAGGCATGCTCCTTACAACCAAGTAGTTCGACGACTCGATGAAGTTCGTGCCGCGCGTACCCTTGACCTGACTTGGTCTAGAGACTAGGAACTAGTATCAATACCCAGTATCGATCACGAGGCAGAACAACGACGTAGATCGGGGAAGGCTCTTTTTCGACCAGAACCCTGAGACTTTCCTTACTATGACATCATTAACCTATCGATCCGCGATTGGGATCGTCGTCGCAAACTCGCGAAATCAAGTTTTGTTGGGTCGTCGTAACGACATGGAAAATCAGTGGCAGTTCCCACAAGGCGGTGTAGACGAAAACGAAGAACCGTACAACGCAGTTTTCCGTGAATTGGAAGAAGAAACTGGAATTCGACGAGAAAGTGTGGAGGTTGTTTGCAACACTCGAGATTACTTAAAGTATGATTACCCTCCCAACGTCGTGCGACAGTTGAACGTGAACAAGACTTGGCAATATGCTGGGCAGCAGGTGCAGTTTTTTCTATTGCGCTTCCATGGTTCGGACGAGAATATCAACGTTCAGAGCGTCCAAAAACCCGAATTTGACACATGGAAGTGGGTGGAATACTGGGAACCCGTGAAACTCATCGTGGAGTTCAAGCGAGACTTGTACCTTAAAGCTTTAATGGAACTGGAAGCTGGTTTGCAGTTTGGGGTGCAAAAATAGTGTACGAGGCGATGGCACGACTTGCTCGCGACATTCTCGCGCAACCTAACTGGAGCAAGGTTGCAGCTATGGCGGTAGCACGAATCGGCATGAATTTAGGTGTCGATTGTTGTTCTCTGTACGCCTTTGATCGTGCTACCGATTCTTTCCGGTTGATCGCGCACGAGGGTCCATTCGCCGACCAAGTCCATGAACTTTCCTTTCCCGAAAATACAGGTTTGGTAGGTTTCATTGCCAAGCGCGCAGAACCACTCAATCTCCTAGATGCAACCTCGCATCCAGCCTTTGAAAGCAATTCTATCATTGCCGACTCTGAATTTAAGGTGTTCCTGGGTGTCCCGATGGTACACAACCGTCAATGTGTTGGCGTACTTTCTGTGCGACGAGAAAGTCAGAAGTTCACCGACGATGAAGAAGGTTTTCTGACGTCGCTGGCGACCGCTCTTGCTTCTACCATCGCGCATGCGATTGAATTTGGTGAAATCGCAGCTACACCCAACTACCATCGGCACCGAATACAGAAGAAGTTTCGAGCAGTACCTAGTTCCCCAGGGTGTCGCATTGGTACTGGTTTTGTACTCTACGATGACTTGATCCTCGACGATGTTCCAGAACGTGAAACCGAAGAACCAGAACCAGAGTTTCAACGGTTTTTAGTCGCACTCAAAGCGGTGCGCGAACACAACGAAAAGATATCTCAATCTTTTGACGAAATTGATCCAATGCATCAAGAGATTTTTAATGCGTATCTACACATTCTCGACGACGAAACCATGGTGGAAGAGGTCAAAGGTGAGATTTTTGAACACGATCAATGGGCTCCTGGCGCAGTCAAACGTGTCTTCGCTCGACACATCGTTAAATTAGAAGACATCGACGACCATTACCTCGCAGAACGGGGGGATATGCTACGAGACATTGCGAATCAATTGTTAGAAAAATTACAGAATATTCAAAGTCGAGATCGCAACAATCCTCCAGCTGAAGCTATATTGATAGCCGAGTATGTCACTGCAACAATGATCGCAGAAGTCGGTCCCGATAACATCATTGGCTTAGTCTCAAAAACTGGTTCGGCAAATTCGCACACCGCCATATTAGCACGAGCTTTGGGGATTCCAGCCGTAATGGGGGCGATGGATCTCCCGTTATTTGAGGCGGAAGAATCTCCATTAGCACTTGATGGTTCGAGTGGTGAAATTTACATCAATCCAACCACCGAGACTGTCGAACAATACGAGGATCGAATACAGAAAAGTGTAAGTTTTGATCGCGAGCTTGAAACGGTGCGTGATTTACCTGCAGAGACGACCGACGGCTATAGAGTTCAAATACAAGTAAACATCGGCATGGTGGAAGAAATTCAACAAGCCCTTGAGCATGGAGCAGAAGGTGTCGGTTTATTTCGGACCGAAGTTCCCTTTGCTTCCAAAAGACACTTTCCGACCGAAACACAACAACGCGACATTTATCGACAGCATATGTTGGCGTTTGAACCAAGACCTGTAACAATGCGGATTCTTGATATCGGTGGCGACAAAGAATTGCCATATTTTCCTATACGAGAAGATAACCCTTACTTAGGTTGGCGAGGAATTCGCGTTACCCTGGATCATCCCGACATCTTTCTAGTACAAGTACGTGCAATGTTGAAAGCGAGTGATGGTTTACAAAGTGAATTGCGCATATTGCTACCGATGATTTCCAATCTCGAGGAAATCTCTTTCGCCAAAGACTTGGTTAATCAAGCATACTGCGAAATCGAGGACGAAGGGTTCAACGTACGTCGTCCACAAATCGGTGCCATGATTGAAGTTCCAGCACTGATTTTTCAGATTCGAACAATTGCTCAACAGGTGGATTTTCTTTCTGTGGGGTCGAATGACTTAACGCAGTATCTTCTAGCAGCGTCTCGCAACAATTCTAGAGTGGTCGACTTGTATCGCGAGTTTCACCCGTCGGTACTATTCGCTTTAAATTCTATTGTGAAAGATGCGCATCTAGCGAAAACCACTATCTCCATTTGTGGAGAGATGGCAGGCACAGCGGAAGGAGCGGTATTGTTACTAGCCATGGGATTCGACTCTTTGTCCATGAATGCGACGCATATACCTCGAGTCAAGTGGTTGATTCGTAATTTAACACGAGCATACTGTCAACGGTTGCTAGACGAAGTGCTAACAATGGAAGATGCTTCAGACATTGTTGATTTCGTACGAGAAAAGATTCAAGAAGCAGGTTTGAGTAAAGTTCTTCCGAGTTGCTAACTCTATTGACGAACAAAATCTATTGTTTGGGTGGTCAGTGGTCCAACTACCGCGTTCGGCCCATACTGCTGTTCACACACACTCATCAAATCGGTCCCGATAACCAAAGTAGTGCTTGCGCGTGTTCCGTAATCACGTCCTACGATGAAACAATCATCGGGGTGTTGCGATTGCCTTGGTCCAAGCATTGCAAGAAGCGCACGAGCGTCGTGCTTGTTCGTTAAACGCTTGAGTTCTTGTATTCCATTATTCGCTCTCGGTGCGTAGCTTTTCAAACCGGCGTTTGTAATACCGTGTAAACCGGGATCAAGTGCTTCCACCAAAATGTCGTGATTGTTCCAATAAACCAGATCGATTCCGTCGTACACTATTAAATTACAGCCCCGATAGTCAGACGGATCGATTGCCTGTACGAAATCCAATGATGTCGAGTCCGCGATAAGAAACTTTCGAACCAAATCGCCACGCGAGCGGTAGCGAGAAGATGGTTCACACGTCAAGGACCAATTCGTGACCGCGGCCATTCTACCGATACGCGAAACTCCCATCCAAGTACCCTTTTCCTGTAAATCTCGACCAGCGAAAATCTCAGGATGGTCAGTCCAAAAATGTGCTTTCCTAGTAGGACGCACAAAATATTCATCTCTATTCGCCGCAACAATCAGTGGGAAATTTGGTTCAACATGGTAAGCTAAGAGAATTAGACACATCAGCTACGCTCGGTGGTACTCTGGCATAGCCCTAGGCAATCCTGAGTGAGGAAAGATACAACTGCCCATCACAATTAAAATGCTTTTGCGTTCAATATGAAAAACTTCATCGTGTGCTTGTCATCGGTACACCACAGACGACCCTGTTGTGCGACGAAATGAACTATCCCGACATTGATCCCATAATCTTTTCTATCGGACCGCTTTCGTTTCGGTGGTACGGTCTTATGTACGTTGTGGCTTTTACGGTATGCTATTGGTTAGGTCGAAAGCGTTTAGCAACTCATTCTAACTTTACTGTCAAACAATGGAACGACTTACTTTTTTGGGCTATTCTGGGGACTCTACTTGGTGGTCGACTTGGCTATGTGTTGTTCTACGGATTTGACCGTTTTGTATCTGACCCACTTTGGGCTGTGCGGGTCTGGGAAGGCGGTATGGCATTTCATGGCGGCCTTCTCGGTGTTGCAGGCGCGATAGCGTTATGGTGTAAATTTAATAAAACAACCTTTTTTGAAGTTACTGACTTTGCCGTGCCTTTGGTACCGATAGGAATAGGGATCGGCAGGCTGGGAAATTTCGCAAATACCGAACTGCCTGGTCGCGTCACCGAGAGCTTTCTAGGCGTTCATTTCCCGTGTGATGCGGTGATTAATCTAAATCCGACTTGTGTAGGTGAGTACGAAGAATTCACGCGCCATATCTCAAGCTTGTACCAAGCTTTTATCACCGGTGTCGTTGTGTTTGGCTTGCTTTGGTGGTTTTCGACGAAACCTCGAGAACGAGGTATCGTGAGTGGCTTGTTTATCCTTCTCTACGGTATCGGTCGATGCTTTACAGAGTTCTTTCGCGAGCCTGACGTTGAACTAGGATTTATCCTGGGTAATTGGCTGACCATGGGTCAACTGCTGTCAATTCCGATGATACTGGTTGGTGGTATACTTCTAATCCCAACTGTCAATCGGTATTTAGCAGACCGCACGAAAGCATGAAACAGTACCTCGAGTTGCTTCATAGAATCGTCGATGAAGGCGTACCCAAAGAGGATCGAACAGGTACGGGGACACTGTCTATTTTTGGACACCAGTTTCGGGTTGATTTAAGCGATGGATTCCCACTAGTAACAACGAAGAAGATGTTTGTACGGGGTATCGTACATGAATTACTCTGGCTTCTGTCCGGATCTTCAAACATCCGGTATCTCCAAGAAAACGATGTCCGCATTTGGGATGAATGGGCTGACGAGAATGGTGACCTAGGTCCGGTTTATGGATACCAGTGGCGATCTTGGCCATGTGCGAACGGGGAATTTATTGATCAAATTTCGCGTGTGGTCGAATCTATTCGAACTGAACCGTCTTCGCGTCGCCACTTAGTCTCCGCTTGGAATGTTGAGTTCATCGACCAGATGGCACTACCACCTTGCCACACTTTTTTTCAGTTCTACGTAGCGAATAACAAGTTGTCTTGCCAGTTATATCAACGCAGTGCTGATGCCTTTTTAGGTGTCCCTTTCAACATCGCGAGTTATTCTCTATTGACTCACATGATGGCTCAAGTAACCGATTTAGAGCCAGGCGAATTCATTCACACCTTTGGTGACGCACATTTGTATGTAAATCATTTGGAACAAACTAAAGCACAACTCGAACGTGAACCGCTCAAACTACCGAAACTCGAGCTCGATCCAACAGTTCGCGACTTGTTTGCATTCCGGTACGATGATATAAGAATAGTAGACTATGTCAGCCACGGTGTGTTAAAAGCCGACATTTCAGTATAGGAAGGATTAAAAAAGACTTGATGCCAGCTCTATGGTGCCTGAATGAGAATTGAATCTTGTCCTTCATATCCCTACATGCGCGATAGCCTTCATGTAAACTTGCCAAAGCTTGATTGCACTAACTAAGACCTGGTTTGCAAATTTCACCTATCTATTGGAGTCCTTTTTCTCGTTATCGACAGGTACGGCAATTAATGTTGCTTCGTAGGTCGTCGCTGTTATCCTCGACCTCAACGGGGCCCGAATGATTGTGCTTGAAACGTGAAAATTTCTCTCATATGGGCAATGTCCCGCAACCGGGTAATTGGGCGTGATAATCAATTACCTTGGCAGTTGCCCGACGAACTACAACACTTCAAAGAATGTACGTTGGGTAAAGCAGTAATAATGGGCCGCAGAACCTTTGAATCACTACCCTTCCCCCTCCGAGACCGATTAAACATCGTACTGACGCGCAAGAAAGATCGTTTCGAAAGTGTGATCGTTGTCAATTCACTAGACAAAGCTTTGTGGCAAGCCAAACAACATTGCCATGCGAACAAATCTGACGAATGTTTCGTTATAGGAGGTGCGAAAGTCTATGAAGAAGCGTTACCTCGAGCTGATCGATTGTACGCGACGACGATAAATGCTGACATTTCTGGTGATGTCTATTTTCCGAAGTACGACGAAAGTCGTTGGCTCCTCGTCTCAGAAACACATCATCCACAAGACTCGAAGCACGTTTTTTCCTATACCATTAGACGATACGACCGAGTTACCTAATCGCGTAATAACTCATTGATCGAAGTTTTCGCTCGGGTCTGAGAATCGACTTTCTTAATGATGACCGCACAGTACAGGTTAGGACTCAAGGCCGAAGGTTCTATATTCTTCGTAGGGAGAGTACCTGGTACAACTACGGAATAGGCCGGAACACGACCGCGTAGGATATCACCAGATTGAACGTCGTAAATCTTCGTCGATGCTCCAATGAAAACTCCCATGGAAATTACCGCGCCTTCTTCGACAATAACACCTTCAACGACCTCAGAACGTGCACCGATAAAGCAGTTGTCTTCAATTATCACGGGATTAGCTTGAAGCGGTTCAAGTACTCCACCGATGCCTGTTCCCCCTGAAATGTGACAGTTCTTCCCTATTTGAGCGCAAGATCCAACGGTTGCCCAAGTGTCAATCATTGAACCACTACCTATGTGGGCACCGACGTTAACAAAACATGGCATGAGTACTACATTCTCAGCCACATACGCTGAGTGGCGCACAAATGTACCAGGAACTGCTCGAAAACCACGCGCACGAAACTCATCCGAACTCCATTCAGCAAACTTTGAGGGTACTTTGTCCCACCAAGCTAGTGCGTCGTCATGTGTCGCGACCCGAGAATGCGGATTGAGCGCAAAGCTGAGTAGAACAGCTTTCTTTATCCATTGATGAACAACCCATTGACCGTTGAGCTTCTCTGCGACCCTCAACGATCCATTGTCGAGGGCTTTAAGTGTTTCTTCCACCGAAGTTCGAAGGGGGCCCACGGTAGTTGAAGAATAGGATTCCCGTTCATCCCATGCTCGATTTATTATGTCTTCGTGATTCAATCTCATTTACCCATAGATACTTTAATTTGGAAATTATGTGGGTTTCGAAAATTCCGCAGTTTTATAGATTTTCATGGGGCTCAACGATTTCAAACGCAACCGTAAGCCGTTCGAAGTGAATACTCAGCATGCGCTCGAAACAAGAACACGTCACTGAAATCCTTAATCATTGATCTCTAGAATAAGAAAGCGTGATGATTGTCAAACCGAGAATCCGTGGCTTTATATGTACCACTGCACATCCTACTGGATGTGCTCATAATGTGCAAGACCAAGTCAACTACGTTCGAACAAGACCGCGAGTATCAGGTTCGTCCAATGCTTTGATAATCGGTTGTTCTGCAGGTTATGGTTTAGCTTCGCGAATATCTGCAGCTTTCGGCTGCGGAGCAAACACCATCGGCGTGTCGTACGAAAAAGAACCTACGGAAAGAAGAACTGGTTCTGCTGGGTGGTATAACAACTTTGCATTTGATCAGCTCGCAAGTTCTGCAAATTTGTTCGCTCATACCGTCAACGATGACGCATTTGCCGATCTCACCAAAGCTCATGTTATCGACGTGGTACGAAACAAGTTAAAGTCGATTGACCTCTTAGTTTATAGTCTCGCGGCACCCATACGGACACATCCAATATCCGGTGAAGTATTTCGTTCCTCAATCAAACCCATCGGACAGGCTATGCGTTCTCGTACCCTAAAGCTCGACGTACTTTCAGGAAACTGCGATGTAACACAGATCGACATTGAAGAAGCCACAGATGAAGAAATTCGAGCGACGACGGCGGTCATGGGCGGTGAAGATTGGGAGTTTTGGATTGAAGCTCTTTCAGAAGCTGGTGTATTAGCCGAGAATTTTCGAACCGTTGCGTACACCTACTTGGGGAACGAACTCACAAGGCCGATTTATCGAGGTGGAACCATCGGAAAAGCAAAAGAGCATCTCGACGAAACTTGCCAGCGGCTCAACCATCGATTTGGTACCTTCGGTGTAGAAGCGTACGTAGCAGTTCTCAAGGCTGTAGTAACACAAGCAAGCACTGCGATACCGGTAGTCCCGCTGTATTTTTCTATCTTGTTTCGAGAAATGAAAGCAAAAGGCATACACGAAGACTGTATTGAACACATTTATCGGCTCTTCCATGAACAACTATATCAGGAATCGCGTCGAATAGATGACTCTGGACGTATTCGGATGGACAACTACGAACTCGACAAAGACGTGCAGAATCGTGTTGCAAAGAGCTGGGAACGGATCAATTCCGAAAATGTCCACGAGCTAGCTGACGTCAGTGGATTTCAAGCAGATTTCTTAAGACTCTTCGGTTTTGGCCACCCTGAAGTCGATTACGGCTTAGAGGTCAATCCAGTCCTGTTTCCGAGATGATCAAACGACTCCGGGACACTGTATTTCTGAAGGCGTGTCGCGGAGAACCCACAGAACATACACCAATTTGGTTAAATCGACAGGCTGGTCGATATATGCCAGAGTATCGTAGAGTTAAAGGCGATACCAAAAGTCTAGATTTCTTCACAAATCCTGAGCTCGCCGCTAAAGTCACCTTGGACGCACAACGCATATTAGGTGTGGATGCTGCCATCGTCTTCGCTGACCTGCTACCCATGCTACATCATATGGGCTTGGAGTTAGATTACTTTGAAGGCGTTGGTCCTCGTTTTGCGAACCCAATCAAAGAACCACAAGACAATGCACGATTGCGGCGATTGGAAGCGGAAAGAGATTGTAGTTACATCGCACAAACGATTCAAAATGTCTTAGAAGATCTTCCCTCCGACGTTAGTCTAATTGGATTCGCCGGTGGACCTTTCACACTTGCGGCTTATGCTATCGAGGGTCAAGGATCACATCACTTTCAGAATGTGCGCAAATTCATGTACCGTTACCCAAACAGTTGGCACGAACTTCTCGAGAAAATTACCCTGTCCGTAATCGATTACTTAAACCTCCAGATCAAATCCGGGGTAGATGCTGTTCAAATATTTGATAGTTGGGTTGGCTGTTTAGGTACTAGAGAGTACCAATCATATGTTTCAACCTTTACGCAGCAGCTATTCGAAGGTATCGACCGGGGCGTTCCGAGTATATATTTCGGTACCGGCAACTCACATTTGCTCAAAGCAATGTATGAAACGGGTCCCGATGTGCTAGCACTCGATTGGCGGCCACGGCTTGTAGACGTTTGGAACGATTTACAATGCAAGGCTGTACAGGGTAATTTGGATCCGATCGTGTTGTGTGCAGACGAGAAAGTAGTCGTCGAACATGCTCGGCGCATCCTAGTTGATGTTGGCTACAAACCGGGGCACATCTTCAATTTGGGGCATGGTATCATCCCGTCTACTCCCGTCGATAATGTCAAACGTCTAGTAGACTACGTACAGTCGTTTCGGTGTTAGCAAAACCTAAACAGAGACGCTACGGAAACCGTGAGTTCGACAAAATTTTGTCCTCAACAATTGAACTAAGCTCGAATGTCGATTACGGAGAGAAACAATATGTATGCAGCAAACGCGCAAGGATGTCTTGAGCGGTCCTCACTTGGTCGAACTGCAAGTACTCGTCGACTTGATGTGCTTGATCAATCGATCCAGGACCATACACTATCGTATCAATACCCATAGTTTGCAAAAAGGGGGCTTCAGTACCAAATGCGACAGCCGAGGATGGTTGTCCGGTGAACCGTTCGAAGAGCTTCGATAACTTTGAGTCTACGTTCGCCGAAAATGGCTCAATTGGCGGCATTCCTAACTCAATGTCAATAGGCATTCCTACTTTTGACTGAAGAGACAGTAAGTATTCCTGGAGCTCTTCGGCGATGTTTGCGCTCGACATTCCAGGAAGAGTTCGACAATCAATCAAAAGTTCTGCACTACTACAAATTCGATTTGCACTGTCACCCGCATGAAGGCAACCTAGATTCATGGTTGGCTGAGGAATGTCAAAGGCTTCATGGTAATGTTCTTCTCGAAGTTGCTCGCGATAACGAAGTAAATGAGTTAGTATCTCATGCATTCCTTCTAATGCATTTGTGCCCAGTCGCGGATTCGACGAATGAGCAGATTTACCGTGAGTAGTGATCTTCATAGTGAAGATACCTTTATGCGCGGATACGGGTTGTAAAGAAGTCGGTTCTCCGATGACAGCCGCTGCCGCAGTGAGTTTGTTTGTATCTAATAGATGTCGCGCTCCAGCCATATTCGTTTCTTCGTCAGCAGTCGCGAGTACAGTAATCGGTGCCGTGGCTTTGACTGATGACATTTTCTCAATAACTTCGAGCACAGTCGGAAAAAAACCTTTCATGTCGCAAGTTCCAAGGCCATAGAATCTGCCGTTTTCAGACTTTAACTCAAAGGGATCACTGGACCACAGATCGGCATCGCACGCGACAGTGTCAGTATGACCAGAAAATAGTAAACCTCCTGTCCCTTCGCCCTTTCGGGCGACCAAGTTGAACTTGGCACCGTTAGGTAATGGTTGAATTGAAATGTCAAAACCAAGATCTTCCAACCATGTTGCCAACACGTCGACCACAGCGCGATTACTACAATCAAGCTCGCGCGATAGATTGCTCACGGAAGGTCTCTGTACCAACGCGCGAAGCATTTCGTGAAAACTAGGTATAGACATCGACGTTAGGTGAATTCAAGGGCGTATTTAATATTATCGAAATTTGACTAGTTCCCTGAGGATGTTTGTATTATGGTAGCGACACCGGCTAGCTTCGCCGACCGCGATGGCACCATTTGGATGAACGGTGAATTTATCGATTGGCGCGATGCCCGAGTTCACGTCTTGACTCACACTCTACACTATGGAGTCGGTTGTTTTGAAGGTGTTCGAGCGTATGCGAGTTCCCAAGGTGCACAGATTTTTCGGCTCCACGACCACACTCGTCGCTTCTTAGATTCAGCAAAAATCTTAAGAATGCAGATTCCCTTTTCTTTCGATACATTAGTCACAGCACAAATTGAAACTGTGAAACGAAATCGTTTGGAATCCGCGTACATTCGACCCTTAGCATTTTTGGGCTCCGAGGCGATGGGACTGCGTGCGCGAGGATTATCCGTCAATGTGTGTGTTGCAGCTTGGTCATGGCCGAGCTACATGGATCCCACAGCCCTAGCTAGCGGTATCCGCGTCCAAACTTCATCGTATACACGGCACCACGTCAATATCAGCATGTGTAAAGCGAAAGCTGTCGGTCATTACATAAATTCGGTGTTAGCACTTTCGGAAGCACTTGACGGAGGCTATGATGAGGCTTTGTTACTGGATAACGAAGGATACGTTACTGAAGGTACCGGAGAAAACGTTTTTTTGGTCAAAAGTGGGGTCATACACACTCCAGAACTCACCTCTTGCCTCGCGGGTATAACGCGTAGCACCATTCTGACGTTTGCCAAAGAGTTTGGATACGAAGTCGTCGAGCGTCGGATCACTCGGGACGAGTTTTATATTGCTGATGAGTGCTTCATGACAGGAACTGCTGCGGAAGTAGTACCTGTTCGCGAACTGGATGGTCGATCGATTGGGGACGGTACGCGTGGTCCGATTACCGAACAGCTTCAGCAAATGTATTTTGATCAAGTCCAGGGAAAGGTCACGAACCATCCAGAATGGCTCACCCTAGTCGATTGAAGTGTCGTTCACGAATCGATAATCACGTCGTTTACCTGTTTCCATCGTCTTAAATCGTCGGTGTACCCAGAAATACTGCGCTGGTTCCATCCGAACTATTTGCTCAATAATGGCGTTTACACTGGTTGCATCGGCACGGTAACAGTCAGGTTCGGGGAGACCCGATAGTTCGATGGGATGAAACTCAACATCCCAAGTTTGTGCGTCATTGTCACGTGTGTGCGTCATCAACACGACGCGGGCACCAGTCAGACGTGCGAGTCGAAAAGGAGTAGTGATCGTTGACGCTTTTATACCAAAAAATGGTGCAAAACACGTAGCTTTCCGAGTACCCATGTCTTGATCGCACGCGAACCAGATTGTCTTGCCTTTGTGTAGTTCAGCAATGATTGTCCTAAGTTCTGTGGCGAGATACAGTTTTTCGTAGTCTCGTTTCCGGCGACTGACCGCAAAATGATTTGCGATGGGGTTTTTAATGTCGCGGTAGGTTATCTGTAGAGGGATGTTCTGGCTCACCGCTGCCCCACAAAGATCTAATGAAGCAAAGTGTGCTCCTAATAAGATCGTACCACGTGTCCATGCTCGATCGTGAAGTTGTTCAAGACCCGTTAGTTGTACTCTGTTCAAGAGCGGTTGCACACCACGAAACCAAACGAACATGGTTTCAACCATGCTTCGCGAGAATTCATTGATGGATTGGCGGGTTAATTCTTCGCGCTGTGTGGTAGTGAGTTCCGGAAACGCTAACTGTAAATTTACTTGAACAATGGCCTTCCGCCTAGGGAAAACTGAAAAGAAAAACCGTGCAATTAATCTGCCTACGAGGTACTGCACTACCATCGGTAATCGTACAACACACCAACACGTACCAAACAGTAACCAAGTTGGCCAGTGCCACGGCAGCCACCAATGTTTCATTGAATAGGGTACCCAATGTTCCATGTATCCAGAAGTTTTGGGTCAGACACACCCATTAATCTTGCTGAAAAACACGGTGTGTAACTACTGCTCCCGCAGTAACACCAAGGAGACTACTAAGGCCTGCGTTCACTTCTATAACAGTACGCACTGGTGAATCCGATTTAATTGATGTTAGGGAATGTGGCACGGTGTGTGTTACAACCTTGGCGATACGTCCGTGTGCATCCACAAACCACATATCCAAAGAAATATGTGTGTTTTTCATCCACATGCTGAGAACTTGATCACGCGAATGTGAGAATACCATGCCTTGATCCAATGGTAAATACCGGATATGCATTAAACCTCGAGCTTGGTCCGCTCGAGTTGTAACAGTGACCACTTCGAAGTGTGCTGTGATGCCTTCGATTGTTTGAACAGAAAGCTGTTCCAGTTCCCGTTGATAGAGAGGTGAGTCAATCTGTCCATCTACTACCGGCTGAAAAAAGATGATCCCAACTAATGTGCAGATTAACGCATTTTGTGTGAATCTCGAGAGCGTATAAAAAGAGTTCAACTAACTCCACCGAAACGAAAATTGCAAGAAAGTAACGACCGTTTTGACTGGGAAGATACAAGCGTACTCACGATGAATATGTAAGCATTCACGGTACGGAAATAAATGTATAAAATTATTTCGTTCAAACTTGTGGCTAACTCGTGTTGGCTCAATGTGTATGCCCATGCTTTGGGCGTGAAAGTGTTACAGGATAACACGATAGGAGAATCATGATCAAATCAAACATTGTAAAAATTTGGATGCTACTTGCTGGCACGTTACTCTGGGTGGGAGTCACGACTTCGGCGCAAGATACCGATGAAGATGACACGCCAGATGCGGAGAACGATCAAGAGATGGAAGTACTCAACGTAATCGGGATTCGAAACCCCAATCGTGCCGTCTCGGATTCAGCCGTCCCAATTGACATTATCAGTGGCGAAAGCCTAAATGTAAATATGGGTGGTGCCGATCTGATGAACCGAATCGCGAGTCAGGTTCCGTCGTTCAACATTGAGCCGTTTCCCATCGCGGATGCCGCAACCATCATTCGTCCACCTAATCTTCGTGGTTTGTCATCCGACGCGACACTAGTTCTCGTCAACGGCAAACGTCGACACCGTGGAGCTGTAATCGCGCTACTTGGTGGTGGGAAGAACGAAGGAGCACATGGAGCCGACATCAATGCTATCCCAACAATCGCAGTAGACCGAGTCGAAATATTACGAGATGGTGCGTCTGCCCAATACGGTTCTGACGCAGTTGCTGGCGTGATGAATTTCGTTCTCCGTAAAAGTGATAATGTGCGATCCGTGCAATTCAAAGGTTCGCAAACATATGAAGGTGATGGTACTTCTGTCACTCTCGCTGGCATCTATGGAATGCCAATAGGAAATGGAGGTTCGTTAACTGTTAGTGCTGACTACAGTTCTACGGAAGCTACCATTCGTAGTGTCCAACGGCGGGATGCTGAAAATCTTATCGAATCCGGAAATACACATGTTCAAGAACCATTTGCCCAAATCTGGGGCACTCCTGACATTCACTACGATTTTCGCGGATTTGCAAATTTTGACATACCAATGGAAAATAACCTCACGTTTTATGGCTGGGGAAGTGTATCCCTACGTGATGTTGAGGGAGGCTTCTTTTTTCGAAATCCCGCAACACGTTCAGGTGTATTCACGATCGACGGCGGTAAAACTTCGCTTATCGCCAACCTTGGCGACGACAGTAATGAATGTCCTGTCGTTCCGATTTGGAGACAAGTGAGGCCAGATGCTGATTTGCTTGCACAAGTCGAAGCTAATCCGAATTGCTATTCATTCTTGTCGTTGTTCCCTGGCGGATTCACCCCAAAGTTTGGAGGTGAAGTCGAAGATTACAGCTTCGCTGCGGGTCTCAGTGGAATGATATTTAACACATGGAGTTTCGATACCAGCTTCGTGTGGGGTACTAGCAATGTCGTGTATTACATGAACAACACGATAAACCCTCAACTAGTTGATCAGCGAAACAATATCCCAACTGAGTATCTACCAGGAGAACATGGTGAAACAGATTGGACTTTCGATTGGGCAATGAGCAAAGATATCCCTGTTGCATCAGGTTACAGCGACATTCACTTTGCTACCGGTCTTGTTGTTCGAAGCGAAAACTGGGTGACGGTACAAGGAGAAGAAAATTCTTGGTACTCCAATGAGAAGTTCGTCAGACAAGGCTTTGGTGTTGGGTCGAATGGTTTTCCTGGATTTTCTCCTGATACTGAGGTCGATGAAACTCGGGTAAGCACAGCCATCTGGTTCGATGCCGAGCAAATGCTCACTTCGAATATTCTTGGTACTTTTGCGCTTCGAATGGAAGAGTTCGAAGGATTTGGTGACACCGTAGACTTTAAGGTTGGTACGCTTGTCGATTACACAGACAATTTTTCGATTCGGTCCAGTTTTAGCACTGCATTTATTGCCCCAACCGTTGGTCAATCAAACATTCGCGTCGTATCCACTAATTTCTTAATCAGCGACATCTGCCCTGTCCCAGGAACTCCATGTTTAACGGACGAAATCACGGTTTCAGCTTCTGATCCTTTAGCGTTAGCACTTGGAGGAGAGCGATTGCAACCAGTAAAGTCGCAAAACACGACTTTAGGTGGGTTACTACAGATGTGGAACACCGAACTTACCGTCGACTTCTTTAGGATCGATGTAATTGACCGACTTGCCCGATCGTCACTCATTGAATTGACGCCTGAGATCATCGCGGTTCTTGAGGCGGAAGGCGCAGTTTTTGATCGCAGTCTCCGTGCTGTTCGATTCTTTACGAACAATTTTGACACTCGTACCGAAGGTGTTGAAGTCGCCGCGGCAAGAAACATTTCCATCGCAAACCGTCCTATCGATTTCACGCTCGTAGCTAGCTTTATCAAGACTAGTGTCGAAAATTATGACCCAGCCGTGATCAGCGAACAACGCGTTTTAGAGTTGCGAAAAGGAGTTCCAAAATTGCGATTCACACTGTCCGGTGCTCACCAGGTTAATGCTAAGTGGAGCGTCAATGGTCGCATCCGTTACTACCACAAAATTTGGGAACCACATCTATTCTCGGACGCTTATCCACTTACCACACACGAAGAATTTCTCATTGATTTAGAAGCTAATTATTTGTTTGACGAGAACACGACTCTTGTTTTCGGCTTAGAGAACTTCATGAATTCATTTCCGACTGGAAATGATTGGGGGCATGTTGCGGGTTCAAAGTATCCGATGACTAGCCCATTTGGATTCAATGGTGGAACCGCGTACGTCCGAGCGAACATGAACTTTTAGCATCAATTTAAGGTGTGAATAAGAAAGCCCAAACATTGGGCTTTTTTATTGGGTGAAATTGTTTGTGACCTTCTTTTGCTTTAAGATTCGTCGCAGAGGACGGAGCTTAAAATTTTGGTTCAATTCCGATGTTTACGTTGTAGATATAATCGAAATGTGTTCAAACTTCTCGAGCTTGAAAGTGTCACAATGATTCAAGAGGGTACATCGTGTCGCGTATCGTTGCTTTAGTGCTATTGTTTATTTTGCCAGGATTGGTTAGCTGTAGCGGCGGTTCATCAAGTGCTGAACCACCCGTCGATATCTCTATCTCTGCATCCTCCACCACGCTTGATGAAAACTCATCTAACTCTGTGGTTGTAACCGTTACTCTCTCGAAGGCCTCCTCAAATAATATCTCCGTAGAGTTGGATGTTGATGGTAGTGCTACGCGCACGGTGGATTATGAAATCTCTAACACCAGAGTAGACTTCCCCTCAGGAACTACTTCGGCAGAAGTTGAGGTCACACCCATTCGAGATTGGGAAAGAGATCCGAACGAATCCATAGGGTTGAGTATCGGAAACATTCAAGGCAATGGCAACGCCGACTCCGAAGCCTCCGAAGTATACATTTTTCTTTCGGACGGTGCAATACCATCAAATTACAAAGCAAACATAAGCGCGAATCTGGTTATTTTTAGTCGTGCGACGATATTTTCGTCCGGAATTCGATATCGATTCACAGTTTACAACACTGGTCGAGCGACGGCTTCGAGTACGACAGCGCGTGTGGCTATACGAAACAATATAAGGGACTCCAGCACAAATTTGTACACAAATTCGTTCGAGGTTCCCTCTTTGTCTCAGTGGGGAAGTTATGTAAAGTCAATCGTGATTCCCTTCTCTAGCTCCACATTTGAACCCAACAGTTCATACTATGGATTCGCCGCTTTAGATACAGCTCCCGAAGAAATTACTTCGGCATCTCGGTACGGAACAACCTATTTCGGCTTCACGCTAGATGATCAATTGGATGTGGTGTCTCGTTGTACGAATACAGAACCAGAAACGTCGACGGATGAACCAGATGTTCTCCTTGAACATCATTGGAATCTGCGGAACACAGGCCAAAATGCCTTCGCGCAGAACGGAGGCGTACCCGGAGCAGATCTCAACATGGACACGGTGTTGAATGAAGGTCCTTATGGTGAAAACATTACCGTTGCTGTAGTCGACACCGGTCTCGAAATGTGCCATCCCGATCTAGCTCCAAATGTTGATGTAAACGGTTCTTACAACTTTGGGGCTCGAGGTACGTACGACAAGCAATGGTATAGTGCCACCGAACTCGATCCATTCAACCCAGAGAATTTAGGTGATCATGGAACTTCTGTCGCAGGAATTATTGGTGCTGTCGCAGACAATGCGATCGGTGGGCGCGGCGTTGCACCAAAGAGTCGATTGCGTGGATTCAATTATCTTGGAACTTCTGCGGACACCGAGGAAGTGCTCGGATTTAGTGACGACAGACCCCGTTCTTCCGATGTTGATATATTCAATATGTCGTATGGCACATTGCCGTATCAAGGTATTAGTTCTTCGTGGACCTACAACTTGTACCAAAGAGGTATTACGGATCTTCGAAACGGTAGGGGCGCGTTGTACGTGAAATCGGCGGGTAATAGTTTTTTCTCTTGTGACAATGTAGAACACGATATTCGAAGTGAGATAGGTTGTAGCTCGTCGAATGGGGACCCGATTCAGAATCTTCCTTTTCTCATTGTAGTAGGAGCATTTAATGCAAGCGATTCACGTGCTGGATATTCTTCGGTTGGCAGTAATCTATGGATATCAACACCAGCGGGTGAATACGGAGATCAGTATCCAGCCTCCATCAGTACCGATCAACAAGGAAAAGACAGAGGTTACGTGGTGCTGGCAAATCGTGGGCTCGCCAATCAAGAAACTCTAAACTCGACCGGCAATTACATAAGTACGTTTAATGGAACTTCCGCTGCTGCTCCAAACGCGTCCGGGGCAATCGCCGTGCTCCTTTCGGTCAATCCGAACTTTACTTGGCGCGACATCAAGTACATCCTGGCGAAGACCGCACGGAAAATTGATCCCAATATCGAGCCTGTTCGTATCGCATTTGGCGGTGGGACTCCACACATCTTACAGCAGAAGTGGATTCAAAATAGCGCAGGATACAACTACCACAACTGGTATGGTTTCGGCGCAATCAATTTGGACGAAGCGGTGAATTTAGCGAGGACGCTTCAAGCTGATAGTCTCGGTACGTTTAGCAGATCCGGGCGTTACACGAACCAAAATGCGATGACTATTCCGGACTATGATAGTAGTGGCGTGGAGTCTAGCATTTCTGTGTCAGGTTTTAGCGAAACTGCAAATATTGAAGCGGTTGTACTCAACATCGAAGGCTCGCACAACTTTATGCCCGATATGGGTATTACTCTTATTTCACCAGATGGTACTGAAAGCATCGTCAATCAAGTGTTCAATGACTTTCTGATTCATGACACTACTTTGTCATGGAATTTATTATCGAACGCGTTTTTTGGAGAGTCGCCGAACGGTGACTGGACACTTAGAGTAGTAGACGCGGCTCCCGATGACACCGGTACGATTACCCAATGGTCCGTAGAGTTCTACCACGGGACTCACCCGCAGTAAGACTTAGTGAATTGATTCGAACGTCCGTCGTTTTTGAATCTCAGAGATCGACACAATTTGTGCGCCAAGGTACCCTAAGAACGTACCGATACCTATTTCAACACTCGCGGAAACGTAGTCTAACGAGACTAAATGAATGGTTCCACCGTAATTTTGTACGAGTTGGTTTAAGGGATCGTTAATCGCAAAAAGTGCTCCAAATACGATCGCAGTGGCAACAACACCACCACCGAATCCGTACAAAATTCCACAGTAGATAAAAGGTCTGCGGAGATATCGATCGGACGCTCCAATGAGCGACAATACTCTGAGTTCACTAAACTTTGATTCAATTGCTAAACGAACTGAAGCGAATGTTACGAAAACGACTCCAAAACTAAATAGCGCACCGACAATCCACATGAGCGTCGAGACAACAGAATGGATCGCGTTCAGATTCTGAATCCACTCGGTGTCAAAGTCTACACTGTCAATTGCAGCATGGTTACGTAATGAATTAAGTATTGGTTCGATTTCATCTACTGGGACATCCTCGACAACGACTACCGATAAAGACGCTGGCAAAGGATTGTCCCGCAGTGCTTCCAATTCTTGGTCATAACCGGTTACCTGCCGAAATTCCTCCATTGCTTGATCCGACGTTGTTAGTTCGATGTATTTCACCGAAGTGCTTTGACGTATGTACTGGCTTACCTCTTCGATGGTCTCGGTTGAACTCCTTGGGAAAAAATACACCGTAAATCCAGTATCGTCATGTAGGTGTTGAGCTAACAGATGAATATTGTGCTGGACCAACCAAAACCCCGCGGGTAGAGACAGTGCAACACCGATTAAAAGCCACACGAACAAGGTAACTAACGCATGACGACTTAGATGCTGTACGCTTTCAAGTAAGCAACGTACGCGAATTCTCAGCTGTGCTCCACTGGCTAATGGATCGGATTGTTTTGAAAAATTTGATTCGTTCACGGTGTTGGCTCAAGACTACTTGTTTCAGTCTGTTGCGAGACTATCTTCTGCAGAGAACCATCCTTTAACTCGAACACATTCTTCACACTCTCAGTCAGTTCAGGCTCGTGTGTCGCAACGATAACGGTAGTACCCAATTCTGGAAACATGTCGAAAAGTGATCGTACTTCTAACGACAATTGGTTATCCATATTGCCGGTGGGTTCATCGGCGACTAGTAACTTTGGACGGTGTGCGATAGCTCGCGCAATTGATACCCGTTGTTGCTCGCCAGTTGACAAACGAACGGGATACAGGTCTTTCACCGTGTCGAGACCAACCACGTTCAAACAGCGTTCCACGCGATGACGAATTTCCTTGGTTCGCAAACCACGCACTCGCAACGGCATTGCGACATTATCAAAGATGTTTCGATTCGGAATGAGCGAAGGATCTTGCAACACGATACCTACGGAGCGTCGATAGCGTGCAATCTCGGCATTGCGCAATAATGTAATGTCTATATCGTTAAAAAGTACGCGGCCTTCCGTTGGAGGAGTTAGTCCCAACAATATTCTCACCAGAGTGGTCTTTCCTGCACCCGAACGACCTACGATGAAATTTACAGACTCCTGATCGAAGATGACATTAATGTTGCGCAGTATCTCAAACTCATTCTCAAATTTTTTTCCGACATTTTCCAGTACCACCTTACTCATGGTCCAAGCAAACCGGTTACATACTCGTGCGGATCAAATGGATGTAGTGCGTCGATACTCTCTCCAATCCCTACAAAATATAGAGGTAATGCTGTATGAGCTGGTAAAGCTAACACCACGCCACCTTTTGCAGATCCATCAAGCTTTGTCACTATTAAGCCAGAAAGATGCACCGCCGCATCAAACAGCTTTACTTGCAACAACGCATTCTGGCCAATTGTTCCGTCTAAGACTA
Organism: uncultured Pseudomonadales bacterium; assembly: GCA_964511425.1. Taxonomy (GTDB): domain Bacteria; phylum Pseudomonadota; class Gammaproteobacteria; order Pseudomonadales; family Azotimanducaceae; genus Bin55. The sequence continues at coordinate 109,799 of CAZEFI010000001.1, forward strand.
AGATAGATTCCTGCGGTGCTACTGGATCTAGCTTTTTAATCACCCGATGGACTTTCGTTAGTTCGTCCATGAGTCCTTTATTAGAGTGTAGTCGTCCGGCGGTATCGACAATGAGTATGTCTATAGAGCGGGACTTTGCAATTTGGAACGCGTCGTGTGCGACTGAAGCACTATCTGCACCTTGTTGGTGAGCAACAACGGGGATTGCATTTACATGCCCCCACTGCTGCAATTGCTCGATTGCTGCAGCGCGATAAGTGTCCGCTGCAGCTAACACAACAGAGTGACCTTCTCCTTTTAAACGATGGGCTAGCTTACCAATCGTGGTAGTTTTACCCACACCGTTAACTCCAGTTACTAACATTACAAATGGACGGCTATCGGAGATTTGCAATGGTTTGACTAGCTTGTTCGCGAGATCTAATAGCACGGCTTCTAACAGTGAGACAAGTTGCTCACTTGAACTATATTTTTGCTCAGTGGCATTTTTTCGCAGTCGATCTAATATTTGAGCAGTGGTGGTGGTCCCAACATCCGCACTCAACAAACTGAATTCCAAATCCTCTAAGATGCTTTGGTCAAACTCTTGCCCGGTCGAAAACACATTTGCTAATCCGTTAGCTACACGAGAGCGGGTTTTTGCGAGTGCTTCCCCCATACGCGACCAAGGATTGGGACGCTTAGTGCTTGACGTTGTGTTTAAGTTCTGCTTCAATTAACTTCAAAATGTGCGATTTGAGAGGTACATTGTCGGTATCGTACCAGTTTGAAAACTGAGTCATTTCCGTGCTAGCCCCAGCGGTCCCGACCCACTCGTTTCATTGAGAACTGCAGGACACTCCCGAACTATGCCCTAACACTCTAAACTTTCAGTCTGACATCCTCTGTGCTATGACGTACAAACTTGTCGACGGACATAGAAACGCAATGCAATGTGCAGTCGTGGGTTACCAATTGTAGTCCTACAACTCATTGATCGAGACAGTCGGAATATTACCACGACACGTACTGTTGCAATGGAGATCCATTAGATTTATTGCGTCCAACAGCACAACGAATGTGAGACAAGCGAATTGCGTGGGTGAGGATGCTAGACGTTTGTATGGTAGATACGATTGTAGTAGGCTTTAGATATGTACTATATTATAGTAATATGTTTCAAATTCGCACTCTAATCTCACTTTTGTGGAAAATCTGCGATTTCCATCGGTTTTCTATCTAGCCGACCAAATAAGCGTTGAAACATAAAGTACGTATCGTCGCCGGCCGCTTCAAGGGTCAACGACTCAAGATTGTCGATCAAAAAAATCTCCGTCCTACATCTGATAGGGTTCGAGAGACACTCTTTAATTGGATCGGCCACAATATTACCCAGATGCGCGTGCTTGACCTCTTCGCAGGATCAGGTGCTTTAGGATTTGAAGCACTATCCCGCGGCGCAGGACAGGTTACGTTCATCGAAAAGCAAACTAAAGTCGCCGCACAAATCAAAGACACGTGTCGACGATTAGATCTTCCAGCCGATGAAGCCGAGGTTGTCTGTAGAAATTGCGTGTCGTGGATGAAACAGGATACCCGTGTTTGGGATCTGGTGTTTGTAGATCCTCCTTTCTTAGACTCAATCCTTTACTCGAGAGTCCTCAGCGAACTAAAAAACCGCTTGAGTTCTGAGGGATTGATTTATTTAGAACACTCCAAACGATTACGCATAGAAACGAGTCCTTACAGAGTGTGGAAAGAAACTACGGTTGGTGAGGTGAAATTTTTGCTGTTAACCACAAAATTGGTTCAATCGGAGCCCGAACTATCGGATATTGATTCGACCGATAGATAGATCCATTGATCGTTCTATTTGAAGGAGTATCAATTGCCTAGAAACCGAAACGGAACGATACAGTTCCCCAGGTTGATTCGACCGGTTCTTCAAAGACCTTGGTTACAGCAAATTCAATGCCCGCACTCGGACCAAATCCCTTTCTAAATGGAAAATCAATAGCTAATGAAGCAGTTCGTGAAAGTCCAAAATCTTGTTCCATCGTACCACTGAATTGAAATCCACTTTTCGATTCAAAGTCAACTTTCGACTTGTACGAATAATTTGCATAGCCGACTTTACCAATAATCGTAGTGGAATTACTTATCGGGACAGAAAATGTTCCTACCAAAGAAGAAAAACGATTAAATGAGGTCTCAATTTCATAGTTGGTTATCTTTTCTGCGAAATCCTGTTCAAAGAACTCCACGATCAATATGTCGTCTAACGCGGGTGCGGAATCGCGTGCAATCTCGAGTCCGAAAAAATTATTAATTTGAAATCCCATACCCCACCTATTGCCGTATCCTTCCTTGCTGGCCAACTCGACCGAAGTGCCCTCGGGAAATATTGTGAAACCTCCAAAAACGTACATGTTAAATTCGTTCCCCTCGGCGGCGAGCGGCACGCTAAGTGTTCCGATTATTGCTACGCAAGCAAGTCGAATATCCATAGATGTCTTTCCTTCATTAAAGAAAAAGGGTTAGCGCACTGACGACCGTTAATTCGCTGTGTCATATCACGCATTGACATAGTACTCGAGACTAACGAGTGCATCTCCAACAAGTATAAGCAACAAGTGCTCCAGAAAGAATTCACAATGTACAAAATATGCTCCCTCAGCTGGTTGATGCTAGCTCCACCAATTGCGATTTTCCAAGTAGAATGTCAAAGGTTCTTTCTTCCACCCGCTAAAAACTTAAACATACAAGAACAGGAAATCCGAGCGCAACATGCGAATCATCGTCTATCCAGGAAGCTTCAATCCAATTACGTTTGGCCACATGAACATTATTGAAAGAGCCCTGGGTTTGTTTGATCAGGTAATCGTAGCTTTCGGGACCTCTGCTGACAAAACTCCTGAAGTATTTATCAATGAACGGATGGAGCTTTGTCGTCAAGCGCTTGCCGAATATGGAGACTGCATTAGAGTAGAAAAATTTTCCGGATTACTGGTTGATTTTGTGCGGGCTCAAAACACCAAATTCATCTTACGAGGATTACGAACGTTGATGGATTACGAGTATGAGTTTCAGATGCTTGAAATGAATCGACATCTGGACCCGGAGCTAGAGTATGTCTTGCTTCCCACGGCGAGCAAATGGTCCTATGTGTCATCCACAAGAGTACGAGAAATCGCTGCGCTCGGTGGCGATGTATCCGAATTCGTTCACCCGGTTGTTGCGGAATTCTTAACGAAGAACTACCAATCTCCACGGTCAGCCCGCTAGCTTTGACAGTTAGGACAGTAAATCGTCTGGCGGGTACTGTTTTTTGCGCTTTTAAGTGGATGTGCACAAATAGTGCATGGCTCTCCCCTTCGGCCATACACCTGCAACGCTACCTTAAAGTACCCAGATTCTCCTTCTACACCAAAGTAATCTCTTAGAGTGGTGCCGCCAGCCTGCAGTGCAGCCTCGAGAGTGTCTTTAATGGCATCAACGAGTCTCGTACATTCGGCACGAGTAACTCGAGCGCTCTTTCTTTGAGGACGAATACGTGCGAGAAATAATGCTTCATTAGCATAAATATTTCCCACACCCACAACGACTCGAGCATTCATTAAGAGAGACTTGATTGATAAGGTGCGCTTTCTCGTCACTTGAAACAAGTAATCAGCATCAAAATCGTCTGACAGTGGTTCAGGACCTAATTGTTGCAAAGTCCAATGAACAGTGTTTGCCGGTTGCCAGTGGATACTACCAAAACGGCGCGGATCATGGTATCGAAGTAGCTTGCCATTGCCAAAGAAAAAATCAACGTGATCGTGTTTGTCGTACGTGTGAGTGCTAGGAAGAACACGTAACCGACCACTCATGCCTAAATGGACAATAAGTGTGCCCAGTTCAAATTGAAACAGTAAATATTTGGCACGGCGAGCAATCTTTAGTAATTGTTGCCCGGCAAGATCACTTGGTAGTTTCAGCGGCCAACGGAGTCGGGGCTCGCGTACAACTATCTTCTGTAACGGCAATCCCTCTAGATGTAAAGCCACCCCACGGCGGGTTGTTTCAACTTCCGGAAGCTCGGGGATTTACTTGATCTTCGCTTCTTTATAAATGACGTGCTTACGCACCACCGGATCATATTTCCGAAACTCTAGTTTGTCGGGTGAGTTTCGCTTATTCTTGTCGGTGGTGTAGTAGTGCCCAGTACCAGCGCTGGATACTAGTTTGATTTTATCTCTCATCAGATCTTTTCTCCTCGTTTTCGCAAATCCGCAAGAACTACATCAATACCTTTTTTGTCAATAAGCCGCATACCGGCCGTTGAGACACGTAAGCGGACAAATCGATTCTCGCTCGGTACCCAAAATCGGTGATAGTGGAGATTGGGTAGATACCTGCGTTTCGTTGCATTGTTTGCATGCGATACATTATTTCCCGACATTGGGCGTTTCCCTGTAACTTGACAAACTTTGCTCATAACAAGAGACGCTAAAAAAGAAGAGGGAATTTTAACCAATAGGGTAAGTTTCTCAACCATCCGACGGGCTCATTCAGTTTAAAAACCAACACTTGCAACAGTTTTGTAGAAAATATCCCGAACAATAGAATCAAATTTGGTATGCACCCTAAGAAAATACTACTAGGAATCACTGGCGGCATCGCGGCATATAAAGTTCCCGATCTAGTACGTTTGCTTATCGCGGGTAAACATGAAGTCGCAACCATTTTGTCCAAGTCCGCACGCAAATTTGTAACAGAACACACTTTGTCCGCACTGACATCACAGAGAGTTCGAACCGAACTCTGGGACTTAGAAGCAGAACGGGCAATGGGACACATTGAACTCGCCAAATGGCCTGACACTTTGGTCGTCGCGCCTACCACTGCGAACACTGTTGCAAAACTAGCGAAGGGACAGTGCGACGACCTACTCTCGACCGCTTATCTCGCAACAACAAGTACCGTTGTGTTAGTTCCATCGATGAACCAGGCAATGTGGCAACATCCAGCGACGCAACGGAACATTGAACAACTTGAACTTGACGGTGTGCAAATCTTGGCTCCAGCGTATGGGGAACAAGCTTGTGGTGACGTCGGTCCGGGACGAATGCCAGAACCACATGAGATTGTGTCCTTCCTCGACGCTTTGTGGCAACGAGAAGCGTCATCGCCGTTATTACAAGGTCGGAGAGTCTTAGTTTCTGCGGGTCCTACAAGAGAACAGATAGATCCCGTTCGATTTCTCAGTAATCGAAGTTCCGGTAAACAAGGGTTCGAAATCGCTAGAGCTGCATTTGAATCGGGAGCCGATGTCACGTTAATTTCCGGACCTGTTGATTTGAGGTCGCACCTTGGAATTGAACGAATTGATGTACAAACAGCTGCAGAAATGAAGACCGAGGTATTAAGCCGAGTTGAGAATTGCGATGTGTTTTTTTCCGTCGCTGCAGTTGCGGATTACCAATCTAGTCAAATTTATGAACAAAAGTTAAAGCGTCCCACTGATTCCGGAGTTTCCGATATCACTCTCGAGCTCAAGACAACGGAAGATATCGTCCAAGCTGTAACCACAAACAACCGCCGTCCCTTCGTCGTTGGGTTCGCGGCCGAAACCAACGACGTTCTAGCACACGCACGTGAAAAGCTCAAACGCAAAAACTTGGACGTTATCGTCGTAAATGATGTTTCCGATCCAACAATAGGATTCGAAAGTAATGAGAATCAAGTCACGGTGGTCTTACCAAATTCCGAACTCGAACTTGGAAAGCAATCCAAACGTAGGATCGCACAACAAATTATCGAAATAGTTGCCAACGAACTAACCAAAACCACCTAAGTCTTCCGTCCCAACCATGTCCAACTTACCGCTCAATATTTTTCGAGCATATGATGTGCGCGGTCGCGTAAACGATGAATTGACAGCAAAAAACACTCAGCTTATTGGCCAAGCCTTTGCAAATCAAGCAGTTAAGAGTGGGTACGATACCGTTCTGGTCGCGGGTGATGTACGTTGCTCAACCGAGTCCTTGAGAGCAGCACTCCAGCAGGGTCTAAACAACGGCGGAGCCAATGTGATCGATATTGGAACAGTACCAACTCCTGTACTTTATTATGCGGTCCACGATCTAGCCAAAGGTGCTGGAATCATGATTACGGGCTCACACAACCCACCAGAATATAACGGTTTAAAGTTTGTATTGGGCTATGTTCCTTATGCGGCTGAGGAGCTACGCGCGCTACACGGACTCATCACCGAAGGAGCACTTTCTTGGGGGGCCGGTGTTGTGGGGCACCAAGATGTTTTAGATTCCTACATCGAACGGATTAGAGCAGACATCAAAGTCCCGTTGCACCTACGAATCGCAATCGATTGTGGGAATGGCGTTACAGGTGTGCTTGTACCTCAGCTCTTTGAAGCACTCGGTTGTGAAGTGGTCCCACTTTTCAACGAATTGGATGGTACTTTCCCCAATCACCACCCGGATCCTGTAAATCCTAATAATTTACGTCAACTTGTACAAGTCGTAAAAAGCCAAGCACTTGATTTCGGGATCGCATTTGATGGAGATGGAGACCGTATCGGAGTGGTAACTCAGAATGGTTCCATCGTACCCGCGGACACATTATTAGCTTACTTAGCTAAGGACATATTGCGCCTTCAACCGGGAGCACCAATTGTCTTGGACGTTAAATGCAGCACAAACGCATCACAATATGTTCAAAAATGTGGTGGTCAGGCAATTTTTGAAAAAACTGGACACACAAACATTAAAGCAAAAATTAAAGAATTGAATGCTCCGCTGGGTGGAGAATTTAGTGGTCACATATGCTTTGCAGACAGATGGTACGGTTTTGATGATGCGCTCTATACAGCATGTAGATTCCTCGAATCGGTGGCAACTGACCCTACTGATTTCGACCGGTTTCTTGCAACTCTACCGCTAACTTATACAACACCAGAATTAGAAGTCCCAGCCTCTGATACCGACAAATTTAATCTTGTGAATGACTTCGGACGAAAGAGTTCATTTAAAAGGGGAAAGGTCAATTTGATCGATGGAGTGCGTGTCGATTTTCCCGACGGATGGGGGTTGATTCGAGCTTCAAATACCTCGCCAAAACTGGTTATGCGTTTTGAAGCAAACTCCCAGCAAAAGCTACAACAAATACAAGAACTTTTTGTTCAGCATCTAAAACACGTGGCTCCCCACTTGAAGGTGCCTAGCGCGCTTGGTTAGTTCACGACACAGTGTTGGTCTACGTACCGTCGTAAAATTTCTAAGGTTTCTTTAAAGTGTTCATGGAGTTCCAAATAAGCTAACACGTCCAAGATCGTGGCAACCGAATAAATACCCAATCCAAGACTCTTTTCAACAGTTTCCAAATAGGTACGACCGCTAACAGGTTCCCGTTCTTTGCGGTCAAGTGCGATCAAGACTCCAATCGGAATACCACCGTTCCGACGCACTAATTCTGCGGCTTCTACTTTAGAAGCTCCATCGGTAATGACATCATCGATAATTAAGACGCGTTTTGATTGAAGATCAGCTCCGACCAGCGTACCACCTTCACCGTGTTTTTTGATTTCTTTTCGATTGAACGCTACGCCAACATCAAGACCAAAGTTCACCAAGTTGGTTGAGGTTGTGGTTGCCAAAGGAATTCCTTTATACGCTGGTCCAAATAGAACATCGGGGTTAAAGTTAAGTTCAGCGATGCGCTTAGCAAACGCATAACCCACCTTGTCTATACCACTGCCCGACGCGACGTTTCCTAGATTCATAAAGTATGGACTGTGGAGACCGGACTTTAGCTTATACTCGCCAAACTCCAGTGCTTGAGCTTCAATGAGTTCAGCCACGAATGCAGTAGCTGAAAGTATCACGCGGCGATGCTATGTGCTTGGAAGTTAAACAATTCTGAAATTCCTTGTTCTGCCAAAGATAGTACCGCGTTGAGTTTCGTTTGTGCGAGAGGCTTTCTTTCTGCAGTACCTTGAATTTCTACGATTCCTCGATCCTGCATCATCACGACATTTACGTCAGAGTCCGCTTGTCCATCTTCGCCATAGTCCATATCCAACAAAATTTCGTTCCAAACTTCTCCCGCACTTACTGCCGCAATCCATCCAAGAAACGCATTCGGAGAAATTTGCTGTAGCGCACAGTAGAGAGACACACATCCCCCAGTAATTGCTGCTGTTCTCGTTCCACCATCCGCTTGAATGACATCACAATCAATGTGTACTGTTTGCTCACCGAGACTTTTGAAGTCCACTGCCTGCCGTAAACTTCGTCCGATAAGACGTTGAATCTCCATCGTACGACCACCTTGCCTTCCTGTTGCGGCTTCTCTGTTGCTGCGCATGTGAGTTGATCCAGGTAACATCCCGTACTCTGCCGTGAGCCAACCAAGTCCAGTATTGCGCCGAAATTGTGGTACTCCCGGTTCCACGTTGGCAGTACACAAAACCCTGGTGGACCCAACGGAAATTAATGCTGACCCACTCGAATTAGTTACGAAATTTGTTTCGATACAAACGGGTCGCAACTCGTCATGACGTCGCTGGTTTACTCTTTGATACACTAAATTATTGCCGAGTCCTATTACAATAAAAGGCCGCCAACAATTATACGATTGCACATATTTCAAGCATGATGAGTTCGATGACAGCCTTCGCCCGTGTACAGGAACTTTCCTACACATGGGAAATTCGCTCAGTTAACCATCGAGGTTTAGAAATACGGTTGAAAATTCCAGACCAATTTCGTGGACTCGAAGCTCGAGTAAGAGAAGAGACTCGGAAGACGTTACGACGAGGGTACGTGGAAATATTTTTTCTCGAGCACACCCAGGATCAATCACAAACATCTGAGGGGTATACACTCGATGCGACAATCTCTCGGGCAATCGAAACAGTCGTGTCTTCGTTGCCTTCAAAGTCCACAGTGAATGTTGTAGATGTCACTCGACTCTTGCAGAACCCCAATTTATTGCGCAATCAGAGTAATAAAGTGGACTACGATTTAGACGAACTGATGACTACATTTCAAGCCTGTCTGACACAGTTGATCGATTCGCGACAACAGGAAGGCCAAGCATTGCATAGAGTCGTCGAAGAATCCGTTGACATGGTCCGAGATTTACTCAGAAGAATCGAAGCACTGGGCAAAGAACAACCAAAGTGGATTAGAGAACAACTCTTGGATCGGTTACGAGGATTGGAAAAACACGTCGACCCAAACCGGGTAGCACAGGAAGTAGCACTACTAGCACAGAAATCAGATTTCAAAGAAGAGCAAGATCGCTTGACAATTCACCTACAAGATATTGAAAGATGCTTAGCGTCCGAGAAGCCCATTGGGCGTCGTCTCAATTTTCTCACCCAAGAGATTTTGCGTGAAGCCAATACACTTGCCGCAAAAGCTCAGGTACCAACTTGCGCTACTCTGGTAATCGACCTGAAAGTCTGCGTCGACCAGATGCGCGAACAGGTACAAAACATTGAGTAAACTGAGTCTCGGCTCGCCAACAAAATATATTCGAGGTACTCCCGATCACAACTTCTAACGGTCATAAAGTATCGTTTACTCGAGAAACGTACTGTTTCATTTTTTCTGCACCCTCTGGTTGTGGTAAATCCACCGTCGTTAAGAAACTATGTGAACAAGATCCCCAATTAAGCACGTCAATTTCGACGACCACTCGCCCAAAACGCCGCGAAGAAATTGACGGACAACACTATTTCTTTGTATCGGACACGCAATTCGATGAATTGATTTCCAGCAACGCGTTTATGGAGTTTGCCACAGTTTTTGGATACCGATATGGGACTCGGCGCGAAGTAATTACGAGAATGTTGGAGGACGGGTTCGACGTTCTCTTCGACATCGACTGGCAAGGAGCGAGGACTATCAAACAACAAGATCTCAAAGTCGTTAGTTTCTTTCTCATCCCTCCATCACTTGAAGAACTTGAACGGCGTCTGCGCGAGCGAGGCCAAGACTCCACTTCTAGTGTGGAATACCGCATGTCAGAAGCTATGAGCGAGCTATCGCACTACGATGAGTTCGACTATGTTATCGTTAATGACACTCTTTCAGCGACATGTGATCTCATTCATTCATGCATCGAAAAAATCCGGAGTGGCCGATCACATTCGGTACCACCCGTACAAAGAACATTGAGAAACTTGTTTGGTAGTTAGTGCAATTGATTCGAAACTACACTCCCCTCATAAGTGTCTTGAACGAATATTTCGTCCGATGTGTGCATTCCGGAGAAGACTACCTAATCACAAATTAGTACCGCTGTATCAGTTTTTGAAGGCAAAAGGACGAAGATTGTTACAGTCAATTTCGTGACAGACGGATTTCAGTTGTGTGCCAGATTGAAAACCGAGCTATTTCGGAGCTGGATCCAACGGTCCGGCCCAATTCTGTCAGACAGATTCTTTCAATCTCTCGCTTAAGTACGAAAATCTACAGAATGTTGCGCGCTCGCAACTCCTTCCACTCCAAGAAACACCAAGGTGTGTAGTCGTTCGGCGTGGCGATAAACTCACGAACAAGTTGTCCCGGTTCAACCCACCGAAATTCTGCTATTTCATGTGGATCGACGGTAGGTTCAACGTTTACGGTGCCGGTATACACAGACACCAGTTCATGTTCTGCAAAGTCTTCAGAGAACGAAGCGTGGTACCGCAACTTAAAATGAAATGCAAGGTCCACGGACAGTCCTAGCTCTTCATAAACGCGTCTCTTCGCACAATCGAGCGTTGCTTCGCCAACAAAAGGATGAGTACAACAACTGTTAGACCAGTACCCTCCCCAAACTAGTTTCCCTGGGTGTCTTTTTTGCACAAGAATACGACCAATCTCGTCGGTTAGAAAAACGGATATCGCCCGGTGGAGCGTACCCCTACCAGAGTGTGCTTCAACTTTATCGAGTGTTCCGATCTCCCGATCTTGAGAGTCCACTAGGACCACGGTTTCTCGCAATTGTGATTTCTTATTCATGCTCCGATACGTCTAATTGTCATTTGTCCTGTAGGCAGTGTTCGCCCAGAACAAGCCACTATTTCCCAACAAATCCCCGATCTGAATCAAAAACGGCCATCTTACTTTGAACAAGATCCATGACTTGAAATTTTTCAGTGTTCTTGTACAACCTGTGCTCAGAAAAAGTTCCTTCAAACCGTCGTTCTAAGTACCGGGCGTCGCTATCGAATTTTCAAGAAGTGACCGTAAAAATTGAATTTGAACAGAGAATGAATGATCTTGATTCACTTTCTTTCGAAACCCGTGTCCTTCGTCCATATATAGTACGTACCACACTGGGATTCCTTCTTTTTCGAGTGCTAACGTAATCTGCTCACTCTCTGACGCCGGTACGCGAGGGTCGTTTAAGCCCTGAAATATTAGCAATGGCTTACGAATTTTGTCAATGTGGTTCATCGGTGCTATGGATTCCAAATATTCTCGAATTTCCGGAATCCGTTCGTCTCCATACTCAACTCGTCGTAGATCGCGTCGGTATCCCTGTGTATTTTCTAAAAACGTCACAAAGTTGCTGATACCTACTCGTTCTGAACCACCGAGCAGTCGTTCACTGTAATGCACGAGACAAGCTAAGACCATATATCCACCGTACGAACCACCGTCAACTACCACGCGTGTTGAGTCTAGATCAGACTGTGTTTCAATCCAATCTAATAGTGCCCCGATATCACGCACAGAGTCTTCGCGTTTTTTCCAGTCGTCTAACGTGAGATATTCTTTACCGTAGCCGTTTGAACCTCGAACATTAGGTGCAACGACGGCAATACCAAGCTCATTAACGTAGTATTGAAATCTAGAGGAAAATCCTGGTCGATATTGTGATGCAGGTCCTCCGTGAATGTAAATTAGTACCGGATGCGGTCCCGCTGTCTTTGGTCTGTAGATAAAAGCAGGAATCTCTAAATCATCAAAGCTGGAATATGAAATCAACTCTGCACGAACGAGCTTAGTGGGATCAATACCTCCTAATTCTGATCGTGTCCATCGAGTGACTTCATGCGTTGTTAAATCTAGCACGTAGACATCTGCTTGGACTTGTGCAGACTGATACGTGAACGCAATTGCGGTTCCCTCAGCATTGAACCGTGCACCACCTAACAAACCGTCTGAATAGTCTGGTAACAAAGGCACTAGTTGTTTCGTTTCTACATCGTACAGATGGAACAATCGATATCCGTGAAAATTTTGTGCAATCACCATCTTGGAACGATCTCGCGCAAGTGAATACGAACTTACGTCAGAGTTTTCAAATTCAATAAGCACTTCCAGCATGGAAGTCTCTGGATTGATGCGATGTAAGCGGCGGTAATTCGAGCCATGATCACTCACAAGGATGATCGTACCGTCAGGTAAATACTCTATTCCACCGATGGAAATCGCACCGTACGGTTCCAACAAACGGACCTTAGCACCGGTTTCTAAATCAATCTCGAACAAGTGTGACTCAGCGACGGAGATATATTTGCGAATCAGTGCTTTTTCTTGGTTGGGGTGCCATGCGACGAAAGACCAACCGACTTCATCGACCGTGTGTAGGGGAGTCTCTTTTTGGCTCTTGAGATCATAGATGTACAAATCAGAATACTGCCCAGTTCGCTTCGTCGAAGTGTAGCTAATCTTTGAGTTATCGGGACTAAAACTCACACCAGTATAGCGCCCCTCGCCACTGCTGATCATATGTTGTTTTCCAGTCGCGAGATTGAAATCGTAAATCTGATATGACTCGGTACCCCCAACATCTTGGAGAAAGAGAATTGATTGAACTTGAGGGAGGTCTGGTACCACTACCCCCGACACCGGTTCGTCGGTAAAAGTTAATTGTTCTCGCATTCCCATAGGAGCGCGAACTCGATGGAGTTGTGACGCTTCGCCGAATCGCGTTCGAATTAACAAATCGTTACCCAGCCAATCGACGACAGCAGCAGTTCGCACATTTCTATATCGATCTATTGAAGCCAAGATTTCTGAGTCGATCGTCGGTACATTTCGAACCACCACGTTTTCGTGTGAATGGGTTTGCATAGCAACTAAGAGACTCATAAAAAGAATGGGTTTAATAGGAAAAGTTTGGATAAATTTGATGGCAGATTCCTCTCACGTTGAACTTTTGATTTCATTACTTTAGATTATGAATCACAAAATTTTGCACGATCACCGTCGAATGAAGACTTTAGGATCGCGTACCACTTGCATAATTTGACGCTTTGTAGCACTAACACCTCTTAAAACAGCGCACAAAACTCGACATTAACTAATTTTCTCTTTTGTGAAACTACGATCATGGCTGATTCTCCGAACCCAAAACCGGTTTTTTCGTTTCCAGCGATGGAGCAAGAAATTTTGCGTCTTTGGGAGAAGCAGGACACCTTCAGAGAATCGATGCGTCAAAATGCATCGCAAGACTCTTTCGTATTTTTTGACGGACCACCATTTGCCACTGGATTACCGCACCACGGCAACCTACTTGCTTCTGTAATCAAAGACATCGTACCACGCTATTGGACGATGAAAGGGCGATATGTGCAACGTCGATTCGGTTGGGATTGTCACGGGCTACCCATCGAACATGAGATCAATAAGAAACTTGGATTGCAAGCACACGAAGCAGTTAAGAAACTCGGCATAGCCGGGTACAACCAAGAGTGCCGCAGTATCGTCGAGCGATATGTCAAAGATTGGCGACAAATAATCACCCGGTTGGGTCGCTGGGTTGACTTTGACGACGACTATAAAACCATGGATGTAGACTTCATGGAATCCGTTTGGTGGGTAGTAAAAGCTCTTTGGGACAAAGGACTCGTGTATCGTGGCAACAAAGTCATGCCCGTCTCCACTGGCTTGGAGACACCTCTATCCAACTTTGAGGCAGGTATGAACTACATGGATGTTCAGGACCCGTCGGTCACAGTACTGTTCGCATTAAAAGATGACGACGCATTCGTCAGTACGTGGACCACTACTCCCTGGACATTGCCATCCAATTTAGCTCTTTGTGTGGGCGATGAAATCATGTACGTTCTAGTGCACGAGACCGTTACAAATCGAAAAGTCTATCTCGCTGAAGAGCGTTTGAGTAGCTATAGCACTAACCACAATCTGATGGTACTAAAACGTGTGCGAGGGAAAGAGCTGGTGGGCCGCGAGTACGAACCGCTGTTTCCTTATTTTGCGCATCTGAAGGACAAAGGTGCGTTTCGAATAGTGAGTGACGCTTATGTAAAAACCGATGAAGGTACAGGCGTAGTACAGCAAGCTCCAGCATTTGGTGAAGACGATTATCGAATCGCACAACTGCATGGCGTACCTACGCATGTCTGTCCCGTCACAATGAGCGGACACTTTACCGAAGAAGTGGTCGATTTCTCAGGAAGTTTTATAAAAGAAGCTGATACAAACATTATCGCATGGTTAAAGCGCAAGAATAGAGTGTTTGAACATACGACTCTGCAGCACAGCTACCCCTACTGTTATCGTTCGCAAACTCCGTTGATTTATCGAGCAGTACCTTCTTGGTTTGTGCGAATCGCAGAGTTCCGAGATTTATTGCTTCGCTCAAACCGAGAAATCCGGTGGGTTCCCAAACACATCCAAAACGGCAGAATGGGCAATTGGCTAGAGAACGCCAACGACTGGTGCATTTCGAGGAATCGGGTGTGGGGGACTCCCGTCCCAATTTGGGAAAACGACGTCACCGGTTCGCTAGTATGTATCGGGTCTCGTCAGGAACTTCAAAAATACACCGGTGCTGACCTCGAGGATTTGCATCGCGAGTTCGTTGACTCTCAACAGTTCCAACTCAAGAATGAAGAAGGAGTCTATCGCCGAGTCCCAGAAGTACTAGATTGTTGGTTTGAATCCGGCTCAATGCCTTATGCGCAAAGTCACTATCCGTTTGATCACAAAGAACAGTTCGAACGAGGATTCCCTGCGGATTTTATTGCCGAAGGACTTGATCAAACGAGAGGCTGGTTCTACACACTCATCGCCTTGAGCACTTTACTGTTTCAAAAACCGGCTTTCAAAAATGTGATTGTCAACGGATTGGTACTCGCCGCGGATGGAAAAAAAATGTCCAAGAGCTTGCGTAATTACACTGACCCCGAACTGTTGATGAGACAGCATGGAGCTGACGCACTGCGACTGTATCTAATAAACTCTGGACTCGTTCGAGGTGAAGAACAACGATTTGCTGACTCTGGAGTCAGAGAAATGACACGTCGGGCACTTCTTCCTTGGCACAATGCTTTTTCTTTTCTGCAACTCTATGCCAAAATTGATGGGTGGACAGCAGAAAAAGCAGAGCTCACCCACGCGAACATTCTTGATCAATGGATTTTGTCGCGCTTACAAACTATGAAGTCGGCCATCACGTTCGAAATGGAGCGATACCGACTCGATAATGTAGTACCTCAACTCTTCGTGTTCATTGAGGAACTGACGAACTGGTACATTCGATTGAACAGGTCGCGTTTTTGGGGTACTGGGTTGGACCAAGATAAAGTTGCTGCGTATTCGACCCTTTATCTTTCAATCAAAGAGTTAACACTGGCTCTCGCACCATGCGCTCCATTTCTAGCAGAACACATCTACCAACAGTTAAGTGAATTAGAAACGACACAACATTCCAAAATGTCCGTTCATCTTTGCAGTTACCCCTTAGCAGAGCAATCACTTCAAAACCAGAATTTGGAAGAAGCGGTTTCACGGTTACAGCAAATCGTTTTACTAGGACGCAAGCAGCGAGAAGAACAGAAAATTTCCCTCCGTACCCCGCTCAGTCGACTCACAGTGATACATCAAGACCACGACTTACTTGCCGATGTCCAGAGACTTGAACACTATATAAAAAAAGAGCTCAATGTTAAAAAAGTGTTGTACGACCAAAATGAAAGTGACTATATCGAATGGACTGCAAAGCCAAACTTTCCCGTTTTAGGCAAACGACTTGGAAAGCGAATGCGAACGATTCAGCAGCTAGTACAACAACTCACTTCGGCGCAACTTGAAGACTTTCAATCAAACGGTTCGATTGTACTGGATGAGGAATCGTTCACGTTGGATGAAATTCACGTTTATCGTCGAGCGAAAGCAGGGAGTTCTGTCGTCTCTGACAGACTCATTTCCATCGAACAAGACTTAGAGTTGACGGCGGAACTCAAAAACGAGGGGATCGCTCGAGAAATCGTACACCGAATTCAACTTGCACGGAAAGAATTAGATTTCCAAGTAACAGACCGGATACGCGTTGACTATCAAGCTTCACCCAACGTCATGTCTATTGTCCAACAGTTTGAAGAATACATTGGCGATGAAATTTTAGCTGTTGAGTTTTGCCAAAGTGACGATACGAGTTTTCGTTACGAATGGGATGATGAGTGTTTTGAGTTTGGTTTAACCCAAATGTCGCGTTGAAATGGTTTAAGATGTTCACCCAATCAGACCAGAAGTTGTGGAAATCTATAAGCGGTTCGTTTACATCGTATGTCCGCTCATTTCACTCAACGTATTGAGAATCCAAACTCTACCCGAAGAAATTTTTGGACTTCCGGTTTACTACCCTGAAATACCACACGATCCTTCTTCCGTTCGAGCTGATAGTCATACATCGGATCGTAGTAATTTCGCAACAACAACGTGAGCCAGTTTAGATGATCTTCAACATTTTGACTGTGGTATGCGCGATGTAGAGAAGTTTGAATTTCTAAGTATCGCTCATTACCAAGGCGTTTACGGATTTTTTCTAAATTCGACATCATAACTTCCTTTGATGTCCCCTGCACGTAAAGTTCGTATATATCACGTACTCGTGCAGACTCTTCTGCGTTTATTACAACTACAGGTGAACGTCCCATTTTTTTAAACAACGAATCCGGAATTGCGAGTTTCCCAATTACTCTACTCTCGTCTTCGACCAGTATGTTTTTGGCTTCTTGGAATTGCAACAATTCGGTAGCTAGCGTGCTTTCGAAACTAATGGGTGATGGTTGATTCGCTGTATCTCCTCCAAACGCGGACCCACGATGCACAGCCAGTCGTTCTAAATCAATCGCAGGTTGAAGTTCGTTGATTAGATCGGTTTTGCGTGATCCCGTGCGACCTGCAACTACCACATAGTTACACCTACCTGCTGCTTCTAGAACCGACATGCAGTAGGTGCGTAATGCTTTGGAACCACCGACTACTCGTGGTACTTTCCAACCTGCATCATGGAGCCACGATTGCACGACTCTCGATCGGAGACCACCTCGCCAACAACAGATCAAAGCATTCGGTTTTTCTTGTAGACATTTAATCCAACCGTTGAGACGATCCATTCGCTTCTTTGGGGAAAGAAGGTGTAAGCCTGTATCGACCGCACCCTTCTGCCCTTTACTCTTGTAGGCTAATCCTACTATTGCACGTTCGTCGTCGGTAAGTAATGGTAGGTTCACCGCATGAGGTACAGCTCCCTGTGCAAACTCACGCGCCGCACGGACGTCGATAATGGGAATCCGATTGAGCAGAATTTGACGATAGTCATCGACACCTTGATAGGTTTCTGCTTCTAAATTCAGTTCACGGAACTGCTTCGCTGAGTGCTTCACCTTGAAGAAAGCTATCGAGATGGCCTTGGATCACGTCAATTAAGTCCTGAGATCGTCGGGTTCGTATTGCGAGTGCTAACGCTTCACGTTGCAGTTCGACTGCACGCTCAAAGTTGCCTAAAGCTGCGTGAACTGCCGCCCAAGTATCCACTATGGCTGGGTTACCTCGCGAACCCTCATCGTTTTCCATTAAATGTTCGATGATCACTAGTGCGTAGTCTGGATCACGAAGTCGCTTGCGATCCGTCACGGCAAGCGTCCAAGCGATACTATTAATCACCTCTGGGTTCTCCGGCGCAGTTCGTGCGGCTTTACGATACCATCGCACGGCTTTACGATAATTAGATTTTTCAGCACATCCTCGGATGAAACAATTTCCTAATTCAAGCATTGCTAGTTCATCGTCATGTGCGGCGGAATCTAAAAGCCAATCTACGACTTGATCAGTAACTTCCAAGTCAGCATCCGGGTGTGCAAGCACCCTGTAATATTCGATACGAGCTCTTCTGTCACCTAGTTGAGCCGCGCGTTCGTATAAACTCGCTGATATCTTGAAATCAATGTCCACACCGTCACCAAATCGATAAGCTTCTCCTAAATAGCGAAGAGCGATGGTATCGTCGAAGGAAATTGCACGTTCAAGCAACTCCAGTCCCTGAGATCGTCTACCTTCTCCGAAGAATCCTCGGTGCAGCAAGATACCTTGTTGGCGTAACGCGGTGTGATAGCCGTACTCGATAGCCTGCGAATAGTGGGATTGTGCAACTTGCAAAAAACGGCCTCTATTTTGTTCCGGTGCTCGTAAGGCTTCATCAACAAAAAGGTCGCCGTATAACATATGGGCGAAACCATTGCCCGCGCGACTAGCCGCTAAGTACATTCTCTCCGCGCGTGGAATCGCACCACTATTGGCAAGGAAACGACCCAAACTTAGTTGTGCTGCCGTGTCACCAGCACTTGCAAGGTTGGCCACTACTTGAGGCCATTGAACCGGCATTTGCACTTCTGGTTGCGACTCAATTTCTTGTACGAACGCTGAATATAAAGCACTGAAATCAAAATAGACCTCATCAAAAGGCTCGTCGTCGCGTAATCGCATGAGCTGCAAGACCATCGAATCCGCATTCGTCTGAACGTAGATCGATCCAATCACCTTATAACCTGATTGCTTTACGAACAGTACCGCGTCTGCTGGAGTTAGTGCTCTGTAGGGCTTGTCCAAGGAACCATCTCGATCCCGAGTCATGTATTCAACGATGCGATCTAACTGTGCTTGGTGGACACTCGCATGGTCATTTTCAAAATATTCGTAGAAGTGGTACATCGCCAAATGTCCCACATAGCTGAATTCCAGTCGATCAAGGATCGCGCTCCCAAGCGAGCCCAAGCGTAATGGTCGATCAAGCACCCGTTCCACCTGTCGTCCGAGTGCGTCGAGTTCGGTTATCGTTTTTATGGTCAGTTCCGAATCGGAAAGATCGACGAGAACTGTGGCTAAGTCAAGATCCTCTTCAGAACGCACGAGCGACAAAAACTCGTCATAGGTGTAAATCGTTGGAGGTTGGACTGCCGTACATCCAACAAGTAGCACAGTGCTCAGCAGCAAGAGACTACGAAAGATAAGTCTTGACACGAAATCGTAAAAGTTCTTAGATCGGAAAACATATCATAATGAACCTAAGCTAGACTACAATCGGAACTATGTTTCACAAAAAGACAAAGAATCAAAGAGGACATCTCCCCGATCGAGTTGAGTCAATGTGCGTACCCGAAACGCACTACGTAAATGGAAATCGAATCATACCACCATTTCCACAGGGCGTAGCCAGCGCAATGTTTGGCATGGGATGTTTTTGGGGCGTCGAAAGAAAATTTTGGCAACTCAAAGGCGTGTATAGTACTTCGGTGGGATACTCCGGAGGGATAACCAAAAACCCAACTTATGAAGATGTGTGCTCTGGTCGCACCGGACATGCCGAAGTTGTAATGATCAAGTTCGTTCCACGTGAGATCGAATTTCGTACACTACTAACGACATTTTGGGAAAATCACGACCCCACACAAGGAATGCGTCAAGGAAATGACATCGGTACGCAATACCGATCAATCTTGTTTTATTTTGATGAAACACAACACAACGAAATTTTGAGTTCTCGCGAAACCTACCAAAGCAAGCTTAAAAAGGCTGGTTTTGGACAAGTAACGTCGGAAGTTTTACCTTATACCGAGTATTTCTATGCAGAGGAATACCACCAACAATACTTGGCTAAGAACCCCAGTGGCTACTGTGGTGCCGGTGGTACCGGCATAACATGTGATGTCATCCCATTGGATGATAAGTGAACTGAATCGACTACACTGTGGCACGGTCGGGCATCCCAGTAAGCGATCGCGACGACCGTGATGCTACGATTAATTGATTATCGTGAAAAACCGATGTAGTACTCGAAAGGTCAATCCCCAAACGAAGTGCTTCTTCTTTAAGCGAAACCCAGGTAACCGATATTCATTTTCATTAAAGTGAACCGTCTCGTGGGTGAGTAACTCACCGGAAACTAGCTGTTCGAGAGGAGCCCAAATAACTTCTGAGACCTCGTGATTGAGTTGTACATTAGGGTCGTGAGTCAGTACAAAAACATACGGTAGGACTACGAGATCTGATCGTTGATCAGAGGTGTAAGGTTTCTCAAATGGTAGCTGACACACACACTCGGATCTTGAAAGCAAAACACCAACCTCTTCATAAGTTTCTCGAATTACCGTACTCATAAGATCGGTGTCAGATCTCTCGTGATGTCCACCAGGAAAAGCTATGTGGCCTGACCATGGATCGTCTTCGCGCAATGCTCGACGGATAAACAGAATGTTCAATTCGCCACCAAAAGATCTCAAAATCAGTGCAACACCTGCTCGTCGAGCATGCGGTGGTGTGATTATCGGTTGCGTTTCACTGTCGCGAAGTTTCTTTTCGATTCGAGAAAGAACGAGCGAATCTTTATTATTACCAGAACCCATTGGTTGAATTTATTGCAAATGTTTGAGCGAAATGCAAATCATTGTTTTGTGTGTGGTCCTAACAACAATAGCGGTTTGCGAGTTCGGTTCCAGTTGAGTAATGACGGTTTTTGTCACGCACGTTGGACTTCTTCGACCGACTACATGGGATACGACGGGGTCACCCATGGTGGAATCTTGTTTTCATTGCTTGATGATGTTATGGCAAATTTCTTTTTTTTACAAGGTGAAATTTGTGTAACCGCTAAAGCAGAAGTTAGATACCGAAATCCGCTAAAGATTGGTGAAACGGTACTCCTTCAAAGCAAACTCATCTCCCGACGCCGACAAGTAGCAATTATTGAAGCTCGTGCAACACGTGAACGCGACGGCTTATTGATAGCATCGTCGACCGGACACTTTATGATTACCGGAAAGCTGCCTGAGCCACCACCGGAATAAGCTACACTAATCCAGTTACCGGTATAGCTGCCCCGTGAATAGGATCGGCGTCTTTCGACGCAAGGAATAGCACGACACGGGCTAATCCGTCCGGAGATACCCATTTGGAAAAATCCGCGTTTTGCATGTCTTCACGATTCCGTGGTGTATCAATAATGCTGGGTAATACACAGTTTACGTTAATGCCCTCTTGTTTCAACTCAGCTGCTAAGCTCTCGGTGATACGGATCACGACACTTTTAGCCGCAGCGTATGCACCCATCAGAGGAGCTCCTTGTAGGGCACCATGAGCACCTATATTGACGATTTTGCCACCTTTGCCTGACATACGCATTGCTGGCACGACTGTTCGCACCAAATTCAACATCGTGCGCACATTCAAATTCATCATGAATTCCCAAGTTTCATCGGATGTATCAGCAACCGAATCACCCATCGTAAAACCACCTGCTATATTTGCTAGCACGTCGATCGATTTGAAGCGGGTTAGAGCTTGTTTAGTCTTGTCCAAATCTAATAGATCCAATTCAACGGTGGAATAGGGAGCTTCATGTGGGACAACATCAATTCCAATAACTGTTCCCCCGGCTTCATGAAACCTTTGCGCTACCGCAGCTCCTAAGATCCCAGCGGTACCGGAAACAATTACGATTCGTCCCTCAAATTTTTTCATGTTAGTTTTTTCCACGGTACAAAAACTTCTTTTCCGTCGATTACTTCAAATATTATTCGCTGACGCGCAAAGTTGAAGATGCAAGGTCACACTGAAACTGTGAGTGCTCAACTTGCCGGCACTGAGGCAATAGACTTTCTGGAACGGAGAGGTCATCTAAGGTCATAAACTTGTTCTCCACGGTACGCCCAAACACCAAAAATTTCGTCTGCGAAGTAACAAAATACTGGATGGCATCGCCCAACCGCGTATCTCCCTCATAGAATTTTGGTTCGAGGATTCTTGCAAATGTATCAATCCCAACCACAAAGGTTACACCTTGATTCCTCCGAAAATGTTTCGCTTTCAGATAGAAATAGGGTAAATTTGTTAAGACTAGCTCACCTGGTCCGAACTGGTCGATTCTTTGGTTTAAATCGAAATAATCCAGAGGAAATTTGTCGGCGTTTTTGATGCTCAACTCGTACTGCACTTCACAACCTAGTATTTCCTGTGCTAGCCCATGCATTCTACGATGACCGGAATGAACTGGGTTGAACGCTCCTGGTAAATGTGCTTGAGACCGCACTCCCAGTACGAAAGGTTCTGATTCATACAAACGTTGATGTGAAGCGCGCGCAGTCGCAGTCTGTGTGGTGTACGTTGGGAACGGATCTGAAGTTAAACCAAGACCCCAACAGAGTTTTCCATATGCGACATTGGCTAATAGTGCTTCTTGTTCAGGCCTAGTGTTTGCATTGGGAAACTCAACTAAGGTCACCTGAGAGAGACTTAAAGTTTGGAGCGCGATATATGCTCTAATCTTTCCTCGTTTTGACCGGTTTGTGCTCAAACTCGCAGTGACGCCTAACCCGAACAGGTCGCTGTCTGTTTCAAATTTTTGAGCATCCGTAAATGCTCTCATTGCGATACTTCGCGCAGTAACTTCGGAACAGGCCTGAGTCGGTGCGTGACCTAGGAGCTGAGCAAGTGCCTCATAACTATAGGGCACTCCAGCATTCAAAAGCGTTGCGGAAGCTCCTGGTTCACATAGTAACTCGCTTATGAGTAACGATCCACCACCAGTTAGATAACAGACTCCTGACCAATTCGACGCATGTAAATCGGCAACTTTCATACTTACAGAAAGTCACGAACGACCTGCATGAACTCATCGAGCTGGTCGTGGTGACACCAGTGTCCGGCGCGCGCGATCGAGTGCACTTTGACGTCTTGCATGGACTTCACTCGCTCGTCCTGCGAGGGGTGCAAGACCCAAGACTCTTGACCGTGTATCAACAAAGTCGGACAAGTAATGCGCGCATAGAGTTGTTCCGTTTCTTCATACGATAACGTAATGGGTGCTAACACGCGAAAATAATTGTCAAATTTCCAACTGTAAGTGCCATCTTCGTTCTGAATACTTCCGTGAATCGTGAGATGCCGCGCTCGCTCAGCAGAGAGATGAGGATTCACAGTTTGTAAACGCTGAATTGCTTCCTCAAGGTTCGGGTATCGTCGCGGTTGGCGACCCGAAAGATGGTGTACATCCTCGACCCAACCGCGAATGTGTTCATGCATTCGATTTGTTGCCAATCGCCATTGGTTGAGCATGATCCCCATACCTTCGACGGCGACAAGGCGTGTGACTTTTTCAGGATAGTTGCCTGCGTAAAGTAGAGCAATGATTGCACCCAACGAATGCCCAATCACATGCATTGAGGCGATTTGCGTTTGACGTACAAGTTGTTGTATGTCGTAGATGTAATCCACAATTGAATACGCACCACCAATCATCCATTGAGAGTCCCCGTGGCCACGTAAGTCCGGTGCGATAATGTAATATTCGTCTTTAAGCGCGGTAGCGACCCAATCCCAATTGCGACAATGGTCGCGACCACCATGAATGAGCAGCAAAACTGGCGCTTTTGGATTTCCCCACGCGACATAATGGAGCCGAAGACGTTGCGAAAAATATATGTGCGAGGTAGGTGAATCTTTCAACATAAACAAATTTTAAGTGGCAATGTTAGAGTGGAGTCAATCTTCCAAACCAATCTCAATACCAAAAAACGAACGAATTGATAATGTTAGGCGCGTAAACGGCTCATGAAACGATTCCTGATAAAATCACGGTTCAATTTTTCTGTCAACAAATTTTTTAACTCACTGGAGACTTTTGTATGCGCGATGTCGTAGTTATCGATAGTGTTCGCACCGGGTTAGCAAAGTCGTTTCGTGGTAGTTTCAATCTCACACGATCGGATGACATGCTCGCGGCAGTTATCGACGCACTGTTAGATCGTAACCCAAATATAGCAGCCGAAGAAATCGAGGACGTCATCGTCGGTGCGGGCAGTCATGCTGGCGAGCAAGATGGTAATCTAGCACGACTCGCGGTAGTTCTTTCCAAGCTTCCGATTACTGCTGCGGGTTTAACGATTAATAGATTTTGTTCTTCCGGTTTACAGTCGATCGCAATTGCAGCAAACCAGATTGCTACTGGTCAAACGCAGGTCGCTATGGCTGGAGGCGTGGATTCGATTTCGATGCGGAACCGTCAGACTCCCGCTCAAGCACAACAAAATCAAAGACTTCTTGACGAAAAGCCAGAGATATTTATGGCAATGGGTAACACAGCCGAAGTCGTAGCTCGGCGCTACAACGTTTCCCGAGAAATTCAAGATGAATACGCAGTACAAAGTCAACAACGATACGCGCATGCACAAGAAACCGGCTGGATGGCAGAAGAAATTGTCCCCATGACCGTCGAAATGCTCCACGTCGACAAAGAGACCAAAGCCGAAAGCCACCGCACGGTGACGGTTGATCGAGACGAATGTAATCGGCCAACCACAACGATGGAGGGATTAGCGCGCTTACCGCCCGCATTTGAAGAGGGTGGAACTGTCACCGCAGGTAATGCGTCGCAACTATCTGATGGAGCTTCTATGTCATTACTTATGAGTGCTGAACGCGCAAATCAGTTGAATTTGCGGTCATTAGGGGTCTACCGCGGTTTCACGGTAGCAGCTTGTGAACCGGATGAGATGGGTATCGGTCCGATCTTTGCTATTCCTCGCTTATTAAAAAATGCTGGCGTGAGTCAAGATGAAGTCGATCTGTGGGAACTTAATGAAGCGTTTGCTAGTCAGTGTGTGTATTGCCGAGATTTCCTAAACATTGATAATGACAAGTACAACGTGAACGGAGGTAGCATTGCTATCGGTCATCCTTTCGGCATGACTGGAGCACGGCTCACCGGCACACTGTTACGCGAACTTGCTCGTCGGGAGCAACGCTACGGAGTTGTAACGATGTGTGTGGGCGGCGGTCAAGGTGCCGCAGGACTTTTTGAAAGGGCTTAGTGAAATCCAACTAATGTTAAATTTAGTTCTCCTCGACTTTACAATTGCTTATAATTCATTAGCATTCAGAGTTGCTGTAGCTATGCCACAGTTAGAACTTATGGAGAGAGGTCGCGTGCTTGTGTTGATTGACGTCCGGAAGCGTGTGCTCTTAGATATGTCAGTTAGTATTGGAGTAAGAGCTGACAGATACGGATTTGAAACAGGGAGGTTTTGAACCGTGGATAAATCAACCAGTCAGGAACTAAATCTCATGACATTGAAACACCGGCTCTTTGGTGTTGTACTTACTACCTTCCTTGGATGTTCAGCACTTGTGCTCTCGGCTCAAGAAGAAGTTGTTGATACTGATGGATCGACCCCTACTCATCAAAGTACAAATGAGACTGATACTACTATCGATCTCGACGTAGAACCTATTCAAGACCAACTCACGAAAACGTACCTGCAAGCTCTGTCCAAAGAAGATTTCAAAGAGTTCATGTTAAACATGGATCAATATAGCAAAAATGATCAGGATGCTCTTTGTTTGGAATATCAACGTCGATGTTCTGACGACAGCAAAGACTATTCTTCCGATCTTTGCCCTGACGATATTGAACCGACTTTCGGAACCGCAGACCGAGGCTCAGACGAAGTTGAAGACGACGTTGATGCGAAAGAATTTCAAGATATGCCTGAGTTAATTGAACACACCGTTCAGGTGGGAAGTACCGTGCGTGCCAACAGTGAATCGGAAAAAGTCATTGAACGCGACCCAAGACTCAACAATGAAAAGTCTAAGCAGAAAAACGAAAGAACTTCTTGGAGAAATAAACCGAAGAATCCGGACTTTCCCGGCGTGGAGAACTAAGTAAAGCAATTCAGTGGTTTGACTGACAGTGGTCATCGCGTTCTTGTTGTAGACGATGACCCTAATTTATGTGAACTACTTGCGGGCTTTTTAGGCAAACACGGTTTAAACGTACACACCGTCGCAGATGGTTCATCAATGGATGAAGCATTGCGCGCTAATCAATACGATCTTATCGTACTTGACCTTATGTTACCAGGTGAAGACGGACTGTCGATTGCTAAACGACTCAAGCAAGTAACTACAGCACCAATCATTATGCTCACCGCTCTCAGCGATAGTATCGACCGCGTCGTCGGTCTGGAGGTCGGTGCTGATGACTATGTTGCGAAACCGTTCAGCCCACGTATTCTGCTCGCTCGCATTCGTTCCGTACTACGTCGACGCAATTCTCCGTACAAAGATCAAATCCACCATGTTGGGAAAATTCTGGTGGTTGACGATGATCCCAACATTCGAGAACTACTGTCCGATTATCTGTCCAAACAAGGTTTCGAAATTGTCACCGTTGCTGACGGTACGGAACTCGAAATAGAACTGAATCATACCGATTTTGATCTTGTAATTCTCGACTTAAAAATCCCCGGCGAAGATGGTCTACATCTGACTGGACGCTTACTTCGAGACCATAACTTACCATTCATCATGATGACTGCAATGGGTGACGATGTCGAGCAAGTTGTCGGTCTTGAACTTGGTGCTGATGACTACATTGACAAACCGTTGAATCCGCGTGAGCTACTCGCTCGGATCAAAGCTGTGCTCAGACGAAACACTGGAGTTTCAACTGCTCGAAGCGGCGACGGGGTGTATCGCTTTGGGGACTTTATTTTTGATGTGACTCAATTGTCACTTGCTCGCCAAAATGGTGACGAAATATCCCTTACCTCCGGCGAATTTGAAATGCTAAACTTATTAGTTAAGCATCCTTATCGCACTCTCGATCGAGATCGCATCCAAGAATTGCTTGGAGACAGCCATAAATCTGGCGTAGATCGGAGTATTGACGTCCGCATCACACGACTGCGAAGTAAGATTGAAACGAATCCTTCAAATCCGACCTTTATCAAAACGGTATGGGGAAAAGGGTACGTATTTTGTCCCGAAAGCTCTTAAATCGCATTCGCGCCAACTCACTAGCTGGAAAATTCAGTTTGGTGATTGGAACCGCAACCTTAGTCTTAGGTGTATGTTTTGTCATTCTGTTTCAACTGTATGGCTTTTCACCTCTACGAGAACAGTGGATCGAAAATCGCGTATCGAATGTACGATTTATTGAGAGTTTGTGGCAGGAAAGTCCCGAAATAGTTAACCAAGGATTACGCAACTACATGGTGGGTGAAGCAGATATTTTTGCAACCACTGGAATCGCGAGCGGCATCGTTCAACAAAACGAATTAAGAGAAATATCGCGCACGGATGGAGTTCTCTACCGATTACAAACGGCGTTCGAAGAGCAATTTGGTAATGCAAACATCAGTACTTTCGCAGAAAGCACTGATAAAAATAATGCATTCTGGGTGATTTTTTCGTCGTTGACTGAAACAGCCGACGATCTAGCAATCCGTTTCTATGTGAGCTTCCCAGAATTACGCACTCTAAATTTGGTGTTAATCGCGATTGTCGTGAGCGTTTTCGCAACCGCAATAACGGCACTTTATGGCATGAACAGAATCAGTCGACCGATGACTCAACTGGCATACGCGACACAGTCCTTTCGTGGAGTATCGGGCTATGTCCCACTTCCTGAAACCGGTTCGGACGAATTGGTATTGTTAGCCCGGAGTTTTAACGACATGGCGGAGGAAATCTCGGCACTTATATCGAATCGAACTACGATCACGGCGGGACTGTCGCACGATTTGCGTACGCCGTTAACCCGTATGCGCTTAGCGTTAGAACTACTACCGGAAGATACCGATCCTAATCTTCTGAAGGCTTTCGAAGAAAACCTTCAGCACATGAATTCATTGATCTCCGATGCCGCACTCTTTGCGAAGGGGGAACAAGAACGACCACAGAAGGTGAACTTTCAAGAACTGGTACAGTCCATTGTCCATACGGTCGATGATGCTATCGGCGTGGAATGGTTCGGAACCCCACCCGTACGCTTTCATACCGCTCCAAACGCATTACATCGTTGTGTTTCCAATCTAGTGCAGAACGCGATTCAATATGGGAAAAACGTGCGCGTACAGGTCCGGGTAACTTCAGACTACGCAGAAGTTCATGTACTAGACGACGGACCAGGTATCCCAGTATCTGAAAGGCAGCGAGTGTTGCAGCCCTTCGTTCGACTAGACAAATCACGCAACTTGGAAACTGGTGGTAGTGGTTTGGGTTTAGCAGTTGTCAATCAGCTGTGTTTGATCCACAATTGGTCTTTAACCATCGGATCCAGCCCCTCGGACGGAACTGATGTAGCTATTACGGTTCCAACAAAAATCTCAAAGGATATATTGAGAGGAACTTCGGACTTAGCTGTTCAAGAACGACTTGCGGACGTGAAGTAAATTTTCGCAGTCGGCCGATAGTTGCGGTCGCACTTTCCGTCTCCATAATGTTGTCATGAGTCTAAGGGGTGCACTTGATCTATATTGAGATGGATTTAGTATCGCTGGAAAAACATAAACTACACAGGAGAATTACAAATCGAAAGAGGAAATATGGAAGTCAATAGAACAGAGGACAGAGACGGTAACGACACCTCTTTATCACGAATACGCAACACGCTGTATGAAGCGCGCATCATTACGCTTTTTGGGAACATCGACCAAAAAATTACTCAGCAAACAGTGGAACAACTTTTAGCTTTAGCAAATGAAAACAACGAGTTTATCACTCTATTTCTAGGGTCCCCAGGTGGGCATGTTGAATCTGGCGACACCATTCATGACGTAATCCAATTTATTGCAGCACCTGTACGTACGGTTGGAACCGGTTGGGTGGGAAGTATAGCAACTCACATTTACCTAGCCGCGGAGAAGGAAAATCGTCTGTGCTTACCCAACACACGATTTTTGATTCACCAACCTTCCGGTAGATTACGGGGCGATGCTTCAGATATCTCTATTCAAGTTAAAGAGATCGTAAAAATCAAAGAACGTATCAACAAGACCATTGCAGCACGCACAGGTCAGACGCTAGAGCAAGTAAATAAAGATACCAATCGAGATCATTGGCTCTCCGCGACCGAGTCTTTGGAGTATGGTTTGGTGGGACGAATCATTCACTCGATCTCAGAACTCAACTCTTGACACAAACCCGCGAGAAATGCTCGCTGACCGTCGCCGACCACAAAATCAGCGTTCTTTGGACAAAGGGCAATACATCAAAGTGTACTGTAATTTTTGGTCACGGTGCGGGTGCAGGTATGGAGCATGCATCCCTCGAAGCAATCGCAGGAGCGTTTACGGAGGTAGGAATTACCACCTTAAGGTTCAATTTTCCGTACATGGAACTTGGCAGAAATCGAGTCGACTCGCTACGCACGTCGACTATGGCTATCAAAGCAGTCTACGATTTCGCAGCAGATCAAATTTCAGAACCAATCTTCCTTGGCGGCCATAGCTTCGGCGGGCGAATGGCGACCCATGCTCTTGTGGAACACTCATTGCTCGTCGAAGGATTGATTCTTTGCTCATTTCCTCTACACAATCCTAAGAACCCGTCCTTAGATCGAGCTAGTCATTTCGCCGCGATTTCCTGCCCTATTTTGTTCCTAACCGGTACCCGAGACGGAATGGCGAATGCAGACCTGATGCGACAACTAGCACGCGAACACAACGCGTCGTTGAAGTGGCTAGACACTGCAGACCACGGCTATAAAACCTTAAAGCGAACGCGTGTGCGAAAGGATAATGTGTTTCGAGAAATTGCAAGTTACACGGATGAGTTTGTCTTGGGTGCTTTGAACCACAACTAACACTATTGAAAGAGTCTGTAGCCATCGTCGGTGGCGGTATCGCGGGTTTGTCACTAGCATTACAAACTGCAAAAGACTTCAATGTCACCGTGCTCGAATCGGAGTTTCAACCAGGATACCACAGCACTGGCCGCTCGGCTGCTGTGCTACACATTCCCTTTGAAAATGATGTAGTACACCGACTTACACTCGAGTCAGTCGATTTTTTTCGATCACCACAACGAGGTTTCGACGGCGTAGCTACGCCCTTGTCTACTTTGAGAATTGGACGTCCCGCGGATGAACCAAAAATCATGGAGTTTCTCGAAACTTGGATCGGACGCTGTCCGTGGCTCGAGCGAGCATCGAAATGTCAATTACTAGCTAAATGCCCCATTCTTTCAAACGACTTCTCCATCGGAATCTTAGATCAAAATTCGTTGCATCTCGATGTCCACAATTTACTATCCAACACGCGCAAAGCATTCATAGAGCTAGGTGGAAAGGTGGAAACGAACTTTCGAGTTACTAGCATTGAGTGCATAGGTGGCACGTGGCAACTGAAATCTGATTCCGGAATTTCGGTACACGCAGACATCATCGTAAACGCGGCGGGCGCATGGCTTGATGATATCGCCCAATTAGCCGGTGTTCGACCACTTGGAGTACAACCAAAACGAAGAACAGGTATTCGATGCCGCCCGGACATCTTCAAAGAATCTTGGCCCATGTGCTATTTGATAAACCACGACCTGTATTTCAAGCCAGAAGGACAATCGCTCATGCTGTCTCCATGCGATGAAACCCCCAGTGAGCCATGCGACGCCCAACCAGAAATAATTGACATCGCGTTGGCGATCGCACGCCTCGAAGAGAGTACAACACTGAGCAATATCGTACCGGAAGAGTCTTGGGCGGGATTGCGCGTCTTTGTCTCTGACGAATGCCCCGTGATTGGGTATGACCAAGACGACTTAGGATTTTTTTGGTACGGAGCGTTTGGTGGCTTCGGTGTACAAACTGCACCAGCTTGTAGCAAAATCGGAGCACAATTACTCGCACACAACGCACTGACAAATTCGGCTGTGTTGGAACAAGAACTAAGACCCAGTCGCCTCAAATGAAAATCTTCAAATTCGTAACAAAGTTTCCAATTTTGCGTGATTCGACCTATTTCATCGCATCCACGTGTTAACTCGTTCTGCCAACTTTAATAGGGCAGCAGGAGCGTGGGCCCGCCGCAATTGACCAGCGGCTAATCTGATAGCTTCCGTTCGAGTAGGATACACATGCATTGTGGATAGGATCGAGTTCACTCCATAACCGTGTTGCATTGCATTGATGCAGTTCGAAATCAACTCTCCGGCATCTGTCCCGACGATACAAGCACCTAATAAGACATCCTTTCTCGGTTTTGTGATCAATTTGACGAATCCTTTTGTAGTACCTTCGGCGACGGCACGATCCAATTTTGTAAATGGAAAAGTGGTAACTTCGTATGGTATGTTCAGCTGTTGCGCTTCGTGTTCAGAAAGCCCAACCCGCGCGAGTTCGGGATCCGTGAAGATTGCCCACGGCACGATATTCTTATTCAATTTGAAACGCCAAAAAGGGCGCGCTAGCGCATTCATACTTGCATACCACCCTTGCTGCGCCGCCATGTGTGTGAATTGGTACGGTCCAACAACATCTCCACAAGCATACACTGATTTGACTTCCGTTTGCATGTAATCGTTGACTGTAATGGATCGTGTGGATGAAAATCCAATACCGTTTTCTTCAAGACCAAGAGCTTCTACACGGGGTTTTCGACCGGTTGCGACCAAAAGTTTGTCAAATCGTAGAACTCTTTCTTTTTCGCGAGACTGAACTACTAACTGTTGGTCGCGACACTCCTTTGCTTGCCAGCCAGTAAGCAACTCGACACCTTCGTCTTTCAGTACATCTGAGATTACCTGTGCCGCATCTTGATCTTCGACAGGTAGTATTTGCTCTTCCATTTCTACAATGCTCACGTTGCTACCCAAACGTGAAAAGGCTTGGGCCAGTTCACAACCGATTGGCCCACCACCAAGAACCACCAAGCGGTTTGGTAGTTCTTTAAGTCCCCACACTGTTTCAGAAGTTAGTGGCTGACACTCCTGTAGGCCAGGAACCGGTGGCAATGTTGGATGAGCACCTGTTGCTAAGATGACACTTCGGGTAGTAAGGAGACCACCATTTGTTTCAATTCGGTGGGGGTCAATCAAACGAGCCTGACCATGTAAGCACTTAACCCCCAATGAGTTATACCGTTCTACGGAGTCATGAGGTTGAATTTGTGCAATAGCATCGCTTATTCGTTGCATAACAGCGGGAAAATTGGTTGCAACTGTAGACGTTTCGATACCGTACCGTGAAGCATTTCGTACCGTATGAGCGATCTTCGCCGAAGCAATCAAAGTCTTACTCGGGACGCACCCCGTATGCAAACAATCTCCACCCATCCGATGCGCTTCAATCAACATGGTTTTAGCACGTGCCGTGGCACCAACCAAAGCAGCAATTAAACCTGCACTCCCGGCACCTACTACTACGAGGTTGTAGTCATACTTAGACATATAAGGATAGGAATTCTTCAATCCAGCTCATTTTATGATCCGAACGAGTGGAAAAATATCGTGCTCCTTTCTAGAATCCAACAAATCTGATCAAAATATCTTCTTTATTCAAAGCATTGTCTATTTATGGTAGCTAGGTTCCCTCATATTCGGATGAGACGTAATCGATCAGATGCCTTTATTCGCCAACTAATACGCGAACACGAGCTAACGGTTAACGACCTCATTTATCCAATTTTTGTGACTGAAGGTAAAGCTCAGCGCCAAAAAATTACATCCATGCCTGGAATTGAACGATTGAGTCTAGATGAATTAGCGCGAGACTTAACGGACCTTGCAAATTGGAATATTCCAGCAATAGCTCTGTTCCCTTGCGTGGACGACTCCCTGAAAGATTCCAAAGGGATTGAAGCAACTAATCCGGATGGCTTAATCCCTAGAGCTGTCGCTACCGCGAAGTCTTGTGCACCGAATATCGGTGTGATCACAGACGCGGCGTTGGATCCCTATACCACTCACGGTCATGACGGAGTGTTGGATGAAAATGGTTATGTTCTCAATGATGAAACAATCGAAATTCTTATCGAACAATCACTAGTCTGTTCGGCAGCAGGAGCCGACATAATCGCCCCTTCCGACATGATGGATGGCAGAATTCGTGCGATTCGCGACGCACTCGAAAGGAACTCTTTGACAAACACCAAAATCTTAGCTTATGCAGCGAAGTATGCTTCGGCATTCTACGGTCCATTTCGGGACGCAGTTGGATCTTCTGCAAACCTTGGTTCCCGTAGTAAAGTCCACTATCAGATGGACCCCGCGAACAGCAACGAAGCATTACGAGAAGTCGCACTCGATATTGAAGAAGGTGCCGATATGGTTATGGTCAAACCCGGAATGCCTTATCTGGACGTGCTACACCGAATAAAACGTAAATTTGGCATGCCCACATTCGCATACCAAGTGAGTGGCGAGTACAGCATGCTTATGGCTGCAATTCATCAAAACTGGTTAAATGAAAAAGCAGTGTACGAAAGTATGCTGTGTTTCAAACGCGCCGGGGCGGATGGCATTCTTACTTATTTCGGAAAACACCTCGCGGAACTACTTCACCGAAATAAATGAATCGAAGTCAGTAATACCTCTGATACTCGGCATGACATGAAAGTAACGCCAATGTTGCGAATCGCTACTCGTACGAGCAAACTCGCAAGAGTTCAAGCAAAATCGTTCGGTGACGCACTCCAACGACACTCTCCTAATCAAACGATCGAATATGTTCCTGTCTCCACCGCTGGAGATCGCTCTGCATCACAAGGGAATCTTCCGCCTGCAAGTAAAGATGATTTTGTGAGCGAAATTGAAACTGCATTGCTTGATAATGAAGCTGATTTGGCGATTCACAGTCTGAAAGATGTACCGACCAATGTCCCCAGCGAGCTTACTATCCGTACGGTATTACCGCGTGAAGATCCGCGTGATGTGTTGGTAGGAGCCGACAACTTGTTTTGCTTAGAACCTGACGCCAAAATAGGCACCTCAAGCCCTCGACGACATGCGTTGTTGAAATACCACTCTAAGTTTAACAATGTCACTCCAGTGCGCGGAAATGTTGATACCCGCCTACACAAACTTGACAATGAAGAATATGATGCAATACTTCTAGCCGCTGCTGGACTACATCGAATACGGTTACAACACAGGATTGGTGCTTATCTCGATCCTTCGTGCTACATACCGGCGCCATGCCAAGGTACTCTGGCCGCAGAATATAGAACCGATGATTCGTATGTTTCTTCGTTAGTCACCAGTGTACAACATTCGAGAGTAGAGGCGGCCGCCCTTTGTGAGCGTTCAATCGTACGTTCTTTACAAGCTGACTGCAACGCAGCTTTAGGAGTCTATTGTGAAGACTTACGCAAAGACTACAAAGTCCACGCGATCGCCTTAAATGCTACTGGAACCGAAGTACTCCAACTTAGAATGAGAGACGACGACCCGCACCGTCTTGCAGGGAATGTAGCGAATGATCTCCTCGCCTTGGGAGTCGAAGCTCTGCTACATTCGTGACTAAGAAAGTCTGGATCACTCGTACTGAACCAAGTGCGAGTCGACTTGCAACAACGCTACAACAATCAGGCTACGATCCCTTAGTCGCACCCGTGATGGAAATCATCCCAGTAGGTTCCTCGTTACCATCAAGCGACAATGACATCTGGGTGTTTGTATCTTCTCATGCTGTCCACCAGGTGTCAAAGCTTCCATGGGACAAAACGAAAACGACTATTGCGGTCGGTCCTACCACTGCAGCGCAATTAAAACCATTGGGTATAAGTCCACTGGTACCTTCGCAACATTCTTCTGAGGGAATGTACGAGCTAATTCGTTCAAGATTTGCTCTCGATCTTCGAATCACTATCGTCGCGGGTCGTAGCGGTCGGAAAGATCTTATCAATTGGTTAGACTCTGATGGATATTGCTGTAATGAATGGATCGTATATGATCGGAAATCTACCGACTTTCAGATAGGTGATGAGCATGTGGACGCAATCGTCATCACGAGTGCGTTTGCTTTGTCGAACGTTCGGAAACAATACTCGAGCGAAAGTTTTGTATCGATTCCTATAGTCGTTCCGTCTCCGCGCTACGCCGAGTTAGCGAAATCGATGCAATTTCATGATGTACGAATAGCGGATGGTCCGACCGATACCGCTACTCTCGATGCGTTGAACGCTACATTCGTCCGTTAAGCGGATAGCTCTCTTCGACAATTTCGCAATCGTATCTCGCGCCGCCGCTTTTGACAGGAATGTTTTGTGTAAATCTTCCGGATTGCAGTGTTGAGAGCCGCTCTGGTTACTTCTTCGTCTTCCACGACGCTAAGACTAACACTTTTATTTTTGCTCACTTCGATGGCTGCAATCTTGGGCTCAGAAAACTTGGTTGTACTACAGCGGGGAATTTTTGATTGCGTCAGCCGATTTCATAGAGTTGAAGAACTCTACGTTCGTCCTCGACTTCTTTAAGTGATCAATAAGAAACTCAATGGCATCAATATCTTCCATTTCGTGCAAAAACTTTCGGAGAATCCAAACTCTTTGAAGTTCTTCCTCGGACATCAGCTTTTCTTCTCGGCGAGTTGCCGACCGTCGAATATTGATGGCTGGGTATATTCTCTTCTCCGCAATATGGCGTTCTAAATGAATCTCCTGATTCCCCGTGCCTTTGAATTCTTCATAAATCACCTCATCCATGCGCGAACCAGTGTCAACGAGGGCTGTTGCGATAATCGATAGACTACCACCTTCAATGAAATTTCTCGCACCACCAAAGAATCGCTTTGGTTGGCTTAACGCGTTAGAATCCACACCACCCGTGAGGAGCTTACCGCTTGAAGGCACCGTATTGTTGTAGGCTCGTGCAAGACGTGTGATGGAATCTAACAAAATCACGACATCGTGCTTGCACTCTACTAATCGTTTTGCTTTCTCAATGACCATTTCCGACACTTGAACGTGTCGGGTAGCAGGTTCATCGAACGTGCTCGCGACGACTTCACCTTTTACAAGCCGTTGCATTTCAGTTACCTCTTCCGGTCGTTCGTCAATAAGAAGAACGATCAAAATCACGTCGGGATAGTTTGAGGTTATTGCTTGTGCGATAGACTGAAGTAAAAGCGTCTTACCTGCTTTGGGTGGCGAGACGATTAATGCACGTTGTCCTTTACCAACCGGTGCGACCAGATCAATAATGCGACCCGAGAGATCTTCCGTGCTTCCGTTCCCACGTTCCAAAGTGTAGCGCTCTTCTGGAAACGTCGGAGTAAGGTTTTCAAACAGCACGTCGCGCTGTTTTTTCTTGTTCTCCGTCGGACGGTTGTTGACTTCATTGATCTTTAATAACGCAAAATAGCGTTCCCCGTTCTTCGGTGCTCTTACTTTTCCAGAAATACTATCACCGGTACGTAGGTTGAATCGGCGAATTTGAGTTTGGGATACGTAAATGTCGTCAGGACCAGCTAAATAACTTGCATACGGCGACCTCAGAAATCCAAAACCATCGCTAAGAATTTCCAAAGTTCCGTCACCGTAAACTTCAATCCCACTTTGAAACTGTTTTCGCAGAATCTGTGTAATGATGTCCTGTTTGCGCGCTCGGCCAATGTTTTCGATGCCGATCCCTTCCGCTAACTCAACCAATTCGGGGGTTGGGCATCGCTTTAAGTCCGAAAGATGAATTCGTTCAGTTGGCTGTGGCGGAGGATCGTTCGTGGGATTAGAATTGCCGTGGTGGCGAGGGTGAGAAGTAGGTAGGTGTTCTCTCATAATCAAGCGAAATTAGCCGTGCTCGTGCGACAAACGGTCATCAAAGGATCCTTGGCTTGCTTTAGAGTCACTGTAAGTTAATGGGAAAATGGTTGTTAAAGTCTGTGGGGAAGTAAGAAGTTGCCTCGTGGAATTCAGGCACCACCATCAGAAAATGATGTGTGGGAAGAAGTGATGGGGATTTCGTGGATCTGGAATCGCGAAATCTTACATAATGATTTTACTCAATGATACGCAAAAATCATGAACAAACAGTGCAAATCCAAATTAATCCAATGTCGTTTCCTAGCACGACGTAAGAACTTGACTAGATTAAATGTTACTGTCAAGAAACGCTTCAAGTTGAGATTTGGACAAAGCACCAACCTTGGTTGCTTCAACCTGGCCATCGCGAATGATCATTAGGGTAGGTACCCCGCGCACTCCGTATTTTGCAGTAGTACTTCTACTTTCGTCGATGTCGAGTTTGCATATCTTAACTTTGTCGGCGTACTTTTCCGCGACTTCGTCGAGAATCGGGGCAATCATTTTGCAAGGACCGCACCATTCCGCAAAATAATCCACTAGAACCGGAACGCTGGATTGCAGAACCTCGGTTTCCCAAGTCTCATCATTAACGTGTTGTATATTGTTACTCATCAAAAGCTCCTATGACTAGCCGGTATTTTAGACAAGCCACATTGCGTCGACATGAACTTTATCCTAAATTTCAAAGTTGCCAAGTGGAGTATCGTCAATGTCGCACGATGTACTTCGTGGCACTGGTGACGCGCGTGTTTACGACGTGCTTTATTCGCTGTATCGCGACGTTTGTTTTCGTTCTCTGTTTAGGTTTGAGCAGCTGCGGTATGAAAGGACCGCTTGAACTCCCTCCTGAGGAATCCCCGGACTCTCGTGCCGCTATCGCGGACTAACGGGATACTGCACTTTGACGGTGTCGCAATCTCTGCGCTCGGCGCGATAACCGGAACCCCTGTGTATGTGTATTCGTGGAACAGGATTGCTCAGAACGTCGATCACATCACCAACCAACTTGCCGGTATACGCCATCAAATTCATTATGCCGTAAAAGCTAACTCGAACCTCTGTTTACTACGCCGACTCAATCAGTTGGACATAGGGTTTGACGTCGTATCCATAGGTGAGCTAGAGCGGGTCCTACGTGTTGGCGGAGATCCAAACAAAGTCATGTTTTCTGGGGTCGGTAAAACCACAGAAGAACTAGCGTTCGCGCTGAAGGTTGGGATTGGTAGCATTAATATTGAAAGTGTTGGTGAACTTCACCGTGTGATAACACTTGCAAAGCGCTTACAAGTACGAGCAAACGTAATGTTTCGGATAAATCCAAACGTCGACGCGACTACCCATCCGTATTTGGCTACCGCATTGGAATCTAGTAAGTTTGGAATGGCATCCGATGAAGTAATTGAGCTAATTGCATCAATTCGGACGATTGAAGAGCTCAATGTCATTGGCTTATCTTTTCATCTCGGTTCACAGATTTCTGCTGTTACTCATTTTGAAGCGGCCCTCACTCAACTAATATGCTGTGCAGACGTACTTGAAGATGCAGGTGTTCCCGTCAAAGTGTTCAACATAGGAGGAGGATTTGCGACGTGCTACAAAGACGAACCGCGATTCTCTTTCGCAGAACTTGCTGATATGCTTCGAGATTTATTGCATGGTCGTGAAGTTGAAGTCCGTATCGAACCTGGTCGAACCATCGTTGCTGATTCTGGTATTCTCATCACCCGATTAGAGTATTTGAAACGAGCTTACCGCTCAAAGGGTCAAAACTTTGCGGTGGTTGATGCCGCGATGAATGATCTAATTCGTCCGGCACTTTACAACTCATGGCACCATATCGCATCTTCAAGTTCCCGCAAAAATTCGTTAGGTGAATGGGACATTGTCGGCCCGATATGTGAATCGAGTGATGTTTTGGGTCGCAACCGGTCTCTCGCCTTAGCAGAAGACGATTTACTAGTCATTGAAGATGTGGGCGCTTACGGCTTTGCGCTAAGTTCCAACTACAACAGTCGAATGCGATCAGCAGAACTGCTGATTACACCTGACGATGTGCAAGTGATTCGCCGCCGCGAGTCAATGGCGGATCTTCTAAGTTTAGAAGAAATGTCATGAGCTACTTTGATCAGGCTTTGGTTTTTACCAAAATGCACGTTAACGGAAACGACTTTCTCGTGGTGAATGAGTTATTGCGAGAATACTCCCTCAAGCCTAACACAATTCGGAAATTAGGAGATCGTCGGAAAGGTGTGGGATTCGACCAACTACTACTTATAAGAAAACCTGAAAACTTCGACAATGATGTCGCAGTTGAGTTCTACAACAGCAATGGGAGCATTACAGGACAGTGCGGAAATGGATGTGCCGCAGTTACCGCTTTTTTGCACAAGCACCAACTAGTTACAAAGCCTACGATCCATTTGGAGCGATCCCACCAAATAACCGAGTGCACGCTCTCTAACTTCAGCGAGAAAGATTGCTACATGATCGATGTAAATCTTGGTGTACCCTGCTTGTACCCCGACGACATCCCGTTCCTCGTGAAAGAACAGCAGGTCCAATACCAACTCAATGTTCCTGGTCAAGAATCACCTCTGTTGCTGTCCGTCCTCTCCATGGGGAACCCCCATGCGGTGATGGTGGTACCTAATGTTGATCAGGCACCACTGCGTGAACTTGGTACCAAGATTCAACAGCACGATGCGTTCCCGGAGTCGACCAACGTAGAAGTACTGGAAATTCAGGACGAAAGCAACGGCAAACTCCGTGTTCTTGAACGCGGTGTCGGTGAAACTCAAGCTTGTGGGACTGGTGCCGCCGCCGCGATGGTTGCAGGCCGACTTCTCAGGCAATTCACTACAAGAGTAGAAATAGTCATGCCGGGGGGATCGAGTTATGTCGAGTGGGAAGGGCCTTCTAGTTCTGTAATTTTGCAGTGTAAACCTACATTCGTTTATACTGGAACGTGGAACTATTGAAATTTCTGCTAGCCGTTGCAATATGAGCACTAACAAGTATCATTAACAGGTTAGAGTTCACTAAAACCATAGAATTTCGAGAACATGTTATGTCCACCGTAATTGCCCATCGTCTTTCCGCTCTTGAAGACAGCAACTCCGAAATCAAACAACAACTTGAACTTTTACTGGAGATTGGTCGTCGGAACGAAGAAAAATTTCTTTGGCTCAAATCTTTTATCCTCAAGCTCTTTGAAGTCCAAGGATTCGCACAGCTCGACCAAGTGATTTTTCATCAGCTAATTGATTTCACGCACGTAAACCACGTAACGCTATTCTTGAAAGAACTAAACCATCAAGGTGAACTCTTACACATCAAAGAGGTGAGATATCCTGATCGAATTCATCCGAGATTGTTTGATTTAGAAAAGACGCAGTGTGAAACTTCTCGTGAAGAAGAGTACTACAATCTATTTGAAGTGTCAGTCAACGAACCTCCATCAGTTGCATTAGTACCACTTCATTATCGATCGTACCTTGGCACGCTCGCAATTGGCTCCATAGACCATGCGAAGTTTAATGTGGATGTCGATACGCTCTTCCTTGATTTTCTTGGCGAGGTCATCGCTCGTGTCATCGTCCGACTCCAACATTGAGACGAATCCAATTGGTTCTCACAGTAGAAACGATGAGTATGTAGAAGAGTTTCTCACACATTTAAAGGTTGAACGGCGGCTCTCTATTCGCACAGTTACGACTTACGAGAACACGCTCCGACGATTTGTTCGAACTAATGCTCCACCCGACCTCAAGAAAACTACTGTCTTCGATATTCGGGACCATATCAGTTCGTTACGAAGCAAAAACTTAGCTCCAGCATCCATCCGTAATTCACTGTCCTGTTTACGGACATTCTTTGAATTTCAACTACGTCATCGGCGAATGGATTTCAACCCCGCAAAGTCGGTTCGCGGTCCAAAATTGGCAAAGAAGATCCCGACAGTGCTCGACGTCGATGTGACTACCCAACTTGCAACTGCCGAAACACGCAACGAACCAAAGCAATTACGTAACCGCGCCATCATTGAACTACTGTACTCCAGCGGACTTAGACTCTCAGAACTTGTAAATCTCAATATTTCGGACATTGATTTTCGTGCTCACATGGTTCACGTTTTAGGAAAAGGCAATAAAACAAGAACGGTTCCCGTCGGAAGGCATGCGATCGCCGCAATTAAAACGTGGCTCGGTTGTCGAGAAAACATTGACCCGAACGCACCCCTTTTTACTGGTCGAAAAAACCAAAGAATTTCTGCTCGTACCGTTCAAGTCATTTGCAAGAAACTAGGGATTAAAGTACTCGGATCGAATGCTGTTCACCCGCATCTGTTGCGCCATTGTTTCGCGAGCCACGTTCTAGAAAGCAGTGGAGATTTGCGTGCTGTGCAAGAACTTCTAGGACATGAAGACATCGGTACTACGGCAATATACACACACGTAGACTTCCAACAATTAGCTAAGGTATACGACCAAAGCCATCCAAGAGCAAAACGAAGTTCACACGACCCAGTCGAATGATACGGCTTATTACGTTTGACCTTGACGAGACTTTATGGGGAGGTACTGAGGTTGTACGACGAGCCGAAACCGAAATGATCAATTGGGTCGCTGCCAAGGTTCCGGACTTCCGTACCGGTTACCAAACGCGCGCCGCAGATATTCGAACAGCTACGCTCGCTAAACGACCGCGAATACACTACGACTTCAACAAGATTCGGCTCGCGGTTGTTGAAGAAATTCTCAAAGAATGCGGTCTCGAACCGCACGACGCGTGTGAGATTGCGAGTGCGGCTCTATGCATCTTCCACGGGCACCGAAACCAATTACAAATTACGCAAGACGCAGTCGCGCTGCTTCGTCAGTTACACAAACAATATTTACTCGCCTCTGTTTCCAACGGCACATCAGAAGTATTTCGCTCACCGCTAAAAGAATTCTTTGAACTGTCCGTGTATGCACGCAACATGGGGACGCGCAAACCAGACCCAGCGATGTTTGAGGTAGTGTTGTCGCACACCAAAACGCTACCCGATCAGGCGATACATATTGGAGATCACCCAATTGAAGATTTAGCAGTTGCTAAACAGCTTGGGATGCACGCCATACAGTTTTTCACGGGCGAACACGCACTCTCACCACAAGCCGACCGAGTAGTCAGTCAACTTGCCGATGTGCCTGCAGCCGTGCAAGCTATCGAAGAGTTG
Source organism: uncultured Pseudomonadales bacterium (assembly GCA_964511425.1). Classification (GTDB taxonomy): domain Bacteria; phylum Pseudomonadota; class Gammaproteobacteria; order Pseudomonadales; family Azotimanducaceae; genus Bin55. Next base: position 151,831 of record CAZEFI010000001.1, read on the forward strand.
GAAGCTTAAACCCTAATTTCGTTACAGTTTAGCAGAAATTTGGGTCTGATGCGGTGTGGAACTATGGACATTAGCTTGAGGCTCTTGAGTGTCTTCCCCAGTTGAATCATCTTCATCTTTATATTCATCGGGTATGGAGAAGATTTTCTCCCAGTCGAATAACCAGTCCGAATCAATAGGTTCTTCTGGAACGAATGATTCAATTCCAATCTTTATCGAACCGTCTGGGTTCTGAGTTATGGAAAATCTCTCAATTAGTGTCACCACGTCTTTGTCGGCTCCTGAGGCTTCCTTCGCAAGCTCAGTAAATCGCACATTACCGATTGTAATGTGTGTACCACCTTTCACATCGTGATCATACTTGTCTGGAACCGAAATTCTGTGAAGGTGTTTGTACGCTTTCTTTTTGTCAATCGGTTGCAGACTACTATCGTATATCACAAAGTTCTGAAAACGTTTCGTAAGGTCGTTCTGCTTTTCAGGAATTAAGTGGAACTCGACCATGTCATGTTTGAATGAAACTTGCTCGTGTACCACCTGTTCTTCGACCTCTGGTTTCTCAACTTCAAGCCGAAAACTCTTGTATGAACTAACTCCTAACACGGGATCTTGGTGTAAGAACATCATAGTCAGGTTTTCTTCGTCAATTTCTATACCTACATTGCCAAAGCTCTCAAAAAAGTCGAAGTGTTCGAGCACGTCCGAATCTTCAAACTTTGGTGCCGCAGCAAGAGACGTTGGTAGTACAAAATGGCTACAGCAAAACACTATCACAAACAGTTGAAACTTTCTCATAGGTTTGGTTGGATCGTAGTCGTTTGGTTTCAGACCTATGCGGGTCTATAGGTCGCTAGTCATAGACATCGAGTTCTAGTGCCACCTGTTCGAACTTGTCCAATGCGGTTAACACCGGTACGATCGTAAACTCGCGCTGTCGAATTTCATGGACGATCTCCTTGCAACTGTAATCAGATACGTCTATTTCATCCTCTGGAGTGAAAGTGTTTCCAACATATCCTCTCCTCCAATCTGCGTAGTTTGGAACAAAAGGTGGCGTACATAGATGTCGTGCCACAAACTTCCAATCAAACTCAATCTCGTCGCGGGGGTCGGGTCTGCGCGCGTCGAGCAGCGCCAACATCGTGAAAGCCCGTAGGAACCGATCAGCACTCGGCTCTTTCTTCAAAGCAAATATCTTCCACGAATCACTGCTTAACAGATCAGAAAACCGCCCAACCTTATATCCTTCCTCAACATATTGGTGACTATGTACCTTCGTGAAGGGTTGGGTCAGTCCGGCGGCCTCATCTCCAAGACGGGCCGCCATTTCAATAAGGGTGGGAATAAGATAACGAGAAACTACAGACCTTGGTCCTAACATATCGACCATTTCAGCGTGTTCTGACGAGTCAAGTGTATAGTAATCTCCCTGTTTCAAGATCAACTCAGTGAGTTCATGATGGTGTTCTGTCAACTCCAGCGTTGAATCTAATTCTTCGCACCTTTTCCTGACCCAATCGTTTTCCAAAAGCTGTTTCCACATGAAACGATCCTGATTGGGAGTGGGAATATCGTCTTCGTAATAGATCGTCTTGCTCCGTTTCCAAATCCCTCCATTAAAACAAAAACGATTGACCAGCGCATAATTCATCAATGCTTCCGCGTGACAGGTTTCCTCTAGATCCCAGTTACTTTCGTTATCTTTCAATAAGCACTCAGAACGGAACAGTTTGTCTTGCACCCGCAAGAAATCACCTAGTGGATCAGCAAAAATTCTCTCAAACGTTAACGGGGAGTCTAATACGACAAAATTGAACTGAGGGTTTTCGTAAGTCGCGCCCCAGAGGAAGGGATTTATTGGATTGAGATGATTTTCCAAGGCTAGCCGACATTCCTCAGATTCAAGCGTTGTCATTTTTTCTCTTATGCTGGAGGGTAATTCTGAGCTTCCTTTTGGGTTGCTTATCTCACTCCAGTACGAAGGGAACGCATTCAAACCACACGCTTCTTCAATCGAACCTGGTGGAAAATCCATAGCTGGTAGCGGTGTATCTTCCTGAACTGTTTGAACTAAGGGTTCGCTAACGGGATTGGGTAATGAAGGTGCGATCGAACTCGGTTCGTGTTCCGAAACAAAAGGACTTTCATCCGCGCGCGGCTTATTCTGGTTCACAAGAACCAGCACAACCACTACCGAAACTAAGACGAGTCCAGTAATACCACCCCAGAACCAATATCGTGTACGAGAATTCTGGTTCATAACTTTTTCTCTGTTTTGTTGGCGGCGGTACGTCCTGAATCCACGTTATAGTCGTGCAAGATATTAACTAGTCGTAGATGTCCAGCTTCAAAGCAACTTGCTCGAACCTATCCAGCACGTCCAACAGTGGCTGGAAATGAGTGTTTTGCTGACGGAGCTCATGGACGACTTCGTTGCAACTTAAGTGTTCGACGTTTTCCTCCGCCGGAGGACGAAGCATCAGGCGCGAATACTGTAACAACTTGTTGAACGTTGGAAAGGGCCGTTCACATAGATGTCGTGCTATCAACTCCCAATCGAACTCAATCACCTCGCGTGGATCGGGTTTGCGGGCTCCGAGTATCGCCAACATTTGGAAAGTGTCTAAGAAACGATCAGCGTTAGGGGGGTGCTTTACAGAAAAACGCAGCCAGGATCCACTCTCTTTCAGATGGGAAAACCGTCCAAACTCGTATGCTACACTGTTGAACCGCCAGTCGTTGCGGTATGTATAAGGAGAGGAAACTTGTTGTGTCAAACCTGCCAAGTCACTTCCAAAACGTGCAGATAATTCCAACACCAGTTCTAAGAAACCTTTACGCGAATTCGGCTCACGCTCAGGCATGACTAGTGCATGAAGTTCTGGATAGCGATCAGGCGCGAGCTCCAGCCACGGGTCTAGTTCCTCGCACTGACCTAAAACCCATTCGTCTTCCAAATCTTGTTTCCACAGTGTCCGATCTTGTTCCAAGGCAAGCTCCGGAGAAAAGCTGAGTTCCCAACTACCGACCGACGGGATGCGATTTTCGATACCCCCATTAAAACAAAAGAGATTGACTAGGGCAAAATTGAAAAACGCGTCCGCATGGCAAGTTTCTTTCAGATCCCAGTTGGTCTCTGTTGACTCCAACAAACACTCGGGACGCGAGAGCGCGTCTTGCATCCGAGCTAGATCGTCTGCGGGATTCTCAAAGAGACGTTCAAAGGTTAAAGGGTTTTCCAATACCACAAACTCGGCTAGACTAACAGAAATAGGATCGTTCAACAGGAAGTGCTGGGGATTGACGGTGTTCATGTATGCTTCTAACGCGATTCGACACTCCTCGGTTTCGAGGACTTTGGCTTGAGGGTGGTCCGTGTTTCTTTGAAATGTCCCATCAATCCAATAGGTCGGTAACTCGTTAAAACCACACGCTTCTTCGACCGAGCTTAGTGAATAATCCAAAGCCGGTAGCGATACACCTTCTAGAACAGTTTGAACTAATGACTCGCTACCGGTAGGGGACAACGAAGGTACTATCGCACTCGGTTCATGTTCCCCAACAAACGAAGAACTTTCATCCTCTCTTGGCTCAATCGGGTTCATAAGAACCAATACCGCTGCCGAAACGAATACTAATCCAACACCACCCATCCAAAGCCACCAACGGAGGTGAAGGATTTGGTTTAGTCGTCGCATCCTGCAGATCCAGATCAAACAACGCGTGATTTTGCTCAATTTCTGCAGATCTAAGAACATTCGACCTTCATAAAGCGTTATAGAGACACGGTCGCGATCTTTGAGTATGGCTCAGATCTCGATGGCCTGAGTGAGAGGGTAATGTGTGGCTGGGTCGTAGCCGTTGGGGCTGAGACCTATGTGGATCTAAATACCGTTAGTCATAGACATCGAGTTCTAGTGCCACCTGCTCGAACTTGCTGACTAATTCCAGTCGTTGTCCCTCAACCTCATCTACTGTGTACAGGTCATAGATGATGGAACGACAACTTAGTTGGTCGCCTGAATCATTTTGCGACTTCACCGAACACAAGTGTTCAACCAACCAGTCCCAGTTAAATTCAACCTCTAAGTGTTCTAATAGATTTACGAAAGCTAGAGCCTGCTCTACTCGTTCTTTACTCAGTGTTTTTAGGCTCCGTAATTCTCGCCATGGCTCACTGGTAAGGATACCTCCTAGTTGTCCAAAAGGTTTGCCCGAGCTAGTCAAGTTTGCGGCTGGATCTCCCAACCGAGATGCAAGTTCCGTCATGATCTGGTACACCCTAATACGTTGCCCACTCGGATCGGAACGACGAGATTGTAGAAATTCGTTATATTTTCGTTCCTGATCATCGGTGGCTTCAGGCAACGCAGGCAGACGGCTATCGCTTATGGCGAGTAATTTTTCGTACTGCTGAGGATGCGATTGGTGGATCGCTAACTCCGAGCCAAATTTTGCGCATTGTTGTTCTAACCAGTGCATCTCTAAACTCATTTTCCACTGTTGTTCAAACATCTCCGTCGTTGGGGGGTCAAACACTACCATTGGTGCGTCAGCTCCATGTTGGTAACAAATATGATAGAACTCCGCATAATTGAGTAAAGCGTCGGCGTAGCACTCGTCTTTAAGTTTCCAGTTGATTTTCGTTCCATTATCCAACAGACAGTCTGGATTGCTGATCATTTCAATCACACGTTGTAGATTACCCTCTGGGTCGGTAAAAGCACGCGCAAAAGTAAAGGGATCATCTAAACCTACGAACGAAAACTCTGCATGGTGCCCACGCCAAGTAAATGGATTAACGGTGTAGAGGTGTTGTTCTAACGCGGTTAAGCATTCGTCCGATAACTCATAGTCGACACCAAGTACCTGATCGTATCGCTCCCAAGATTTAACGTCCTTTGGTAATTCCGCAAGACCACAGAGCTCCCACACATTCGTTGGTTGATTATCGGGAGTTAGGGTTGGGGAATCTACGTCAATTTCCTCAATATGCGATACAGTCGGTGCTGAGGGAGTTTCGGTAGTAGTCTCCACTGTACTAGCGATACTCGGTACATTCTGCCGACCTTTGAAAAGCAAAAGAATCAGCACTGACGTTAGTATTAAACCTAGTGCCGTGCCGACGCCGATAATTATTAGTCTTTGGGTTTGTCTTCGATTGGTATGCATTCTAAATCAGCATCGCTCTCATAATTCCCATTTGCTAATGTGCCTAATTCTGTCAGGTATTTCAAAAAATACGGTTTCAGGTCTGCCAGAGTCTGTTTGTCCCCCTTTATGGTTTTATTGTATTCCTTGCGTTTTTGGTCTGAGAGGGTGCGGCTTTTGAGTGCTTTGGTGAGCCGCTTGATCCGTGCTTCCGACAGCTTGTATTTATTCACATTGAGTCGGTATTCACGGTTTTGCTTTAATTTTTGAACCCGAAAATGAGAATTATTGAAGTATTTGAACGGTGGTTCCTTTTTCCAAATAGCCTTGTACCAGTAGTACGCTTTCTTCTGCGCTTTCATTTCGTGATTAAGGTAGTCATATGGCTTCACATTGTTACCATCAATCGCGTGCCACCACTCGTGCATGGAGATTTGCACCAAAAGGTGAGTGTAGTTATATCCTGAATCTCGGATTTTGTCGTGATATATCTCAATGTAACCTGAGTCAATGTTGGTTCGTCCGTATCCCTTCTGACCGTCAGGACCCCACGTGTAGACGTATGAAGTGTCCTCATACTCGGTTAAACTAGCACTGTGATCTTGCCAGCACTGTTTCGCAGTTTCCAAAGCATTTTCCCCTAATTCTTCAGGAATATCTGCTGGTTGAGTTGGCGCTTTAGGAATACCACTACCGCCAGAACCGCCACCAGATCCACCACCGCCAGAACCGCCACCAGATCCACCACCGCTACCGCCACCACCAACGAATAATGGTCTTTTAGGTGCTGGTTTTACGACTACTACGCCATCCATACCTAAATCATGGCACTGTTGATCGATATCGTTCTCATAAATATAAGAGCTGAAATTCCATACGATACCATTTTCATCTTCTTGACCGTCTGCAGCTTCCAATGCACTAACACTCTCAAACCAGTGTGCGCCTTCGCTTACATCGCAGTCTTCGCCAGGGAAACCCCAAACAGGCCCACTGTGACCGTACGAGGATGAAGACAGAGTAGTCAGTCCGAACACGGTCATTACGAGCAGGGACGCTCCGGCCATAAGCTTGTGAATTGCGTTTTTCATAGAGGTACCTCGTTGTGTTACATCTAAGTCGTCCGGCGTGGTGCCGGGCTGTTGTTAACTCAACGAGGTTAATGAAAAGTCTCTGCCTATTCACCCTAACAAAGTAGCTAGCTCTGTCTTGCAACGGGCTGTTGCATTTAGCAGACAACCCGACTTCGGGCTGAAACCTGCATTGAATTAACAGAAACATTTTATAACAATTCATTTGCGATGGCGCAATTACCATCTAATTCCGATCATTGAATGTTGACAGTTTTTACTGGTTTTGACCGTCTCCAGCGGTGCGTTGTGTATGTGCTCGGTAGACGCTCATCAAAGTGCCTCACTCAGGCTCGTCCGCTGGTTTCAGAAATATCTACAGTGCTTCGGGACCGCGTTCTCCAGTTCGAATTCTGACTACATCCTCCACAGGTGATATCCAAATCTTGCCGTCCCCAACCTGACCTTTATTAGACACTTTCTGAATTGCTTCGACACAATCATCAACAATTTCATCGGGTACAACCATCTCGATCCTAATCTTCGCAAGAAAGTCAACGGCATATTCCGCTCCTTTATACAGCTCTGTACGCCCTTTTTGTTGACCAAATCCTTGGACTTCTGTGACTGTCATTCCGGCAACACCAACCTTAAGCATCTCTTCTCTGATGTCGTCTAGCTTAAAAGGTTTGACCAAAGCGGTAATCAGTTTCATTGTTTCAATTCCAAAGGTGAGTATTCAATTTTTCGAGGAAATATGATAATCGGTAGACATGGTTTCACGACGTTTGGACGGCTACCTTGTACGAGTTGCACTCGATATTTAGGAATGACGGAAGTTGTCTACAGCTAAAATTGTAGTGGATTCAAACACAGAGGTGTCGTCTTCATGAGCAGTGCTAGTTTCCGAGCCGCGTATCCCTACCAAAATGATGTACTCGCACTACCCGTTGCCGATTCTCAAGAAGCCGCAGCTTGGTATGTTCAAAATTTTGGTATGCAAGAAGTCAAAAGAGGAACCCAGCCGAATTCTTATGTGATCTTAGAACGCGATGGAGTAAAAATTGGGTTCGCTGAGAATGGTGGGGACCCAACTCAAGATGGTGCCGCAGTTTTGGTCAGTGGTATATCAGAGATACGTTCAGAGTTGGAATCTCGAGGCGTCAAATTGAGCGATTGGCGCATCGATGAAAACGACGGTAAACAATTCAAAGTGTTTTTTGTTGTTGCTCCGGATGGTTTGTGTTATTACTTCCACGAACCAGTAGAATCGACACAGTAGCTAAGAAAACATACACGTCAAAGCTATCTTATTTCTTGGGCTGGGATGTCAAGCTGTCGCACTAGGTCTAGAGCTGATTTCTTCATACCACCGCCGTATCGCACGACAATGATCGGGAAACGGAATTCGTGCAGTGGTCGTCGCAAAGTCCAAAGTACACAGTGCCGTAATGTCTGCTATTGAATAGCTCGCTCCGGCAACGTATCGTGTTTCGCAAAGTTCAGTCTCCAATCGATCATAAAAGGCATAAATCAGCTTCTTACCTCGATCTACGAGTTCCGGAATCGCTGCAATTTCGCCGACGTTTCCGCCAACGCCGCGTGTTGCGAAGCGAGGATACGCATTACGAAATACTTCCGAGGCTGGTAGCAGCCCTTCAAATTCAATGTGACGCTGACGTGCTTCGATTAGCGATTTGCTCAGCGCATCCGTACCCATAAGCCGAGGATCTGGACAGAGTTCTTCTAAATATCGGCAAATAGCGACGGACTCGTTGAGGATCGTACCATCGTCGAGGACAAGAACCGGTAACCGACCACGCGGATTGATTTTTAGAAACTCGGTCGAGAGGTTTTCGCCAGTTACGATGTTGACCTGTTTGCGTTTGTACTCTAGACCCTTCTCGGCAAGAAATATCCGAACTCGACGAGGATTGGGCGCGTGTTGTTGATCGTATAGAAGCAATAGATTTCCTTCAGTGATTCAAAGAAATGTAACAGATTTTGCGAACTAAAACAACTGATAGACTCATGCTGCTGACGTTCAAAGAATTTCTATCCCGTGCTTGGTGAAAGTTCAAGGCTGTCCGCAGATAACGCGACAAGCCAAAATAGAACGAGATGTAGGCGGTTTAACGAACGCAGAATCTTCTCAGTGTGTAAGGCTCACCTCGTGCGTGTTGTTACGTTCTGTGGAAGTCTTTCTCAGGATCGAACACACTCTTCCAGTCTATTCATTGGAAAGAACGAATCTTGCTTGACGCAGAAACAGTTCTCTTATTGACGAGTCGTGATAGCCGCGAAAACAACTGATTCTCGTCGTCAAACGGTAGGACACTTGCACTTTGTGTAATCAACACTATAAGTCTCTAATATAATCAAAATAGCGATCAAATATATTTGGGCAGTTCTTCTATGCAGAATTTTCGCACGCACATGCTGACCTTTTTCGTTGGCGTAGTTGCTGGTATCGGTGTTATCGTTGCCGCTCTAGTTTTACTCAGAGATGGTGGAACGTCTTCTGGAAGTCTACCCCTTTCCGGCACGCCGGAGACCGCAACACCCTCGGATGCAACAAAACCGATCGGGATGGTAGAGGGCATGGTGTCTGTTCCCTCTGACATCAACGAGATAGTGTTTCCGACGCACGCCTTCGATCGCAAACTGGCGATCGCTTCTTGGGTCGCGACCCTTTCAGATGATCAAATCTTAAACTGGCTTCGGCAATCCACTGAGCCAACGTGGAGCACATCTGCAGAAAATCGGAACGAATTGCAATCCGTGCTGTTGCAGAAACTGTCGATCACATCACCTGAACAAGCTGTTGATTTTGCCTCGTCGAGAGAATACCGGCGGGGTTACACAATGATTTCCATCGTGTTTCAATCCTGGGCTCGTCTAGATTTGGAGAGTGCAATCGCCTACATCAAGAACATGGACGGACAAGAGTCCGCGTACTTGTTGCCGACCATCTTACAAGCACGGACAGACTTGACATTAGAGCGTCAACGTGAAATCGCAAAAGAACTTGGAAATGAAAGCTATGCGTTTTCTAACTATTTCCGCGCTCTCACCGAAGATGAAATTGATAATCCAGAGGAAACTTGGTCGGAAATAATCAAACTAGCAAGTCAGGAGAGTGTCCAGAATGCGGCTAGATTTCCGTTGAGTAAAGTCGCCGTAGCCTGGGTCGAGAAGGATGGAATTAAAGTACTTGACAACATAGTTTCATCGATTTCACAGGACTCCGAATTTTCCAATGCACTGTCTAGTGTTTTTGGTGCGTTGTCTTCCGACCAACCGGAAGAAATTTTTGATTACGTCATGAACAATCTCGGTGACCAAGCCCCAGAAGTCATTCAAAGAAGTGGTATCCTTTACAATTGGGCAGGTGAAGATCCTCGCGGCATGTTGTCGAAGGCGGAGACCCTTCCAGCCAGCAGATTTCGACAAGATATAGCTCGTCAAGCAGTTTGGCGATGGGCAGATGATAATCCGCGTCAGGTTCTCAAAAGTTTAGACGAAATACCACCCGAAAACCGAGAAGAAGCTAGTAGAGCCGCAATTCGAACACTTGCAAGAATATCTCCTACTGAAGCCGCAGAATTTGTACTCGATGAATCAGAATATTCGGCTCAGCTAAATCTCGCGCGCACGTTAGTCGGAGAATGGGCGTACCAAGATGTCGAAGCTACAAAAGATTGGGTACTAAATTTACCGTATAACAATCCTTTACGCGCTGATCTAATTCCTACGCTAACCCGAACTCTGGTTGATAACGAACCTAGAGCGGCGTTTCAACTAGCACTTGAACAACCCATCGAAGAACCGGAATCCGATCTAATACCTGCGATGAGTCCAGAATCGTCAATCATCAGCTCGATTTCTTACCAAGATTTAGAACTCGCCATAGAGTTATTACCCCAAGTGAGGGATGTTGGTCAAAGCAAGAGCTTCGCATACGCTACTATAGGACACTCGTTAATCCGGAACGGCGAAACTCAACAAGCATTCGATCTTGCTAAAGATTTATCCCGAGAGCAGCAAGCACGATACTATCAAAGCATTGCTTCTATGTGGGCTATGGAGGATTCACAAGGATTGCTGGAAGCATTCGACAACTTTCCTACAGCGGAAATTAAATCCAAAACAGCACTGTCGGTGGTCATGTTTAATAGCACCACGAACACCTACTCGACCGAAGAAGTTGCAAGGCTAGAAAAGTTTCTCAATAAAGAAGATCGGGAAAAACTTGCAGTGATTCAAGATATCGACCTGATGAACCCGTCGCCTGAAGATGTTCAAAAGCTTCAAGAATTGTTCCCGTGGTAGTCTGTCTCGCTCATCGATGGTTATGTGCACCGACGAAAAATCACTTGCAAATTTTCGTAATAATGAATGTTGCAACCATGTTCGCGTTCAACAGAATTTAATAAATCTTACAAGTTAGAAACCCATGAAAAAATCTCTTGCAATGTCGATCATTCTTCTTTCCTCAGGACTAGTGATCGGCGGAGGATGTTCATACTATGTGCATCTCGCGATATCAAACATTGTCACTTCAAACTCTCCTGAGACTGGTTTAGTCTCCACTGACAAGACGAAACCTATTGAAACAACGGAAATCGTAGGCGACATGCGAGACTCTATCTCGGCCAGCGACGTTTCAGCACTTTCTATCCAAGATCCATCTTTAGAGCAAAATTCGTTTCAACGCACGTTGGCGATTTACTCCTATGTTGCGAACTTATCAGAGCAACAAATTACTGCAGAGTTTAACAATACTACTTGGGCATCGCAAAACCTTTCACGAAGCGTTCTTTCCGAACTGCAGACTGCACTGCTCGAAAAGCTAACGATCTTCAATCCGTCCGCGGCGGTAAGGATTGCAGTAGAACAGAAAGAGCTTGCTGGTAACCTATTCACATCAGATCCATGGGATCCATGGCAGTACCCAGTACGAACAACAGATACAACTCCAATGCCCTTGGTTAAAAGCGTATTCAAGGAGTGGGCATTGAGTAACCTAGATGATGCCGTCAGTAGTGCTAAGTCTCTGCAGAACGACGCTAGAGGTAACGCTCTAGCTGGAATTCTCGAAGCAATTCCGGGGGAGTCGCTAGCGACCTATCGCACAATTGCGAAGAAATTAGGCGATGAAGATCAGGGACGCGATGCATATGTGATGTCATTCAGTTCGATGAGCGTTGAAAATCCTAAAGCGATTTGGGACGAAATTGTGAGTTTGATCGAACCAGAAAATTACGAACAATATCAAGTTCTAGGAAACATTGCGCGACAGTGGTATCAACAAGAGGGCTTAGGTGTGCTTGAAGAAATTGGTTCAGGCATGTTGGACGAAAACGTCGAACGTGATGTGGTAAACCGGGTGCTTGAGTTAGCAGCGAACGAAAACCCGGATCAGGCATTTCGGTATGCTCTGACGATGCCAACGCAAGGTGGCTATTCGGGTCCGTTGAACAGTGTTACTAATGTCTGGGTAGAGTCTGACCCTCAAGCAGCGTACGATGCTGTTACTGGTATTGAACAGAGCAGGTTACGTGATTATTTACAAAGAAGGGTCGTCTCGAGCTGGGCTTTTAACGAACCCTACTACTTGTTAGATAATTTGGACCTATTTCCGGCAAAAATACGAGACAACGGAATTTCCAGTGCGCTTACGAAAATTGCTCAAACATCGCCGCAAGAAGCAGCAGAACTTGCTTTGGAACAAAAATCAGGTATGCAGGGAAGTTTGAGTTACCTGCCCAATCAAATTATGAGGTATTGGATGCGAACAGACTTAGAGGGAGCAGTTAATTGGGTATTCAATGGACCTCTGAACGAGGAAAATCAACAGAATTGGATCAGTGCGTTAGCCACCATTCTAGTGGACTCAGATCCTCGCCGCGCTTTTGAGCTAGCACTGAAACAACCGATTACCGAAGGAACACCCGGCATGTATATGCCAGCACTCGAAGCAAGAATTATTCAACAAATAGTCTATCACGACCTAGACCTTGCGGTCGAACTGTTACCACGAGTACGAGAAGGTTCATCACGCTCTCAAGCATATTCCTCGGTAGGGAGCAAGTATATCGATCTAGGAGATGCCGCTAAAGCCGTTGAACTAGGGAAAAAACTATCTCCTGATGAGCAAGAAAGTTACTTTCAAAGCATCGCAAATTCGTGGGTGAGGGTCGATCCGAGTGGAATGGTTGAATCGTTTGAGAGTATTCCTACGGATGAACTGCGCTCGAGCTTAGCGCGAACCTTTTTGGGACCGTGGATGAATGAGAATTTCACGGAGTCTCAGCTCGACGTCTTGAGGCAGTATCTCAATGAAGCCGACAGAAAAGCATTGGAAGAGTGATATGTGATGACTCCCTAAGCATAGGATCTCAGTCCAGAAGCCGTAAATCAAATGGTTTGATACGTCATCCGGCAAAAGTTAGATTAGAATCTTTCAACTACCGTCAAGAGATGACGCTGAGTTGTTTACCGTTTCTGACCACACATTATTTGTCGCGGGAGCTTTTTTTGTAAACAGGAAGCCACACCAGTACTAGATTTTTCTCGTTCAATGCAGGTTTTTCACACACGCATCCTCGTCTTCGTTGCTGGAGTGTTAATCGGTCTCGGTGTCGTTGCAATTACTTTATTCGTAATCGTAGACAACACGACATCGTTCGACCAATCGAAGATCTCAGCGCGAGAAACAAAGTCAGTTCAATTCTCGAATACCGCAGATAGTGTCGATAGAAGTGAATCCGTGGAGGTTGATTCTAAACTCGAAAATCTAGTTTTTCCAAGGTCGACCTTTGACCGTAAAGCGGGAGTTCTTTTTTGGGTAGCATCCCTCAACGACGACCAAATCGTCAACTACCTTGAACAATCCACCGATCTCCACTTGCGTGCCTCCTTAGAAAATCGGGCCGAATTGCAATCTGCACTATTGGAAAAACTCACGACAACAGCACCACACCGTGCAGCAGACTTTGCTTTGTCAATTCAGGATCGCCAACAGTACTATTCACTGACAAACATCGTCTTTCAAACCTGGGCTATGTTGGATTTCGAGGGTGCAGTTGCTCACCTCACAGAGTTGACGGAGCAAGAATCTCGTAATTTCATGAGAACTATTTTCGCGGCGCGTGATGATCTCTCGTTCGAACAAATGCGAGAAGTCGCACTTGAACTCGGGGAGGAAAGTTACGCGTTTTCGGTTTACTTTCAAAGTCTAGTCAACAGCGGAAAAAACAAACCTAGGGAAACTTGGTACGAAATTGTGAATCTAGCGAACCTCGAACATGTCCAACACACGACTGGATCGGTTCTGCCTCGAGTCGCTGTGGCTTGGGTAGAGGATCAAGGACTCAACGTCCTCGACGAAATCGTGAGTTCAATATCCAACGATGCCGAGTATTTGTCCGTACTCTACGACATACTACGTGATCTAGCTTCAGAACAGCCCGAAGAAGTGTTTAATTTTGTAATGAGCAATTTAGGCGATCGTGCGGTCGAAGTCCTTAAAAGAAGCGGAATTACGAACCAGTGGATTCAAAAGGATCCCAAAGGTTTGTTAGCAAAGTTGGACAGCATCCCCGCGACCAGATTTCGCCAAACAGTGCTGCTGAATGCTATTCAGCAGTGGGCGGACAAAAACCCCCGTGAGCTTCTTGCGCGGCTAGACCTAGTACCTCCTGGGCAACGAGACGATGCAAGCAATCGAGCTATTAGGAAATTATCGCGAATATCACCGACAGAAACTGCGCAATTCATACTGCACTTGACCGATGATGCATCGCAGTCTCGGTTTGCCCAAATTCTAATCTCACAGTGGGTCGTCGATGATGCAGAGGCAGCAAGAGAATGGGTACTAAGTCTCCCGATACGCAAACCGATGCGCGCGTCGCTCATCAGCGACCTTGCGAGGACACTAGTTCGAACCGATCCAAGGAGTGCGTTTGAACTTGCACTCCATCAACCGCTAGACAATGATGACGACAGCCCTCACAAGTCGATCGGAGATGAAGTTTTCATCCTGAGCAGAATAGCAGATCAAGATGTACATCTTGCTATTGAGTTTCTACCGAAGGTTAGAAGTGGTGGAAAAGCATCTGCGTATACAGATGTTGGTACCACTTTAGTTGAACAAGGAAACTTACATCAAGCACTCGAGCTGGCAAACCATTTGGATGAACGTGAGAAATCAGAGTTCTTCCAAGCAGTTGCTATGGACTGGTTTTGGAAAGACCCAGAAGGACTTCTGAGGGAGTTCGACGACTTTCCTACTTCGTCGAGATCAAGAATTGCGTTAGCCATGACATTTTCGAATCGAATCACAAGTTTCTATACCGACGAAGAGATTGAGCAATTAGAGAGACACATTAGCGAAAAAGACAAGAAGACACTGAAGCGACTACAAGAAATTGACCTGAGTAATCCTACCGATGAAGATTTTGAAGTGTTCTATAAGTTGCATCTGTAAGCACTGTGTTTGCTCAACTAGACTATGACACAATCCAACACAACGGAACCGAGAATCTAGTGACTATTGGAACAAATACCCCATTCCGGTGTCGAGAAGTGAGTAACACCGAACGAGTTTGATGTCAATGACTCAATCATCCCGTACAACGTTGATTGTGCTTTGCATAGGTATCGCCGTGGGTGGTGGGGGTATGTACCTGTTGTACGGTACAGTAGCATCGAACGAATCAATAGAAATCGCCCATACCACAGTAGGGTCCGAAACACGTGGGCTCACTCCTCGCATTGATGATCCATCTACACAAGAATCCTATTTACCCACATCCAGCGACTACCAGTCTGCGAAATCCCTTAAAGACCCTACTCTACACCAAAATTCGTTCGAACGCAGTCTCGCCATATATTCCTATGTTAAAAGCCTATCCGTAGATCAAATCACAAACGCACTGTATACCACTACGAGTGAAGGGCAAGAACTGTCGCACCGTGTGAAGTATGAACTTCAAACCGCCCTTGTAGAAAAACTAGCGATAGTTGATCCGACTACCGCCGTGGAATTTTTGATTGAACGGCAAGTCACAAGAAACGACCCTGCTCTGATGTCAATGATCCGAAGTCTATTCACAGATTTAGCATCAAGCGATCTGAAGAAAGCAATAATCCTCGCGAACACATTGGATGCCCATGTTAAGAGTAATGCGATTTCCAGTATATACGCCACACAAATCGGTGAGACACTAGCAACTTATCGACAGATTGCCAAAGAATTAGGAGATGCAACAATTGCTGTCGAGTTTTACCTCAATTCTTTAGAGGAACAGCAATTTGATGACCCTCAATCGACTTGGGATGAAGTTCAAACACTGCTCAAATCAATAGACTTCATTCCTTCGCAAGCACTATTAAATATCGCACAACAATGGTACGAGAAAGATGGGCTCAGCGTGATCGATGAAATCAGTACGAGCTCCATGAACAAAAACTTCACACGTGGGATAATGCACCACATATTTGAGCAGGAAGCCGATGAAAACCCCGAGTATGCGTTTCAGTCCGCAATGAAGCTGCCAGTCGATGATCGATATTCTGGAATTCGGGAAATTGTCGCTAGGAGTTGGGCGCGATCTGAGCCACAGGCGGCATATCAAGCCGTAAGCAACATCAAGCATAGTGGTCTGCGCGAAAACCTTCAACTACACGTCGTGAATCGTTGGGTACAAACCGAACCTAGATATGTGTTAAACAATTTGGAAATTTTTCCACCAAATATTACCGAGTATGCAACAGACGAGGCGATTCAAGCCATCGCGCGTACATCTCCAAAAGAAGCCGCAGAGCTCACCTTGGAACATGTTCACTCGCCGTGGAATAGTTCCGCAGTGTCCTACGTGATGGAAGAATGGGTTGAGCAGGATGAGGAAGGGGCTATAAATTGGGTCTACAACGGGACATTGAATGAGCGCACTGCGTACGAATGGGTCGATGCATTAACTAGCAATTTGGTGTATTCGGACCCCCGCCGCGCGTTCAATTTAGCTGTGCGACAAGAAATTCCTGCGGGAGGTGGCTTCGGAGGAATGTATGAAATAGGACTAGAAGTCGGAGTCATTAACCAAATAGCTCGTCAAAATATCGATCTTGCTGTCGAACTACTACCCAACGTACGAAAAGGTAAAACGAGATTGCGTGCTTACAAATCCTTAGGGGATCGGCACATCGATCAAGGCGACTCAAAGAAGGCGTTCGACATCGGACTCCAGCTTCCGTTATCGGATCAAGAGGAGTATTTTCGATCTATTTCTACGACGTGGGCAAGAGTTGATCCAGCAGGGTTATTAATCGCATTGAAAGACTTCCCCACAGGGAAAGTCCGTTCAAGTGTCGCTTTGAGAATGTCGAGCCGCAGGTATCGAGATAATTTCACGGATGACCAACTAGAAGTACTACAACAGTATGTCGACTGATACGATGCGACAACCCGAACAAAAACACAACTGTTGGAACAAACCCCCTTCCATATGAGATGTCCTTTGACCATCTTTTCTTTACCAAATTCAATAGAGTACCGCATTAGAGTAGGAACAACACTACAACTGTTTCGTCGCGAAGTTGATCGAGACGAAACTAGTTGAATGAGCTTTGCGTTGTGTAGAAAAACTAGAACACCGGTGCAATGCAACGCGGAATAACCATACCAGCAATATTGATCGCAACTGGGATTGGTATCGGTATCGTTGTGTCCCTAGGTGTTTTCGAGCTCATAGACAACGGGAACGAGAGATCAACTACTGAACAAGGCCGAAACGGTCACAGAACCATGACCAGTGCGACGAACGCAAGTCGTCCGCTCGATGGCCGATCTAGTAAGTCTAACCTTGCCGTACCACAACGCATCACAGATCTAACCCTTTCAAAATCTACCTATGAAAGACGAGTTGAAATTTCCGAGTGGATCCTAGCATTGACCGAAAATCAAGTAATCACCTGGTTGGATCAGTCATGCAGTTTAGACTGGGATATTTCGGCCCAAGCCCGCGAAGATTTTCAAACCATATTATTGCAGCAACTAACGCCGAATAGTCCCTCGGAAGCATTAGATTTCGCCCTTGCGCGGAGCGACCCGTTCCGTTTTGATCTAGTGCAAACAGTCTTCTATGAATGGGCGAATGTCAATCTCAACGCCTCGGTCATACGTGCAATAGACTTAACTCAAGAGTTAAGAGTGTGTGCACTCGAAGGGATTCTAGAAGCGCACGAGTCACTCACTTTAGACGAACGCAAAGCAATCGCATCGGAACTTGGAAACGAATCGTACGCTACAACTTTCCATCTTCGCAAGTTGCTCGAAGTGCCGACAGACAACCCAAAAGAAACTTGGCACAACGTTGTTGTACTCGCAGAACCGAATGATGAGCATGTTCAAATTCTAGCACAAATCGCAGGATCATGGATCGAAGCATCGGGAATCGAAGTGCTCAATGAAATAATCTCATCAATAGAAGATGAAGACATGCGTGCGTCTATTTCGGTAGAGATCCTCCGTGAAATTGCCCGATCACTACCGGAGCAGGCTTTCGCATTTGCGTTAGATTTAGAAACCAATAACCGAGAATTTGTTGCTAGAACAGTGATACAAACGTGGGCAACGCAAGATCCCCATGTCGCATTAGAAGCTGTAAAAGCAGTTCCTCCTGGCCAATTTCGTAGTGATCTTGAATTTTCTGCGGTCCAACAGTGGGTCCAGCTCGATCCTCGCGACGTCCTCCGGCGATTACCCGAGGTACCAATCTCCGTACGAGAGGATGCAATAACCGAATCTATTTATTGGATCGCTCAAGACGCGCCGACAGAAGCAGCTTCGTTCGTCCAACAGTTAGACAAAGAATCTCAATGGAAAGCGCGTGACATATTGATGGAATCCTGGCTAAGTCAAGACTTGGAAGGTGCGATAGATTGGGCAGAGAATTCGGATTCTATCGAATCAGAAGTTCGACCGTACTTGCTCCACGATGTAGCTGCTAAAGTACTATGGATCGATCCAAAGCGGGCGTTTCAAATTGCTCGGCAAGTATCTCTTCTTGCTGATAGTTCGATCGGTTCCGAAGCAATGATCATAGGGCGTATTGCTCATTCGGATCTCAATCTAGCGCGGGAGCTGTTGCCTCAAGTTCGTTCAGGGGATACGAAAATTCAAGCGTACGTCGCAGTCGCAAGTGAATTGGTTGTACAAGGGGACACTCAAGATGCACTGAATCTAGGTTCAGAGTTACCGGACACTGATCTCGATACGTTCCATATTGACCTCGCACAAAGATGGGTGTTTCGAGATGCTGCCGGATTGATAGCTGAAATGGAGGGCTTTCCCACCGCCGAGACACGTTCCAAGATCGCTCTGACGTTGATTCAAAATAACGAAAGCAACACACGACTCACCGACGCACAGATTGAACAACTGCAAACCTTTCTCAGTACAGAAGCCAAAGCCACTCTTGAGAACAATCCGCCATGAACTCTTTTGAAACCCCTGCCAAAAATTCCTCCTCACTACCCCTTTCACGTTTCAAGATTTATTTCTGTATATCTCTCGGTGTAGCGATTGGCATAGTTGGATTTCTCGCAGTTTATGTCACAGTTAAGGGAGCACACGATAATAGAGCAATCCTAATTCCACCAAATGGAAATGAAGACTCTAATACGGTTAGTCAAGAGTTCAATTCAGAAACTGAGGACAGCTTCAATGAGCAACTCACCGACCCAACCCTGCATCGCAACACAGCACAACGCTTCACGACGGTGTATTCTTTTGTTGCTTCACTATCCGAATCAGAAATCTTAGACACTCTACATCGTATTACCGAGGAAAACTGGATTCAATCTGTACGAGTTCGGGAAGCACTACAAACCGCTCTTGTAGAAAGGCTAGTCGTACATTCACCACAGCAGGCATTGACATTCGCACGAGCACAAAACAGTTCTCATCGCAGTAAATGGATCCATACTATTTTTTGCGATTGGGCTAGCTCCGATTTGGATGCGGCTTTAGTAGCAGCTAGACAACTAGAAAAATCGAACCAACTCATCGCATTGAAAGGAATCATTGAGGCTCGAGAAGATTTATCATTGGCGCGGTTGCTGGATATTGGCGATGCGTTGAACCTGAAAACGCATGCAGTTGCCCATTACATTAGTTCTCTAAACACGGAATACATCGCGGATCCAAAGAAGAGATGGTACGAACTCGTCGCTGTCGCAGAAGCAGACAGTACTGCCGGTCACGAAATGGTCAGCTGGATCGCATTAATGTGGTTTCAAAAAGACGGCATTAACGTCTTAGAAGAAATTCAGAGCTCGGATGCTGGGGACAGATTTCGAGGAAACTCGATCAATCTAATTCTTGAGTCTGTTGCCAGAGAAGACCCTGTACAAGCATTCCAATATGCAAAAGACATTCCACAGGAAGGGGTGTTTCAGATGTTTCCGCCTACCTTTCGAGTAGTTTCAGTTTGGGCGCGCGAGGATCCCATTGCTGCATTAGAAGTTCTGCAAGATTTCGAACCAAGCGGAATGCGCGAACGACTGCAAAATTCTGCCGTTAACGCGTGGGCCGATGCGAACCCGAGCTTCCTTTTAGAGAATCTTGAAACTATCCCCCCGGCTACCAAGGCTACTGCTGTTCGAGGTGCGTTTTCAAGCCTTGCGCGCTCCGCACCAGCTCACGCTGGAGACTTAGTACTCCAATTAGAAGATCCGCAACTGCGAGCAGATGCAGCTCAAGCACTGGTCTATCAGTGGTCTCAAGCGGATGTGCAAGCCACTACGGAATGGGTTCAAAAGTATCCAAAAAATGAGCCGGTACGAGAGCAGCTGTTGCAAACCGCACTGGAAGCTATGGTCTCTTTAGACCCAAAGCGAGCCATTAAAATCGCTTCCGAGCAACCTATTCCAGAAGGAAGAGAGATCGGACTAGAAGCCGGATTAATCTCCGCACTAGCGTTTCGAGACGTCGACGCAGCGATTGAGTTTTTACCAGAAGCACGAGAGGGTGCAACGAGAGTGGTTGTGTATCGATCTGTGGGAGTCAGCCTCGTTGCCAATGGTGAGCCAGAAAAAGCCTTAAGTCTCGTGCAAGAATTACCGGATTCCGCTAAACCGGAGTTCTATCGTAGTATAGCGTTCGAATGGGCGAAGTTTGATCCACCTGCGGTTTTGTCCGCAATGAAAGTGTTCCCCACCGCTGAGATCCGGTCAGAGGTCGCGAACGAGCTCTCGCGATTTCACTCTCAAAATTTCTCTGAGAGCGAAATGGAAACGTTAAAAAAATACATAATTGAAAAAAGTAATTCAACTCAAGACGAGTAATGCTCTCAAGAACATGCTTCGCTCAATCAACTATTGAATCCCTCAACAAGAACAACAGTCATGTCCTGAGCGATAGTACCAATTTCTCACCGCGCCAGTCGAGATTGCATTAAGAAAGTAAACACAACTAACAAAAGCAGAGCTGCGCCTGCATTGTGCATCACCGCTACAGGAAGCGGTAATAAAAAGAGAACATTCGATATGCCTAAAAATACCTGAGTACACAACACGGTCCCAAGCACAAGCCCAACAGGTCCACGAATACGCCAAGCGAGAACGAGACCAAACGCAGTCACAACATATGCGCCCCACCGATGCAAGTTCTGAATTGCAATCCGACCTTCATAAGACATTTCGCCGCCGGTGTAATCGGGACCAATTGTCTGAAACACATTCAATCCCGCAGCCATATCCATTTCTGGCAACAAAGTTCCATTACACAGCGGAAAATCTGGGCAAACAATTGCGGCGTAATTTGCGCTGACCCATCCTCCGAGTGCAATTTGTAGCACTACCACCACCAAAAACACTGATAGGTGAACGCGTAGCTTCGTGGCTACCTTCGGCAATTCGATCGGAGTCAGTGTAAGGAAATACCACCAAAGAAGCAGGAGTGTGGCAAAACCTCCTAGTAAGTGCGCAACTACAACCTGTGGCCATAACAGTAGAGTTACAGTCCATGCACCAAACGCTCCCTGGAGAACTACGAGTGCTAGTAATGCTAGTGGAAAGCGCAGTGACAATTTGTAATACCACGCGAGGACCAATACAGCAATGATGAGTATTCCCAAGCTGGTGGCTAGATAGCGGTGAACCATTTCAGTCCATGCTTTCGCCTGATCCACCGATGTATTGGGAAAACGCGCTTCAGCAGCAGCAATTTCGGCGGCGGTGCTAGGTACTAACAACTGGCCATAACATCCTGGCCAATCGGGACACCCCAATCCTGCATCTACTAATCGAGTGTATGCCCCAAGTATGACCACAACTAACGCGACAACTACGCTAATTCCGACGAGAAGCTTCAGAGATCGCGGGGAAGGTTTCAACTTATATTTGTCTGTACCTGATTTTGATTTAAGTCGTTGATTGAAAAAACAGAGATTCACAAATATATAACGTTATTCGACATAATTGTATGAGTCAAAGATCAAAATAATCGAGGCTCTTTATGAATCGACGTAGGTTACTCAAATTCGGCGCATCGTTTCCTTTCGTGCTCCCTTTACTTGGGCTGAAAGCAACTGAACCTGTGTCACTGTTAAAACCAACGACTGATCCTACCACGGGTCTCGACCTTTTGAAACTTGCGCCTGGTTTTACATACCGTTCGTTCGGATGGACTGGCGACGAGATGAGTACGGGCGTAGCCACACCTGACCGGCACGATGGAATGGCTGTCGTACCTGGCAGAGAATCGGGAGAAGTAGAGCTGCTACGCAACCATGAGCGCTCCGTCGGGGCGCATTTCACCAATTGGGCAGAAGAAGCCTATGACCGAGCTACCGTCGACTACGGAACAGCTGAAGCTGCACCCGGGGGTGGAGTAACGTCAGTTACGCTGAAAAACGGTAAGTACGCCGCAACGACACCAATCCTCGCTGGTACGATGGTGAACTGTGCAGGAGGTCCTACTCCGTGGGGTACGTGGCTCAGTTGCGAAGAAATAGTCTATCGACGTTCGCTGGAGAAGTCTACGAATGACCACGAACCCAAAGATCACGGTTATGTCTTTGAAGCATTACCAGCTCACCTCGGGAAATCCAGTCACAAGCCGATAAAAGACATGGGCTTGATGCGTCACGAAGCTGCAGCCATCGATCCAAATACTGGGTACGTGTATCTCACTGAAGACAACAACGACTTATCCGGGTTTTACCGCTTCATCCCAAACGATGACTCACAAAAACCTGGTTCCTTAGATCGAGGTGGAAGACTCGATATGCTGAAGGTTAATAAAGAAAAGGTAACCAACCTGATCGATGCACCGTTTAAGAGCGAATATGATGTCGGCTGGGTGGAAATCGACGACCCTGATGCCGACCCGCAAATGTTTTCTCCAGCCTACGAAGGTGGTCCGAACGCGGCCGGTGGAGGAATGTCGGGTCCTTTCCTTCAAGGTGTCGCACAACAAGCCGCAAGATTTAGTCGTGGAGAAGGTTGTTGGTACCATGGCGGTTTAATTTACTTCATCGACACGGCAGGTGGACCCACTCGCAATGGTAGTGTCTGGGCTTATGATCCAAAAAATGAAAAACTCACCTGTTGTTTCGCCTCGTCGAGTGAACTCATGGCCGATGCCATCGACAATATCACAGTCAATCCAGTTAATGGACAAATCGTTGTGTGTGAAGACGGTGGCGGTATAAGTAACGCCGACAACGAACTTATATCGGGTGCAAGACTGTTGGTTCTCGGGACGGACAATACCGCTAGAATTATCGCCGAGAATAACGTCCGGATCGACAAAACACTAGCACAGAGAGAGGCTATTCAAGTCAATAACTACCAATCAAGCGAATGGGCTGGTGCGACATTTGCATTTGACGGCAAAACTCTGTATGTAAACATACAGTCACCGGGAATCACCTTCGCCATCGAAGGTCCATGGTTGGGGTAACCGGGCGATTAACAGGTGACAAAGTCGATCTTTTCTTATAGTTTTTGAACAAGTGTTAGACCGTCACCAATCGGTAGCATCGTCGCAAATACGCGTTTGTCTTGCCGCACTTTAGCATTGAGCTCACGCAACGCAACAGTCGCGTTATCAGTAACTGTTGGATCCGACGTACGACCACCCCAAAGAACATTGTCGATAGCAATTAGTCCTCCTACACGAATCAATTGCAAACAAAGTTCGTAGTAATCATCGTAGTTGCTCTTGTCCGCATCAATGAATGCAAAGTCAAAAGCACCCTCTCCATGCTCAACCAGTAGATTCGTTAGAGTTTCGGTAGCTGGTGCAAGACGCAAATCAATCTTGTCGGCAACACCTGCTCGGACCCAATACTGACGGCCAATGTCGGTCCACTCTTTAGATACATCACAAGCCACTAACTTTCCGCCTTCTGGTAGTTCCTGAGCGACAGCAAGTGCACTGTACCCAGTGAATGTGCCCACTTCAAGAGTAAAGCGAGCGTTTAAAACACGGCACAACAATGCCATAAACGCTCCTTGTTCGGGAGAAATTTGCATCCCGTACATACTGAGTGTTTCACGAGTGATTTCCCTTAGTTCTCTTTGTGCAGATGTTTCTGGATGAATGTTCTGCAATAAGTATGTATAGACCGATTCATCAAGGTTTAAAGTTTTGCTGGACACGTCTGTTCTCCTTCGTCGAGCATGAAATTTTGTGAGAAAATGCATGCAATCATACAGAATACATAGCCATGCCGTCGATAATCATTGATTGTGACCCTGGGTGCGACGATGCGATCGCTATTTTGTTAGCACTCCAACACATGGATATAAAAGCGATAACTACAGTTTGTGGAAATGTTGGGGTAGAACAGACCACGGCGAACGCACTAATGACTGTTGCACTCGCAGACGCGGAGGTGCCCGTTTATGCCGGTGCAAGTCAACCTTTAGAAGTCGAACCTATAGAAGACAATCTCACTCACGGAAGCGACGGCTTAGGAGAGATTGCGAGATTTCCACACAATCGCAAATCTGAGCCCATGTCTGCTTGTGAATACCTCCTAAACTGCGTGTCGGAAGAAGACTGGGTGGTTGCTCTCGGTCCTCTTACGAACCTCGGCAAAGCTCTTACTAGAGACTCAGCTTGGGGCAAAAGAATAGGGGGTATATCGATCATGGGGGGTAGTACGACTATTGGCAATATCACCCCTGTTGCAGAATTCAATACCTACGCCGATCCCCATGCTGCCGCGGCGGTCTACGCATCGGGCGCGAATCTAAGAATTTGCGGGCTCAATGTAACTCATCAGTTAACAATAATGGACGAGACTGTGAATCACATTAGGAACTTGGGGACGCGACGGAGCGAATTTACTGTTGCTCTGATGAACTTCAGTTTGAACCGCATGGAGCGAGTGATTGGAAAACGATTTGCGCCACTACATGATCCTTGTGCCGTGTTCGCCGTTACCCACCCTTCTCTCTTTAGATTTGAACAATTAGCAGTCCAAGTCGAAATAGAAAGTTCTTTGACCCGCGGTATGACCGTGATTGACCAACGTACAACCCGACCTCGGATAGCACCCAACGCGTTGGTCGCACAAAGTCTCAATGTCACTCAAGCCCTTAGGTCCTCATCGCAGCACTAGAGAGTCCATAGATGTCGGAGGAAAGAACATTCCGTACCGCAGTGACATTGATGAGCACTGGAGACTATCACGGATTGCGCGCGCTCTTGATTCAATACCCAAAACTGGTACACTGGCGTGATTCATCCAATGCAACGTTGTTGTTGAAGTCATTCGAACTAACTGAGAACAACCCTAACCAAGCAAAACTAGCGCGTGTTTTGCTGGTCGCTGGGTCGAACGTCAACGCACGAAGAAATCAACAAGGCCCCGTGCCCCTATTCAGTGCACTTCGCTCGAAACAACTCGATGTGGCTAAAACACTGCTGGAGTTTGGTGCAAATTTGCGCACACCTGCATATCCATCGACTGGAACGGTGTTGGACTATGCAATAGAATTGTGTCGAGAAAAAAACAAAGACAAGGTTTTTACTACAAAATTAAGCGGACTCATTAACGCGTACACTGGCGGGAAACTCTCTTGATTTTTTACAGACAAGTTATTCGAGTACTTCTCGTTAACGGTTTCGTCCTTGGACTTGGAACGATAAGTCTTGCTGAGGAGACCGCCGAAAAAACTGAATCTGAGCTCCGAGTGACGTCCGGTACCGTAACCGAAATAGTCGACGGCGACACGTTTAAATACTGCCCGACCGAAGACGAACCGTGTTCCGAGGAACAATGGATCGAGGTCGACTTGTGGGGAGTTGACGCACCAGAACTAACCCCCAAAGAACAATTTTTCTCAAAAAAAGCCAGCCAATATCTGGTCGACGAGTTGCTTCAGCAAACCGTGATTTTGGAACAAATAAAAATCGAAGATAGCGGCAAACCCTTAGTTAAGGTACTGATTGTAAATCATCCAAATTCCAACTTTAATGTCCATCTCTTATTGGAAGGCTACGGTTGGGCTACTCCGACGGAAGACGACGACACTGCCGATTTAGTAGCCTATCGCGAAGCGGAAAAATTTGCACGAGAGCACAAATTGGGGTTGTGGCGTGAAATCGAACCAATCGCACCTAGGGAGTGGCTGAAACAGCACGCTGACGACCCTGAATCGGAACAAACATCGGATACTGACACGAGTGAGTCAGAGTGAAAATCCGTCAGTAACCAAATTCTGATCTCCATTCCTTACCGACCGAGGTAGCATTAGCGAAACGCAAAGAACTGCGGTACGTTTCATACACCCGTTAGAGGTCAATTTCGATTGATATTGTTGACGGATATACCTAGTGCATTGATGTACTTTATGACGGGCAAAAGATACGCGTCAATCAATAATATATTCTTTCTGAGCTAAACACACTGGAGAACTTGCTTTATGAAGATCAACGTGAATGGCACAATACACGATCTCGGTGAGATCGATCCACAAACACCCCTCCTTTGGGTACTACGAGATCATCTGTCCCTAGTCGGAACCAAATATGGATGTGGTATCAGCCAATGTGGTGCTTGTACCGTGCTCATGGACGGTGAAGCGACGAAATCTTGCCTTTACCCCGTGTCTGCGGTGGGAGAATCAAAAGTCACCACTATAGAAGGCGTCGCCTCAACAGATGGTACGCTTACGTCGCTGCAACAAGCATGGATTGATCTGGATGTCGCACAATGTGGGTACTGTCAAGCTGGCCAGCTTGTTTCCGCAGAAGCTCTATTACGGCACAATCCAACACCGTCAGATTCCGAGATTGATGAGTCGATGGATCCCAACCTTTGTCGTTGTGGGACCTACATTCGCATCCGTAATGCGATTAAGAAAGTCGCGCAAGCGAACGCAAGCGCAATGAATGGAGGTTAAAGAATGAGTACTTTAAATTACAACAGCGTAAACACCATCACAGACTTCGTTACTGGTGAACGCCAAGCAGCAAGCGTATCCGAGGATAGTGTTGTGTTCAAACTCGATCGTCGACAGTTTCTAAAACTATCGGGGGTCGTAGGTGGCGGTCTGATGTTGGGTTTTACCCTTCCGAAGACTCATGCACAAACGAACGGTAAGTCGTTCCAACCCAACGGATATATAAAGATCGACGATAGCGGCATTGTTTTATATGCGCCAAATCCCGAAATCGGACAAGGAGTTAAGACTTCGTTACCGATGATTGTTGCTGAAGAGCTCGATGTCGATTGGACCGATATCGAAGTAGTGCAGTCAGATATCAATCAAGACGTATATGGTTGGGGACAGTTTGCAGGTGGCTCCATGTCGATTCCTTCAAACTACGCACGTCTCCGACAGGCTGGTGCTACCGCGCGGAGGATGCTTGTTGAAGCTGCGGCGAAAGAATGGAGTGTTGAGACAGACACGCTCTCGACCGAAGCGAGTCATGTTATTCACGAGGCAACGGGTCGAAAAATCTCCTACACAGCACTTGCAGACGCGGCAGCTACGTTATCCATACCTGCGGAAAACACTGTAAAACTCAAAGACCCAAAAAAGTTTCGATTGCTCGGTACGCGGGTAACAGGTGTTGATAACGAAGCACTCGTGCGCGGTGAACCGCTGTTCGGTATCGATGTATCACTACCTGACATGAAATACGCTGTCTACCAAAAATGCCCTGCGATTGGTGGTACTGTACGATCGGCGAACATAGACGAAGTAAAGCAGTTGCCTGGTGTGGTCGACGTATTTGCGTTGGAAGGAAATGGAAACGTCCTAGAACTACTACCGGGAATCGCGATAATCGCAAATAGTACTTGGGAAGCGTTCGAAGCAAAACGTGCACTAAAAGTTGAGTGGGACGAAACAAATGCTGCAAAAGATAGCTGGATCCTTGCCAAACGAGAAGCTGAAAAACGAAGCGTAGAAGCGGGAAATCAAGTAGCAAATACTGGTGATTTTGATGCCGCGATGTCTTCGAGCACAGCTACGGCTAGTGGTTTTTATCAATATCACTTTGTAACGCACGCGCCATTGGAACCACAAAACTGTACTGCTCACTTCAAAGGTGATTCTTTAGAACTCTGGGCTCCAACTCAAACACCAGGCTCTGCCATTGGAACCGCAGCAAACATGACTGGCTTGCAACGTTCGCAAGTCACGCTGCATCAAATGCGTTGTGGGGGTGGATTTGGACGTAGGTTGTATAACGACTTTGTTAGCGAAGCGGCAGCGATCGCACGTCGTTCTAAAAGTCCTATCAAACTGCAATGGACTCGCGACGACGATACCGCCTATGATCTCTTTCGCGCAGGAGGTTTTCACCAAATGGACGGATGCGTTGACCAAAGCGGGAAAGTTTCTGGGTGGCGGAACCGATTCATCACATTTGCTCCTGGAGGGCGACCCGCGAGTAGTGTCAGTGGAGGCGTTTTTCCTGGAGGTATGGTAGCAAATCTTCGGGTCGAACAAACCGCCATAGACTGGACGCATCGGTGTGCCGCATGGCGCGCGCCTGGTTCCAATGTTTTCGCATTTGTCGTTCAATGTTTCCTAGACGAGCTAGCACACGCGGCACAACGAGATTCTCTTGAGGTGTTACTCGAAGTGCTAGGTGAGCCTAGGTCCCTAGGCGGTGGTCGCGGAGGTGGTATGCATACAGGACGCGCGGCAAATGTTGTCAAACTTGCCGCTGAAAAAGCTGGTTGGGGAAAAGCATTACCCAATGGTCATGGGCTCGGAATCGCGTTTTATTTCAGTCACTCTGGACACGTCGCCGAAGTCGCCGAAGTGAGTGTTGGGAGAGCAGAACGAACAGTCAAAAATCGAGTCGGCGACAATGTCGAAAGACGCAAACTCTCCGTGCACAAGGTCACTGTTGTCGCTGATGTAGGACCTATTGTTAACTTAAGCGGTGCAGAAAACCAAGCTGAAGGTAGTGTTGTCGACGCGTTGTCAACCATGATGGATTTATCGGTGACTTTTGAAAACGGTCGAGCAGAACAGACTAATTTCGATAAATATCGAATGCTTAGAGCTTCAAGCACGCCTGAAGTTGTCACACACTTTGTGGATACTGGCGAATATTCACCCACCGGTTTAGGAGAACCCATGTTCCCACCACTTGCACCAGCAGTAGGTAACGCAATTTTTGCCGCGTGTGGGCATCGAGTGCGAACATTGCCTATTAGCGAGGAAGGCTTTTATCTAGCGTAAGACATGACTTTTTAATGCAACGGTTGAGCTTATACCCCTCATTCCGTCGTGGTGTTGACGCAGACACACGCGCGATTGCTGGTTTTTCATGGTATTTAAGCGCTTTACGTTAGACGAACAAGCTCTCCTAGCCAACTTTGAGCTGTTTAATTCACGCGCTGTAGGAGCATGCGGTGCTGTTGTAAAGGGAAATGCGTACGGGACCGGCGCTCGTCGAGTGGTGTCATTGCTGCATCAAGCAGGTTGCAGACATTTCTTCGTTGCGACCCCTAATGAAGGAATTGCAATCCGTGATCTGACTCCGACAAATATCTATGTTTTGTCTGGTCCAATCAACGACTCAGCCGCTCAAGAGATATCACGACACAACTTGATCCCAGTGCTGAATTCGCCGAATCAAATCACGCTTTGGGCACCGTATCAAGAGTTTCCCTGCGCGATTCATGTAGATACTGGGATGCATCGGCTAGGACTTGATCCCAATACTCTTGATGGGTTGGATTTTTCTTCTTTTCAAATCTGCCTTCTGATGACCCATTTAGCATGTGCTGATGATCCGGATCATCCACAAAACGTGGTTCAACTTTCGATCTTCAATAATGTAAGAGCTTACTTTCCGAATACTCCCACTAGTATTGGTAACTCCGCGGCTACTCTCAGTGGCGAAAGATTCCAGGGAGACATTGTTCGACCTGGAATAGGACTCTACGGGGGCAACCCTTTCATGAATCGAGATAACCCAGTAGACCCGGTTTGTACGCTTGAAGGCCGAGTATTACAGATTCGAGATGTACCACCAAACACCTCAATAGGATACAGAGCTTCCTATACGGCCTCTTCCCCGAAACGCGTTGCTGTTGTAGGAATCGGTTATGCCGACGGTCTGTCTCGCGCGCTTTCGAATAACGGGTCAGTAGCCTTTCGCGGCCGCCGTATGCCCATAATAGGAAAAGTCACCATGGATGCGACTCAAGTAGACTGTACACAAGTAGCCGAGTTAAGAGAAAGTGATTTTGTCGAATTTTTTGGTCCCACGATCTCGGTCGATGAAGTAGCTTCGAGAACGAAAACGATCGCCTACGAGATCCTTACTCACGTTGGAAACGCAACCGCAAGGGAAAGACTACCGGAACGGAACATCGCATGAACAACTTTCAGTCTAAAGTCAAAACAAGGGACCCAGATTTTCAAAGAAATCAAAGTGCCAACCGAGCACTCGTCAAATCGCTCACTGGGTTACTTGACGAAATTTCACGAGGTGGTAGTGAAAGAGCTCGAAAACTCCACTTAAAACGAGGTAAACTCCTACCGCGGAGTCGTATCGCGACACTACTTGATCGAGACTCTACATTTTTAGAGTTCTCTCCTCTCGCGGGGTATCAACTTTACAAGGATACGGTACCTTGTGGCGGTATTATTACTGGCATTGGTCGAGTCCACGGGAAACCGTGTGTCATCGTCGCCAACGATGCGACCGTGAAAGGGGGCACTTATTACCCGATTACCGTAAAGAAACATTTGCGAGCGCAAAGGATAGCTTTAGAAAATGGTCTCCCGTGCATCTATTTAGTGGACTCCGGGGGTGCATACCTTCCATCTCAAGCCGAAGTTTTTCCAGACCGGGAACACTTTGGTAAGATTTTTTACAACCAAGCGAATATGTCTGCGCGGGGAATTCCGCAGATTTCGATCGTGATGGGTTCCTGCACTGCTGGTGGTGCTTATGTGCCAGCAATGTCCGATCAGACCATCATCGTTCAAGAACAGGGTACGATCTTTTTAGGCGGCCCCCCTCTGGTAAAAGCAGCTACTGGCGAGATCGTTGGAGCGGAAGAACTTGGTGGCGGCGAAGTACATACACGCATGTCAGGAGTCGCTGATCATTTATCCGAAAACGATACACACGCTTTGGCTATCGCCCGTGAAATTATCGCAGACAGCAACCTAGACTATCGGGTTAAAGTTGAAGTAGCATCACCCCAAGAGCCAATCTACGACCCAAATGAGATCTATGGAATAATCCCCCCAGATACCCGTACGCCGTACGATGTGCGGGAAGTACTTGCGCGGATTGTCGACGGTTCTCGGTTACACGAATTTAAACCATTGTACGGTGAAACTCTTGTGTGTGCTTTCGCGCGAATTTACGGCTACCCAATTGCCATCTTAGCGAACAACGGTGTACTTTTTGGTGAGTCGGCATTGAAAGGTGCGCACTTCATACAGTTAGCAGATCGGCGCGGCATCCCGTTAATATTTTTTCAAAATATCACTGGTTTCATGGTCGGAAAGAAATACGAAAACGCAGGTATTGCGAAAGAAGGTGCCAAAATGGTTACCGCAGTCGCCTGTAGTTCTGTACCAAAGTTTACTGTCATCATTGGCGGTTCCTTTGGCGCGGGAAACTATGCAATGTGTGGTAGAGCCTACGATGCTCGCATGCTCTGGTCATGGCCGAACGCCAGAATTTCGGTAATGGGTGGCGAGCAAGCTGCCAATGTACTTGCGACCGTAAAAAAAGATAGTCTCACTGATCAAGCAAAAACTTGGTCAGAAGCGGACGAAGCTGAGTTCAAGACTGAAATCCACACACAGTACGAGAAAGAAGGTCATCCGTATTACGCTAGCGCTAGGTTGTGGGACGACGGTGTCATTGATCCAGTAGACACTCGCAGCAACCTAGGATTGGCGTTACATTGCGCTACACGTGAGTTTGAGTCTAACCCCGCTAAATTTGGTATTTTTCGAATGTAGGTTAACCGCGAGCTGAAACCGACGAAATAGGCAACTCAGTCGTATATTTCACTTGTCGTAAAGCAAACATCGAGTTCAGAGTCCCGACTTCTCGCAACCGTATTAGTTTTTTGTAGAGTAACGTTTCGTACGTCCCTACATCTGTAACAACGATTCGTAACAAGAAGTCGGTGTCACCCGATACGCTATAGCACTCCACTACCTCCGGTATGGTCGCTACCGACTCTTCAAACATATTCAGTACTTCGTCGCTGTGTGCTTTCAATTTAACGTGCACGAAAACATTTACTTCCAAGTCCAGTAATTTAGGGTCCAACAGTGCCACTTGCTTGCGAATGAAGCCGTCGGTTTGGAGTCTTTTGACTCGCCGCCAGCACGGAGTTGTAGACAATCCAACTTTAGTGCCCAAATCCTGTATTGAAATGGACGCGTCTTCCTGCAAGTTACGAAGAATGGAAATATCTAGTCGGTCGAGTTGCATTGTAAATCATTCCAAATAGTTGGCTTTTATTAAAAATATATTTTATTCAACATCAAATATATGGCAGGTTCGATGCACATTTTTTAAGAGATTTGGATAATATATTTATTCCCTGTCAACTTACTTGTAGATCCTTACATGAAGCGTCGCGGCGATCTTTACGAAACTCAACTCTCCGATAAATACACAATGACGGAGGGACCGGTTTGGATCAACGGTACGCAAGTTATCACACGACTACTTTTAGAGCAGAGTCGACTAGACACTAGGAACGGATTAAATACGGCAGGCTTTGTCAGTGGCTATCGTGGTTCTCCTCTCGGTGGAGTTGACCAAGCCCTCGTTCAAGAAAGTACCCTTCTTCAGGAGCACCGAATCAAATTTGAACCGGGAGTCAACGAAGATCTCGCGGCTACGGCAATCTGGGGCACACAACAAGCGAATATTTATTCTTCTGCTAGCTACGACGGCGTCTTTGGTCTTTGGTACGGAAAAGCACCGGGGGTGGACCGCTCTGGTGACGTATTTCGACATGCAAATCGGGCAGGAACATCCAAATACGGCGGCGTAGTCGCGTTGGTAGGCGATGACCCTGCTTGCAAATCTTCCACCCTGCCCTCGAACAGTATTGGTGCTCTTCGAGAATTTCAGATTCCAGTCTTAACTCCCACAGACATCGAAGATTTGATCAATTTAGGATTGGCTGGTTGGGCACTTTCTCGATATTCTGGTTGCTGGGTCGCGTTAACCGCTATCACGGCAATCATGGACAGTGCTACAACACTAATGACAGAGAAATTTAATTTTTCCTATAAGTGCCCTGAGACAGAAATCGATCCATACATTCGACTGATCGATACGCCACAAGAGCAAGAACTTCGAATCTCGTCCAAAATTGCGCTTGCCGCCCGATTCGGGGCTGTTAACAATCTCAATCGTATTACCGTCGATACGGATCAACCAAAATTAGCAATATTGGGAGTCGGTAAAGCTTATACGGATGTTCGACAGGCACTCAAGCTCATAGGATTTGCAGACGAACAGACATTGGCCGCGATTGGTGTTCGGATTGTTAAGATCGGTCTAGTCTGGCCACTCGAATCGTCAAGTGTTAAAGCTCTGTTAAAGGATGCTGAATCAATATTGGTAGTCGAAGGCAAATATCCTTATTTAGAAGATTCTCTCAAGAGCATTCTTTATGGCAAAGATGCACCCACCATTGAAGGGCGTAGAACGCGTCATGGAAGAGAACTGTTTTCAACCGTGGGAGAGATAAGTTGCGACATGATCGTGCGTGCCCTCATAGACGTATTTCGAGATCATGGCATTGCTATTCCGCGATCGGATTTTTCGACGAGCGAAGACTGGGTGAACGAGCACGCTCCATCCAACACATCAAGACTACCACTGTATTGTCCAGGATGCCCACATAGCATATCGACAAAAATACCTGAAGGTAGTCGTGCGCTCGCCGGTATTGGCTGTCACTACATGGTGCAATGGATGGATCGAAACACGCACACGTTTACTCATATGGGTGGTGAAGGTGCGAACTGGATTGGACAAGCACCGTTTGTAGATGATCAGCACATTTTTGTGAACTTAGGGGATGGTACGTACTTCCACTCTGGGCTTATGGCGATTCGTGCGTGCGTCGCCGCCGGTGTAAACGTTACATACAAAATTCTGTACAACGATGCTGTCGCAATGACCGGCGGGCAACCTGTCGAAGGTAATCTCACTGTCGACGACATTGTTCAACAGGTTCTCGCTGAAAGTGTTTCTGCGGTACACATTGTGACTGACGATCCCCGACGTTATGAAGAACGAAACTACGAGGTTTCTCATCGCGATGAACTTCTCCAAGTGGAAGATAAGTTGCGCCAAATCAAAGGGTGCACTATATTGATCTACGATCAAGTTTGCGCGAACGAATTACGACGACGACGCAAACGTGGTGTATTACCTAAGAAGATGAAACGGGTCGTCATCAATGATGCAGTTTGCGAAGGCTGTGGAGATTGCACCCGTGCTTCGATGTGCAGTGCAATTGAACCGGTCGTGACTGACTTCGGTGTGAAACGCAAAATTAATCAAACAGCATGTAATCAGGATCTGAGCTGCATGCAAGGTTATTGCCCAGCAATGATCGAAATTGAAGCCGATCTCGTCGAACCAGAAATCGTGCAAATTGACTTGAGCGCACTGCCAGATCCATCGGAACCACGTCCAACAAGTGCTAATATACTTGTAGCGGGCGTTGGAGGTACCGGCGTTGTCACGCTGAGCCAAGTACTAGGTATGGCAGCAACCATCGAAGGTAAGCATGCGTCAAATCTCGATATGACTGGACTCGCGCAAAAAGGTGGTGCTGTCTTTGCCAATGTGCGGATAAGTGACAATGAGGTTCTCCGTACCCAAATTTCCGATAAGGAAACCGATGTGCTATTAGCTGCGGATCTCGTGACCTCTTTGTCTCGAGAGGCAGTTACCACACTCGACAACTCTCGCACGAACATCGTCGTGAATACCCATCTTGTTCCGACTTCAAAGTTTGTCCTCCAGCGGCAAGCAGATGTTCAGAACACAGAATTAGTTGGACAGCTGGCTTCCTTCGGACGAAACCTAAAAACCATAGATGCCGACAGATTTTCAGTACGCGTGAGTGGATCGAGTACTACGGCAAACATGACGTTGCTTGGGTATGCGTGGCAATTAGGTTTAATCCCCTTAAAAGCCGCCAGCATCGAAAAAGCTCTGAATATCAATGCTACTCTGGTTGAGAAAAACATTAGAGCGTTTCGAGCCGGTCGAAAGTACGCACTGGATTCCAACTTCCTGGACATTGTGGATGCTCCGGAAGAAGCAATGTTTCCGAAGAAACAACGAACTTTACCACAACTCATTGATGACCGGCTAGCGTTCTTGACAGAGTACCAAAACGAAAAGTATGCCGCGCGCTTAGATGTCTTTGCCGAAAAAATCCAGACTGCAGAACGACAAGTCACTGGCAACACTGATGTACTCTCTCAACTGGGTATTGAGACCTATTTCAAACTACTGGCTTGCAAAGATGAGTATGAAGTTGCGCGCTTGCTTTCGCACCCAAATTTTCAACGTTTTGTGGACGATCAATTTACGAATGTTCAGAGTTTCCAATTTGCATTTGCACCAACGTGGCTGCCGCAGGCACAAAAGTCCAAAGTCCGCGTCAATTCTTGGGTTCGGATTGTCTTGAAGTTGCTAGCGAAACTGAAGGGGTTGAGAGGAACTATATTGGATCCGTTCAAACACATCGAAGAGCGAAAGTTCGAACGAAAACTCTTAGTGGACTTTGAAGCACGGATGGACGATTTAATTGGGAATTTGAACGAAGACAATATCTCAAAAGCGGTCGAACTTCTGCGTTGTTATAGTGAAGTGCGCGGTTACGGCCACGTCAAGCAAGCATCGTGGGATCGAGTCGCCGAACGAGTGCAAGAACTAGGACAATTGATCACCGCGACGGCTACCGCTAAGACCACAGAAACTGATTCGATTGCAACATAGACTGTTTATAATTTTGGGCAATATTATGGACTCTCTGAAGACTTCACCATTGTTTCGAAGTTGCGTCGCGTGCGTGTGTTGCGCGTTGTTAGGCTTGTTAGTACTCGCAGCTTCTGACGAAGAGGAAGAGAAACAAAGACGCGATGCCATAGCTGCTAATCTCAATCCATTTGGCAATCTCTGTCTCGTCGGTGAAGACTGCGGTTCAGTTGGACCGGCCTTCGATTGGGAATCTGCACGTCGTGGTACGGGATTGTCTGGTAAGGGCGTGTACGATAGGTACTGTTCTGAGTGTCACGCGGAAGGTCTACTAGACGCTCCACTTGTCGGTTCCGATGCTTGGGAACCTCGTGTTGCTCAGGGTTACGATGTTCTCCTACAACACACAAAAGAAGGCTTCAATCAATTGCCTGCGATGGGCAACTGCAATGACTGCACTGACGAAGAACTTGAAGCCGCCATCTTGTACTTAATAACAGGCGAAGAGGAAGCCGAAACAGAGGATTCTGAGGAGTCTGTAGAGTCCGAAGGCGAGTAATAGACCTCGTGTGAGTCGGGAGAATCTGAGAGTAGGTTCGCCTACTGTCTCCCGAAAGAGTTAAAGAACTTTAGTTCACCTGATTCGAAGGAGGATCCTGATGAACATCTTAACGAAATCATTTCAACTAATCTTAGGGACACTCTTAGTGCTTTGCGCGATGATTCAGAGTGCCTTTGGTGTCGAAGCTTCCGCTAATGTGACATTGAGCTCGGACTATTCATTCCGCGGCGTTTCACAAACAGGTCTCGATCCCGCGATCCAAGGAGGCTTTGACATTGCTCTAGACAATGGATTTTCCATCGGAACATGGGCTTCTAACGTGAACTTTAACTCCGCTACATCAATGGAGTTAGATCTATACGCGTCATGGGAATCGGATACCATTGCAGACTTGTTTACGCTGAGTGCTAGCATTATTCGGTTTGAATACCCGTCCGAAGGAGATGTGTTAGACTACATGGAATATTCAATCAGTGCGAATATTTGGAATGCTTCGATAGGATTTAATTTTTCCAACGAATATTTTGGAGCTGGTGGTCCATCTTTCTTCTATCCGTTCATCGGCGTTGGCTGGACGATAGAGGATCAATTTTCGATTGACGCACAAGTTGGATGGAGTATTGCTGATTCTGATGACTTTTTCGCTCCAGGTGAAGACAGTTACATGGATGCTAGCCTGAGTATCACGGTTCCTATTGCCGATTTAGACGTTAGTGGCTCATTGGTTGGGTCAACTTTAGATGATCCTAATGCCGAATTTCGATTTGTACTTTCAATTGGGAAGAGCTTTTAAGACTCTCCTTTTCACGTAGGGGCACTGTCCGACAGTGCGTTGCTCGTAGTCTGACCTGCGGTACCCGCACTCAATTTACTAAGTCCAAAGTCTTTGTCAACTAGAACTATGTCGATGAACACTGATGAACTTGTCTTAACTACGATGACCGATACTGAGTGGAAGGCGATATCGGAACTCATGGTTGAACTCAGTAAGACGCAACGTGGTGACCTCTTCGTACCAGTCGCACGTCTGCAATTGCACTATGCACTGCACCGTATAGCACAGACTGAAGACGAAAATGAAGACGAGTTGCATAAGCTCCGAAAATTTGCGCGCGGTTGCGCGTACAACATCGCAGCCTTCACTTGGCCAGGCTGGGACGATAGTGGACCGATTTCACAAGAAAGTCAGGAATTAGGACAGTCGGCGGCGCGTGTCACGCTTGATCTAGCCTCACAAACAGATGATGTCACTTTCAATGCTCTTTGGATCAATGGTGCGCATGAGCTAAATGCAAGAAACTTCGACGCGGCTATCAAATACTTTGAAAGCACAAGAGATAGAGCGGACGAAGAAGATGGTCGATGTATGGCGATGGGATGGATTGAGCTGTCCAAATATTTAAATGAACCTAGTACAGAAAAGTTAACGAATCTCGAAACAGCGATTAAGGTACTAAGAGAGACGGGTCAGGAAAACGGAGAATTTTTCGCAAAACAGATTGAAACCGCACTAGACGTTTATACTCGAGAAGAATAACCGTCGACTCAAAACTGCCTCACTCGGTTTAAGTAGAGTTAATGAGTGGCTAGTACCATTAAACGTGAGTGTTATAAACGCTCTGAACAATGCGCGACTTATGGGGTTCCAAAGTCTGGATTGTTGTCAGTACATTCGCCTTGCCATATCTAGGTTAACTGCCTTCGCTTTGCACCGCCCAAAAGTTGGATTTGCGAATAAGCACCGCTCCAACGAGGCTCACAACGGCACCAACGACAAACATCTGCATAAATCCCAATGTAATGCGGTGAAGAGGATTGGTAAACGCTTCAACGATTCTTCCATTCTTCTCCATCATTTCTGCTATTTCGATCGCACTTGCGCCGCTAAGTTGTGCTTTTTGGATCAGATTTTGAGATACATCACGAGCAAATTGGTAATCGTTCGAAAAGTAATACGCCTCCCAAGCACCGCAGTGAATCAAACTGGCTAGCGCAGTTATCCCAAAACCAACCACAATGCCTTGTGGTAGCGAAATTGAACCATCTGGCATTCGATTACGCACCTTTTTTATTCCATATAAACTGGTACACAATACCACTCCCATGGTAAGCAATCTTGTAAGTTGAAAGAAAACTGTGGATTGTGTCGGATCCGCGACGATGGTTACCAATAGCGTCAATGCTGCGACGATGACTCCAGCCATCAGACCGAATAATAGAATTGTTCGGAACATGCGTAAGATTGTAGTGGAATGAGATGTGTATAGAATGCTTAACACGGTAGGATGTTGTGTTGAAAATCATCCAACTGGATGACAATTGATTGCAACCGAAATTAGTGTGTTCTTAATCCGCGGAATTCATTAAACTTTTTGTTGTTCCGCGATAGTGAGGTAATAATTTTCTTGCGATATCGCAACCTCAAGTCGGTATTTGTGGCATTTGTGCTGGTCTTAGTATTTGGACCGCTTGGTCTGTTCTACGCTGGTGTGGGTTGGGGACTCCTTGCGCTACTGTTCTCTTTTATCTTTATGGTCATCGGTTGTGCCGTAGGTTTACTTTTCGGTGGTCCCGGTGGATGGATCAATTTGGATACGATAGATATACCAGTTCTCGCTTTTGGAATCTTCTTTGGCTGGGGGATGATGTACCTCATCTCGCTTGTCGTCGGTCCTGTCGCAGTACACTACAAACGTCAATATCAACTTGACGAAATCGAAGAACTAGAAGCCTACGAGAACAAAGCAGCAAATCGATACCGCCCAAAACGAAGGCAATACTCGTATACCTGACATCGAACTCTCGCAACATGCATACGTTCTTGAGCGTAGAGAGTAATCTGGCCTATGCGTCGCAGGTCAAATAATCTCCACACGAAGCAGCATTTCCCAGAGATTTTTTTAGCTTGGTAATTCCTTTACGGTACGGCAAAGGTGGCCTGAACATCTCCGTCCCGAATGGTTGTCAGGTAACGTTGGTCGAGAAACCGACAATGCCCGTAGTCCAGAATCCTGAGCGCAAAATTCAGTCTGCGTTGAATGCGAGATCAAGCTCCCCAACTCTCCGGGAACTAGCCCAACAGAGCACAACAGCCTGTGTTTTGGTATGCGATATCACGCGCCCAGTGCCAAATCACGTGTTAGTCCCCCCAATACTGAAGACGCTGCTCGAAGTAGGCATCAAACCTGCAGATATTTTGTTGTTGATCGCGACTGGTCTACACCGTCCCAACGTTGGAGAAGAGCTGCGTACCTTACTCGGAGAACACACTCTTTGGGAAACCGTTCGGGTCGAAAATCATAACGCGCGAGACGATGAGATGCACACCGATCTTGGGCGAACCACAAATGGTACCCATGTTAAACTGGATCGAAGATTCGTGGAAGCTGATTTAAAGCTCGTTACGGGTCTGGTTGAACCACACTTTATGGCAGGATTTTCCGGTGGTCGAAAAGTGGTAGTACCCGGTGTCGCCCATGAAAGCACTATTCGCACGTTACACAATTCGAAATTTCTTAGCCACCACGGTTGTAAAGTATGTGAGCTTAAAAATAATCCATTACATGCTGAATTATTAGCCATCATTGAACAACTTCGACAACATTGCGGTACCCCAATTTATGGAGTGAATGTTGTGATTGACACAGATCGGCAGCTTAGCTTTGTGAACTTTGGTGAATTAGAGGTAAGTCATGATGAAGCGATGGTCTACTCTAGCAAATATTCAGTTGTTAGGACAGATCGTCAATATCCAATAGTTGTATCCACCGGTGCGGGCTACCCGCTTGATCTTACCTACTATCAAGCGATCAAAGGACTGGTTACTCCTCTTGACATCATCAAACCTAACGGGACTCTAATTTTGGCAGCAGAATGCTCGGAAGGTGTAGGGTCGGTGTCATTCCAGCGGGCGCAGTTGAAATTGTGTCAAGAAGGAACGGAGTCTTTCTTGCAATCGATCGCACACAAACCTCAAGCAGATATCGATGAATGGAGCACACAATTGCTAGCCCATGTCAAGCAACGCGCCGAAATCATGCTTTACAGCGCGGGGTTAACATCTGCTCAATTTGAACTTACCGGCGCACATCAGATATCATCGATTGAGCAAGCCTTAAGCCATGCATTGGATTCTCATGATAGTCGTGATATTGCAGTTATCCCAGAAGGACCCTATGTAGTACCGAAACTCAAGCGATCATGAACCTAACCTACGTCACCGAAGTGACGAAGTGGCCACACTCAATACCAATTTGCACAAATTGACCAACTCCACCGTTTGGAGCCGTGCCGTTCAGACGAGCACTAGATAGAGTAGTTCATGCGGAAGAAGAAGTACCTACCAGCTGTGTCAAATGTACGTACATCTGTGTTGTCATTCAATCCGTCCAACGAAAGTGGAGGATCTTCGTTCGTCAGGTTGTTGATCCCTCCAGATAGTGTCAGTTGATGCGCAGGTAGAACAAAACTTGCAAAGATGTTGTGATAAATTCGTCCCTGTACGGTTCGCTGCAACGTACTTTGTGTCAAAAAGTCCGTGAAATCTTCTTCAGCTTCACCGATAACCCGAATCTGATAATTCAGTTCGAATCTCTCGCGTGTGATCGCAATACTAGCATTACTGCGATACTTCGTAAAGTAACCGTCGAGATCATCGACAAACCTTCCAGTCAAATCGGTGGTCGTTGTGTCTGCGCGAGTAATGAGATATTCGCTCAAACGAGACGCTTCAAATCTCATAGACACATCACCTAGAAATTTTGAACTCCAATCATAACGTATTGCGATATCCCAACCACTGGTGTCCACTTTTCCGACGTTAGTTACCGTGTTCTGCACATTTATGGGATTACCAGCGAGAGCTCCACTCTTGAATCGCTCAATAAGGTCACAAAATTTACCTGCTGATGCACATTGGTCAAGAATGAAACCTGCGCCCAAAGTTGTTAAAGCGTCGGTGAGCGCGATATCGAAACGGTCTACGGTTATGGAGAGATTGTCCAAAGGGCGATAAACAACACCAAATGTTTGGATATCAGCGGTTTCTGGCTGTGCTGCGGGATTTCCTCCAATAGTCGTTCGGACCTGTGTCGAGATTGGTTGGAATCCAGAAACGGGGACACCGTCGTCAATACAAAACTGGGTAGGGTTTTGAGAACATGGATCTACCAAAGCCGGATATTCAAAACCGTTACCACCGAAAAGATTTGATATCGATGGGGCGCGGAAAGCTTGAGAGTAAGAAGTACGAAGGGTCAAACTATCTACCGGACGATATTTCAACCCGAATTTACCGTTGGTGGTGACGCCGAAAGAATCATAATCTGAGTAGCGAACCGCGAAGTTTGCTTCCAACAAATCCACAACTTTCATTCGTGAAACCAAAGGAATGTTGATCTCTACGTACACCTCATTAGCAGAATAGTTACCTGCCGTCGGCTTGCGAGGAAATCCTGTCGCTGCGTCGCCCAAAGTATTAACGAGTGAGTCTGGTTGGTCCGCGGCCCGCTCCTCGCGCCACTCCCACCCTGCTGCTAAACCCACAGGTCCCGACGCTCTAGTTCGCAAAGCAGAATTTACTATATTGAAACCGAATACTCTCTGATCTTGAAAACTGGACTGATTGTCGACAAAAGTTAAATAGTTGAGCATATCTGAAGTAACACTGTTCTCACTAAAAACGTTCAAGACGACACAGTTTTCCGGATCGTTGGCGCACATCGGATTTCCATCTGCATTTAGCACCCAATTACCAGACTCGTCACGCAATGAAGGTCCTACCGCGTTCGCGACTTTATGTAGGTTATAGACCTTGCCGAATCGCCCATTCGACGTAGTTTCACCAAATGCATGGTAAGCGTCCCACTGCCATTCGCCGGCCCAACCTTCGATTCCTACGATCAATTGCTTTGTTTGAGTCAGTATGTCGTGAACTCTCGCGCCACCTTCAATCATCCTTCTACGCCAATCAGGCACGTCCCTACCGAAGGGGTTATAGAAATTGTCCTTACTGTAAGGTGCGTCATAGGCAAAAAATGCGAGCGGCGCTAATGGTGTAGGAGCAATTTTTTGGTTGCCATCGCGGTTTAAGTAACTAGCCGAGATGAATGTACGTACCTCACGCATCCCCCAGAAATCAGCTAGGGAATGTTCTCCAAAAAACATCATACTCCACCGAGTACTCGGTTGTCGTTGGTGATTTTCAGGAGCCCAGTTATAAGTATCGCCGCCGAAGAATTTAAAAGGACGAAAATCCGCATACTCTGGCCCTCGCGTCAAGTCGATTGTTTCACCGTTTCTCGAAAATACATAGCGGCCCCAAGGAGGCGCAGTACTGCCTAAAAAAATTACTTCCCCACCGTAAGATGCCATTGGGGTGGAAGCCCACGAGCGATCACAGGCACAAATTGCCTGTTCGTCAACATAGCCTGCAAAGAATGTGAACGCGCTATGGTCGTTTCTATCCCCGAAGGTTACATCAACTAGATTTCGTGCACCATCTCCCTCGTGAGTACTACCGGTCTGGACGTTCAGAGTTAAACCTTGAAAGTCTCGTCTGGTAATAACGTTAACCACACCGGCAACGGCGTCTGATCCATAAATTGCTGAAGCTCCGTCTTTAATTACTTCAATTCGCTCGACTAGCGAAATCGGAATGGTGTTTAGGTCCACGGCACTACTAATACTAGTCGCGGAGAGACCTGTGGTACTGGGCGGTAATCTCCGACCATTCATCAGAACCAAAGTTCGCGTTGACCCCAGTCCGCGCAATGAAATCTGGTTCGTCCCGTCACCGCCGTAATTGACCTGAGTAGTCTGAGCTCCTCCGGCTACCGACGGTATTTCGCGTAGTAACTGTCCTACCGACGTTTGACCAGATCGTGTAATGTATGAAAGATCGAGAACCTGAACTGGGCTCGAACCCTCTAACTCAGGCTTCCCGATACGAGATCCCGTTACAACTAACTCTTCAAGTTCCTGTTGAGCTGTATCTGCATCATCTTCAACTTGCGCGTGACCTACAAATGTGACAAATACGATGCAGAGCAAAGAAATATACCGAGACTTATTTGCCCAGTTCACTCGATTCCGCCTGGTACGAAGGGTAATTGTTGAAGTCCGCAAGTTTTCTTTCATAACGGTACAAAGTGTAGGATTCAAAGTTGTTTTTTCTTCCTCTGTTCGAGTGCTCGGTGTTAGTTCTCAAGGAATTTGCAAGTTATTCTATATTTCAAGACAGTTGCT
This sequence comes from uncultured Pseudomonadales bacterium, assembly GCA_964511425.1. Taxonomy (GTDB): domain Bacteria; phylum Pseudomonadota; class Gammaproteobacteria; order Pseudomonadales; family Azotimanducaceae; genus Bin55. Next base: position 195,350 of record CAZEFI010000001.1, read on the forward strand.
ACAAAAAAGGGGGTCGTTTGATAAGAAAAGATCAGCGATCCAAGCATACCCGAAACGGTGACGCAAAGTCTCTAGCAGAATACGAGTACTTTTTCTTGCCGAGCTACAGTACATTGGCGAAGAGAGGTACTCTCAAAAAAGTAGGCGCGAATATACGTGCCTACTTTCCAACAATGATCGGTGACGAAGTCTATTACATCGCGTAATTAACTTTGAAGAAGAAATACCGACCTGCGGTGTCAAAGGTTCGTACATCCGTATTATCGTTGAACCCATCCAAAGACAACGGAGGCTCTTCATTCATTAAGTTATCAATGCCGCCGGACAATGTCACGTTGTGATCTGGTAAGTCGAGATTAGCATGAATATCGTGATAAATACGACCTTCAACTGTTCTCTCCAATGTTGCACCGGTGGCAAAATCAGTAAATTCCTCGTCCGCTTCACCGATAACTCTCATTTGGTAGCTAAATGTAAAGGCATCCCGCTCTATAACTACACTAGTGCTACTTCTATACTTGGTGAAATAACCATCAAGATCATCGGAAAAACGACCTGTCAAGTCATCGGAGGTGTCATCTGCACGGGTAATCAAATACTCACTCAAAAGGGACGCCTCGTACCTAATCGCAACATCACCTAAGAATGTCGCACCCCAATCGTAGTACAAACCGATGTCCCAACCACTTGTATCTACCCCACCAACATTGGTTATGGTGTTCACCACATTAATCGGGTTACCGGCATTCGGACCACTCGTAAATCGCTCGATCAGATTACAAAAATTTCCGTTCGTAGCACATTGCGTGAGAATGAAGTTTGCGCCTAACGTTGTTAAAGCATCCGTGAGTGCGACATCGAAGCGATCTACGGTGATAGCAAGACCGTCCAGCGGCTTATAAACCACTCCATAAGTCAAGGTATCTGCGGTTTCTGGTTGTGCTTTCGGATTACCGCCCACAGTAGTGCGAATCTGCGTCGAGATGGGTTGAAATCCAGATGCAGGTACCCCATCGTCGATACAGAATTGTGTTGGGTTCTGCGAACATGGGTCAGCGAGTGCCGGGAACGAAAAACCACTACCACCAAACAGATTCGACGTCGAGGGAGCGCGGAATGATTGGGAGAAAGAAGTACGCAAAGTTAAACCATCAAACGGTCGATATTTCAGTCCAAATTTGCCGTTCGTCGTTGCACCGAAAGAATCGTAATCTGAAAATCGGATCGCAATGTTCGTTTCTAAAAGTTCAAATAAATCCGCATACGCGATCAAAGGAATATTAAGTTCGCCGTAGAACTCGTTAACGGTGTAGCCTCCTGAAGTCGGTTTTCGAGGAGTGCCTGTCGCGCCACTACCCAAAGCATTGACTTGCGAATCTGGGGTATCTGCTCCACGTTCTTCACGCCATTCCCAACCCAAAGCCATCCCTACGGGACCAGCATCGCGTTCCACGATTGCAGAATTGATGAAGTTTACCGCGTAGATCTTTTGATCTTGCAAACTCGATTGATTGTCCACGAATGTGATGTAATCAATCATCGCCTGAGTCACACTATTCTGTCCAAACGTATTGAGTACAACACAATTTGCAGTATCGTTGGCACACATAGGATTGCCATCAGCATCCAGAACCCAATTGCCATCGGCATCCTTTAACGAGGGGCCAACCGCGTTCGCAACCTTTTCAAGGTTGTAGATTCGACCGAAATGACCCTCCGATGCTGTTTCACCAAAAGCGTGATATGCATCCCACTGCCAAGCACCAAATACTCCTTCCAGCCCTATCACTAGTTGTTTAGTTTCGGTAAGGGTGTCTTCAGTCCGAGAACCATCTTCAACCATGCGACGGCGCCAATCTGGGATGTCAGCACCGAAGGGATTGTAGAAGTTGTCTTTGCTATATGGTGCGTTGAAAGAAAAGAACGCTAGCGGTGCGAGCGGTGTTTCCGCGAGCTTTTGATTGCTATCGCGGTTTAGATAACTGGCACGTACAAAAGCTCGTACATCACCTAAAACCGGAAAATCAGTGAGATTTTGGTCGCCGACAAACATCATGCTCCAACGGATGCTCGGTTGTCGTTGGTGGTTGGAAGGAGCAAAATTGTAAGAGTCAGCACCCAAAGGATCGTACGGGCGGAAATCTCCGTACTCCGGCCCTCTGGTGAGATCCATATTTGTTTCACCTTGTGTAAATCGATAGCGTCCCCACGGTGGCGCAGAACTACCAAAGGGGGAAATGGTTCCGTTAATAGACGCGAGAGGAGTTGCGGCCCAATCTCGGTCGCAAGCACAAATATTACCTTCGTCAACATATCCGGCGTATGCCATAAACGAACCGTTGTCCGAGTTCCCACCAATGGTGAGATCGACAACGTTTCGAGCTCCGTCGCCTTCCTGAGTAACACCTGTCTGGACATTCATTTCGATTCCTTGAAAATCTCGTCGAGTAACAATATTTACCACACCGGCTACTGCGTCAGAGCCGTAAATCGCAGACGCACCATCCTTGAAAACGTCGATGCGATCTACCATGGATACGGGAATGGTGTTCAGGTCAACCGCACTACTAAGGTTCGTGGAGGATAATCCGGAAGAACTTGGGGGGAGGCGGCGACCATTCATCAGCACGAGTGTTCGTGTCGACCCTAAACCTCGTAATGAAATTCGATTCGTACCGTCGCCCCCGTTATTGATTTGAGTCGTTTGCGCACCACCCGCTACTGACGGAATCTCTCTAAGTAGCTGGCCAATAGATGTTTGCCCGGATCTCGCTATTTGAACTCTTTCAAAGATTTGAACTGGGCTTGTGCCTTCTAAATCGGTTCGTACGATACGTGAACCGGTTACGACAACTTCTTCAATCTCTTCGGATGCGTCTTCGTCATCACCTTCCTGTGCGAACGCACTGATACTCAACAATACTCCGCTAAGTATCAGCAAGAATTTTTGGATTCGATTGTGATATTTTTGATCCAACATCGGTTTCTCCTATTCGGTGGTTGGTTTCTCTTTTTAAAACTACCGTCGAGGTGAATAGTTCACCAACACCAGTGCAATTAATCTGTAATGGTACTGTAACATTATACGATGAAACTGCCCCTAGTCATTCGTGGGAAAAGACCGAAAGCGACGTGGTCACAGAGTTTGTGTTTCGGGTCAAATTTTTGCACCGACGTAGAAACTTTTTTGCCTCAACATACGTTGACACAAGCTTTTGCATCAAGTTCCAACCTTAGTCATTTATTTCGCTATTTTTTCTAGAAACTTTGATGTGCAATTTTTAGAGCACAACTTAGTTTGAACGTCAAGAAGTGGTTTTCGATCATCGTACTTTTGGTGTGATATCCAAAGTCTGCCCAACAACCGGGCACTCTACACCCTATTGTGTTTCCTGTTGGGTGTTTAAGTACGTATGGATACTCGAAATGTGCTTGTAGCGTGGTTCCGTACCTGTGTCATGGAATTTTCAATCCAGATTCTTCGAGTAGTCGGTCTTCTACGTTTTCAAAACGCAGTGCCCGCGCTTCTAGTATGTCCTTCAAAGGACGAGGGTAGCTCAAAGCATTTCCATCTAACAAATACTCAATCTCGTTTTCCAACTCAACGGGATCATATTCCATCTGTGCGTTTTGTTCTCCGAAAGTGTCTTTGAGCATGAGGAAAGCCTTCGCTCGATGCTGAGCCTGTTCTTTTAAAGATATCTCACTTCGAAACCATCCAGTAGGTGACCCAATATGTCTGTGCATTAATAAAGGAAATCGATCTTGAATCTCGGTGTTGAATTCACTACTCGTGAAGATACCCAACGGAAAACTTTGTACTGCCCAGGAGTCCCCACTTTTCGCGGCAATTTTTAATAGCACATCGTGGGTCCGATTAACACGTTGGTACGCTTGATCTCTCGAACTTGTCCAAAAACCTGGCCCGCGAAGTACTCGAGCGTCGTTTGATTTAATATCGTTTGTTTCAATGTTTGGTAGTACCGCGTAACCTTGCTCCATGCAATGACTCATAACCCAAAATGCGTGCAAAAAACCTTTCTCTAAGCGCTGCTCAGCTGTGTCTCGTTGGGTACCGTCTGCAATTTTTTCCGCGATGACTTCCAGAGCTACTTGATAGAAAATCGCTTTATTGACACCCCGTACGACTAAGGGATTAGGTGGATTGATTAAAACCACGACTCGCTGTGAGGCGACTTCGCACGCATCGAGATAGGTAGCGTACTTGTACATTTCTCGAGCCGAACATTGTTGCGCCAAATCTTCGTGCATACCGGAGCGATGCTGGGTGCTTAACTCCATACACTTAGGCTCGCGGATCACCTTGTGAAACAGACTTTGACGATACGGTATCCTGCCATCCAAAATGTCGCGCCAATAGGGAATGTCAGGTGCCATGTAATCGGCATAACTATAAGGTAAGATACGTGCTCGGGAGTTTATCATCCTGACTGGAATCGGCTGCAATCCTTTGGTTCGGTCATAGTAGTGCAAGGTGCTGTACGACCATACCGGTTCATTGAGAAAATATTTACCCAATGCATCCAGACAATCTCTGTCATCTAGGATGGTGTATTTATCGATTGGAGTACATTGTTGTAATGCGTGTTCCCAAGCGTCTTGGTGTTCTTTACTTTTCTCCACAATAGACGACGGATCGGGTGGAACGGTGAAATCGACACGATGAAAGTAAGGGTTAAAAGGTGCAGGTGTGACCCACAAACCAAAAATAAGGATTGTGATACATAGTCCAGATGGGATTTTCTTCAGCATGGACATGATCCACGTTGGTCGTAAATTAAAAATAGAACTATCGGAGCACATGTGCTAAACGAGTTCGGAGACACCTGGCGCGCATTTAAGTCGAACCGTTGAAAAAGGAGCGCAAGCTTACACGTGCTAACTTCTTCACAACAATTCATGCTCCGCCTCCTTCAACACATCATCCTCGATCATCTGTTGTAACCGTTTCCTTCGTGCTTCTAACACTTCTGCATGTGTTGGTAGCGGTTTTAGTAATCCGCCTCTTTTGACATATCGAATTTCGTTCTTCAGCCTGTTAGGGTCATACTCGCGCTGTGCGAGTTCTTCGCCTCCCTGATCGACCAGTAGAAGGTATGCTTTGGCACGAAAGCGAGCTTCATCTTGTCGCGTAAAGTCATACCCTGATCCGTCTCCTAGCGTACGATACATCAGCAGTGGGTACTTCTTCATGACATCGTGGTTGATCTCACTTGTAAAACTTCCAAAAGAGTAGCTTCGTAAAGCCCAATCATCACCACTTTTTGCCGCGATAGTCAGAGCTTGATTGTGGGTCCTTCTTAATACTGCGACATTCTCGTCAGTGGCAAACCCAAATCGCCTTTTGATCTCCTCCGAACTAAAGATCCCCTCTGAAAGTCCAGGGGACAAGAGGTCACTATCTCGCTTACACTGCTCCTCAATCCATCTCGCATGCAAGTACGCTTTCTCAAGCCTTCGTTTAGCCGATATCCGAAGAGCGGTATCAGGTACCCACTTATCGAGACCTTCAAAACTAAGTTCGTAATGATTCTCGCTATTGAATCCAGATTCCTTCGGAATCGATTTGTGAAGGAAGGTTAAACGTGACTGTGCGTCATCGCACGCACTTAGGTAGGTCGCATATTTATACAGTTCTCTCGCGGCGCACTGATGCGCTTTTGTCTCTTGTATTCCTAGTGTGTTTCGGTTCATGAGGTCCTTGCAGGACTCATCTGAAACAACTTGCTCGAATCGTTCTTGTCGTTGCGCAATTCGACCATCAAAAATGTCGCGCCACATCGGTACATCATCGTTAATAAAGTCAGCAAAACTATGATTCGTTCGTCCTCCTAGACCACGAACATAAATCCGCGCCCATCCGTCGAACCAATCGTAATAGTAAATGTTGCCATAAGCCCAAACTGGTTCGTCGAAAAAGTATTTCTCTGCTAATGATCTGCAATTCTCAGTCAATGGTGTTTGGGTGTCTACTGGTGTGCAGTGTTCGACAAGTCGTTCCCAATTCTCTCGATGTTCATCGGTAACTTCCAAGAACGGCTTTGGTTCTGGTGGCACATCAAAACGTTCGTAATGGACCTTCCTTGCCGCGTAATCTCCTTGCTGTGCGATTACCGCCATAGTTGTAATGAAGCACATGCTTAGTGCAAATAGGTTTACTTTCTTCATTCTGTCATAGAGTGGGGGGAGGTTGTTCTTTGGTCGGTATGAGTATTCATGCTTGGGCGTGCCAGCACTACCGAACTTTTAAATAACACGCACGATTAACAGATGCTACCTTCTTACTTCACTCTGATTATATCTCTAAAATTGAGTGCTCTGTTATGAATTATTGCACCAAGCTTGAATTCTCGTATAAAACGACTGCTATGTCTCAGGTGCCCGTCATTGAGCAAAGTTTCAGAGCGACACGAATAAATTCTGCAGTCTAGTATTCCCTCGCACAATTAAAAAATCTACTTTAATATCTGTATCCGACTCATCAACATATTCCCGAGGAGACCTCAAAAGTGAATGACTCTAATGCAGTTGGTAGGATTGACCACATTGGAATCGCCGTTTGTAGCATCGAACAAGCACGCAAGTTCTACGAAGACCAGTTGGGAGCGAAGTTCATTCGAGAATTTGTTCACTTCAGCGGTGACTTCAAACTCGGACTTTTCGACCTCGATGGCTTTTGCATTGAGTTGCTCGAGCCCATCAATCCGAACTGCTTCTTAGCGAAATACATTGAAAAGAAGGGCGAAGGAATACATCACGTTACGCTACAGACACCCAATTTAAAGGAGCAATGCGATCGCTTGGAAGAAGGTGGCGTTCGTATTGTCGACAAGAACTTCGATCGCAATGCTGGCGGTGTCGATGCTTTTATCTCACCAAAAAGCACTCATGGAGTACTCATTCAACTCGGTGAAAATTTAGGTCCATTGAACACAGACCCTTATTGGGAGAGCGAGTAGCCGGCACGGGGTAGTCTTACCACTGCTCTCGCGAAGTTCATAGAATAACTCAAAATTTTCGAGCGATGTACGTTTTCATGCCACCTCATCAAGTTTGTCTACACCTAGATAGAAAATGCATGTCGTAGTGTTGCGCGAGCAATGGCCCGGCGAGTATCGGATAGCACTGGTTCCTGCTATTGCAAGGAAACTAATTTCTCTCGGTTGTACAGTCACCGTACAACATGGCTTAGGCGCTTCGGCTGGATTCACGGATCAACAATATCTTGAAGTCAATGCACATATAGGCCATAGCGTTCAAGAAATGCTCAAGTCCGCGGATTTAGTCTTGAGTGTCCGACCACCGTCGGAGGGTCGAATAGGACTCCTGCGTCGTGGTACGGTTCACTTAAGTTTTCTAGATCCGTTTCAGAATAAAGACTTGATTCACAGACTAGCCAAGCACGAGATATCTGCGGTATCTTTAGAAATGATTCCGCGCACAACACGTGCTCAAAAAATGGACGCCCTCTCGTCTCAGGCGAACCTCGCGGGCTATGCTACGGTTATCGTTGCAGCTTATCACTTACCGCGCATTTTTCCTATGATGATGACCGCGGCAGGAACTTTAGCTCCAGCTCGGGTCTTTGTAATCGGTGCAGGTGTCGCAGGACTTCAGGCTATTGCAACTGCTCGCCGGCTTGGTGCTAGAGTCGAAGCCTTCGACACCCGCCCTGTCGTCGCCGAAGAAGTACGCTCACTAGGTGCAAGATTTGTCGAGATCGACGTCGGATCTACCAGCCAAACTCAACAAGGATATGCCCGCGAACTCACACCAGAACAAATCAAATTGCAACAGCAAGGTATGGCCGAAGTCATCGCTCGATCCGATGTCGTAATAACAACCGCCCAGGTGTTCGGTAGACCCGCGCCTCGTATCGTGTCTCTTGAGATGATCAAACAAATGAGACCAGAAAGCGTGGTAATTGATATGGCTGTGGAAAGTGGTGGTAACGTGGAAGGCTCGAAAGTGAACCAAATTGTCGAAGTCAATGATGTACAACTGGTGGGCTTCGCAAATTTACCCGCAAAGGTAGCGACACACGCCAGTGAAATGTATGCGGCAAACTTATATCACTTTGTTGAAGAATTCTTTAACACTGACACGCAGAAATTTGAACTCGACTTTGATAATGAAATTGCGAAGGCAAGTGTTATTACCCATGACGGAAGAGCAAGAATCGAACTTCACAATGGATAGATAGTAATGGATATCGTGTTTCTCGCGCTCGTTCTCGCGTTAGCAATTTTCTTGGGATTTGAACTCATCTCGAAGGTACCCGCGACCTTACATACACCACTAATGTCCGGAGCAAACGCGATTTCTGGGATTACTTTAGTCGGAGCATTATTAGCTGCCGGTACTGGGAGTGCAACACCAGAATTAGCCACATGGTTAGGTGCCACAGCCGTCGTCTTTGCTACGGTAAACGTGGTCGGTGGGTACCTCGTTACGGACCGCATGCTTGGGCTATTTAGACAACGTGCTAAACCCACGGAAACACCAGAGTAAGGGGGACTAACATCGTACCGGCGCACACCCAAGGTATGGATCAATCCTGATTCAGATGTACATATACATCAATGCCGTGTATGTTGTCGCGGCGATCTTATTTATCCTTGGTCTTAAACTTTTAAGCAAACCCAAGACTGCTCGCACCGGAAATTTACTCTCCGCCCTTGGGATGCTAGTCGCGGTGCTTGTAACGCTACTATCCAAGGAAATTGTCGACTGGTCGACCATCGGTATTAGTGTCGCGATCGGGAGCGTGATCGGTGTGTTCGCTTCACGTCTCGTCGCACTCACCGCTATGCCACAAATGGTGGCTGTGTTTAATGGCTTGGGCGGTGGCGCGAGTCTGTTAGTCGCATGGGTAGCACTTTTTGGGAGTACCTACCGGTTTGTTGCGGTTGCTGTCGTGTTGTCCGTCGTCATTGGCGGTATTACATTTGCGGGAAGTGGTATCGCGTGGGGCAAACTTTCAGCAGTGCTCGCGAGCAAGCCGGTACTTTTTCTTGGCCAACGATTTGTCAATGCCGCACTGTTTTTAGTTCTTGTTGTGTGTGCGGTGTTGTTTGTGCTAGACCCCACTCCAACATCCTACTTTCTCTATGCGATCATTGGGATCGCAGTTTTGCTCGGTGTCTTGACTGTGTTACCCATCGGCGGGGCAGATATGCCGGTCGTAATCTCGTTGCTCAATAGTTACTCCGGATTGGCTGCGTGTGCAGCAGGACTCGCTATCAATAACGTGATCTTAATAGTCTCGGGGGCATTAGTTGGTGCTGCGGGAATTATCCTTACGAACATCATGTGCAAAGCTATGAATCGCTCACTTGCGAATGTTTTATTCAGTGGTTTTGGCGCACAAAAGTCCGCTACAAAAGTAGTTGGGCAAGCCAATCCCATTACACCAGAGGATGCTTACCTCATTTTGGAAGCAGCGAATTCCGTGACCTTTGTACCTGGCTATGGTATGGCTGTTGCTCAAGCACAACACGTGGTCCACGAGTTGGGCACGCTGTTGGAGAAGCGGGGAGCAGATATTACCTACGCTATCCATCCCGTCGCTGGCAGGATGCCCGGACACATGAACGTACTTCTCGCGGAGGCTAATGTACCCTATGATCAGCTCTTGGAAATGGATGACATCAATCCAAAGATGAACAGTATTGATGTAGCCATAGTAATCGGGGCTAATGATGTGGTGAATCCATCGGCTCGAGAGGACACAGACAGTCCGATTTACGGTATGCCGATCATCAATGTGGATGCTGCTAAAACTGTCTTTGTGCTAAAGCGGACCTTAGCCTCAGGATTTTCGGGAGTCGACAATCCATTGTTCTTCAACACCAACACTCGAATGCTCTTCGGAGACGCAAAACATTCGATCTCGGCATTAATCACCGAATTTAAAGATTGAGCTTTCTCACAAACACGAAACGATATTAGGAGTGTTTCAAAATTATGGAACTCTATGATGTGATGCGTACTACTTTTGCAGCGCGACAATTTACAGACGAAAAAGTCTCTGACGAAATGCTTCATCGGATCTTAGACAATGCGCGATTTGCACCGAGCGGAGGTAATCGGCAGGGCTGGAGAGTGGTCATAGTACGCAGTCAAGAAAAACGTGAGCAGCTCATTCCATTGCTGGAACCAGTGATTCGAAGATACCGCGCGCAGGTGGCTGCGGGAGAAAATCCCTTCAACACGGTTATACCCACTAAAGTTACCGAAACAGATATTGCTCAAACAGAGTTACCGGAGGGTTATTCCGACCCGTACCTTAAGTCTCCCGTGTTACTATTAGTCTTGGTCGATTTGTCAGTCGTAGCTTCAATGGACTCAGCTTTACAACGCATCGGTGTTGTGTCTGGGGCGTCGATCTACCCGTTCGCTTGGAACATCTTACTAGCAGCAAGAAACGAAGGCCTTGGTGGGACACTCACGACCTTTGCAGCGGTACAAGAGCCCGCGATAATGAAACTTTTTGACATTCCCGATAAGTATGCGGTCAGTGCCCTGTTGCCCATTGGAAAACCCGTTAAACAATTAACTAAGTTACGTCGTAATCCCGTGCCTCACTTTGTAACGATTGATACGTTTGATGGAAATCAGTTCGCTTAATATAGTCCCATACACACTACCAAAAATGGTTGTTATACTTTGAACTTTTCAGGTGAATATGTCATTCCAGCCCCGCGTGAGGAAGTGTGGATAGCACTCCAAAATCCAGATATCTTGAAAGAGTGTATTGATGGCTGTGAAGAAATGACATCCTTAGATACGAACGAATATGAATCATTAGTTCGTGTCAAACTCGGTCCCGTGCGTGCCAAATTTCGGTCGATCATTCGCATGCGAAATGTCATTGAACCGAAAAGTTACACTTTATCAGTCGATGCTCGTGGTGGAAATGCTGGTTTTGGCATTGGTCAAGCAGACATTTCTTTGACGACGATAGAAGCCGGAACAACACTGCGCTATGAAGTGACAGGTACTGTCAGCGGCAAACTTGCTCAACTTGGATCTCGACTTTTTCTCAGTGTGGCGAACAAGATGACGTCGTCTTTTTTTGCCAAGTTTTGTGATCGTTGGGATCTAAGTTGTACAACTAATTGACAATATAGGAGGGAAAATTGGTAGATATCACAATTACCGTCAATGGCACGGAACACTCTTTGTCCGTACCGGACGTTACCTTATTATCGGATCTTTTGCGTGAACACTTGCAGCTTACCGGTACGCATATTGGGTGCGACACAAGCCAATGTGGAAGTTGTACTGTCGAATTAGATGGGCGCGTCGTTAAATCCTGTACGCTGCTCGCGGCCCAAGCGCACGATAGTTCTGTGACAACCATAGAAGGTATCGGGACACCCGATAACTTACATCCAATGCAAGCTGCTTTTCGGGAGAACCATGCGCTGCAGTGCGGCTTTTGCACGCCGGGCATGATTATGACTGCTATTGGAATGATCAAGGATGCAACAGCACCGTTAACCGCCGAACAGATTCGTGCTGGTCTGGAAGGCAATTACTGTCGGTGTACTGGCTATCAAAACATCGTAAACGCCGTACTTGCGGCACAAACACATCTCAGGAGCACATAAATGGCTACGAACTACGGCATTGGGGTGTCGGTTCTGCGAAAGGAAGATGCCCGATTCATCACAGGTTCCGGTCGGTACACTGACGATATCAGTATGCCGGGTCAGGTCCATTGCGTATTCGTTCGATCACCGCATGCGCGTGCCAAACTCAAAAGCGTTGATACATCCGAAGCTGAAAGTGCCGACGGTGTTCTCGCTGTGTTCACTGGCGAACACCTTCGAGCAGATGGAATCGGAGACCTACCGTGCGGTTGGCTTGTGAAATCCAAGGACGGTTCGGACATGGTGGCACCGTCTCATCCACCCATCGCAACCAACGCTGTGAACTATGTGGGAGACATCTACGCCATGGTTATTGCGGAATCGATCGAAGCCGCGAAAAATGGAGCGGAACTGGTGGAAGCAGATTTTGAGATCCTTACTCCAGTCGTGGAAGTCGCAACCGCTGCGACCGCTGACCAAATATACGAGAACGTACCTAACAACCAATGTTATGACTGGGAACTTGGAGATAGTACGGCGACAGACGCTGCGTTTGCGAATGCAGCTCACGTTACCTCACTCGACATCGTGAACAATCGTTTGATCCCCAACGCGATTGAACCACGAGCCGCACTTGGTAATTTTGATCCTGCGTCGGGAGCTTATACGTTATATACCACTTCGCAGAATCCACACCTTGAACGATTAATACTAGCTGCGTTTGTGAACGTTGCACCTGAGGCCAAACTCCACGTAATATCGCCCGATGTAGGTGGAGGATTTGGTTCCAAAATTTTCGTGTATGCTGAAGAAACTGCGGTCATTTGGGCAACGGCAAAAATTGGACGACCGATCAAGTGGTGCGCCGAACGGATTGAATCATTTCAAGCTGATGCGCACGGTCGCGATCACGTTACTCACGCTGAACTCGCTTTGTCTCAGAACGGGGAATTTCTAGGCTTACGTGTTAACACCATTGCAAACATGGGTGCATATCTATCGACGTTTGCCTCCAGTGTACCTACATACCTCTACGGCACACTACTTTCCGGTCAGTACAAAACTCCGGCCATACATGTCTCAGTACGAGCAATATTCACGAATACTGCTCCTGTTGATGCGTATCGTGGAGCCGGGCGACCAGAGGCTACTTATGTAGTGGAACGTCTAGTAGAGACAGCAGCACGAGAGTTAAAAATGGATCCAGCTGAGTTGCGGCGCAAAAACTTCATTCAGCCGGCAGATTTTCCATACGAGACACCCGTGGCTCTCACCTACGATACTGGCGACTACGAAGCCAGTCTTCAGAGAGCGCTAAATCTTGCGAAATACGATGAGTTTGCGCAAAGACGAACTGCAAGCGAAGCCCAAGGTCGCAAACGTGGCATAGGTTTCTCCTGCTACATCGAAGCCTGTGGACTTGCACCATCTCAGGTCGCCTTGTCTTTGGGAGCTGGAGTGGGGCTGTTCGAATCGGCGGAAGTTCGTGTTGATGTGACCGGGTCGGTGACGGTTATGACTGGTACTCACAGCCATGGCCAAGGGCACGAGACAACCTTTGCTCAGGTTGTCGCTGAGAAACTAGGTATTCCTTTTGAGAACGTAACGATAGTGCACGGTGATACCAGCAAATCCGACTACGGATTAGGAACATACGGCTCGCGTTCTCTAGTAGTCGGCGGCTCGGCCATCGCGACGGCAACCGACAAAGTGATTGCAAAAGCCAAAAAAATCGCGGCACACATGTTGAATAGTTCGGCGGAGCACGTATCGTTTGAAGACGGCATCTTTAAGATTCCTGATTCGAACGAATCACTCTCCTTTGGCGAAGTCGCATTCTCAGCGTATGTCCCAGGTAATTTTCCGATAAATGAATTAGAGCCCGGTTTGTCTGAAAAAGCCTTCTACGACCCTGCCAACTTCACATACCCCGCGGGTACACACATTTGTGAAGTTGAAGTTGATCCACAAACAGGGACCACAAAAATTCTTTCGTTTGTCGCGGTCGACGATTTTGGCAATGTTATCAACCCAATGATTGTTGAAGGGCAGGTTCATGGCGGAATCGCACAAGGAATTGGGCAAGCTCTGCTCGAACACGGAGTGTATGACAGCGATGGGCAACTTCTGACTGGTTCATATATGGACTATACCATGCCACGCGCCGATGATTTACCTGAATTTATGGTCGACACGACAGTGACTCCATGTACGCACAATCCACTAGGTGCTAAAGGATGTGGTGAAGCTGGTGCAATCGGTGCAACCGCAGCCGTGATGAATGCTATAACCGATGCATTAAGTGTCAAAGACATTTCTATGCCAGCTACCGCTGAAACGGTTTGGCGAGCTACAACAGGAGCGTAAGATGTACTCATTCAATTACCACTCAGTCAATACTGTGGACGAAGCAAGTGCGTTGTTCGCATCTTGTGAAACCGCAGTGTACCTTTCTGGAGGTATGACGCTAATCCCCACCTTGAAACAACGACTCGATTACCCCACAGACGTCATCGATCTACGCAGAATCGAAGAACTTCATGGAATCGTTGTAGAGAATGGAACCGTTAGAGTGGGCAGTCGTACCTGCCATGCTGACGTCGCATCTGATGGACATATCGACGCACTTATCGAACTAGCATCAGGCATTGGGGACTTACAAGTTCGAAACTGTGGTACGATCGGTGGTTCAATCGCAAACAACGATCCTGCTGCCGACTATCCCGCCGCAGTGCTTGGTCTTGGAGCATTGGTGCATACCAATAAACGCGTCGTTGCTGCTGACGATTTCTTCGTCGACCTCTTTGAGACCGCGCTCGATATGGGCGAAATTATTACGGCGGTATCTTTTCCATTGCCGAGACGAGCTGCCTATATGAAATTTCCTAACCCTGCCTCCCGGTATGCCATTGTTGGCGTGTTCGTAGCAGAATTACAATCGACCGTCCGCGTGGCTGTCACCGGTGCCGGCTCACATGTGTTTCGAGCGACGGCCATGGAAGAGGCACTTCAACGAGACTTTCGACCAGAGGCGATCGACGGAATTTCAGTAGATCATACTACGTTTAATTCGGATATTCACGCGTCGCAAGAATTTCGCGGACATCTCGTTACGGAGATGGCAAAGCGGGCAGTTGCTCAGATCACCTAACGTAATCTGAAGCATGTTCTGTAATCGGGTACCGATTAGAGGATCATTCCCGCGATCAGCAGATAACTAACGCGGGTGTCGTATAACGGTTATTACCCCAGCTTCCCAAGCTGGAGACGAGGGTTCGACTCCCTTCACCCGCTCCACCGCCTACTCATTCAAACGTAATCACGTTTCGAACCACGTCACCAGCTTGTAGTTGCGCAAAGCAATCGTTAACACTCTCGAGTTGGACGTGTCCTGCAATTAAGTCGTCGAGATACAACTTCCCATTGAGATAAAACTCCACTAATCTCGGCATGTCGACTCGAAATCTGTTGGAACCCATGAGTGAACCCTGTAGTTTCTTCTCTTGCATCAAATCGATACCGTGAATAGAGATCATGACACCCTCTGGAATCAGACCGATGACGGTCGCGCAGCCACCAGAACGAAGCATACTCCATGCTTGTTCGGTAGTACTCTTAAGACCGATCGCCTCAAACGAATAATGAACCCCACCAGCTGTTAACTCGCGAACTGCCTCCACAGGATTGATGTTGGTGGCATTGATCGTGTCTGTCGCACCCATTTTTTTTGCTAGATTTAATTTGTTCTCAACTGTGTCGATCGCAATGATCTGCCCTGCGCCGACTAGGCTTGCTCCATTGATACACGAAAGACCAACACCTCCGCAACCGATCACGGCGACCGACGTACCCATCTCGACCCGAGCAGTATGTACAACTGCACCGACTCCTGTTGTAACGCAACAGCCAATCAGTGCCGCGCGATCAAGCGGCATGTCCGGCCGAATTTTGACTAAGGTATGTTCGTGAACCAACATGTGCTCCGCAAATGCCGAAATGTTGAGAAATTGATGTATCTCTTCTTCGCCTTTAAATAAGCGCGACGCTTGATCTTGGTCTCTTTGTATTTCAGGTGCGTTGCAACGAACTAAATGCCCAGTCAAACAATGTTCGCAATGACCACAAAATGCCGACAAGCACGTTATTACATGATCGCCTGGTTGCACGTATCGCACATCCGCTCCAACTTGTTCCACAATGCCTGCAGCTTCGTGCCCAAGTACAGTCGGTAGATCCTGCGGAAATGATCCTTGAAAAAAATGCAGATCAGAATGACATATCCCAGCCGCGACCGTGCGAATTAAGACCTCACGCGGGGCAGGTTTGCTAGTTTCGATCTCTTCAATTGCCAGAGGAGAGTTAATCTGCCGAAGAATGGCTGCTCGCATCGCAAAAGTTCAACGAAAAATCAATCTAAATTCTGGGTGGTGCTAAAAAAATCTCTTTCAAGATCAACCGAAAGTCAGTCAGGGTTCATTACACGAAAAGAGAAATTAACTCGCGGCGTGATGACATTTTTGCGCTTCGGTACTGCGTGTAACCAGTACTTCTGAAGTGGAGGGTACATGAGCAGCAATGAACCATGCGCCGCCGATAGATCTATTCGACGGTCGCTTTTGTGTCGATGCCGAAACCGAACTACTCGCGCTGAGCCCACAGTAAGCGAAGCAATTGTTACTTCCGGTCCAAGTTCTGGTTCGTCGTCAGCATGCCATCCCATGCTGTGTGAACCATCTAGATAGAGATTTGCCAATATGGAATTAAACTCTATCCCAGTTCTACTAACTACGTCTTGCAAAAGTGCTATTACGAAATGCGGCATCCGCTTTGGCCGGTGTACCAAGCCTGAGTACTTATAGGTAGCTTGAACACTCGAGAACCAAGCGGACAAGCGAGGGACGATAACCAATTTTCCAAATAACTGTATTTGATCCTGCTTCCAGAGAATATTTGTAAGTGACTGTTCTAACAACCGATCACCACTTACTTTTGACAAAAAGCTAGGAATATAACGTACGAAACCATCCTCTTGTATGATGGGCTTCGAGCACTGGTTAGTTTTGTCTGAGTCCGGATCCTGACGTGGTAACGTACTAGACACTGAGAAGTTTTTCACGCCGTTCACCTCGCATGTAAGCCAAGCAAATAACTCCCCAAATTACGAGAAAGAACCCGATGCGGTTCTGTAAGATCATAGCCAGTATATTGGTGTTCTCGCCAATGTTAGCCACGTACGGATTGAAAAATGGTGTGAACAGTTTTACCCTTAGTGCTTCCTCGCCCGATTGCGCGTTAATGAGAAAGCAAATTCCGAAAAGTAGTGCAGCAATAATTGCACCCGAAACTTCACTGCGAAACAGTGCAGAGAACGCCATGGAGAGCACCAAGAAGAATGTTGCAGCCAGAAAAGCTCCCAATAATGCTTCAATCGGAAAAGTCGTGAAAACGAACCATGTGTAGATTCCTAAGGTCAACTCGCATGCGATAATCATCGTCAATGATGCCAATAACTTTATTGTCCAAACTCGGTTCGCGCCACCTGGGACGGTGTAAATGATCTCAATCGTACGCGAATTGATTTCACCTGCAATAATTCTGAGACCGAGCACTGCTCCCAATAGCGATAAAGGTACGCCAATCAATCGATTCTGAGCGTCGGAGGCTGTGATCGTGATCCAATCCATTTGATCAAAAACAGTATGAAACGATAACCATCCAACAACTAGTGCTAACGGCCAAATCCAATAAAAATGCCCAGCGATAGCTACCATCGCAAGTCTCAGTAGATTGAACCACTGGATGACGTTGGTCCAAGTATTTTTCATCGTTCCGCCTGTGCGAGAAGCCAAAGATAACCATCCTCTGGACCAGGTTTGACAGATTCAGCATCTTCAGTTGGTGCTCCAGCCGCGATGATCCTTCGTAATTTACCACCCGACGGTGTCGGCGATTCTTCCGCGAGCGTCGTACCCTGAGGTAGCTCAAAACTGGTTGCGGATTCTCGTTCGACCGTCCAAACCTTGCCTGTAGCCTTTTGTGCTAATTCGGTTGGACTTCCGTCAAATCGCAGTCGACTCTTCGCAATTACTAAAACGCGATCACAAGAAATTGCGACGTCTTCAACAACATGCGTCGAAAAAAGCACAATGCGGGATTCTGCGAGGCGTGAAAGCAGATTTCGAAAACGGATTCGCTCGCGTGGATCCAGTCCTACCGTTGGCTCATCAACGATGATGATGGAAGGAAGTCGTAGGAGAGTGCGGGCTACAGCAACACGTTGACGCATCCCCCCCGAAAGTGACCCTATTTTTTCATCGATCTTATCACGCAAGCCCACTTCCGTAAGGAGAGATCGCACGCGTTCAGTTCGTTCTGCTGGGGGAATCTCATATAGTGCCGCATAGTAGGAAAGATATTCTCTTGAGGATAGATTTCGTGGGAGACCAGCATCTTGAGGTAGGTATCCAACCCAACGTGCTAACACTTTACGAATAACTCCTAAGGACACTCCGCCGTACCGAACGTTTCCGCGGGTCGGATCTAAGATTCCCGATAATTGTCGGAGTAGTGTCGTTTTCCCAGCACCGTTCGGTCCCAGAATACCAATCATTCCTTTAGTCGCTGTGAAAGATACTGATGACAATGCGTGAACTTCTTTGCCCGGTAGGTCGAAACCTCCCAGCCGCAATGTCATTCTGCGGTACCAGGTGCGTGGATATTTCATAAACCCACTAGTCACCCGTGGAGCGACCTTTCCTGCTGTTTGCTGCAGCGCGCTTCTTCGGAACAATTGGCCCAACAGAAGCAGGACACCGAACAAAATTGGCCAGAACCAACTTGATCGTGCAGGTAGATCGCTTAAATAGACTGGTGCAAGTATTTCCGTAGAACAAAACACTGCAATTGCTATCCAAGGGATAATAATCTTAAAAAATCCTTCAATCCCTCCTCGTCTGTGGGTACCTTCAGGTGTTACAAATCCTCGTAATTTGCGGATTTCCACACAAATCCATGACAAACATCCGGATGCAATCAACCAGAAAAATAACTTCCAACCCGCAGCTTGATTGATCCATCCAATTGCACTCATACCTACTGTCAGGATTAACAGGACTGTTGTTCGTTCCAAAGTTTCTAATCGTGTGAAAATCGTACCTTTGATTTCTAATACCCTTGCGACAAATTCCTTACGAGCATTCATCGCTCTTCGCATCGGGCCGGGTAAACCATAAATCTTGCGAAGAACGGTAACAACAAGCTTTGGTGGTCCGTGCTTAGTGTCAGGTTCTGGTATTTCGACCCGACGGAACACCAACACAATCAAAGTCAAATAGAGTCCAGCAATTAGCACAGAACACACGACTTGCCATAAGAATTGGTCAAGTCCAGCGAATTCAGTGAGAACAAACATCGTGCCTACGGTCATCGCGACCCAACCAATCATGAGCCAAGACCCTAGCCTACCGAAGGTCTCGTCTAGCCGTTTTAGAAACACATAACCGACAGGGACAATAATCAGTGTGAGTATGGCACTGGATACTAAGCCTCCCATGACCACCACTGCGAAAGGTGGCCAAATCTCATCCTCCCGTCCAGTTGTAATTGCAAGCGGAAACAATGCTGCGACTGTTGTTGCAGTGGTCATCAACACCGGGCGCGTCCGTTCAAGTACAGCCGCAAATGCGGCCGCGCCTCTGGTAAAGCCAGCACGTGAGAATTGTTGCATTCGGTCAAGTAGCAAAATTGAGGGATTGATACTTAAGCCTGCTAGTACAAAGAATCCCAACGCACACATATAGCCAAATGGTGTACCAGTAACAATTAATCCCCATAAAGAACCCACGATCACCAACGGAATTGCAAGAAAAATGAGTACGGGAACCGCAAGAGATTCGAAAGTAAAAGCTAACACAAGGAACAACAGGCCCAATATCGGCAGAGTCAATTTTTGTACGTAGCTAAACTGCTCCGTTTGACTTGGTGTGTCGAGGACATATCCAGCGGGGAGTGGGATTTCATGAATGAATTCCTTAATATCTTTTTCGATTTCGATGCGCGCGGGGCCGCTATCGGGAACATCATTGTCCAATCTATAGGACACATGTAATTCCCGCCTACCGTTGACGTAGGTAATCGTTGCCGCTGGGGGACCTTTCCTGACGCTAGCTAACGCGCTGACTGGTAAAACACCATTTGGTGTTTGCACTCGAAGCTCTCGAAGCTCTCGGAGTGCAACGGTCTTATCTGCGGCACTCTCTAATTCGATATAAATTGGGACCTCCCGACCATTCGAGAGTGGGTAATTAATTGAAGTTGATTGTGTGCCGCGACCTGAGAGGTTCACAAATGACATCGCCTGTTGCAGTGTTAAACCCAAGGCATCTAACGCGCGCCGGTTGGGTTCTACGACTAGTTCTGGGCCGCCTCGTCGTACAGAAACTTGTGCAGTCCGGATGTACGGATGTTCCTTAAGCCGTGCTTCTACCTCGTACGCAACATCAAAAAGGGTATTTGGATTTGGACCGGTCACAATGACTTGTTGTCCGCCGCCACCCGAGAAACCACCATAGCCTCCACCTCCACCACCGTAGTACCCAAAGTAGCCTCGCCGGAGTCCAATGTGTTGAAGCACAAGCATACCTTCGGAGGTGATGATGCTATTTATGAGTTCTTCAAAATCGCTAGCCCGAAAATTCTGTGTACGATCCTTTAGGTCCACAAAGGACATGTGCAGGGAGACACTCTCAGCATCAATGCTCGACTGAACAGAAGCAATATCTTCCCGCTCGAGGAGGTGCGCCTCTATGATCTTGACCTCTCGTTCAATCTCATCGAGGTCTGCTCTTTTCTCCTCTCGGACTTGTATCTCGAGATCTAACTCGTCTGCTTGGTCTGCCTCTCCACCAAGTTGTGCTTGCACAGCGATCACCCCTTGTGAGCCAAGAGTGACAAATAGCGTGACCACAATCATCAAGATAGTCGCCGCAACCCAGGATGCAGGATGCCGGATTGCCATTGCCGCAAATCCTGACAAAAGGATTTTTGACACGTCTGGGGATCGTAGGCCACCACGTAATTCCCTGGCCGCACGACGTTGCTGAATTCGTTTGAATGCAGCTGGAGCGGCTAATGTGTGTGCTAACAGCGGCACAAGACCAATCGCTACTAACATCGAAGCAATTATTGGTAGCACGATTGAAATCGCAATTGTTGAGAACAGTTGCTGTGTAAAGGGATCGTCGAGACCGACAATAAACACCGGTGCGAACACAATCGTTGTCGTTAGACTAGCCGCGACAATGGCTCGAACGGTCTTCCGTAGACCGATTCGAGTCGCCTGAACCGCAGTCCGACCCCGCTCAATCCCACGGAGTATCGATTCATACACCACGACGCTATTGTCGACCAGAAGACCAATCGCCATCGTGAGCCCGAAAAGAGTAAGTAAGTTAATACTCTGACCTAGCAAGTACAACCCTGCTAGTGCAAACGTAATGCTCACTGGAACCGAAATTCCTACGACCATAACCGCTCGCCAACGCCGCAGGAATAGGAAAAGCACTACTAGAGCGATAGCTAATCCAACTACCCCAAGCAGGTAGACTCGCTCAATTTTCTCAGCAAGGGAACTTGCCTCGTTATTAGTGATAACAAGATCCAACCCGATGTTTTGAATCTCATGACGTACTTCGTTCACCCGTCGTTCAACGGCTTTGCCCACGTCGACGAGATTTGATCCTTGTTCCTGAAAGACTTGTAGACTAACAGCAGATCTGCCGTTGTACCGCGTGCGGGTTTCCCCAATGGCATAACCGAGTTCGATCGTCGAAATATCAGCAAGTGTGACACCTCGAGTTGGGTCGATACGCGTCCCGCTTAAATAGCCGAGAGAATCGACTTGACCGTCGACTACGACACTAGTCCGACCATTCCCAGATTCCATGGTACCAACTGACTGTACGCGACCTAGGCCATTATTGATAGCACCGCGGACGTCTCCGATTGAGATGCCGAGTGCTGCGGCTTTGTCAGGATCGACAAAAACATTGACCTGGCGTCCTCCTCCACCACTCAATTGCGCGCGAGAAACTCCAGGTACCGAGGAAATTCGTGGCTCGACCCGCTCACTCGCTAGATCGAAAATCGCGTCATGATGAAGACCTTCAGCGGTGACCAACATTCTCATCACAGGGCTGTCGCCGGTTTCAGTTCTCGTCGTGTGAACGTCTATAGCAGTGGAACCGGGATCTTGTTGGCGTTGCAAAGTACTGGCGATTTCTTTGACTTCGCGCTCGCGATTTTTGATATTGGTCAGGGGGTGGAATGTTACCGTAAGGAAACCGCTAGATCCTGTGATGGTTGCGGCAGTTCTCGTGACCCCGCCCAGACCTCGAATTCGCGACGATAATGGAAGTAATATCTCCCGTTCAACGACTTCAGGTGTGCTACCGAAACGCGAATAAGAAACATAAAGTATGTTCCCTTCCAGAGATGGCATCAATTCGACAGGCATGCGAGAGATACCGACGGTACCCAAAATAACCATTGCCAAAAAGAGCATCGATACGGCGACTGGTCGCAATACCGGTAAGCTAAGAATATTGCGTACCTTAGATGATGTTGACTTCAGGATGGCAGTCAAAGCGAGCTCCGCTCGAGTAAAGATGATTGTTTATGCAAGAATCATACCGGGTAGATAAGACATGAACGAGATGTAAAGTCCCGCCATTGCAGGTACGAGTATCTACAAAAAGAGGACATTGTTACTATTCTAGACCTAACGTCCTCGGATAGGAAGCGAGAGAGCTGAATTGCTCGGAGGAGTTTTTAGGATGTGCATCTCCCCGTAAGTAATCTAACGTGACTCTTATAGATTGCAAAGTTCGTTCATTGGTTTATCGCACCGAACAGCAGAATTTTTACAATTATCTTTTGTTCTTAGTTGTAAGTGCAAAATCGAGTACGTCCATTGGAACTACACATCTCGCACACGCAACAGAAAAGAGGAGATTATTATGGACTTAAATTTAGCACTCATTGAATATTTCGCTCGGTTTGCCCACATTGTGTTCGGAATCGCATGGATTGGATTACTGTACTATTTCAATTTCGTTCAAGGAGGCTACTTGGCTAAAGCTTCTGACGAAGCTAAGATAAGTGCGTTTACCAGTCTCGTGCCATCGGCTTTATGGTGGTTCCGCTGGGCTGCGTTGCTAACCTTTCTAACTGGTTTGTACCTAGCGCACAGCATTTGGTCGCAAGGTACTTTTTCCGAAGACACTCTCATCGCAGGATTCATGGCGACTTTGATGGCTGCAAATGTATGGTTCATCATCTGGCCGAATCAAAAAGTTGTGATCAAATCGAACGAGAGTTTAAGAGATGGCGGTGAAGCTGACCCAATCCAAGGTAGTGCTGCGGCAGCAGCTCTTCTTGCAAGTCGTACAAACACATTGTTTTCCATTCCGATGGTTGCCACAATGGTCTCTAGTGCTCATATTGGTGGAGGATTCGGCGGCAGCATTACCACGAGCTCCTACGGGATGTTCATCCTGCTGGTGTTAATCTTGATCTTAGAATTGAATGCCATCTTTGGAAAAATGAACCCACTAATCAAGAGTGTACAAGGTGTAATCCTATCTGGGATCGTATTAACAGTTATTACGCTGGTGCTATTGAATTTTTTCTAGAACCATTTAATCGATATTCGTCTATCCTGGAAGGACTAATCCCCTCGCTCCTTGGATACAATTTTTTGTTTTCTACTGATTGATCCCAGATGAACGATCTACCCATTGTTTCTAGTTCTGGTGCCCCACCAGGCTTGGACCGTCGCCCGTCATCCTCACGAACACAAAAGATAGGATCAAATATCGGTCGAGTGATTTTTGTACTGTTCACCTTTACCGCACTTTTCATCCTGGGCTGGTTTGTCTGGTCAATCAACTCAGTACTCAATGCGAGAACCGCGGACCTAGTGGAAAGTGCAGAACGCATTGCTGCCTTGGAAGCGCAATTCTCGACCAATACCGAGATCTTTACTGAATCGGGTGAATCAATGAACGACGAAATTGCCGAATGGAAAAGTGAAACTCGGAAAGTCTGGGCTAATTACCAAAAACATAAAGCTTGGATCGATGACAATGAACCGGTCATTGCTCAATTGCGTCAAGATTTCAACTCGCTTGATACACGAATAAATTCGCTACAAGGATCGCTGACGGACATCGAAAACACGGTAACCCAAATCGCGCGCCAACAACGCAACTTAACGGACGAACTTAACACGACATTGCAAAAAACAAACTCGTTACTCGAACAGCTCGAATTACGTGCAGAACGCCTCGAAGAAGATATCGAAGCAATCGATGAGTCCCGCGTTCAGACGACCAGAGATATACTTGACATTCGTAGACGCTTAGAGAAACTTGAAACCAATATTTAGTGAGGAAAAGACAGAGCAGACCTATGGACACAACAGAAGAACAAATTAACAACGGTCGATTTCACTGGAATGTGAAATATCGGAAACTTGTGGGAGATGAAGGTGTTTGCATTCGCTTTTTCGGGCCCGTACATGACGACATCGTGGAACTTGCCCGTTTTGACTGCTTTCGTAACGCACCACACTACCATATCGCGTTTTTCGACCATAACACCGTAACCCGGCTTGACGACTCGAAGCCACTGGACACTGTCTTGGACAAAATTGAGTTTGAATTCTCCGAACTTGCCTCAGCTTGTGGTAGTGACTCCCCCACCGAACAAGAGCGGGACAATCACGCCCAAGTAACGCGCAACTTAAGGGGAAGAGCTAAGCACATCGATTACGTATTTGGGACCGAAGTGCCCAGTTGATTGGTTCGAAGTAGCACTATCTATTACGTAACGCAGTAAGCACTAAGTCTTTTTCTTTCCACATCTTCGTTACTTCTCCCGATAAGTCTTGCGTGAAATTCTCAGTTACTGGGATGGTATCTATCTGTACGTAAACTCGTGGACATCTTCCGGACAGAAGGTGCCAAAATCCCGGTACCTCTCCACCATAATTAATTGTGATGTTTACAAGGCGATCAACTTCGTTCGTTAAAGCTTCCAAACTAAATGCCAAACCACCAAGTTTTGGTCTTAGTAGGTGCCGGAACGGTGGACGCTGATTCTCATGTTTCTGAGGTGTATACCGGGTACCCTCCAAGAACAACAAGAGCGAGATCGGTCGCTCGTGGAACTGACTTGCCGCCCGGTGGAGTTCTTGACGACTTTTTTGGCGCAGTTGTTGCCGGGACTGAGTGGGTTCGCGCTTACCCCGGCGCACGTATGGAAAACGCAAAAGCCACAGTCCTAAACCCACGAAAGGAACCCAAATGAGTTCTCGTTTCGTAAAGAACTTAATTGGAGGTGCTAGCTTTCGCAACACTATCTGTACGATCACAATGTCAGCCCAGCTTAGATGATTGCTCACAATCAGCCACCAGTTTTTCCTAGATGCTAACGTGTCTGAAAGGTTGGTCTCAATTCGTACCCAGCGAAATAAGCGGCACATTTGTTCGTTGAGAATTACCCAAGCGGTGATCATCCCATCTTTCGCACCGCGTAACTGTTTTCGCCAATGACGAATTGGACAGAGCATCTGCACAAGTGATAGGACATAAACTGAGACACAGCATATCAGCGTGTAACAAACGAGAATCGTAAAGCTGATGACACCGCGGAGAATGTGCATGCGTTCCAACAATCTATCGCTTAGGAGCAGTTAAAGTCCTAGATATCCAAAATACAGAACGCACAAAGTCGAAATAACCGCGGCCCCAATCAAGTTCAAAACGAAACCTTCCTGAGCCATTTTTTCGATCGGAAACTTGCCCGTAGAAAACACCACGACGTTAGGCGGTGTTGCAACAGGCAACATGAATGCACAACTCGCGCTCATCGTTGCTGGGATCATTAAGAATTTCGGATCTACTGCTAGTGCTACTGCCGTCGCCGCAAGAATGGGCATCAACAACGTCGTAGTCGCTGTGTTGCTCGTGGCTTCTGTCAAAAAAGTTACGCCCACACAAATGATGATCACAACGATGAACACCGGTAACACATCAAGTGCTTCAAGTTGGATCGCAAGAATCTCGCTCAATCCCGAACTTGTGAACGCCGTAGCGATGGTAAGACCCGCTCCAAAGAGAATGAGCATACCCCAAGGTATTTGCGTAGCGGTATCCCAATCGAGCAACTTACTTCCCTTACCATCTGGTATCAAAAATAGTAGGACAATTGCAAAAAACGCGACCATGTAGTCGTTGGTAGCATTGGCCGGAAACAAGTACGACCAACCAAAAATAGGTTCGGGTAACTTTCTTGTAATCCATAGCAGTGCCGTAAGTGTAAAAGTAACTAGCACAAGTATTTCCGCTTGCGTCCAGGTTCCCACTTTTGGAAGTTCGATCTGTGTTTTGTAATTCACATGTCTCGTTAACCAAAGAGCTAACAAAGGTACGATCAATATAACAACCGGTATGCCCCACACCATCCATTCAAAGAAACCTATTTCGATTCCGGTCGTTTCCTTGTAGACTCCTAGAAATACCACGTTCGGAGGAGTACCTATAGGTGTCCCGATACCGCCCACACTGGCGGCGTGTGCAGTCCCCAACAACAACGGCGCAACCAATCGTGGGTCGTTGATGCGATCTAAGATCGCTATCGCGACGGGTAGCAGCATCAATGTAGTCGCGGTGTTGCTCATCCACATTGACAAAATCGCCGCCGTAGCCATAAAACCTATCACTAGGCGACGACCGCTAGTCGCACCAAAAGCTCGTAACATAACGAATGCTAACCGCTGATGCAGCCCACTCTTCGCCATCGCTGTTGAAAGGATAAAACCACCTAAGAGTAACAAAATCAGAGGATGTCCATAAGCAGCTCTCACGTCGTTTACTCCAACCACTCCCAACAACGGGAAAGCAAAGAGAGGAATCAGGGACGTAACTGGAATGGGAATAGGTTCTAACATCCACCACACGACAACAAGCGCGGTAATACCTCCTGTGATCGTAGCGGGAGTAGGAAGCCCGCCAAACCACATTAGAATTGCTACTACTACCGCAACCAACGGACCGAGAATAAGTCCGTACTTTTGATCAACTAATGCCATTTACCCCTACTATTCCAGCCAACGCCAATCGTCGGAAACCGTCATTTTATTGGTACGATACCGAGACCACGGGTCTAAGAAACAGTTACGACAGGATCATTCAATTTGCTGGACAGCGCACCGATCTTAACCTCAAACCACTTGGCGATCCACTCACTGCTTATCTACAACTACCACCGGAAATCGTGCCCACCGCAGAGTCCTTTCGGCTCACGAAAATTCGACCGTCAACATTGGTAGAAAGAGGTATACAGGAATATGAACTGTTTCGAAAATTGACTTCGGAGTTGCAAGGTGGAAACACTTGCATCATCGGGTATAACAACATATCGTTTGACGACAATTTTGTACGTTTTGGGATGTACCGAAATCTGCTCCCTCCTTACGAACACGAACACAAACGAGGCAATAGTAGACTGGACTTTCTCAATATAGTACGACTCACCGGTGCATTACGCCCTGACGGGTTGGAATGGCCCACGGTCGACGGTGTCCCCACATTTGCTTTAGGCAATCTCGCCGAAGCTAACAACATTGCAAGCGATGACGCACACGATGCCTTAGCCGATGTGAACATGACCTTAGCGTTAGCCCGAAAGATAAAAAGTGCGCAACCAAGACTATGGAAATATGCATACACATTACGCAAGCAAGGCACGGCTAAAAACCTATTGGACCCTCAAAGCAGACAGATTGTGCTCCACGTCTCGCCCAAATACGGGAATGAGCGCTACTGCCTCGCGCCAGTCCTGCCGATTACACGACATCCGGAGATGTACAACCGAATTATCAGTGTAGATTTGGGAAGTAATGTTGAATTGTTGTTGTCGCAAAGTGCCGATGAACTGAAGAGACGACTATTTGAGCGCTCAGAATCTGATGAAAAAGAAGCACCCGATGAACGAGTGAACATCAGTGTAATTGCGTTGAATCAGGCACCTTTGGTAGCAGTTCTACAAACTCTCTTACCGGAAAACCTAACTCGGCTCAAACTCGATATGACCAAGGTCGAAAAAAATTCGGAGAAACTACTCAAAGCTCGAGGGCTTTCAAAAAAACTACGTGCAATCTTTGGTCATCGAAAGCAAGAAATGAAACCGCAAATCGCAGAAGAAGCTCTGTACGATAAATTTATTGAGGATCAAGATCGAACCGAATGCGCGAACTTTTGGGAACGCTTGCAAAAAGAAGAATCTTGGGTTAACGCACACTTTGAAGATCGTCGCTTGCGTGAACTCCATGCGCGCCTGAAGACTAAGATTGCGCCAACAGAGTTATCTCAAAAAGAACGACAACAGTACCACCAATTTATCAGTCAGCAACTTGTCCGCTCAGATCGAAGTCTAGTTGACGCCCAAAAATCCATAGAGGCATTGCTCAAAGAAAAACCTAACGCAGAGGAAACCCTTGTGCTGCGCGAGTTGCAAGACCACCTAAAACGGACATCGGCTCAATATGGCATCAAATGCGAAGACTAATATTGAAATATGTCGCAAACACGACTGCGCAGAGCGTACTGTGACTACGACGCAACCGTTACTCGCAGCGACAATAGTTCTTGTCAGAGACCGTCCGAACGGGTACGAAGTATTTATGATCGAACGTCCAGCAATTGGAGCTTTTCCAGAGCTTTACGTTTTTCCTGGCGGAAAAGTCGAACACTATGACTCTGGATTAGACGAGTACTGTCCCACGCTTACTGATGGGCGGGCTTCGCAGTTATTAAATCTCAACGAAAACGGTTTGCGTTTCTGGGTTGGTGTTATTCGCGAGTGCTTTGAAGAATGCGGGGTACTCTATGCACACCAGAATGGAGAACTTCTTGCTACCCGAACCGAAACTGAGAGGCAGCAAATGCATCATTGGGCTCGCCAGATTTCGTCTTCCCCCGAAAAGTTTCGAGAGTTGTTAGCTCAGCGAGAGTTCACGCTTGCGACGGATGAATTAGTTTATTTCAGCCATTGGATTACGCCAGAACGGGCACCGGACCGATTCAACACGAGATTTTTTCTGGGCAAGCTGCCCCCTAACCAACGTACCAAGACACAAACGAACGAAGTAGCTTCCTCATGCTGGATCCGCCCTAAGGAAGCATTACACAAGTACGCGACTAAAGCATGGCGAATGATCCTCCCAACATTGACTACACTACGCATGCTCTGCGACTATGCCAACACAGATGATCTAATTGCTCAAGTACGAACTGGTTATCACAAGATACCTGTTCGACTAGGAAAACAACTCCAAGGAATGCAACCTTTTCCGCCTTAGAAGTGATCCGATTCCGCGACGTAAGCAAGAAGTTCCCCGATGGAACGGGAGAGCGTTGGATATTTAAGAATTTCTCCTTCAAGATCAAAGCGCATGAAGCCACGGCAATCCGCGGACCGAGTGGTGCTGGTAAAACCACCCTATTAAATATGTTAGCAGGTTTACTCAGACCCGACTGCGGTGAAATTTCGGTTGAACTCAATAAATCCGCGCAATCGATCTTACTCAATAAACTGAGTACGCGCGAACTCTTACAGTTTCGAAGAGATCACATCGGGTATGTGTACCAGTTTTTTAATCTCGTGCCCACACTAACCGTACTAGAAAACGTTCTTTTACCACTAGCGCTGACTAAGCGAGAGCATCTGCGTGAACAAGCAATAGACCGACTCAAGAAGCTAGGTTTGGAGTCCCACTTGCACGCATTTCCCGAACAGCTATCCGGTGGTGAACAGCAGCGAGCCGCTATCGCACGTGCTGTCGCACACGAACCGCGAATTTTGCTCGCAGATGAACCTACTGGAAACCTCGATGCAGAAAACTCTGCAGAGGTCATCAAGCTTTTGTGGAATGAGCACGAGAGGCTGGGTTCGTGTTTGATCGTAGCATCACACAGCGACGACATCTGCGCGAGTGCTACTCACACCATTCAGTTGACTTGAAATACCTCTTACGAAGTCAGTTGCGGGACGTATTCATGCGTCCAATAATATCGATCACGACGCTACTAAATCTCACGCTTGCGTTGTTTGCAATAATCGTGGTACATGTTGCGAGTCACGCTCTAGTGCAGCAATTAACAACGGCACAGCCTCACGCTCAATATCAATACGTCGTGCCATTTGCAGATAAACAGGAGAGTTCGTACTTCGACCTTCGGGCAAGCTGGCGTGCTGGGAACATGCCTGAAATAGCGGGTTTGGTGCCTGTTATCGAAGGGAATCTCGCAATTACTGGCCGCGCGGTACCGCTCGTCGGGATCGATGTGGTCAGTGATTTGCCGGTAGCGACAGCTTTTGAAAATGACGGTCTACAGACAGATTTTTTAACTCAAAACAGTGTTATTGCTTTCGGGAATGACCTAGCAACTGCGACATTTCCTAGCCACATCAAGGTATTGGATCACCAGCCCGGGCAACAATCTTTTCTGTTAGCAGATATCGCGACCGCTCAAAATTTACTTGAACGGAAAGAAGAAGTCGACGTAGCGTGGCTCCGCTCCCACCACGCACCGGTATGGAATTGGTTGGAACACTTCTCGCCAGGTATTACTTCTGCTGTTGGAGTTGCATCACCAGAAATTTTAATACCAAACTTTGACATTCAACCGATGGAAATCTGGCATCCGTCTGAAGCGTTTGGCGGTTCAATCGCATTCAACATGGGAATACTTGGTATGCTGGCCATTTTGGTATCGGGTTTCATCGTCTTTGAATCAACATTGAGTAATGTTCGGCGGCGGACAAAAGAATTTGATCTTATGCAAACAATGGGAGTGACTGCACAACAAATTCGTCTTGTGGTCTCGTTGGAAGCTGTGGTGTTCGTGTTACTCGCAGCACTTATTGCGTCTGGTCTTGCTTTGGTGTTCCTCAAACAAAACGTGCTTGTGGAAAGAGTACTTTTTTCAACTTTTTTATTCGCCACAACGAAAAGTCTTTTTCTTGGATTGTCGACCGTGCTGATCGGCACTTCTCTCGCATTCGTGCGAGTATCCAGCAACCTTTCGCGACCGGCACTGTTATTCTTGCTCTCACTAGCAATCGCCATGCTTTGCTACGGTGTTTGGATGACATCAAATCTAGCTGGTGCTTATTTAGCGATACTCGCGGTCTGTGTGATACACATCGTCGTACTGATTCCAAGCATTGTTCGATTCGTGAGTACCCTAATGTCTAGACTCACGCTGAAGAGTTTGATCGCGCAGATGAATCTACGCGCCGTGTGTAACCACCTAAAGCAGGCAAATATTGCTGTTGTCGCGTTTTCCCTCGCGATCGCAACTGCAATAGGGATCACCTTAATGATATCTAGCCTAAGACTGGACTTTTTCGCGTTACTCGACGCACGTCTCCCGCCCGGCGTACAAATTCGTGAAGCAAATCTCGTGAATCCCCACGCAATACGACAATGGTCGGGTGTTTTGGACGTTCGGGAATACTACCGCGGACTAGGTAACTTATCAATAGGTAAGACATCTATTGTCGCGACTACTTTAGATGAATTTGAAGCTCGACGGTACGGATATACCTACGACCCAAATAGTGTTGGAATTTATGTTAATGAAAAGGTTGCCACGCAAGCGCAAGTACAAGTAGGTGACGAACTTACGGTGATGCTTCCCGGCGTAGAACCAATGAGCTTTCCGATCGTGCACATCTTCAAATCATACGGGGACATGTCACGTATCGTGATAGTGCCACGAGACCAAATACCAGTTACATCCCTAGTTCGGGATCGCCTACTGACAGTGGTGGAACCCGGCACTCTTGCATCAGTAGAAAATCTCCTTCGAGAAATGTATCCCGCTGCAGTCCTGTGGAATCATCGAGAAATTCGGCAACGTGCAGTCGAAGTATTTAATAGAACCTTTGCACTCACAAACTTAATCGCGTTTATCGCGGTGGTCGTAGCCGTTGTTGGTCTATTCAACACAGCCGTAGCGAAGCAAAGTGCACAAAGCGCGGAACATCGATTACTAGACACGTTGGGTTTTACAAAGTTCGCACGATTCCAGCAATCGTTTACACAAGCGACAACACTCGGTATTTTTTGTTGCTTGTTGTCGCTACCGCTAGGGCTTGTGGTCTCATGGATTTTGTGCGAGCTTGTCAATCCTCGAGCGTTTCAGTGGACGATTGGATTACATATTTCTCCCACTGCTGTCGCACTACCTATCTCACTTGGACTAAGCGCTGCAGTCCTAGCATCACTTCTACCGATTTTGTTTTCGCGGCGAAGTTTGAGATGAAGCCTCACGTACAAATCATTGGTGTATTTGCGACAATGTTCATTTTGGTAGTTGTGAATTTTGGATGTGGATCCCCTACATCCACTAGGGATCTCAGCAATTGGATGGGCGAAAAAGGCAACGTTGAACACTTCGACCAAGTAGACGGTAGTCACCGGTTGACTTTTCCAATCGATCACGGTCCTCACGAAGACTATTTATTCGAATGGTGGTATCTCACTTCGATCTTAGACGGACAAAATGGCCGGGAGTTTGGTGTTCAATTTACGATCTTTCGGCGCGCACTCACTCCTCCGACGAATTCGCAAAATAAGTGGCGATCTGGTCAAATCTACTTAGCTCACTTTGCCGTATCGGACATTCAAGAGCAGACTCTTTGGTCCGACGAACGTTTCAGTCGCGGACATCCAAAACTCGCTGGCGTTCGCGCGGACCCTTTTCAGGTATTTATCGAAGACTGGTCCTTAGCATCATCGGAATCTACTTTCTTCCCACTCGAACTTACAGCAGATTCAGCAGGGTACAAAGTGGAACTTACAATCAATCGCGGCAAACCAATGATTCTTCATGGTGACAATGGTTATTCGCAGAAGAGCGTAGATCACGCTTCGTATTACTACTCCTTCTCGAGTTTGACGGCTGCTGGAACTATCGAAATCGAAGGCGAGACACATGAGGTATCGGGCAAGTCATGGATGGACCGGGAATGGAGCAGTCAAATTCTGAGTGAGCCATACCGAGGTTGGTGTTGGTTTTCGCTTGCATTCGACGACGGTCGCGAACTGGTGCTATTTGAACTTCAAAGCGGCGACCGCAGCGTCAGAACAATCCCAACAGCACTGTGGATTGAAGTTGATGGAACTACTCATTCGATCGCCTCTGAGGACTGGAAGATTGAGCCGCGGCGGTATTGGAAATCGTACCCTGTATCGTGGATGCTCGAGGTTGACGAATCTCGTTATCTAGTTGAAGCAAAATTTGACGATCAGGTCATGGACACTACGATGCGATACTGGGAGGGGGTCGTCGAGGTTAAAAAGGCTAACGAAGTCGTAGGTCGAGGATATATGGAACTAACCGGTTACGATTGAAATAGGGGGGGGGGTAGCTCAATTTGAACGACGCAGTGTATATCATATCGTTTTTCTCGAAAGAGGATGCCACCTTCGTGTGCGTAAATGGTTTAATCGTCGAATGGTAGAAACCGTTTATCAAACAAATTTAAACCTGCCGAACCGACGGCAAGGAAAGGTTCGCGACCTATACGATGTGAATTTGGAGAACGGTGAAGCTGCACTGCTCATTGTCGCCACTGATCGGATCAGTGCGTTCGATGTCGTATTAGCAACAGGGTTACCTGGAAAAGGGCGAGTTCTAACTCAAATATCTAATTTCTGGTTCGATTACTTTACTGATGTGGTTGATCACCATTTAATTAGTACCGATCCCAATGACGTTCCTGGTCTTTCAACAACTGAAAAAGCGAGTTTGAAAGACCGAATAATGCTCTGTCGGCGAACGAAGGTACTTCCAGTGGAATGTATAGCCCGAGGTTATCTGACTGGAAGCGGGTATAAAGAATATCAGCAAACTGGGGCTGTTTGCGGGATCGAGCTACCGCAGAATATACAAAACAGTGCGCGCCTAGATCGGCCTCTATTTACTCCTTCCACAAAAGCAGAAGTAGGGGAGCACGATGAGAATATCAGTTTCGAAGAAGGTGCGCAAGTTGTTGGTCGCGAAACGATGGAATGGCTTCAAAACAAAACTATTGAACTCTACTCTCGTGCAAGTGAGTATGCCCGTTCTAAAGGGATCATCTTAGCAGATACGAAGTTCGAATTTGGCACCATTGAAGGTTGTAGCGAGCCGATCCTCATCGATGAAATTTTCACCCCAGATAGTTCCCGTTTTTGGCCAGCGGAAGACTGGCAACCGGGTCGTGAACAAAACAGCTTCGACAAACAGTTCGTGCGGAATTACCTAGAGAGTGTTGTACTCCAAGGTGCATGGGACAAGAAGCCGCCCGGCCCCGAACTGCCCGAGCACGTTGTGCAGGGGACTATGCAACGATATTTAGAAGCATATGAGCTACTCACGGGGAACTCGTTAGTGCTTTCGTGAGAAAGTACTTTCTGCGGCAATGCGCTGGGAGGAATATAAACAACTTTGTGATCATCCTTCGGTGCTTACCCGTTGGCTCATAGAACAAACTGCTCGAATCTGCGATCCTGATCGTTCGAGGTTACTAGAAGCCATACTTGAAACTGCTCCAATTACCAAACCTGCCGGGCACAAAGGTGGTGTAGCAACCGATATGTTTTCTTCGTCGCTTAGTCGTGAAAACATCGAACTAATCATCGAACAAGTTCAACGGGCGGTGGCGACCGGTGAGAGAACTACGGGTCCAATCGAAAGAGACTACACGAGTATCGAAAAAGCTTGGCTCGAATATTTGCATTGGCGCAATGACACGCCGAACGACCAAGAATCCCAGAAGCTGTAGGAGGACTCTAATTGATAGCTGCGTTGGTATTCTCGCTCGTTGGCGCAGTAGTCCTTGGGGGTATGGTATGGGTTTGCTTCGGTTCGAGACTGAAACTGGCGAAAGAATCCGTTCAAAATGACATATTTAACGTCGTAGTGTACTTGATCTGCGCGTTTGTCGTGATGTTCCCGATTTTGCTCTTTGTCATCGCGTGAGCCGAGGAAGAAGATTGGACGAGACCTGTTTGGTCGAAAATCAGAGGCTTGAATCTGACACGTTTTCAAGAATCTCCCGAATCTTTGTAAGTTCTCTATTTTGTTCCTTCATCGCCATGATCATATCCGGAAGTTCATCCCAGATGCGATACACAAAAAATGCGATCAAACAAACGACAACAAAGATAAGAAAAGTCCACATTAAGCGAGTCCTGTTGATTGGTTAAGAGAAAATGATATGTTTTGTGTTCGGTGTTCAGCTACTTCGTATCAGAACGAAACATCCGCGGCATGAAAAATTTCTGAAATTTCGCGGTAGCAAAATCTATCGTTCTCCATTTCCCTGAAAGTTCATAGCACACTGCAGCGAGCGTGGGAAAAGCACGCTGCTCTGGCCACTCACCGGTCGCCCGAATACAGGATTCAATTGTCGGTAAGTGAGACACCACTCCGACACTGAAGTGCGATTCGTCCCCGTGCTTCAAGAGATTCTCTACAGTGGGATACATAGCCGAGTATAAATCATGTGTATGAACGACCGATACTCGGAGAACTTCGTTGAGAAGTTCAGTTGTTTGTCGAGTTCGTTCAGAGTCACTGGAATAGATTATTTGCGGTGCATGTTCGTTTGATTGGAGGACTTTCGCCATAGTTGCACCGTCTCTTCGGCCACGCTGGTTAAGGGGGCGTTCCATATCTGGCACACCCGAAGGCCATGCTGACTTGCCATGTCGAATTAACCAAACAAACTTTCTTTCATCACTCATGGTGGTATTCACAAACTGTACCAATGCCCAAATTGTGTCGGATTTGGTCGCGTGACGCGTGATTCTCGTAATCCAAGATGCTGATTCTCCTGGTCATCGACTTAGAGTAAACCTCTGTTCTTTTTTCTTCATTAATTTCACTAGCGCGAGACCAGCAACAAAACCCCCGATGTGTGCCCAATAGGCGATACCGAGGTCTGTGCTAAAGAGACCGAAGTAGACTTGAACTGCAAAGTAGAACCCCAGAACAATGACGGCGGGTATTTCGAGCACTATAAAAAAGAACAACAGCACTTTGATGCGTGACCGTGGATGAAGCAGAATATATGCACCTAAGATTCCACTGACTGCACCGGACGCTCCGATCATTGGCACGACACTATCAAAGTCGGTAGCCATTTGTGCACCCGCAGCGACTAGTCCACAAAGCAGATAGAAAATTAAGAATCGTATACGCCCGAGTGCGTTTTCAATGTTATCCCCAAAAATCCAAAGATACCACATATTGCCAATGATGTGCAGCCAACCACCATGCATGAACATGTGCGTAATCAAGGTGAAAAAATTGGGTATTCCGTCGAACACACAAATGGCACCTGATTCCAAAGTGGTCCATGATCCGAACGGAATCAGTCCTAATAAATCACCACTGACCAAAGCAAAGTGGCACAAAGTTCGGTCATATAGCGCGGGCAGCATGCCTGCTCCCTGAGCAAACAGCCAGACAGCGACGTTCAGTCCAATAATGACGTAAGTAACAACCGGTACTCGGTCAACTGGATTGTGATCGTAAATTGGAAAAAACACGCTAAACTCTCAACAAAGGAACCGATCTAAGAGAATATGTGCTTCACGTTGGCGGGTCTGTTGCCCGTGGTCGCTCCAGTAAATGCGCAATCCAAGCCGTCGATTCACGTGTTTCGAAGGCGAGTTTCGCCGTCATCGTTAAAGGCACTGACAACAACATACCCACAGGGCCAAACATCCAACCCCAAAAAATCAGCGAAAGAAACACTACTAACGTCGACAGACCTAAGGTGCGTCCAAGAAATCTTGGCTCGATTCCCGCACCGACACCAACATTAATCCCAACGTACCCTACTAAAACGATCGCTGCCGGACCAAAACCTAACTGGACTACAGTTACCAAAATCGCCGGTGCTGCTGCGATAGCACTACCAATATTGGGTATGTAATTCAACATAAACGCCAACAAACCCCAAAGAATGGCGAAATCGACTCCCATTACAAAAAGCAACAAGGTAACACATGCTCCGGTCAAAAGACTCGTGCATGTTTTTACTGCAATGTAACGGTTAAGATTTGTACCAAATTGGTCGAGCCATTGCACATCCATTTTGCGCTCCAACAACATCCCTCGCAACTTGCTCGGCAATTGTTTTCCCTCTGCGAGAATAAACAACACAGTCATGAAAATCAGAAACGCGTTGGAGAGCAGTTGTCCGATACTCTGAAGTGCTTGGCTAGCCAGACGGATAACTCGGCTTGGATCGAGGATGTTGAACAAAGCAGGATCGGCATCCGGAAAAAAGGTAGTTCGGATCGGATCAATAGCACTTTCAGTGAGGTGTCTTATTCGATTTTCATAAAACGATTGTTCGGTTTGAAATTCCTTGACCACTTGGAGGAATATCAACCCTAAACCGAAAAGAACTATAACTAAGACTACGAGCACCGAAGCTACTGCTAACCAATGGGGCCATTTGTGCCGATTCAACCATCGGATCGGGGTACTCGCGATGGTTGCGATGAATATGGCTAACATGAAAGGTACGACAACCTGGTGTGCAAGCTTTAAGCCCGCTAGAACGACGACGCAAGCAATCAGTATTAGAGCCGTATTTCGAATCGATACACCCTCCTTCACGGCAATTCTCGCCTATGATTGAGACTGGGTAGTTGAGATCGGATTCGAGCAACCTCTGCAGGATCAATATTTACCACCGCAACCCCCTCGTCATTTGCGGTACATTCCGCGGTGATTCCTCCCCAAGGATCAACGACTAAGGCATGACCGAACGAGTGCCGGCCCGGATGAGCGTGATCCCCAACCTGCGCGGGAGCAATCACATATGCTTGGCATTCAATCGCACGGGCTCTCAGCAACACGTGCCAGTGTGCGTCGCCGGTATACGCCGTGAACGCCGCGGGAACCACAAGCGCAATTGCGCCAGCATCGGCTAAAGCTTGATACAGGTGTGGAAAACGCAAGTCATAACAGACACTTAAACCCAGTCGCCCAAAAGGTAAATCTGTCGTTACCACCTGAGAGCCAGGCTCAGTAATTCGAGACTCTTGTAATTTCGTGCCGTCGGCGAGATCTACATCAAAAAGATGAACCTTTCGGTAACGAGCTTGGATTTCTCCTGCTGGTGTAACGTGGAAGCAAGTGTTAAATATTTTCCCAGCCCCAGCTTTCTCCGGAAAGCCTCCAGCAATTAAATGGACACCATGACTGCGAGCAAGATTAACACAAGTTGAAAGAATCGGACCAGGTGAATCGAACGTCTCCGCTATTGGGATTTGTCCTGCATCTGACCCAATATACGCGAAAGCTTCTGGGAGAAAAATGACTTCCGCACCTTGTTCGGTCGCTTCGACAACCAACGATTCTACGGTGCGTAGATTTTGTGCAACATTTCCGCGCGAACACAATTGAACGATCCCAATTCGCGTAATCGTCGCCATTCAAACAGCCTCACAACACGCTACTGGAAACATACTGTTTACGACGATGCGTGTACCAATTTGACACACGTGGTGAGCAATTCCATTGCAACTTGTACTTCCTCAAGACTTGCATATGTCGGCGCAATACGAATATTAGCATCGTTCGGATCATTTCCGTACGGGAACGTAGCACCCGCGGGTGTCAATGAAAGACCAGCCTGCTTCGCGGTTGCGACAACTTTTTTCGCGTTCCCTGGTGCTACATCAAGCGAGATGAAATAACCTCCCGTCGGCTTCGTCCAAGATGCTATTTCAGAATCGAAACTACCAAGTTCCTCACGAAGCACTGCTTGAGCGGTCTCAAACTTTGGTCCAACAATAGCCGCATGTTCTTTCATGTGCTCCTTCAGACCCACACCGTTCTGCAAAAATCGTGCCTGGCGCAGTTGATTAACTTTGTCAAACCCCACCGTCAGCTTTCCTAAGTGCTGCACAAACTCATCCAAAAGTGTCTTGGAAGAACCAACGAAACCAACGCCTGCCCCTGCGAAAGTTATTTTCGAAGTCGAGGCAAATTGAATAATCCGGTCCTCCGTACCATGAGTCATCGCTAACTCGTCGAGATTGGCTAATTTAGGTGCCGGTTCCTTGAAATCATGAACCGCATATGCGTTATCCCACAACACATAGAACGGATGGTCTGGTATCTTGCGACGCAGGTTGGGTAAAGCTGCAATGCGATTTACGGTCTCTTCACTGTAGGTGTATCCTGTGGGATTGGAGTGCCTTGGCACACACCAAAGTAAGCAAACATTTAAGTCGTTGCGCACTAGGTCTTCAACGGTATCCATGTCTGGACCCTCAGGGTTCATAACAACGTTGACCATGTCAAATCCGATATATTCAGTCATCGAGAAGTGCCGATCATACCCTGGTACAGGACAAATAGCCCGTGCTTGCGAATTTCCGAGTAACGGAACTCCCGTTAAACCACGATGAGCAAGCAATTCCACCGCCAACGACATCAAGTGTAGGCTTGAATTCCCTCCCGCAAGAACGCGTTCCGAGGGAATGTCAAGTAAATGCGATCCAAGTTCCCTAGCTTCAGGAATTCCCCTAAGTCCACCGTAGTTGCGCGTGTCGGAACCATCCTCCGAAAAGAAATTTTCCTGCAGAATTCCGTCAAGAGCATTGCTCAATTGAATCTGATCACTACCTGGCTTACCCCGTTCAAGATTCAGAGTAAGCCCTTGATTTTTGAACTTTTCGTATCGACGTGAAAATTCGGTGGTTTTGGTCATTGGTTTAAGCTTTGTGTGGGTCAAACAAAACAACCGTATCTGGTTGCTTTGTAGTTTATTGTTAAATAGAAGGTTGCGCTCGCAATTGTCGACACACCCTATCGGGCAATGGACTATTGTTGACAAGGTTAATACCTGTCACACAGATTTTTTCCTCGAAAATCATTAAATTTTAGTGAGCAAACGATTGATTTATCGTACTTTGACCTTATCTCTTTAACAGTCTGAGAGATCTTAAAGTTGTCATTTATTTGATACTTTTTGTTTCAATCTACCCTAAAACGGAGTAAAATTCGTTTCCCGAAATTGAGAACACTGCATGCCCTCTGTTACCGTCCGAGAAAACGAACATTTTGATGTCGCGCTTCGACGTTTTAAGCGCGCATGTGAAAAGTCCGGCGTATTGTCTGAAGCGCGCCGTCGCGAATATTACGAAAAGCCGACAGCGGTACGCAAACGCAAAAACGCAGCTGCGGTAAAGAGGCACCTCAAGAAACTCTATAGAGAAGCAAGAAAGTTCGAAAGACTGCACTAAGCGTCTTCTCACCCAACAATTTACACAAACGCACGAGTCCACACATGGATTCTGAAATAAAAGTACGTATAACTGAGAACACTCGAACTGCGATGCGCGCGCAAGACAAAGCGCGACTTTCAGCGTTGCGTTTAATCAATGCAGAGATCAAGCGGGTTGAAATTGATTCACGCGGTACTTTGACCGATCAAGAGCTAATTTCGATATTGACCCGCATGCAAAAGCAGCGTACCGTGTCGGCAGCGCAGTATAGGGAAGGTGATCGGACCGATCTTGCGACGCAAGAGGAATTTGAAATCACTGTGATACAAGAATTTCTACCACAGCTTCTTACAGAGGTAGAAATCACCAACGCTGTTGATCAAGCATGTAAGAACCTTCAAGCTGATTCGATGAAACACATGGGTAAAGTCATGGGACATTTATCCCAGTCATTGAGTGGTCGCGCTGATATGGCTCAAGTGAGCAAGATTGTGCGGATGCGACTAAACAAAAACTAATTCAACGTGACTAACTTTACCCCACAATTCATCAACGAACTCAAGGATCGACTTGATGTGGTAGGTTTGATTGGAGATTCAGTCGAACTAGCTCCGAGTGGTAAGAGTTATAAAGGGAAATGCCCATTCCATCAAGAAAAGACTCCTTCTTTTCATGTTTATCCAGTCGATCAAACTTACCACTGCTACGGATGCGGCGCACATGGTTCCATGATCGACTTTGTTATGCGGCAAAAGGGACTAAAGTTTCCTGAAGCAGTGAAAATGCTTGCCGATCTCGTAGGAATGCAACTTCCACGAGAAGGGAAAAAAACGCGCTATTCAACCAAGGAACTTCAAAAGTTTAAAGTTCTATATAGCACATTAGAAGCAGCTACGGAGTACTATCAAAAGAGCCTGTCGGATAGCTCTGCAGGTTTTGAATATCTGCAAACGCGGGGGATTAAGCCGGAGATCATTGAAAAATTTGCACTTGGCTATGCTCCAAATGCTTTTGATTCAATTATGTTAGCACTCGCGCGGGTGGATGAGCCAATACTTCGCGATTGTGGACTCGTTACCCAAAGTGACAAAGGTAAGTCTTACGACAAGTTTCGCGATCGGGTGATGTTTCCAATCCGTGATATGCGCGGGCGAGTTATAGCTTTTGGCGGTCGAGTTGTATCTACAGATCAAGCACCTAAGTACATGAACTCACCGCAGTCTTTAATTTACAATAAGAGCAAGAACCTCTACGGTATGTACGAGGCATGGCGATCCCGAGCTTCTTTAAGTAGCCTACTCGTAGTAGAAGGGTACATGGATGTGGTCACGTTGGCCCAGCACGGTATTGAAAGTGTCGTCGCACCTCTTGGAACTGCGCTCACCGTGCAGCAAATCCAATTGATGCTTAAATATTGCTCCGAGTATATCCTGTGTTTCGACGGAGATGATGCTGGCGCAACCGCTACTTGGCGTGCCATAGAACATGGATATGCTTTACTGAAAAAAGGTCAACGCATTCGCGTATTACGACTACCGAAGGGTGATGATCCGGACTCGTTCATTCGAGCTCACGGAGTCAATAAATTTAAAGAATTAGTGGAACAAGCTCCAAATTCTTCTGCTTATTTCTTCAACGAACTGCAAACCCAATACGACCTTGATGACCCGGAGGGTAAATCTGCGTTTGTCGAACGAGCCCGGTCGGTCATCGGAGACATTCCTTACGACCTATACCGCGAGTTTATGTTTAGGAAATTACAAGACATTGTCGGCCATGACATCCCTAGTTTAAATGAGCCGAGTAACCGAACGGTGGGTCCTAGAACTTTCAAAGAAATAAGCTCTAAAAAAACGACTCCTGCGAGTCAAAAAAGCGACCGATTGAAATTAGGAGAACGGAATACCCTACAAAGTCTCGTACACAACATGGATGTCGTACCTCTCATTTCCCAAAAATCGATGAAGGACATCGCAGAATTACAGCATGAATCGTTAATTTTCGATGTAATTCTGCGGATTCGAGAAAATGAGCTAAATAGCTTCAACCAACTACTTGCATCGTACGAAAGCGATTCCACTGAATACCACCACTTAGTACAGATTGCCGAAATGACACCACCAGGAATACAAGAAACAGGATTAAAGGACCCACTTCTCACAGCAATTGATACGTTGATTTTTAGATTTAAGCGAGAAGTCAAGCGACGCAGTGATGTTTAAATCGCAAATACTACTTAATGTTTTGTTTTACACCAAGAGGTTGTAATGCCCACACCAAATACCGATGCCGAACAGAGCCCAATTGAGGAACTCATAGAACGTGGACGCGATCAAGGTTATTTACTTATCGCGGACATCCATGATGTATTGAGCAACGACCGCGATGAAGATGAAATTGATGACATCATCCATAATCTTATGGATCTTGGAATCAGTGTTGACGAAGCCGCTCCGGACGGTGAAAGCCTGTTCAACACCACCGAAAACTCTTCCGACGATGTTGCAGCCGATGAAGCCGCTATTGCGCTTGCTGCTGTTACTTCTGAAGCCCGTCGAACGACCGACCCTGCTCGAATGTATTTACGTGAGATGGGGGGCGTCGAGTTACTCACCCGTGATGACGAAATTAAGATTGCTCGGGAAATTGAAGAAGGCATGCGCGACATCCTGAAAGCTGTCGCGGAGTTTCCAGGCACTGTTAGCTGGTTGATCGAACAATACGATAACACGAACAAAAAGAGAAAGTTGAGCGATCTGCTGGTCGGATACCTCGATCCAGATGCAGAAATTCAAAACCCCGTACAAATCGATGCTACCAAGAAACCACCGCAACAAACAACGCCACGAACTAGGGGACCAGATCCTGAGATCGCCAAGACTCGCTTCGAAGAACTACGCAAAGTCAACGAGAAACATAACAAAGTTGTTGAGCAAATCACAAAAAACAAACGCCCGAGCCGATTGAATAAGACTGAACTAGCAGAAATTGAAGCATCCAAAGACAAATTGATTGACTGCTTTTCGCGCTTTAAACTAACTCCGGAAGCACATGAAGAATTGCTTGGACAACCCCTAAATGCGATGACTGAAGTACGCCGTCGCATAAGACTTTTGTACCAAATATGTGTTAGGGAAAGTGGAATGCCTAGAGACACGTTCAAAGAATTAGTTCGGGTCTCGCCACCTGGTACGTTGGTAGAAATGCGCCGCCATGTACGGGGAGACTATCCTCATAGTAGTGGAATGTTAGAGAAGAAAACGGAGATTTATCGCCACCAACGACGCGTCAATGCAATTTTGAA
This sequence comes from uncultured Pseudomonadales bacterium, assembly GCA_964511425.1. Lineage (GTDB taxonomy): Bacteria > Pseudomonadota > Gammaproteobacteria > Pseudomonadales > Azotimanducaceae > Bin55. Next base: position 238,644 of record CAZEFI010000001.1, read on the forward strand.
CGACAGCGGAGTGAAAAAATTCTCTACTCTGAAGAACATTGACACTCGGATCACCCAAGGCCAACGCAAAATGGAAAGTGCGAAACGCCAAATGGTAAAAGCAAATCTGCGATTAGTGATTTCAATTGCCAAAAAGTACAACAATAGAGGGCTACACTTTCTTGATTTAATTCAGGAAGGAAATATTGGGCTGATGAAAGCTGTCGACAAGTTCGAATACCGTCGTGGGTATAAGTTTTCAACTTATGCAACTTGGTGGATTCGACAAGCGATCACGCGTTCAATATCGGATCAATCTCGTACGATTCGAATACCGGTTCATATGTTTGATCTGGTAAACAAGCACAACCGTATCCACCGACAATTATCGCAAGAACTTGGTCGGGAGCCTACGGTCGATGAACTATCTGCTCGAATGGAGCTAATACTTGATAAGATTCGTCATATTCAAGGTATCAGCATCCAACCTGCGTCTACAGACGCACCTATCGGTGAAGACGACGATGCTAGCTTAGGCGACTTTCTCAAAGATCCGTATGAATCCACCCCCATGGACCAAGCGGAAACTCGAGGGCTCCGAGATGTCATTCACGAGCGCTTGGGCGAACTCAGTTCCAGAGAGGCGAAAGTCCTGCGCATGCGATTTGGAATCGGGCAGAACACAGAATATACCTTAGAAGAAGTTGGTAGAGTTTTCAATATCACTCGCGAGCGAATTCGACAAATCGAAGCAAAAGCACTCCGACATTTGAAGTCTAGACTCACAGATTGGAACGGATAAAAGGACATCCGATCAACGGAAAGCATGGCTATTACTCCGTGCACTGCAGGTAGTTTGATCCAACTAGAAATCGTTTTTTAGGTCTTGCTGCGACAGGTAACTGTTTCAAACGACATCCTAAGTTGGTGGGCCCACCAGGACTCGAACCTGGGACCTATGGATTCACGATCTAGAGAGTACTAGACACCCGCTGTTTCCAGCGGCGTGGACTATCTCACCGCCCGCCAGCGCATGCTGGTGAGGGCGCGGGACGCTCAAAAGCCTGTTATCAAGAACACTCGACCACGCGTAATTGTGATCAGTTCTCAGGTAGTCTCTGCACCTCCCAACGATGTATCGCTGGTTTGGCTCAGGGTTGCCATAACAATCACAAAACCGCCTTAGGTTTCCCTGAATTCATCCCGTTCTATTCAGTACTTTCACACTGAACGCACCTTTTGATGAGTCCACTGCTCTAACCAACTGAGCTATGGGCCCGAACTTTTTCAATTATTTTATGTCTCAATAAACGTAGGCATCACTTTGTGGGCCGACTTTGTCTATCGCGTTCTTACGCGCGATTTCTGTATGTGAGAGTACGACCATGCAAACGTCACACACCGAGTCAAGGCAAATCCAAATAAAGGATTTGATCGACACAGGACAGGAACAGGGTTATCTCACAATTGACGAGATTACCGAGTTCCTCGACGACGACGCGACCCGTGAGAATGTACTCGAAAACGTTCTGAGCTTACTCGTCAGTTCAGAGATTCCCATTCATGGACTTCGCGAAGACTTTGAAGTAACGACAGAGTCACCTGTGGATAACACAGCCGAGTTTGAAAAGGAATCAAATGCTCCGGTAATTGATGTACGCGAAGAGCAGAAAGGCGAAAGTACTAATATTTCCGTTGCTTACTTACGTGGATTGCGTCAAAGTTCGTTACTAACGCGCGACGAAGAAATCAAGATTGCAATGCGCTATGAGGAAGGTTTGCGTGAAGAAGCGGTCGCCGCAGCACGATTTCCAGGTGTCGTAGAACGGCTACTCACTAAACATGGCAAAGCACGACGAGAACAGAAGCTTAAAGGTGTACTTTTCGGATTTCTAGATCCAGTGCCTAACGTCGAACCCGCGAAGACTACTAGTTCTGATTCAGCACCCAAAGCGAACGGGACTAGAAATAGTCAAATTGATCCCAAAGTCGCTCAAGTGCGATTTTCTGAATTGAGACGTGTCTACGGCAACTTCAAGCGAGCTTTACGTCAAGAAGGTAAAGATTCGAGAAGGCACAAAGGGGCGCAAAAAAGGCTGTGTAATACTTACGCGCGCTTCAAGTTGGTACCAGAATTACGAAAAGAGTTGCATGCGTTACCACAGGAGTTACTTGATAAAGTACAAAAGCACGAGCGCAGAATTTATCGAATATGTCTCACCAGCGGGTTGCCTAAATCAAGATTAGTGGATCAGACGATATCAGATATGAACTGGATTAATCAAGAGGTCAGATCTGGTCATCCATGGAGTTCTGAGTTACGAGGTGTACGCGGAAATATCGTGAAATCTCAGAAGTACATCAACAACCTACTTAAAAAGACTGGGATCACTCGATCAGAATTGAGCGACATCATTGCGGAAATGAAACTGGGTGCGGAAAAAGCTGCTGCTGCGAAACAAGACATGGTTCGGTCGAATTTGAGACTTGTGATTTCAATCGCACGAAAGCTATCCAACCGCGGACCGTATCTTTTAGATTTGATTCAAGAAGGAAACATTGGACTTCTCAAAGCTGTAGAGAAATACGATTACCGACTGGGCTATAAGTTTGCTACGTACGCGACGTGGTGGATTAGACAGGGTGTTTCGCGCTATATCGCAGAAAACGCACAAACCATTAGGATCCCTGCACATCTTGTGGAAACTATGAAGCGTCTGAATAGATGCCATCGACAATTAGTACAGGAACTCGGGCGTGAGCCGACTATAGAAGAGCTTAGTGACAAATCTGCAATTAGCCACAAGAAAATACAGCAGATTCAGCGAGTCTGTATAGAAGCAATCTCTATAGATGCACCAGTTCAGCAAGATAGCGACGGTACCATTGGGGATTTTCTCGACGATCCTACGACAATTGGACCCGCAGAGAACGCTACGACAGCAAACTTACACGACATCGTTACCGAACTATTGACAGAATTGAGTCCCGATGAAGCCGAGATACTCCGAATGCGCTTCGGTGTTGGCTTAGCTCGAGAATATTCTCTTGAGGAGATTAAAGAATTGCTCAATGTCACGAAAGAGCAGATAAGAAAGGTCGAAGCTGCAGCCCTCCGCAAACTACGTAATCCAAAGATGTCAGAGCACCTTCGAGGATTCTTACAAGACAAAAATGGAGAACAACGATAGTTCGATCGACTAGATTCGTCGTTTGAGTCTTACTTTCGACTAATTGCCGAAAGGCATCTCTCACCATCATATTGACCTCAACTGAGCGAAATCACCGCGACGTCAAGGAAACGTGAGCGGACAAGTACATTGTCTGCACAAATAGGGTAAATATGTGGTTATTATGCATTTTGAATGCATAATATTCATGTATGTGCCAGATTTCTATGTAAAACGAACTATAGAACCGGTTCTAGAACGAGCATCTAGAGAATTCCCTGCGGTAGTTCTAACCGGTCCACGTCAGTCGGGGAAGACTACCGTATTGAAACGTGTTTTCGGTGAATCATGTCACTACACCTCACTTGATCTTCCCGATATCCGTGCTTTCGCGATCGAAGATCCTCGAGGGTTTCTAGCGACCCATCCAACACCAGTCATTTTGGATGAAATCCAACATGCCCCTCAGTTACTCTCTTACATTAGAGAGGAAATCGACAACAATCGACATAAACTGGGGCAGTACATTCTGTCCGGATCTCAGAATGTCCTACTCTCTGACAAAGTGTCGGAGTCCCTCGCCGGACGCGTCGCAATTCTTCGTTTGTTACCGTTTTCTCGACGAGAGGTTGAAGGCACTCCCGATAGGCCGCTAGCTTGGGAACGAAAAGACTCTAGCGGCGATTCATCTCAGTTTCAGTGTGATCCCAAAAAAGTGTGGACAGATCTGCTGAGGGGAGGATACCCCGAACTGACCATGAATCCTGATCGGGACGTTTCACTTTGGCATTCGAGTTACATTCAAACCTATTTAGAGCGTGATGTTCGATCCTTAAGACAGATTGGAGATTTGACACAGTTTCAGACTTTTCTGACCACACTCGCAGCCCGTAGTACACAACTAGTGAATTTGACAGATATCGCGCGCGACCTTGGTGTCGCTGTAAATTCGATTAAAGCATGGTTGTCAGTACTCGAAGCTAGCTACCAAGTTATGATCCTCCGCCCCTACCATGTGAACATCGGAAAACGGCTGGTCAAAACTCCGAAAGTGTATTTTTCTGATGTCGGTACGTTGTGTTATTTAGCTGGTTTGAAAAATCCCGAGCACGCGTTTGCCGGGCCGATGGGTGGTGCTATCTTGGAAACAGCAGTCCTGTCAGAACTAGTACGTACGATCACACATCAAGGCCGTATTCCTCGAGTGTATTTCTGGAGAACTATAGCAGGTCGAGAGATAGACTTTATCGTCGAATCTGACGTAGGTCTAGTGCCCATCGAAGTGAAACTGTCCGCGACGCCCCGCCACGCAATGGCGTCGAATATCACAAAGTTCCAACGTGACTTGCCGGATACGTCTACACAAGGATTTGTCGTGCATCCGGGTAGTGTTCAGTCGCCGCTTGCACAGGGCGTTAGGTCATTGCCCTTTTTACTTATGTAGACGGGAATAAAGATAACACACACTTACATTCTCTCCTGATGTAAGAAGAGGTTGTGGACTGATCGGCAACGACGTTTGACTTAAGGATCGGTCTGAATTACGTCCGTTACGTACGACCCTAATTCTTGAATATCTACTCGCTGTTGCTGCATGGTGTCTCTGTCCCGTACGGTGACCGTGTTGTCGTCCAAGGTCTCAAAGTCCACTGTCACACACAGCGGTGTACCAGCTTCGTCGTGCTTCCTATAACTCTTACCGATGTTTCCTGTGTTCTCAAAGAACATCCGCCCCAGTTTTAGCTGCTGTAATTGTCGTACGATTTCACGAGCAACCCCCACAATACCGTCGTGATTTTTCTTCAACGGAATCACTGCGACTTTGATCGGCGACAAATGGGGTCTCAATCGCAGTACCGTACGTTCTGACCCATTGTCTAATTGCTCGACTTCGTAAGCTTCGTTTAAAACAGCAAGAACTCCACGGTCTACTCCGGCGGAAGGTTCTATCACGTAGGGTACAAACCAGCTATTGTTGTCACGATCATGCAAGGCTAACCTAGTTGTCGAGTCTGGATTGACCTCCACTTTCGCTTGAATGTTAAGTTCGCTCTGTTGCTTGGTATGCGAACCTAAGTCAAAGTCGGTTCGATTCGCTATTCCTTCAAGTTCTTCCACTCCATGCGGAAACGGGTACATGAGATCAATGGTCGCTTTGGAGTAGTGCGACAATTCCGAATCGGGAACTTCATAGAGGGACAACCGCTCACGTCCGACTCCCTGCTTGGTCCACCATTTCAATCGTTCCTCGACCCAACGGCGATGCCAGTCTTCATCCGTACCTGACTTTACAAAATATTCCAATTCCATGATTTCCAATTCTCGAACCCGGAAAATGAAGTTCCTTGGTGTAATTTCATTGCGAAATGCCTTACCTATTTGCGCGATGCCGAAGGGTACCGTTCGTGCTGTAGCATCAATGATGTTCTTGAAATTTGCAAATATGTGCTGTGCAGTCTCTGGCCGGAGATATGCAAAGCTGCTCGAATCTTCGACCGGACCGACATTGGTTTTGAACATAAGGTTAAACGGTCGTGGTTCGGTGAGTTCCGTAGAGCCGCAATGGGGACACTTGTTCGCTGAAATAGTGTCGAACCGACTGCGTCGTTTGCATACTCGGCAATCAACGAGCGGATCTGTGAACGTCGCTTCATGACCTGAGTATTGCAGTACTTTCTGGTGAGTCAAGATTGATGCATCGATCCCCTCAACATCATCACGCTCGTAAACCATAGCTTGCCACCAAGCTGTCTTGAAATTGTTTTTGAGTTCAACACCTAGTGGGCCGTAGTCATAGATACCTTGAAGGCCACCGTAAAGCTCGCTGGATTGGAAAATAAACCCACGACGTTTACACAAACTCGTGAGTTCTTCCATAGTCTTTGCAGTCATTTATTTAACAAACAGTTCTGGTTGATGTATGTGTTTGAGACGAGATTGTAAGTAGCGTTGCGAATGCTTAGTTCTGGCCCGGCATTTGTTTCTTCAAACAAAGCACGCGAGAAATCGCGATGTTCTAACCTAAGTCTTGCACCTTCGAGATTGAAGCGACAATTTTCTTACCAGATGTGTTCAAGTCGTTCAAATCTCTTTGTGTTTGGTGGAAGTGCTGACCTAACTTGGTAAGTCTTTCATTGAATCTATTCACGTCTTCAGCAATGATTCTCAACCGAGTACGAATCTCGTCAGTACGCTTACGGATATCGACATCGCGAAAGATTGAACGAAGGGTAATTACCGTCGCCATCATCGTAGATGGACTCACGATGTAGACTCGATATTTCTGTGATTCTTGAATAATCTCTGGTAGTTCCGCATGAATCATGGAATAAACAGCTTCCGAGGGTAAAAACATCAGAGCGCAGTCAGCAGTCATTCCTTCGATGATATATTTCTCGCTGATGACTTTAAGATGACCTCTAAGACTCGCCAGTAATTCTCTTTTCGCTTGTTTTTGACTTGGTTCGTCCTTTGCTTGGCGATAGGCAATAAAACTCTCCAAAGGAAATTTCGAATCGATCGCTAGATGTCCAGTTGGTTCGGGCATTTTCAACAAACAATCTACCCGCGTCGTACCTTCGCGTTCAGTGTTGTCTAACGTGACCTGAAAGTCGTAAAAATCTGCTGGAAGTGCATCTTTAACTATATCCATCAATTGGGTTTCACCGACGTGCCCACGCGCTTGCTTATTGGTCATGAGATCGTTCAAAGTTTGTAAACCCTGAGAAAGATCATGAATACTTCTTTGCGACTCGAGAATTTTTCCAAGAGACTGTTGCACCACTTGTAGATGCGATACTGTTTGGTGTAAGTTTCCGGAGAAGCGCTCGTCGAGTGTCCGAGACTGGGTTTGTTCAAGTTCTCGCAGTCGGTCAGTGAGTTGACGTGAGTCCCGGCGAAGCATGATTACGATGCTTACCGACACGGCTACTACGACTACTACTACAACGATACTAAGCCAAATTTCCATATTTTTCTTGGCAGATGATACCGTGCTGATCAGATCTAGTCTGAATCTTCATGACCGTTAGTTTCTAGTGATTCTTTATGAGCAACGACGAGATTTTTTATTCTCCTCCGGTTTTCTTTGAGTTCTGCTTCGTCAAGTGATAACCCTATCAATGTGGCTATTCCGTTGGTAAAACCCCAATCTAATTGAAGAGCCGCGTTCAAATCCGTACCGAGATAATTGATCGTAAAAGTGTCGGCTTTATTCTCCAATAGAACTTTCGCTATTTCTTCGTATCCGAACATAGCTGCTACAAAGAGTGATGTCGAACCAACAGCGTCTCGGGACTCAATGTCCGCACCGGCTTGCAAGAGATACTTCACAATCTCCACATGTCCCAGAGCAGTAGCCGCAACGAGTATCGGGCTCCCTTCATCCGTAACTAGCGTCGAAATGTCATCGACATCCTCGAGGTGACTCTTGACGTAATCTAGCCGATTGAGAGCTAAAGCAACCCAAACGTCGTCCTTCGCGGCTCGTTCCCGCGCCTGCACCAAAATTGGACGTACTTGCTTGCGACCCGATTCAATTGTTTTTTGTGAAACACCTAATTGGAAAACTTCATTCGCGTAGTAGTTTGTCAACTCCCAATTGATCTTGAGTGCGTCGAGCACATCTTCTCCAATAACATTGCGACGAAACAAATCAGCACCACCCGCGAGTAGTGCTTTAACGGTGTCCTCCGCACCCAGAAATGATGCGACCATGAGGCAAGTATTCCCGACGGAATCCGTGCCATTTACATCTGCACCGTTTTCTAACAAGAACTCAATAACTTCAGGTTTACGATGTAATGTTGCATGCATGAGCGGAAGTCGTTGGTCCGATTCTCGACCTGCATTCAGACCAATACCATGTTCTAAAAATTCTTCAATCGCTTTGAGATTCTCAGATTCGATCGCATCCCAAATGTTTTCTGATGCAATACTTGTACAAGATAGCATGCACGATCCTATACAGAACAGGACCACGCGAACTATGTGCTTGATCCAGTCAAAGATCATCGAAGTTCCACAATCTCTCGAATCTCTTCGGTAGACATCTCAGTAATCGAGATTTCACCATCTGCCACAGTCATCTCAGCTAGTGCTTTTTTCTCCACTATCATCTCGTTGATTCTTTCCTCAAAGGTGTTTTCCGTAATCAATCGATGGACTAACACATTCTTCGTCTGACCAATACGGAATGCCCGATCGGTTGCTTGGTTCTCGACAGCTGGATTCCACCACAAGTCGTAATGAATCACTTGATTCGCCGCAGTCAAGTTCACTCCGGTACCTCCAGCCTTAAGCGAAAGCACCATCGCACGCGATTTGCTATCGTTCTGAAAGGACTCAATCATTTTATCGCGCAACTTGCGGGACACCCCTCCATGTAAGAATGCGGGTTCAAACTCAAACTCAGCTTCGACGCAGGTCACTAGTTGCTCGCCCATCTTGGCAAACTGAGTGAAAATGAGGACTTTTTCGTCAGCATCTAGAGCTTCACCGAGAATGTCGACGAACAACGAAAGTTTGCCAGACTCCTCAGTTGAAGTATAGTCCCGCTTTAAAAAGTGACTAGGCGAATTGCATATCTGTTTCAATCGAAGCATCAGATTGAGCACACTGGCGTTGCGTTTAATTTTTGATTCTGCTTCATCGATTTTGTGCATCGTATCATCGACGGTTTTCTGATAGAGTGCTGCTTGTTCAGTAGTCAGTGAACAGAAGCGATTGGATTCAATCTTGTCCGGTAAATCACTGATAATTGATTTATCACTTTTGACTCGCCGAAGTATGAACGGTGCGGTAACTTTTCGGAAAGATTCCAGCGTTTCTTGACTTCGATCTAGCTCTATAGGTCGTGCAAATGAATTGGTAAACTTGTTTCGTGATCCGAGGTAACGCGGCATCGCGAAGTCAAAAATACTCCAATAATCAAGCAGTCGATTTTCGACCGGAGTCCCACTCAATGCAATTTTGAATGCAGCAGAAATTTGTTTAACAGCTTTGGTCTGCTGTGCATCTGGATTCTTAATGTTCTGGGCTTCATCAATAACGAGCGTGGGGAAGGGGTTCTTTTTCAATTCATCTACGTCGCTGCGAATTACGCCGTAGCTAGTAAGGATTACGTCGCTTTGAAGTTGCGCCGCTTCGCGCGCAGTTCCGTGATAGACCTTCACGTTGAGCGACGGTGCAAATCTCTCAATCTCTTTGCGCCAGTTCGTCAGTACAGAAGTCGGCGCGACCACGAGAGCACCGGAGTCTTTTAACTCACCCTTCGCCTTTTGATGAAGCAAGAAACAGATCACTTGAATGGTCTTACCTAATCCCATGTCATCAGCGAGCAAAGAGCCAAAGCCAAACGTGGCATTCTTGACCAGCCACTGAAAACCAACACGTTGGTATGCTCGTAACGTACCACACAACTCTTGAGGAATCTCCACTGGGTCGATTTGCATGATGGAAGATAACAACTCATTGAATGAATCATCCAACTCAACGTCTGCCTCATCAAACTCCTCGGCTAAGCCGGCCCGAAGAATGTCCATCGAAGACATCGAATTTGGTAGTTCGCCCAATCTAGCCGCTAAATCATCTGCTTGATCCGAATCAATGAATACATACTCTCCGTTGATCTGAACGAGTCCTTGGGCAGACTCCACTAATCGTAAGAAGTCGGCTTGCGACACTTTGGTATCTCCCAACGCTACCTGCCAATCAAATGCAACGATATCGTTAAGTTGCAAATAACTCTTGACTTCCTGTTTAGACTTCCGCGAAACACGGACCGACAACTTGGGACGTAAGAGCCGATCAAGACTCTTGGGGAGGATCAAATGTACCCCGAGGAGCCTTAGTACTGGCAACACTTGGAGCAATATCGGTGTAAAGTCAGCAAACGTGTACGAACGGACATCCTCGCCTCCTCCTGCTGAGCTCTGTAGTAGAACGGAAAGGTCCGGAAAATAGGTACTAAGAAAAGCTAGATCACTCAGAATGCGTGGGCCATCCGGTATAGTTGTTGCTTCGGCTCCAATTTCAGCGAGGGAATAAACTTTCTTATCGCGTTCTACTTTGAAGGTGACACCTAGAAGTAGATCGGTCGAAATTTGTAGTCCCTCCCGCGCGAGTTCGTGTCGTACCAAACTTCGATCCTGTGGAATGAGTTCCTGTATGAACATCAGTACTCGATGTTGTCGATCGCGAAAAGACAGGCAATTCAGCCATCGTTGGACTACTTGGGGAGTGTCTCTGGTTCCAAACCACTCAAATTTGTGTCGAGTTCCAGTAAAGAACCACATTTGCACGGCGTCTTCGTGGTCATCCCGGGGCGCGAAGTGGAACGCTAAGCTAATGAAGTGGGTTAATAATAGATTCAGTATTCCATCAACTTGTTGCTTCGGATCAATAGAACGGTGGTCCTCGCTTTGTTCGGATCGCAACATATCAACGGGACAGAGCTCGTAGAGCTGTGCTAAGATTTCGGTGATCGCACCATCGATTGTCGCTGCCTCCCACCGAATGGTAGACTCCCCACTTGGATATGCGACCACACGCGGTACGAATGCTTGCTGTGCTAATAGTTTCAAAGCAACACGAAACACGATGTACCAATACACCGCGTGTGCATCCCCTTCGTTTACAGATTGCAATCCATGTGTGCGTAAGCGAAAAAGATCTTCAATCCAGTCATGTTGCCATTTATGTATTACCTCTCCCGAGGCATCGACGGAACTGACAAATGTGCCAAAAGTGTCGACATAGACCGTATGTCCTAGGTAGTCTCTGACATCAATTGCATCATCTCGCAGACCTGGTTCCAATCGCGCTACGCGTAAACTAGTGCGAGCGTATTGACTCTTCAAAATTTCGCGGAAATCTTTCTCGTGAAACAGTGGCCGTTCTTGCAATAAAGTGAATAGTCTTTCGCCCAATTCTGGGATTGCAGAAAGATCCAGATCTAGCAAAGGTAATGGGGATTGTCTTGGTTCTAACGAAATTTCACTGGTAACCGGTTGTTCTAATGCGCCTGACTGATCTAGTTGTTCTTCCCTTACCTCCGAACGTTTCTTCACTTCAGAGAGTAAATCCATTCCGTGTAGGCGAAAGATTAGGAAAGGGTTTTTGTCAATCTCATTCGCAAGCAAATAAATGACCGCTGCTAGATGTTTACAAGGAACAGCCCAATCTGGACAACTGCAAGTACCATTCAGAGAATTCCAATCCTTTGGTAGGAGATCAATGTAATGTTTTTTTGCCAGTTTGTAGATTTCTTGTGGTAACTGACCGTTGAGTAGTTCCCCTAAAACAAAAGGATTACTGCTGACGGCTCGTAAGATTCGTTTCCGCTCACCTTTCGTAAATGGCGGAAGTGAAACCTTGACTCGATAGGGATGTCGCCGTCTCCCTTGGACCGGGGCGGTTACTGTGGTTCCTTTAATCTCTAACGAGGGGACTCGGCCAGGATTCGCATATTGCCTACCACGCGGGATTCGATTTTGGAAGTCAATCCCAATGAACGAGTTAAGCCATAGTCTACCCCACCAGGTACGACCAAACTTACTTTCCGATGGTGGTCGAGGATGTCTTCGACGAGTCTTTCTTCTAGATTTTGCGCGACGCTCGCGCGAGTGTTGATCCACTTCGGTCACAAACTACTGTATCAATTGTTTTTCGCGTGACTCTTCGAGTCAAGCGTTATGAATTTTCGAATTCAACGTAAACGGGTACATGATCTGATGGAGTCAGATCTTCGATGCGATCTCGGTATTCCTTGTCGATGATTACTCTCTCGGCCAACGCACGAGCCTTAGGCGTAGCGTAAATCATGTCGATCCGCAAACCCTCTCCTTTTTCCCAAGAGCCTCCGCGGTAGTCCCACCATGTGAACTCTTTTATTCCAGCATTCAATTCACGGAACAAATCATGTAGCCCGAGGGACACGAAAGCCGAGAGTTTCTCTCTTTCCTCTACAGTGTGAAACATCTGCCCATCACCTTCTTGTCCTCGCCAGGAATCTCGCGCACTAGGCACGATATTGAAATCTCCTCCTATCACAGAGGTTTCGTAATCATGAGTTAGCTCTTGCCAATATTTTCCCAATGAGTCGAACCAAGTTAGCTTGGAAGCAAAATCTTGGTGGTCTGGATTTTTTCCATTGGGACAATACACGGATGTCATCGTGAAGTCATCTATCTTCGCGGTGATTAAACGAGCACCGGCCTGTGCTTCGCCGGGAAGTCCTGTGGTCAGCACTTCCATTTCTTGTCGCGCAAGCAGAGCTACGCCGTTCCAGGCCCGCTCACCGTGTTGATAGCAGTGATATCCTAACGCTTCAAACTGCGCTACTGGAAAAGACGAATCTTCGGTCTTGGTTTCTTGCAAAGCAACGACGTCTGGTTTGCGTTTGTCTAACCAGTGACTAACGAGGTCGAATCGCGCTCTGAGACCATTAATGTTCCACGTCGCAAATATCATCGGAAACTTCTGCTTTTCATACTATTGCAGCAAAAAGGAGAAGGCCTCGTAACCTGCGTCTTTCATCGCTTCAATGGCTGATTCAGGAAATTCTTCAAAAATTGCGACGATGCTTCCACCACCGCCTGAACCAGTCAACTTCGCGCCAAGTGCTCCATGCATCCGCGCGATATGCACTAGCTCTTCAATTTCTGGAGTAGATAGTTGTAAGCCATTCAGGTATCCTTGACATAGGTTCATGAGCGTCCCGAGTTTCTGAATATTCCCCTCTTGAAATGCGCGAACGCCGCCATCCGTCAACTTACCAATCGCATCAAATACTCGCTCATATTCGGCTGTGTTCTGCTCTCGACCGTCGCGTACTTGTGCGACCATCATAGCAGTCAGACTTTCTTTACCGCTCAAACCAATCAACACATGAATCGGAGATCCAATTTTGAGTTCTTGAAAACTGGGTTCTTTTGTCTCTTGATCACGCCTGAAGAGTATGGGTTTACCATACGTCGCAAGCGTATTGTCCACACCGGATGGTGAGCCGTGCGCGGCGCATTCACACTCGTAAGCAAGTTCATTTATTTTGTCCGATTTCAGTTGCAATGCATAGTGTTCAGAAAAAGCTTTGATCACTGCTACAGCTATTGCCGCTGAGCCTCCCAAGCCCATTGCTCTGGGTACGTTTGGGAAGATCTCAACGCGCATAGTGCGCTCACTTAAATTCAATCGTTCTATAAGCGTGCACAGCATTCCTAGCAAACCTTGAGGCCGGGCTTCTTGGGTTGGAATTCGTTGCTCCACACCCCACCTCGGTACGATTAACATGGATACATCAGAGTCGACTATTGTCGCTTCCACCGCCACAGGCAGCGGAACAGCAAGTGCGGGTCTTCCATAGACCACGGCATGTTCCCCCAGCAAAATAGTCTTCCCGAAGGCCGAGCTTCTTGGTTGGGTTTGTTGTTGTTGCGGTTCGTTCGAACGCATCTGTTCAGCGATTTCTTTTGCCTTCCAGACTTTAATTGTGCCATTCTCGACCAAAGAGTCGACGACATGATCAAAAATGTCAGCAGGTACTTGTGCAGAAGTAGCTACACTTCGTGCATGTAGGGTCATATGATTTTGCTGAATCCCTGCTGTAGCTAAGGCTCGGATAGCCGCGAAGTTTTGCGCTAAACCAACACAACCCATGATCCCTGCCAACTCAATCGCTGTTGGATTCCCGAGCAGTCGATGACAGAGTCGCACCGTTGGATTGGTTTCGAGCGAACCACCGACGGTTCCCACTTTGATTGGGATCTCTAGTCGCCCTACTAAATCTCCATTTTCATTTACTTCCCAGTCAGTCAAGCCACGGTACCGGCCGTCTCGAGCTGCATAGGCGTGTGCAGCTGCCTCGATCGCGCGATAGTCGTTTCCGGTTGCGACTGCAATAGCGTCGATGCCGTTCATGATGCCTTTGTTATGGGTCGTCGCCCGATAGGGGTCTACGCGTGCGAGTTCGTTCGCTAACACGATACCCTCACAAACTTCCTTCCCATGAAATCCAGGGATACTTAGATCTTCGGTCGGAATCGTTACTTCAGCCCATACGATTGAACGATCCGTAAGGTTGGAGAGGATACGTAAGAATACCGTCCCGCCAGTAATCGATTCAACAAAACTAGCAATGCCTTCGCACATCCCATTGACTACATTCGCACCCATTGCGTCTCGTGTATCCACGTGCAAGTGCAGCACGAGCATCGAACCTTTTCGACCTGTTTCGTAAGTGTGGACTTCCATGTCCTTTGCACCACCACCTCGAGCGACCATTTTTGGATGTAGCGTGTTAGCTAAATTGAGAATTTCGTCTCGATGACCCAACAACTTTTCGCGAGCGAGTTCTACATCGTCTACATAGACGACTTGGACTTGTCCTGTAATTATGGGAGCTGAACAGGCAACCGCAAAACCTCCGTTTATACGTGCGGTTCGTGCTGCTCCTGATAGACCCGCCACGACAGATGGTTCTTCGACAACCAACGGAACAACGTACTCTTTGCCGTTAATCAAGAAGTTAACTGCAATTCCAAGCGGTAAACCGAACACTCCGACGACGTTTTCAATCATCTTATCGGCGATGTGCCGACGCAATGTGTGCGTACCTGAATCTAGAGCTAACTCATCAGAAGCTTCGATGAAGCCGTGTTCGGTAAGCTTCGCGAGCCGGCCTGTTACACCCAATCGGAAGAAGTTCGGAATACGCGAATTACGCTGATTTTTCGATTCTGACTCCATGGGTATCCTGTTGCAGATCAAGTAAATTCACCGGTAGTTCCACAGCTTTGAGGCGCAATGCAGCCAAACTTTCCTGTTCGGTAGCAACGGCCACGCCAATATCGCCACCACCGGCACCGGCAGGTTTGTACAACGCACCTACATCTGCCGCTAGACGGAACATCTCTTCATGTTTTGCACTCCAAATCGCGAGCTTCGCATTGGTATCAATATCTCGATATATTTGCACGAAGTTCTGTAATGCGTTTAAGAAGTTGTTATTATCAGTCAAAGAGTTCGAGACCGTGTCAGCAGCGTTTATGAAGCTTTGTTGTAAGGTCACTGGTACATTGTCGAATGCTGTCCGAAAACGGTCGACCATGGTCGCAGTTTCCGTACTAAATCCAACCTCATAAATGTCTAAGTATATCCCTTTGGGAAAATCGACGGAGGTACCAATCTGGTCTTGTACTTGAACGAGACCGCCAAAAAAAGATGTAAGCACGTCAACCCCACTTCCGTACACTCCGGAAGAACGGTATACACTTAACAAATCCTTTACTTCTATTGGAAGCTCCAGTAACGTTGCAAGCGCGGCGTACAGCGTAACGAGCACACCGGCGGATGATCCCAAACCTAATTTGCGTTGGTCAAGGAAGAAACCCAGGGTATCCATGTGCACAGAAACATGATCTGGTAGTGCTTTCTGCCGTGCAAACCAATTCAAAGTAGAACTTAGAGAGTCCGTTCTACTCTTCGAAAGAAGCGCTTCTAAGGATACTGTTTCATTCCAATAGGGAGGAGAACTCCGCAACCGCCAGACCCCTTCGTCGTGAGTTGTTAACGTGCACCTCGCCCGCCGATCAATCGCAAGTGACAGTGCTGAAGCACCGTAGAGAACGGCATATTCCCCAGCTATGACGACTTTTCCGGGGCTCGAGACACTAATATGTCGAAAGGGTTGGTGCATGGCCTATTTCACTCTCAAGTGTGAACAGAACTCCATCAGTGTCTTCTAGTGCTTGTTTGACCTTCGGTGCTGCTTCAGGTAGACAAATCGCTTTAATTTGTGGTCCTGCATCACTGGTGAAGAATACCGGCACGTGATCACGTTGCAATCTTTCAATCGTATCGATTGCGTTCATAGTGCCCGCGCGCCAATAGCGGAGCGGAGGATCGGTAGACATCATCAGTGCATGCATACGGTAACAATTAGCTTCACAAATTTCCGTCAATGCGTCAAAATCATGACTAATAATTGCTTCTTTACATCGCCCAAAATCTTCTTCCGTTCGGTCGACCCAATTTTGAAAAAACGACGAGGTTTGGACTGTCTGAGCCATACCTATAGTCGAAGACGTAAGCTTCGGTTCAGTTGAGGTCACCGCTGCAATGACGTTTAACTCCCAGTATTCTGGCGGAACTAATTGCTTTGGTGTACATTCCTGCACGTCGGGATTCATGACAACGTAGCCGCTGAGCAAAGAACGTACTGCGGATGCTGACCCAAAACGAGTGATCCGTGCTAACGAAGTTGAATCTAAATCTAATCCCAGTAATTCGTTAATACCAACGGCTAACGCCGCGAATCCTGATGAGGACGAAGCAAATCCACAGTTACTCGGAAAGTTATTTTGGGATTCAATCTTCAATTTAGGAACATCGTACTCGTGGCGTAACCAAGCAAGCCATTGAAGAATCTTTTGATCGGATGTTAACTTGCTATCAATTACGACTGAATCGTCTCTCGCGTCAGTAACAGAAGTTCTAGTTTCTAGGCCACTTAAAGTGATTGACAAGGACGGGGTCGCAGGAATCTTCTCAGTTTCGTCCCGCTTGCCCCAATACTTAACGAGCGCGATATTGGGATGCGCGAGTACGTCTACTCGGTTCAACAGTACGCGGGTGGCGGAGTAAACCGATACCCCTCTTGCTCCAAGATGTGAGCAACCTCAATGGTGGTCATGTCCCCATATTCAGGACCAATAAGTTGAACTCCAATGGGTAACTCATCGACCTCACACAATCCTGTGGGTAGTACGGTGGACGGTAAATAGGCATTGATCGCAAGCCCCGCCCAAAACAGTTGTTTGAAATATGGTTGTGGCTCTCCATTCACAGTGATCGTTCGTTCACCCAAAGGTCCATGGTCATGTGGATAAGCTGAAGTTGCCATAATCGGCGCGAGCAATACGTCATACCGAGTAAAGAATTCGTGCCATGCCCAACGAACCTTAGTCCGTGCCTCGTTGAATTGGACCCAGTCGCGATAGCGTGCTATGGGAGAAAACTGCACTTTCGTTTCTGGAGAGTCATCGAATTCATCCGTATCAGCCAACGCATCCACGATCTCGCGATACTCCTGTATGGGAATTCTGCAGTGTAAGGTTGCATTCAGGAGACACTGGTACGTACGAAGGAGCTCGTCGACTTCTACGTCTGGGCGTGCTTCCCAATCCACGTGTGCTCCGAGTGATTCGATTGTATTAGCAACGTTTCGCACTTTTTGCACGACTTTTACGTCAACAGGTGCCACACCGTCGTCTTCCCAAACGGCCACTTTGAGATCTTGTACTTCTTTTCTCAAATGGGGTAGTTTGACCTGTAAGCCGCGGGATTGAATTTCATCCGGTCCCATCATTACTTCCAAAGCGAGCTTCAGATCGTGCGCTGACCGTGCAAGTGGTCCGACCACAGAGAGATCTGCAGAAGCGAGAATTCCTGGTGGTGAGTGTCCGCGAGGGGGAATCAAATTCCAGGTCGGTTTATGTCCAAACACGCCACAAAAGTGTGCAGGGTTTCGAATTGATCCTCCGATGTCAGACCCGGCGTCTAGACCGGTAAATCCCATCGCGAGCGACGCTGCAGTACCGCCAGAAGAACCACCAGGCGAGCGAGTCAAGTCCCAAGGATTGTTGGTACAACCATAAATGTCGTTGTAACTTTGAAAATCAGCGAGAGCAAACGGGACATTCGTTTTGCCAAAAATGATCGCCCCAGCGTCTTTCAATCGTTTTATAGCCAATGCGTCTCGCTCGGGGAAATTTTGTTTCAGCATTGGAATTCCCCACGTAGTTGGTGAATCCACCACATCGTAGGACTCCTTAACTGTCATTGGGACACCGTGTAGTGGTCCTAGAGTGGTATGGCCACGTTTAACTTGGTCGTCAGCTCGCTGCGCGAGTACTAGAGCTTGATCCCGCATCTGCCAAACTATTGCGTTTATTTCTGAGTTGTATTGGTCGATTCGATCCCAGTATAGTTGAAGGAGTTCTACACTCGACACTTCTTGACGCTTGATACGAGCGGCAAGGTCGATCGCGGTGGCAAATACTAACGCTGACTCAGCCACAGAAACGCTTTCCTTTGCTAGAATCCATACGATATTCCTAGTTGTAAATAGCTGTCGTTTTTTAACGAAAACAACACGTCGTCAGTTGCAATTTCATTAAGAAATACTAGCTCCACCCCGAGCGAGACACGCTCTGAAAATCGCCGCGAAAACTCAACCGTAGAAATTCTACTGTCATTGTCGTTTCCCAATAGAACGCTCGCCGTGACCGTTGTCCCTTGAAAGTCGTTGAATCTGACTCTACTCGCGATGAAGAGGTCATTGTCAAAACGAGTGGGGGCACGTTCGCGACGATCATCGAAACTCCATTCAGCGACCAGCGTCATGTCGGTACTTGTACCAAAGAGAGAGAAGATCGAATATTCACAGCCACCGACAAACGCAGTATAGTCTTCGCTTTGTCCGAGTCTATTCAGCGCACCAGTACGGTGGAGACCTTCAAATTTTAACAACCACCCACTATGCTGAAGTCGTAAGTCAATTGAAGTCTGTGATATTTGAGTATATAGAGGTGAGACCGACAATGGGAGACTCGACAGCAAATTTGGAACGAAAAAAGGTTCTCGATTAGTCCCAATAAATCCACTGATCCCAGCATCCAAGTAACCAAACGTGTGGCTGTATCGAAAAGCAACATCAAAATGTCGTTCTTCATCGTCGCTCTCGTACAGAACATTCTTGGTGTCTATCGAGAAGGGAAAACCCAGTCGACCTTCGAGTCCTGGAAAGGTTCTTTGTCGATGGAAGGGTAAGCCGAACAATTCAAAAATTCCAGAATCTGTAGACAGCGTAAGGTGAATCATCGGTTGCCCTAGCTTATATTCTTCATTTGGATTTTCTACTAAGTCAGTTTGATTGACAATGTCTATTAGATGGTTAGATTCAGTGGTACCCCAAAACACACGGTCAAACCCAACTCGCACTTCAAATTCGCCCAAAGGTGTTGGCCGGTAGTGAACTACGTAGGCTTCCAACACGTCCCCATGAGTTCGCTCCGAATCCATGTCGTCGTAGCGGTAAAAACCGGAAATTCGGAGGCTTGTACTTTCTCCAACTTCCGTATCAAGTTCCGGCTTAATAACAATTCCGTTAGCTAACCCTGCATCTCGTGCTACTAAACCAAAATTCGTAGGGTCCCAAAACCAGCGAGATTCGACCGCTATTGAGCCTGCAAACTGAACATTTTCATTCGCGTGTGCAATATTGATGCAGCAATTAGGTAAAAGAAAGAGACAGCACACCCACAGGAACAACCTTGTCGACATGAGACGATACTAGCCGAACAACTGTCGCGTCGCGTTAGCGCGTCCGACGTAAGCTTGTTTGAGTGAAATCAGCTTCTTCAAGATCGACTTTGAACTCATAGTCGGACCAATTCAACGTAGTACTCTTCCCATTTACGTGGTTTGTCATCGTCATCGTTCTAGCATACCAATATTGCTCCAAGAATTGCTCATAGCCGTTAATGGTCAAAGTCTTAAGGTGGTCTCCACGCCGATCGTAATACTCGATCTTCCACACTCTATAAGCTTCATCGTCATGCCACACTAATTGACGGCTGTAGTTTGAACCTTTGGAGACTGGGACTCGTTCGGTAACTGTGCAATTTAGCTCTTCGCAAGGTTCGTCTCGCAAGTACTTGTACGTATATTTACTCACTTCTGGTGGATTCATGTCTTCATAGGAAAATTCACTACCCATGAACGACTTTGATTGACCCGATGAGTTCAATCTGGTGACTCGATTGGTCGCAGGAAGAAAGAACCATTGACTATCTGGTTGATCTTCATTGGAATGGATCAAAAGAGCGGTCCCACGTACGTCACGCGGTTCGTCGAACAGGAAGAGTAAGCGGTCGCCTCCCTCGGAGCCCTCCAGAATCTGTACTTGCAACTCGCGCTTGGACTCACGTCCTTTACGATCTCTTAGTACCATCACTTGTTTTGCAATGTAATTACCGAATCCTTCTTTCAGATCTTGTGCTGTCTGTGCAATTTCGAGTCCCCTCGCCACCGCCTCTTCGTCGGTGTCTGCTTGTATCAGTGATACGATGCCGACCGTCATCAGAGCCAAGGCAAAGTGCAATAGTGAATTGGTTTTGAGTTTCATTTGTTTCTCCTATCTATCGCTAACAGCAATGGCGGCAAGAAGAAAAAGTCTGCGAGTAATGCAAAAATCACGGTAATTGTTAACAACATCCCCAGCATCCAAGTCACTGCAAATCCTGAAAAGGAAAAAACAATAAACCCACAAGCTAAAACTACCGTAGTAGTCCACAGTGCGCGGCCAACGTGCTTGAATGTGAAGCGAACGGCGTCCTCAGGGGAACTTCCGTTACGACGGGCAAGCTGGTACTTCGACAAGAAATGAGTTGTGTCGTCGACAATAATACCAAAAGCGATCGCGGTCATCACCGAACCTGCGAGACCTACTCGACCCACGAGATGCCCCCATACTCCGAACGTCAATGCCGCGGGAACATAGTTCGGTATAAGGCTAATGAAACCAATCTTAAAACTCTTAAGGAGTACGATTAGTAGTACAGAAATCAATCCCATCGCAATGACTGTTGCTACAAGCATTGAGTCTATGTTGCGCTCAGATAGATGCGCGAATACGATGGTAAACCCGGTTGTTTCAGTCGCCAACGCAGGTGCGTTCTCACGCAGCCACTCCTCGGCTCGAAAAGCAACCTCCTTTAGTTCATCTGCGGTCATCCCTACTTTAGCCGTAGCAGTCAATCGTGTCGATGACTTTGCGATGTCAATCTGGTCGGTTAAGTCGCGTCCGAAAGGTAGTGAGAACTCATACAGTAAAAGGTACTGAGCGGCGAGTGTCGAGTCTTCGGGTATTCGATAGAACGATTCATCATCTGCGTTCATGTTCATGTTCAGACGTTTCATCGTATCCGCGATCGTTTGTACGTAGCCAACTTCTGGTTGTTCTCGTAACCACGTTGAAAACTGTTCGACTTGACCGAGAAACTCAGCATCCGTGACGCCTCCGTCCTGACCGGAGTCGAGCGAAAACTCCCAAGACTCAAGCCCTGTCAAGTTCTCTGCAATGAAGTCGCTATCGGTACGAAACTTAAACCGCTCGTCGAAATATTGCGTCCACTTATCGGTAAACTCCAACCGAAATATGCCCGATATTGTCGCTAGAATCAACACGACACCGCCCCCGAGCAATATATATCGGCGAGCAATTACAAAGTCCGCGAAGCGTTCGAATACCGATTCTTTTTTAGTCTTTTGCGGTGGCGTACGTAATGGCACAATTGCTAATAATGCCGGCAGCAACGTGAACGACAATACCAGAGCAACGACGACACCGAAAGCAACAAAATTTCCCAATACATGAAAAGGTGGTGAATCCGATGCATTTAAAGTGAGAAACGCGAGTGCGGTAGTTAAGGAAGTAATCGTCACCGGTCGTACTGTACTAAGAAGGGCATCTTTGATCGCTGCGCGCTTTTCCATCCCATCCCGCATACGTGCTAGTGTCGCTGTCACAATATGTACAGAATCAGCAATAGCCAAAGTCATAACTATGACGGGAATTCCAGCAGTCACTGGATTTAGAACCACCGACAGCCACCCAATTAACCCCATCGTCATGTTGATCGTACCGACCACAAGTAGAGTCACTGCGATTGTTGCAAACAAAGATCGGAGCAACGCGAAAGTTATGATGACAATCACCAAGAACACAATTGGTATTAGTGTGTACATATCGGCTTGTGTTGCGTCGAAAAACGTTCGTTGCAAGACGACGTCTCCGGTCATATACACGTCGAATCCTGAATACTCTGCCAGAGCACTATCAACGAACGTCTGTAGATAGTCTGTGACTTCAAGCACCGCAGCATCGCGCTCGTCAGGAAACACAAAATTAACAACCACCGCGGCGACGCTACCATCGCGAGAAACCAGACGATCAACTAACTCCAGCGAATCCTGTGCAATTTCTTGAATTCTTGCTATTTCTGAAGCATCGAGCTCGTCAGCATATTCCACTAACGGTGCCACAAACAATTCACCGTCGATCGCTTCGCTATGATCGAAATTCACCAGAGAATCCACTCGAGAGGCATAAGGTATCAACCACGCTTCTTCTGTCAGATACTCGACAAAACTCAGTGCTTCTTTGGTGTAAATCGTTCCTTCTTTTGGTGCGACCGCAAGTAATACTCGATTCGTCTCGACATAGGTGTCTTCAAACTCCTCGTACGCTTGTAGCTGAGGGTTGTCCTTGCTAAACAACACAAAGTGGTCACTTGTGATGTGGATCTTTGGTACCCCCAACGACACAGCACCGACCACCAACAGGGTTCCCCCGAGCACCCACCAACGATGCTTCAACATGGCTTCAGTAATGTTGTCAAACAAGTTTTTCAGCATCCAGCGAACAACATGCTAGTGAACTAGCTTTTTGAATACGAAAAGGAGCTTGTCACCACTGTTCAGATTTGGTTGACAGGGAATGAGTAGGCATGAGATACGCTGTCGAAGGGCTGTCATAGGCCGCGACTTCCAACATTTGACCGAAATTGATCTGTCGACTAGCACTATCGGAGCGAAACATCCGTTGTATGCTGGCTTTGAAGCGCCACAATGGAAGTGCACCTAGAGTGTTCTTGTTTGGAAATCCTAATTGGCTCGAGAGTGTTTTACCTATTAACGCTCGTGAGAGTGTATAACCTATATGCAGAGTCTTTTCTATTTCTTTAGGATTCTCAATTCCCGCTGTCAACGGAATTGCATGAATGAGAGCATTTGACATTTTTACTGCATCTGCGTCCGGCCAGGGTTCACAAAGGAGTACCGTGGACCAAAGCTCACGCGCATCTTGTTGGTCGCGAAAGAGTATAGTTTCAGGGATACCCATAACATAACTCGCGTAACGCCATAGCTCCATCAGACTTGCTTCCTCATCGCGGGAAAAGACTGCACCAACTTGCTTCGCGTGTTCCAATAAGCGCATGGAAAAAACCGTGGCCGCAAAACCTAAATGAGCCGCACTGATTGGCGTGCCATAAAAGTCTTCATCCCAAACGTCTCCCTGTTGTCGGAATAAAAAACGTACCCGAGCGTGAATAAAGCGAAGCCGCATGGACAACTTCCACCCGTCGCCGTATCGTTTTAAACCACCTGGCATATAAGTTTCAAGCAAGTGCCGATTATTCTGCATTAATCGTCGCTTCGCCGTTTTTGCATTGAGTACTCGACCTGTAGTCGCGAACGACTTTGAAATCAATGTGGCAAAACCTTCTATCAACACTCCGGTGACAAAAGCTACAAGAACATTGGTTGCATTTAGATGAAATGCACGAATGGCTGGCCGATGTGCTTCAAAGTCCAACCAATCAGGTTCGCCGACGTGATCGTCAAAAAAATCTCGAAAAGCTTTTGGAGCTTGTTTGATAACATCATCTTCGAGTTCAATTCCGGCTTTCAGAAACTTGTGCAGGTCAGCTGGTTGCAAATCTGCCACTTCCTCAAGGACGCGATCCAATTCAGGATCTCCAATTCTGGTGTGCTTTAAGTAGTTATCTGTACGTTCTTGGTCGTAGTCGCGTGCACTTTCGTGTCGGGGAAGGTATGCCCCTGGGATGTCGAGCTCTATTTTCTTACCGATATCGGTTTCCAAAAGACCTTACCTCATCTTGTCTGTGGAAGTGTGAACACGTGCAAGTTACCACATTGTGTAGCATCTAAATTGATGATTCAACTAATTTTAAGAATTGAGCAGGTAATCAATTCTAGTTGTGCCCTTATCACGATTTTGTTCGTTAGGATTGATACAATGGAAACGGATGTGTAGCGTCCTTCGACGAAACACAGTGTAAAAACAAGTTTTTTACCACTTTAATTTACATTTTGCTAGAGTCTTCGTTATGGAAAAAGCAAGTGCTATTGAGTATCAGAATGCCATACTTCCGCATGTGTCTCGAACCTTTGCTCTAACCATCCCCCAACTTCCTGATTCGTTACAAGACGTCGTGGGGAACTCGTACCTCCTCTGTCGTATTGCCGATACTATAGAAGACGAGCCTGCACTCACGGCAGAACAAAAAAGTACGTACTTAAAGATGTTCTCAGACGTAGTTGCGGCACAGGAAAAACCAGAGCTTCTAGCCAAAGAATTGCACCCACTCTTGACCGATTGGACATTGAAGGCTGAGCGAGACCTCGTGCAAAACACGCCCATTGTCATTGGGATCACTCATGACTGTACACGAAACCAACGTGATATTATGGAGCGATGCATCGCCACGATGTCATCGGGAATGGCAGAGTTCTGTGCTAAGAAGCAATTAGCTACCGTTGATGAATTAAAAAGTTACTGTTATTACGTAGCAGGAGTCGTTGGCGAGCTCCTCACAGAGCTGTTTTGCGATTTTTCCGACGAAATCGCGCGGTCGCGTGATAAACTGATTACGTTGTCGGTGTCGTTTGGAAAAGGCTTACAGATGGTCAACATTCTCAAAGATGTTTGGATCGATGCAAGCCGCGGTGTGACTTGGCTTCCAGCCGAACTCTTCCGTGTATCAGAAAATGCTGACGGTACCAAAACTTCTGACCCCGTGCTTACCGTGGAAGGAATGCGAAAGCTCGTCGGAACGACCTACGAATATCTATCGCAGGCACTCCAATATAGTTTGATGATCCCAACGAGAGAGGTTGGCATTCGACGATTCTTGCTGTGGACTTTAGGGATGGCAGTTCTCACACTACGACGTATCAACAAGAACCCCAACTTCCAACGTGGCGACAGTGTGAAGATCTCACGCAAACAGGTAGCCGCAACCACATTTGTAGCCAATAGCATTGTCGGTTTCAATTTCCTGATAGATTCACTCTTCCGCGCTTTGACTATAGGATTACCGGGGGACCACGAAAAGTAACAGTTGTTGTGTCTAGCCGGCGACCGCTAGACCATAGCTTTGGACCGTGGTACTTTTCAAAAGCTGTTTTCAGGTATCCTCTTGGGGTACGAGCCCGTCTTCGTCGAGCATTTCTTGGTCTAAATCTCGAACCCGATCCAAAATATGAACTCTGAGAGTGTGAGCGTAATCCTTTTCAAATCCTAAGAAAACATTGGCTGCCCCAGCTGTGTAGAGCCGAAGCGCACCAAGATTTACCATTCGATCAAAAATACTAACGGTTGTCTCAACATGTTGAATTCGCGCGAAAGGAATCGAAAAAGTACGAGAGAAAAGAATTCCTTGCGTGTAGAGAAAGTCATGCTCTCGTACGACAAATCCACGTCTTGGAACTTCGAACGATGGCCATACACCGAAGACGATGAAGAAAAGGAGAACCAACACAAATGTAGAGATACCTATGGGATTCGCAAAAACCACATTCATGGGGATCCATCTTAGAACTAGTAACCCAATGAACAAGAGCACGAATAAAGACACCGTAAGCGCATTTCGGATCGTATTTCGCGTCACTAACCGTTTTGAAACCTTACGCCAATGTACCTCCGACATACGCGGTACATCTTCTAGATCGATATCAGGATTTTCAAACATTGGAATAGATTGCCTTGTCGCTCTCAATATTATCCAATCGGCTAAATGAATGAGCAATTTTTTCGAATCCGCTACCACAAACACTTAAATTCGGTCGAATCCAATTGACTAAAGACGACGTAACAACGTACTCGAGGAAGATCACTAATTCTGAAATAAAATTCATTGAACAAAGAAGATTACCAGCCTTGTCTTGTGCAATCTTTGATCGATACACAGATAGGATTCGGTAACTAGGAGGAAACAAATGAAAAACTTTTTATATTTGACCGTACCGTTCATAATGCTGAGTTTAAGCAGTAGTGGGCAAACGGAAACGGCACGAGGCATGGAGTTCTTTCATGGCTCGTTTGAAGAAGCTTTAGAAAAAGCTGAAGAAGAAGACAAGCTGGTCTTTGTTGACGTATACACTACATGGTGCGGACCTTGTAAAGTCATGGCACAAACGGTCTTTCCTGACCAAGAAGTGGGCGAGTACTTCAACGCTAGATTTATTAACTTTAAACTTGATGCGGAAGACGAAACGATCGATGGACCGCGCATATCGAACACTTACGATGTTAGTGCTTACCCAACGCTCTTGTTCCTCAATCCTGACGGCACGGAAATCGGTCGAGGTGTCGCAGGGTACGATAAGGAAGGATTTCTTAGTTTAGCCGAGAATATGCTTAGTGAGCAGTCCGTAGACGTTGAGCTATTGGCTAAACTCAGTGGGCGTTACGACGAAGGTAATCGGGACAAAGACTTTGTTCAACAGTATCTTTATACCGCGAGCTTAGTTCAGGCGGGGAACTATAACATGGAAGCCCGCGTGGAACACTCTCAAAATATGGGACCCATTTTCGAAGAGTATATCGAAACTCATCGTGAAAAGCGCACAACTTTGATAAACGAAAAAGACTTTCAGCTCATTCGTAGCTACGCGGCACGCCGTCCGAAGTCACACCCAGCTGTAGCTTTTGTTGTGGAGAATTATGATGCTTTCAAGCAAGTGGTACCTGAGTTCTCTCTGTGCTATTTTGTCATAGAGTGCAATTACAGTACCGTGATGGATCTAGCTCAAGCTGGTGATAAGAGCTATATTGATCACATTGCACTCCTTGATACAGATCTAGCGGAGGCACATTCAATGATTGCTGCCGACGACCCAGCAAGTGCTATTTTGAAGGACCAATTAATTCCAAGAGCACGTACTGAATATCTCATTGGGACTCAAGATTGGGCAGGGTATACAGCTCAAGTTAAACAGAAACTGGAAAACGCTGAGGACGAATTCGCTAGGGCTCGCATCATGGGTCGCGCCGCTAATAGATTGATGAACTCCGGAGAAGAGCAGTACGTACAGATCGGAGACGAGTGGGCAACCAAAGCATATCAGGTCGACAAAACCGAACCGATCAATGTCATGAACTACAGTAGCGTTCTTATAAAGTCAGGTAATCTCGAAGCCGCGCTCGAAGTTTATGAAGAGATGTTAGCTACGTTAGTTCCAAGCAGTCCACACTATAACTTCCGTGATTACATGGAAGCTAGCATTGCTCGAGTGAAAGAAATGATGAACGCCGAAAAAGAAACTGATACAGACCAGAATACCGACACCTAGGATAGCTTCAGAAGTTCT
Organism: uncultured Pseudomonadales bacterium; assembly: GCA_964511425.1. Lineage (GTDB taxonomy): Bacteria > Pseudomonadota > Gammaproteobacteria > Pseudomonadales > Azotimanducaceae > Bin55. The sequence goes on from CAZEFI010000001.1 coordinate 266,030, forward strand.
CATCAGCACTTCCAAGTTGCTGTGTTTAATTGATATTAGGAGAATTGCGCGCCGCACATAAATGAATCTGACGGCTGCGCGCTGCGTTAGACTGTCGACAGCGGACGAGTTTTTACCCGTCTACAGTTAAATTCAAGCTAGGATCAAATCGATCCGAGTAGACAGGTTACGAAGTCTTATCCTTTTCGCTTCGAATTTTCTCGACCAGAAATTCGACTATTTCGAACATTCGCTCGTGGCCATCCGCGAGTTCTGTGTCGATGACGTACTTGTTCGCGACCACAACCGCGGGTGTGCCTTTGAGGCCCAAGAGTCGCATTTGACTCTGAGAATTACGTAGAGCATCACCTACTTTTTGCGATGTATACACTTCCTGAAAGTCTTCAACTGATACACCTCGGTTTTCAAAAAGTTTTTTCAACAAATCTTCGCGATCCATTTGCAAATTGTGTTCGAAAATTGCTTTGAATATAACGGAATGCACCTTGTCGACAACGTCAAATTCTTTCGCTACATAATAGGCCTTTGCTAACGAACGCCATGCTACTCTGAGTGGAACAGCTTCACGAACAAATTCAACATCGTCGCCTTTATCCTCGAGCCAAGCGTTAATAAAAGGTTCAAGTTGGTAACAATGTGGACATCCGTAATTAAAAAATTCAACGACCTTGATGATGTCCTCAGATTCGTCGTCAGTATTCTCCTCAGAAAGTTCTTCCGCAACCTCAGACTCGACAATACGGTAATCTACACCTTCAACGAATTCTTCTTCATTTTCTCCGAACGCGCTGAAGCTTAGCAACCCAACACCAACAAGGGTATGCCACATTACGTGCTTCATGATGCTAACTACCCGACGAATGTGCATCGACGAAGTTCCCTTAACTAGTACAACCCTGACATGTAATTTGCCACAGCCCGAATCTCACCGTCAGTGAGTTTCTTAGCTATATCTCGCATCATGCCGCCATATTCTTCATCGGTTGTCCGTTCACCTTCGCGGTACGCTTTCAGTTGCGCCTCGAGGTATTGCACGGTTTGGCCAGAAATTCTCGGAAATCCAGCTAGTAAATTCCCATTACCATTGGGTGCATGGCAAGCGGTACAAGCAGCTACCTCTTTATCAAGAATCCCACCCCGATAGATAGATTCGCCAAGTTCTAAATCTAAGGCTGGATTAGCTTGCCCAATACGCCCTTCTAGAGAAGAGTAGTACATTGCGAGCGAAAGCATATCATCGTCATCAAGGTTTTCTAGTGAAATATTCATGGTCGGTACTTCACGTACCAAAGACTTGATTAACACAATTTGCTGGTAGAGGTAGCGTTCATTTTGTCCTGCCAAATTGCCGTTCGTGGGATTATTGGAATTTCCGTCCGCACCGTGGCATGCGGTACATAACGTCTCTGCTAATAGAGCACCCTTTTCAATACTCACCGGATCAATGACTTCTGCTTCAAGGTTTTCTGCAACTACTTCATCCTGTGCCATGTCTTCGCTTTCGCCAACCGACTCGTCAGTCTCATGGGAATCTGCAAGAATTAACATTGCAACAACGAAGAACACAACGCCTATCAAAGCGCGACTAATCAGTAAACCAAATTGCTTGTGCAACACTTTCTCCTTAAGGGCACAAAGAGGGAACACTAGCCTTTATTAGGCGAGCAATTACATATGAATTTACGTATTGAACGTAGAGCGACAATTATAGCGATGCCTGGAACAACCAAACGACCTCGGCGCAGTGTTTAATACAGCAAATGTCTACCCGTTCGGTTCGTTTGTAGCGGCGGTTTCGTCCGATGAACGTTCCGTCTTAATCTTCTCAACTAGAAAGTCGACGATCTCGAAAATTAAGCCTAGGTCCCCGGCACTTTCGGGAGTGATTAAGTAGGTCCCATCGACGATAATTGTCGGTGACGAATTAATACCAAAGGCTTTCATCTCCTTAGCTGCAGCTTGAATTAAACGAGGTATCTCGTCAGACTCGAACGCTTCCTCAAACTTGTCCGGTTCGACATCTGCTACATTTTCAAACATGCGTTTGAGCGGACGTTTCCGTCCCATAGGTTGCTTATTTACATAAATCGCCCGAAACAAGAGTGAGTGTACTTTATCCGTAATCCCCAATACTTCAGCGATGTAATACGCGCGTGCAAAGGGAATCCAATCAGTTCTAGTTGGAGCAGCTACCCGCGAAAATTTGACATCATCTACCTTGGAATCTAGCCAAGATTCAATGAAAGGTTCAAGTCGATAACAATGTGGGCACCCGTACGAGAAATACTCCACTACAGAAATCTGATCCGTCGCGGGTTCATCATCAACCGGTGTCTGTTCCGCTGTTTCGTCCAACTCTGCATCTTCGGGAGAAGTTTCCTGCTCCAACAAGGATTCACTCTCACGTTCCACGACTGTATAGTGTGTGCCTTCCTCGAAATCTCTATCGAACACAGAACCTGTGATCATCAGAAATAGCACCGCAAGTCCCGGCACCACAAGGATTGAATTTATTCTCGCTTGACCTACGCTTCGGTGATTCGTCATTTCAATTCCACTTTTCCTTTAATATTGACTGTCGTTGTTGCTCAAAGTTCTTGGTTGATAGTACACTAAACCTAGTGTTCAAAGACTCTTTGTTCCATGTGTCCGCCTAGACTCTTTAAATACGCGTACCGCGATCAAATATGCAATATTGTGTAACTAAACGAAATTATGCACTCGAAATCTACTTCCCACAGAGGCAATTTCTAGGCGATGTACATATCTGCTGAATTTCTCACTAGTGCGTCGGTTCTTGCCCAATGCCCGCAGGACTGTATTCCCGAGGTTGCGTTTATTGGTCGATCAAATTCGGGTAAATCAAGCTGTTTAAACAGGATTACGGGTTCAAAGTCTCTAGCCAGAGTGAGTAAAACACCAGGGCGCACACAACTCTTAAACTTTTTTGCGATTGCAAGTGGGGGGCGTCTCGTAGATCTTCCAGGTTACGGGTACGCAAAGGTCAGTAAGCACCAGCAAGCTGAATGGGGTGAGGCGGTACATCATTACCTTGAGCGACGATCCAATTTGGTCGGGCTTGTGTTGATCATCGACTCGAGACACCAACCACAACCGTTGGACCAAGAAATGCTACGCTGGTGTAAGACTCGCCAGTTGCCCTTATTGATCCTACTGAATAAAGTCGACAAAGCAACTCAGAGAGAACGTGATAGGTGTTTCCGATCGACTCAAGAACTTTTATCAGGTTACGAACAAGTCAAACTGATTTTCTTCTCTGCAAAATCGGGTAAAGGTACGAGCGAAGTCCAACAGCACATTAGAAACTGGCTGCAACACGCTCAAACTAATGGGCTTCACGCCAATTAGAACCGATCCCCACATCAACCACTAGCTCGACGTCCAATTGTGCAACGTCTTGCATTACTGGGACAATTGATTGTTGTAAGGTCTCCGCTTGTGAAGCCGCAACTTCAAAGACAATCTCATCGTGGACGTGTAGTACCATCCTAGCGTCAATGTCTGACTCTGATAGAAAATTATCAATTTCCACAGTCGCGAGCTTGATGATGTCTGCCGCGGTCCCTTGCATCGGTGCATTGATAGCCACACGCTCCGCGTAAGCGCGACGCGCAGCAGTACTACTATGTATGTCATCAAGGAAAATACGCCGACCAAAAAGAGTTTCTACGAAACCGTGTTCCCGAGCATTTTCTTTAGTAGTGTCCATATACCGCAAAACACCGGGGTAGTGTTCAAAATAATTCTCGATAAATTTCTTTGCCATGCTGCGATCAATTCCAAGATGTTGTGCGAGACCAAAGACGCCCATTCCGTAGATCAACCCGAAATTGATACCCTTTGCTTGCCGGCGCATCTCGTCCGTTACCACATCGTAGGGTAATCCGAACATTTCACTTGCCGTCGCACGATGAATGTCGCGCTCCGCGGCAAATGCTTTTTGCAACCCATGGTCTCCTGACAAATGAGCCATAATCCGCAGTTCTATCTGCGAATAGTCGGCAGCAAGCAGTACTGAGCCGTCTTTTGCAACAAATGCCTCACGTAATCGTCGACCATCCACTGTTCGGATGGGAATGTTCTGTAAATTTGGACCAGAGGATGCCAACCGGCCCGTCATCGCATTCGTTTGGTCGTATGTCGTGTGCACTCGACCTGATGCAGGATGAATGTAATTTCCCAATTGATCAGTGTAGGTCGACTTCAACTTGGTCGCGGCGCGGTACTCTAACACTATCCCCGGTAGTTCGTGTTCCAATCTTAAGTCGCGAAGTATCTCTTCCGAGGTAGATCGGGACCCGGTACGAGTCTTCCGCGGTGCTGTAAGCCCTAGCTCGTCATATAACACTTCTTGAAGCTGCTTTGGCGAGTTCAAACCAAATGGCCGACCTGCTAGCTCGTAGGCTTTAACGGTGAGTTTCGCAGCGCGAGATTCCAACTCTTCGCTTAACTGATCTATTGGTCCTCGAATGAGGCGAACACCGTTATTCTCAATCCGTGCTAGTGCAGACAACAGTGGGCATTCGATGTTCGAATACACGAACGAACACTTCGTTAAATCCTCCAACTGTTTGCGCAATATGGGAAATATTCGCACATTGACCGCTACGAGTTCGCCCATGAACGCGGCTGATTCGGGGATCGGTGCGTCTACGAAGGAAATCTGTTTTACCCCACTTCCTACCAGCGTCTTGGCGTCAATGGTGGTGTGTTGTAGATGTCTCGACGAGAGAGCCGAAGAATAGTGGCCGCCCGGCGCGGTGCTATTCAACACGTACGACATGAGTGCCGTGTCCCACATCTCACCTTTCACTTCCAATCCGTAAGCAAGCAAGCATTTCACTGTCGATTTGAGACTGTTTCCAACCTTTACTATGCTCTCGTCTTCGAGGACTGGTTTTAAAGTTTCGAGCACGGTCTCTGCTTCGAGCTGTCGAAATTCGGGATCTGTGTGTGTTAGTGGAATGTATGCGGCGCGCTGGTTGTCAGTTGCTAGTGCTATTCCGGTAAAGCTGCCAGCTACGGAAGTTCTAGTGCGATGGCCTCGTGTCACCAATACCATTTGCCGGTGTTGGCGGATTCGGTCTACCCACCTCGCTAGAGTGAACGTATCGGTGATAATCTCATAAGAAGAACCCAAGCCTTTCGACGTCGTCGTTCCGTCCAACTCCTTCAAACGACGTACGAGAGTGCGAAACTCCAGCTCTTCGAACATTGAAGTCAGTGCCTCGGTATCTAAAGGCTTACGTTCAAGATCCTCATGTTCAATGTCTAGTTCGACATCACACTTGATCGTAACAAGTTCACGGGATAAATCGAGATGCTCAGCCGCCGCGCGCAGATTCTCACCGATTTTTCCTTTTATATGATCTTTATTTTCGAGGATGTTGTCGAGTGTGCCGTATTCTGCCAACCACTTTGCAGCCGTCTTTGGACCGACCTTATTGACGCCCGGTATATTGTCAGACGTATCTCCCGTCAAAGTTAGAAAATCAATGATCTGTTCCGGTTTGACGTTAAATTTCTCAATCACACCTTTACGGTCGAGAGAACGATCGAACATTGAGTCAAGCAGTACGACATTGTCGTTCACCAGCTGTGCTAAATCTTTATCTGAAGAAATAATCAGCACTTTTTGTTCGTTAGTTTCCGCGCGACGAGCCAAGGTACCGATGATGTCATCAGCTTCAAATCCGTCTTGCATGAGCACCGATAAACCCAGTTTGCGAATTGCCTCGTACGTAAGATCGATTTGCCGTACCATTTCTTCTTGCATTGGAGGCCTGGTTGCTTTGTATTCCTTGTAAATGTCGTGCCGAAAGGTAGGTTTTGCCGTATCAAACACGACTGCAATCGGAGATTGGGTATACTCGTGCATAAGATTAAGCAACATATTCACCACGCCCCGAATCGCACCGGTAGGTTGTCCGGTCGAAGTTTGGAGATTGGGCATCGCATAGAAGGCACGATAGAGGTAATGAGAACCATCTACCAGAATGAGTGGTTGGGACACGGACATGGCAAGCTATCCTTGATGAAGAACAGTGCAGAGGTACAACATGAGAGCATTCATTAGTGTATTAGGCATTAGCGTTATATTACTTTTCTGGTCTAATTCACTCGGGGCTGACGATGAAAAAGAACCCCAGGAGAAAAAAGTCAAGGGCCCGGACGTGGTTTTAGTCGAATCGGAGAAAAAATCCATTCAGGAGTTCCGACACAATGGTCGGCTCGTGATGATTAAAGTTGTACCGAAAAAAGGTAAACCTTATTACCTAGTTCCTGAAAACCCAGCAAAACATTTTGGCGATTTAGAACGAGCAGACCGATTAGTACCAAAATGGATTCTCAAGCGTTTTTGACCGCACTACTAAATGGCCGTAATCACTGAACTTCATCGTTCTGATATAGACCATGTTCTAACAAAGTATGACTTAGGCTCTTTAGTAAGCTTTCGCGAAACACATGATGGAATTGAAAATTCCAATTACATAGTTTGCGTAAAACACAACAACTCCGCGTCAGATCACAAAGAATATGTTCTAACGGTTCTTGAGGACCAAAGTCTCAATAATCGCTCACTTGTAGTAGCGACGTTAGAGCGTTGCTTCGTACACGGTCTACCGGTACCGGAGATCGTGCGGACTAGTGAAGGAGCAGAGATCGCTAAGTGGCGAGATCGTGAAATTGTTCTCTGTCACCGCGTATTGGGTAATCACGTGGTTTTGCCGACTCAGAAGCACTGTGCTGCCATTGGGCGTTTTTTGGCGCGGGCACATTTGATTCTTCGGTCCGTTGATGATAACACTCCCTACGCGCGTGATCTAAATTGGTTGAAAAACGTCTCACAAACATGCCAGGAAAGCCTACAGACCGAAGAGCGTAGGGTACTCCGGAGAGCGATGAGTTTATTGGGTTCACTTTTGGAACGTAATGATGTACAGAGCTTACCGCAAGGCATCATTCATGGAGATCTCTTCAGGGACAACGTACTATTTAATCAACATGGGTTGTGCGGAGTTCTCGACTTTCATCATGCTGGTTATGGGTATTGGTTGTTTGACCTGGCTGTTGCGATAAACGACTGGTGCTGGGAAAACGGTCAACTAGATGGGAAAAAGACTTTTACGGTTTTACGTGAGTACAGCAACATTCGAAAGTTGAAGGCAATGGAACATTGGTGTTTCCCGTTCTTTCTGCTGTACGCGGCGGTTGGTTTTTGGTTATCGCGCCTTGTTATCTCGACGCGAGGCGATTTACCGGGAGACTATCCTCGCAAAGACCCTAAGGAGATTGAGGGCAAAGTTCTGCAACATCTCATGCGTCCGTTTCATATTCACGAACTAGTTACATCCCCCTGAAACGAAATACTACTGCTGTGCAGATTCGTCTGTAATCTTCCCGCCGAGGTAAGTCCAGCGAATTGCATCGGCGTACACGGTCGTGCCTAAGCTACCGACAATCGCATCCGATACCCACACTACTACTTCGTTTTCCACTATATCGTATTCGCTAACGCGTTGCCACCCATACTCGGATCCAATGAAATCGAAGTCAGTGGACGATTGAGTGGTACCATTGTGCAGGGTAATGACAATGTTTCCCGCACGATATTCTCGCTTTGTAGTGATTTGAAAATCATACCACGTTCGCACATATCGATCTTGAAATCCTTTATTCATTACGTGATATTCCAGTTGCCATTTTCCTAGATGGGGCAATGTGGCTTTAAATTGGGCTAGCGTTAATCCTCGCCCATTTTTTATCCGTACCCACGTCGGACGGTATTTACCGAAGCCCCAACCATCCCTTACTCGATGCCACGTGTTAGCGAGAATCTCATCCGGTTGTTGGGGTAAATAGTAATGTGATGGTTTGAAATGTTCTGAGGAGTTGCCGTCAAAATGTCTAGGATGAACGGGTCTTACCCGCTCAAGGTTTGAACTCGTTAAGATTGAGAATCCGGGATCGAGGTCATCAACAACGATCACGTTTTGATCGTTCAAGGGTGGGTGCCAATCTGTTGGTTGGACTAACGACGGCACTTCGTATTCTTTAATCCATTGAGTTTGTTCGTCGGGTGGATCGAAGTAGATCGTCTGGTATGCTCCGTTAAATGAAAAGGGAATTATATACGATAGTGCCGGACTCAATTCGCTAGTTAAGACCGACCATTACAAGAGATATTTTATTCTGTCCTTACAATAATATTTACAAGACCCGCCGAACGGCGGATCAATTTTGCAACAAATTTTGGAGTTTAAATGACAACCTATTTAATCATTTTTGACCGAAGCGAACAAGCATCAGTTACACACAGTCAAATTAATAAATATTTAGAAGATCAAGGAGCGAGGAAGCTTCTTGGGCTCTCAACAACGTGGATCATTAATTGCGATGAAGACACAATACAAGAAATCTCTGATCAGTTATTCAAGTGGCTCAAGAGTGTCGGTAGCCGCTTTTGCATTATCCCCATCCACGTAGGCTTTTTCGAAAAAGCGCATCACATTTTTGTCGAGAACGGCGTCCGTAAAAAAATCAATTTTAAATCGAGATAGCGTCTGAAGGTCTGCAACGACTTTAAGCACATCAACAATTAGATCGTCTTGTTCGTCCGTTTCTGGTTCAATTATGATCTGTGAACGTTGGCCCTCACGACACTGGCGATAAATTTTCATGTTGTGCTCCTGTGGTTGTAAATTAATCTACTTATTATTTACAACTTAAGCCCGCTGAACACGGTCTTAACTAGACACTTATTGAGCTTTCTTCGCCGAGTCTTGTATGAACGGCGAAGCCAAGTCGTCTGACTCTGATTCTGGATCGGAACCCTGACTGTCCCGTATTTCTTGGGTTAGAAACTGCTCCCGCTCGGCTAATACTTGATCAAAGGCCGACGCTAGTTCGAATACCAACGGCGAGCTGTTGAAAAACCGCCGCTGATAACCTTGAGTCGGCAGTTCTTCTGGTGACTCTCGGTCTTTGTTTTCTAAGCCTTTCCTGTGGGACAGATTTTTCATGAAATTGATCCCTCAACTAGCCGAGTTCTCGGTGGTACGTACTGGGTTCAAATTACACAAAAACAGGTTTATATTCTGATTTTGCGTAATTGTCGGCTTCTCGACCCGCGTTAAGTTGTAAATAAATACTGAAAAATCGCAGGAATTATTTTCTCTAATTTAAAGTTTGAGTAATTTCTGCATAAACTGTACATATACCTATTGACAATAGTATATGATTTATGTCATACTATTGATAGTGAAAGGATTAAGAAATGACAGCACCAGGTAAGCATTTCCGTAAGGGAATTTCCCTCTTAGAACTGTTCAAACTCTTTCCCGATAGCGAGACGGCAGAAAAATGGATCATTGAGCGTCGCTGGGGTAAGGAACCGAGCTGCCCGCATTGTGGTTCGAAAAATGTCCAAACAGGAGCCAAGCACAAAACGATGCCGTTCCGTTGCCGAGAGTCCTCTTGCGGACGGCGGTTTAGTGTCCGTATCGGTACCGTGATGGAGAGCTCCAACCTGAACTATCAGGTATGGGCGATTGCCATGTATTTAATGGCGGTCAGCATTAAGGGAATTTCTAGCATGAAATTGCACCGTGATTTAAGCATCACGCAAAAATCTGCGTGGCATCTAGCTCACCGGTTACGTAAGAGTCTGGAAGTAGAGGGAATGAAGGAGTTTGTCGGACCCGTAGAGGTAGACGAAACCTATATCGGTGGTAAGGAACGCAACAAACACGCATCCAAGAAACTTCAAGCAGGTCGTGGGACTGTCGGTAAGGTCGCTGTCGTAGGAATGAAAGACCGAGCTACGAACAAGATTAGAGCAGAAGTCGTCAAGAACACGGACGCTAAGACCCTACAAGCATTCGTGATCAAGAAAGTCAGGAAGGATACCCAGGTCTTTACGGACGATGCCAGAGCGTACATCGGACTCCCTGTACCTCACAAAGCAGTCAAGCACTCGGTTGGTGAGTACGTGGATGGGATGGCACACACGAACGGGATCGAGAGTTTCTGGGCGATGTTAAAACGCGGCTATCACGGCACTTACCACAAAATGAGCAAAGAGCATTTGTTCCGTTATGTCAGCGAGTTCGCTACTCGGCACAATATCAGAGACGAAGATACGCTAACTCAAATGAACTACTTAGTTGAGAAAATGGACGGGAAGCGGTTAAAATACGATGACTTGATCGACCATGACATTCAGACTTAATGGTCGAACCCAACTAGAAAAAGAACGACCAACCAAAGATAGAAAATAGTCATGGATAAAAATACAGTACGGGGGGGGGGCAAGCTGTAATGTACCGAACCGTACCATATTCCTGCATGACAATCTAGAGATTCTTCAAGGGATCAATGACAGTTGCATTGATCTGATTTATCTCGATCCCCCATTCAACAAAAACAAAAAATTCACTGCTCCGATAGGCAGTAGTGCTGAGGGTGCAGGATTTAGAGATATTTTCCGCGAGGAAGATGTCAAGGATGATTGGCTGAAAACGATCAAGGAAGATCAGCCTGAGTTGTTTCAATACCTAAATGGTATCAAAGGCGTAGGAAAGCCATACAACTTCGCCTATCTCGCATATATGGCAATCCGACTGATTGAGTGCCATCGTATACTGAAACAAACGGGCTCACTCTATCTCCATTGTGATCCAACCATGAGTCATTATTTGAAAACTACCTTGGATTGTATCTTTGGAGAACAGAATTTTCGTAATGAAATTGTTTGGAAGTACAAGTTTGGGTCAAGAGGACGAAACGCTTTTGGAAAAAAACACGATATCCTGCTTTTTTATGCACGAAGTAGCAACGCATCTTTTTTCAGCGATGCTGTACGAGTTCCACACGAACCCGATTCATTAGAGCTCAACTATCGCCATGTGGATGAGGAAGGGAGAAGATATCGTAAGGGTACTTGGAAGAGTGGAAAGGAGTATCGTTATTACGCAGATGAGGGTAGGACGTGTGATGATACTTGGGCGGATATATCAGCTTTACATCAGGCAGATAAGGAACGAACTGGCTATCCTACTCAAAAGCCTTTAGCACTGTTAGATCGGGTAATTAAGGCATCAAGCGTCGAAGGCGACATAATCCTAGACCCATTTTGTGGTTGTGCTACAACATGCGTAGCGGCTGAAAATAATGGGCGGCATTGGATTGGGATAGACGTGTCGCAGAAGGCATATGACCTGGTGAAAGAGCGATTAGATAAGGAAGTAGCGCGTCCTCACGAACTGCCGCAGTTCCGCGAAGAAATCCATCTCCAAGCACGACCGCCAAAACGTACTGACATTGGTGCGAGCGTGCATGAGACAAAACATGTTTACATTATTTCGCACCCGAAGTACCCCGATGAGTATAAGGTAGGTATTGCGAAGAATGTCAAGGCACGCTTAAACTCGTACCAGACAGGTGACCCAGATCGCCTCTTTAAGATAGAGTTTTCACACGCCACGCACTTGTACCGGCAAACAGAGTCTTACATTCACGAACATTTCGACAATAAACACGAATGGGTCCGAGCCGATTTAAACGACATTAAACAGGAAATTCTTGCTTACGTACAGGGAGCATAACACGTTCGATATTTGTAAATAACCTCTGAGTACACCACTGGTTAGTTATCCAGTCGTGTATAATAATATTACCCGAATAAACGGAGGCACCATGACAAAAAGAGCCGAAGACAAAAAACCTGTCGTTAAACTCAAACGACCGACCTACCAGCCGAGTAAAGCAGAGTTAGAGGAAGAAATTAAATTGGATATTCCAGGTGAGACGCTGGAAGAAAGGGTGAATCACATAGCAAAAGCGGTACTCCAACCTGTCAAAGTAGAGTACGATGATTGATAGTTCCTGTCGGTCTTAACTAGCGATGTGAGTCCGGCACTATCGTATATAATTCCCAATGAAAAGTACGGTTTTACGTCCAAAGACCGAAAATGCTGGCTACTTCGAATAGCAATTCTTTGTGCTTGATTCCCCTCAAACCAAATAGGCTCAGTGAGAACTCCGTTGCCTTCAAGTTCATACATCGGGCTTCTACCGTCGTAAATTCGTATGAATCCGGGAGATTTTTCGTTGTTGTACAACACAAAGCTCGTCAATATTTCGTCTGTGCTGTCTCTATCATCTATCAACGATAGGGAGGGTCGGATAGCGATGTAGCCGGGTGCTTTGGATGTGAGTAACAAATCTCGGATTACAGCATTCATCGGTCTGTACTCCTGTGGTGTTAGCCCAACCAATTCTTCAAAAGAGAAGTTTCCGTCGCGGTGTCGATCTAGAACATCGCGAAAGATCCTGCCTAGTACCTCCGAACCGTAATAGTCTCGCAATGAACGAATTATGGCATATCCCTTGTGCCAAAGTACTTGGCGTCGCATGTCCCAATCAGGTAGCTGCTCTAGATCGCTCAGGGAACTAGATTCGGCTGAGAACCAAACAGATGGTTGATCGAAGTACTTTCCTGCGAATTCCTTGCTCAACCATAAGTCTGAGTGAATTTTGTACAAGTCCTTCGTTAGTAGATCTTGGATTGAGAAGTAGGTCTCCTGCTCCAATACTAGTTGCGCGGTAAGTCGTTCTAAAACGAATTGCATTGCAAGAGCACCATCTCCAGTAGGAGATGTTTGATTAGTCAAGAAGTTTTTACTGAATGCTATATAAGGATTTTCGCCTACTACATCGTATCTGAGTCGATTCAGTAAGCGAGGAAGCATATATACTTCTCGTTGTTCGCGTTCGTTCCAACGTCGGTACATGTCGTTGTCTCGATCAAATCGAACGCTGAGCAGACCTGATTCTCGTACTAGGAACAGTCCTGGCGGACCAAGGATCGAATCCATCTGCCAGCCACCACCAAATATTCTTAAACTCGACGGTACTTCCACAACGGTAAATCGGTCGTAAGGGTACTCTAAGCCAAGCAAACGAGCTCGTTTTAACCGCTCTGCTAGCCATTCCGTCAGTTCACTTTCTAGTCCAACCAAATGTTCGAGGGCTTTTCGACGATGTGGAGATACTAAGAGTTCAAACTCCACCCCCTCGACGGTTATCGTACTACGTGCAAACTTCGAACTGACAATCGTAATCGACGGTACCGGTATCGAAGATCGAATGTGATAGGTATCTGGAGGACCGGTTTCATCTCTCTTTCGCTCGCCCGGAGCGACAACCAACCAATTGCGATGAGTGGTAATTTCTAGGTCAAATGTGTAAAAATCTGTCGCATGTTTATCTAAGTTCTCCCTTCCTGTTGCCACACCTGGAGTGGGGTACCAATGTGAGCCCGGTAACAACGCAACATAAGCCGAATGAAAAATAGTGCTCTCCGTACCTAAGTTCCGTAGTCTTCGAAGCTGTTTACCCTTCAAATTTGCAACATCAATTGCCGCGTCCATATATGCAAAAGATTCCAGCGGTTTCCCACGAGCGAGCACATGTAGCTCGGCTGCGGTGATCTTCGGATCCCAAGGCACTTTTAACAATCCACTTTTGAATTCGTAGCCGCTAACTGATATTCCGTTTACATAAACGTCATCAATGTGAAAACCTGGGTTGAATGCGAAAACAGCTTCCGTAGCCTGAAAAAGTTCAGGAGTACTTACCTGCAGCGTAACGTCAAGAGAAATGAATTTGGCGGAGTGCAACTCGACACGACCGGAAACGTGCTCAAGGTCTAGCACGTCAAGCATTTCGTTCTGGTGGTGTTCAGTCGCCCAAACTTCGGTTTGGTGCGTATTACGCCAAGCTCGGTACGACGAACCTACAAGTAGGACAATAGCGAGGGCTAAAAGAGCGACACTCACTAGGGTACCAAATCTTCGCGAAACTTGGGAGCGAGGGAAGCACAGAGCTGCACCAGATACGATTGCGGTAGCCAGTACGAGCATCGTCAGTCTTTGGACGACCAGAGAAGCAGTCACAAAGACTGGAGCTAATTCCGATGGATAGATCGCGGACGCCGAGAATGATTGCAATGACTCCAGCAGCCAAAAAGGAAGCATGGGTGCTGCTTGGATGAGAAACGTCAATGTGGGAACTCTATGGGGTTCTTCCATCACCTCCATCGGCAATCCCATCGTTAACACACACCATCCGACAAAGAGGAAACTGGTCAATAGTGCACCAGCAAGTCGCGATCGCGACAACAATGTAATTAACATCGCAGTTGCTCCCCAGAATGCAAGATTCGGAACGATGTCCCATATGACAAACGCCAAAATGCTCCACACTTCTGGGATTTCGCCATACGCTAGCCCAAATAGTGTGTCGATGTATCCGTAGACGCTTATGAGAATCAACGCGAAGATAACGGGAATCGAAGAGATTGCAATGAAGCTTAAAAGTCTCCCCGCGACCAGCTCCCAATTTGCGACAGGGCTGCTTTCGAGGGCTTCATTAATTCGGTTTTGAACACTTTCGGTCCGAAGATTGCAACCCAAATAGATAACACCGAAGGTGGTCACTACGAGGTACCATGTCAATAGTGATGCCGCGAAGTACTTGGGGCCGATAGGTATGTCGTAAGAATATCCATGAGTCCAAAAGTTGAAGAACTCGATAGTCTCTACGAAATACATGGCTGCAAACACCAAGGTCACCGTCACGAAGAACACCCATGTACTCGGAGAGTACCAACGAATACGAAACTCGTTCTGAGTAATCCGCCGCAAATTATTTCCAACGGAGAAGATGGATTTCAACTTATTTGAGCCTTCGGATAAACTACTGTTGATTAAATGATCATGTGACAAGCATCAAACATGCTGCAAGTTCACTGATGAGTTAGGTTAACAGTGTTTGTTGTTCCCTAGTTGAGTCTCAGTGATATCGAATCAGGTGTTGGAACAATCTCGTTAACTGGACCGTATCGAACGGTTCCTTAATGTAACCTATACAGTCCCCTTCGGGGTCAAACACCACAAGGTGTCCTTGGTGCTCGACTAGGTATTGCAACTCTGAAGCGGACGGAATACGTTCGTAGCCGACACCAACCTGGCTCGCGAACTCTTTGATCTTTGCCTCCGTTCCAGTGACGCCTAGAAAAGAATCGGAATAACGCGTGACAAATTCATGCACCTCTTCCACGCCATCGCGTGTTGGATCCACGGTAACAAACATACTTTGAAATAAAGAGATTTCCTCTGTAGCTAAAGTGTCCTGAAATCTATCGACGGTACGTTCCAAGATTTTCATGGTTACCGGACAGATATCTGGACAGTTGGTATATCCAAAAAACGCGTACGTCCACTTCCCCTTTAGTTGAGACCCATCAAATAACTCGCCTGACTGCGTTAGCAGATCGATGCCTTCTATGAGACGAGGAGATGGTAATTGGACAAATCCGAGTGCTTTAAGCTGCTCTGTATCTAGCGGTCGATCTTTATTCGCTTGTCCAAGCCAGAACAACGCTCCGACTGCGACGACTAGGCCTGCGAAAAATGTAAATATCTGGTACTTTTTCATGTTAGCGTGTTCCTACCTCGCCTTTTCGAACAGCAAAAAACCAATATCCACTGACTACTAGGCCACCGATGAGAAGCCATTGAAACGAATATCCCCAATGTCTCGCTGGTTCATTTTCAACAATTATTTGTAGAGGTGTAAATGCCCCTTCACTCCCACCTAGTAAGCGAATTTCATCGTTGAACGCATCCGTGATTTCCGCCATTCGTTTAATGTTCAATCGATACACGCTCTTTGGCCAAGTCGGCTCGTCGTAAGACTTATCGGATGGAAAGTGCTTGTGGCGCCATATAACGCCCGTGATTTCCACAGTTCCCGTAGGAGTTTCAAATTCTGGTATTTCACGAAAATGTTGCTGAATAGGTAGCCACCCACGATTCACCAGAAAAGTACCTATCTCTGTTCGGAATGGTGTTATGATCCAATACCCAGGTAGCTGATTATGACGTTGATAACCCACAATGAACGATCGTTCTTTAGTATAAGTACCAACTAACCGTAGTTGTCTATATGCGGTCTCGTGTTCTCGATAATCCGAAAGTTCAATCGCATCTTCGTGTAACCGCGCGATGTACTCTAGTCGTTCACTGTTTTTTTCAAAGCCTTTGGTGAATTGCCATAACGAAAGACTCAAAGTAGCGAGTACAGCCAACGCTACTAACGTAGTAAGTACCCAGCCACCTGGAGGTGTTTTAAGCAAGCGAACCTTCACGGGAAACATTCATGATACACTACCGATACCGTCTAGTGCTCATCGAATAGAGTTTTTGGTTTTAGCGTCAAGGATTCGGCTTGGTCCGAGAACGGAACCGATCTTACCGGGCACCACAAAATCGACCTGCGATGCAAATTCCCGAACCACTTTCTTCATGGTCGTCGCAGGTTCAGCACCGGAAACATTGGCTGACGTTGAAACAATAGGTGCACTAAAGAGTTTTACGAGTTTTCGACTTTGATCATGATCGGGCACTCTTGCCGCAATTGACGCGCGATTGCCGGTTACCCAGTGTGGAAATCGACATGTTGGCAACACCCAAGTTACGTGCCCCGGCCAGCTAGCAAGTATTTTGTCTTGGGTCACCGATGGTAAAAAGTCCATTTCTTCTTGAAACATCGACGGATCAGAACCAATCACGATTAGTCCCTGATCTACCGAACGCTGTTTTATATCGAGAATCCGGTTCACGGTAATCTCGTTCCAAGGATCGCATGCGAATCCCCACACGCCTTCCGTCGCGTGCGCGATTACACCGCCTTCTTTGAGTATTTTGGCTGCGTGGTACAGTTCATCTTGGTACACGATTCATGACTCTAGCTCGCGTTGAACCTCTTGATTGTGCGCTGCAATGTTAGTTGCGTTTTTTTCTCTTTCGTCTCGTAATTTCTTGGCCAACTGTTCGTCCGAGAGCGCGAGCATTTGTACCGCGAGATAGCCGGCATTTTTTGCACCCGCAGACCCGATCGCTACAGTCGCAACGGGAATTCCTCCCGGCATTTGTACCGTCGACAACAACGCGTCAAATCCGTTGAGTGGCCCACCATCGACAGGAATCCCAATAACAGGTTTGGTTGTGTGAGCAGCAACTGCGCCTGCTAAATGCGCTGCTAAACCAGCCGCACAAATAAAAACTCTACAGCCATTCTTTTCCACTGTAGCCACATATTCAGCGGTTTGCTTTGGGGTACGATGCGCAGAAGTTACTTTAACCTCAAAAGGGACTCCAAATTCTTCAAGGACATTGGTCGCCGCGCGTATTTTCGACCAGTCGGATTTCGATCCCATCAAAATAGCTACTAAACTCATGAACGTGTTCTCTGGCACACAAAGAAAAGGAAATTATTGTAACGAGACGACAGAGAGCTAATGGCGCACAAGATCGTTTCATACGGACTACGACCGCTATCACAATTCTTGCGAGTCTAATCAAGGTAAAACATCGTAGCTTCTTGGTCCAAAAAATATAATACTGTACGTATAACTAATATACTACTAATGGGTCGACGCACTTTCCACGGTTTTCTACTACAAACCAATTATCGGATCGAAAACAACATCCCGGTGCTACATCTCTTCGGGCGACTGGACGACGGACAGTCGTTCCTCATACGGGAGTCGCGCCAACAACCACACTTTCAGATTCGGGACAAGGATGTTGGCCATCCTGCACTCAGAGGGTACAAGATCGTGCATTCTGAATACAGCACCTTGGACAGCTTTCCGGCGGCAACCGTACTCTTTCAAACACCCCGAGACATGATGTCACTTCGCGATCGGTTGCATCATGAACAGGTTCCAACTTACGAAGCAGATTTGAGGTTCGCTGACGCATATTTGATTCGCAACAACATACGCGGTGGAGTGGAAATTACTGGTACGCCAACTTTTGATGATCCACTAGTCGATATAGTTTTCGACAATCCCGATATCCGACCGATATCGATTGAGTTTCAACCAACCGTATTAGCTTTTGATATAGAGACTGACCCAACCGCGCGCGAGTTGCTTGCGATCTCATTGTATGGACCAACAACTGATGAAGTTATCGTTGTGGATTCAAAGAATCGTCAGATGCCGGTACGCACCACTAGCGTTGCCTCAGCGTCGGACGGAATTCAACTGTTCGCCGATCGTGTACGAGAGTTGGACCCCGACGTGATCGTAGGTTGGAATGTCATAGACTTTGATTTGTCGGTTTTGCTTCGAATCGCACGTCGAGAAGGTCGCAGCCTGCAATTAGGACGTTCCAGTGCTGATGTGCGAATTTACACCGCTCGAGGGTTGTTCGGCGCGAGCAGGGCTGTGATTCAAGGGCGCATGGTGCTAGACGGTATCGGATTAATTCGCGGAGCGTTTATTCCATTCGCGGAACACAATCTCGATGCTGTTGCACGTGAAGTCCTGGGTGAGGGGAAAGCAGTAATTGAGAAGGTACACGACCGTGCAGATGAAATTCTAAAACGGTACTATCAAGATTTAGATGGTTTTGTCGAATACTCGAGAGCCGATGCGCGTCTTGCTTACCAAATCATCGAGAAGTTGAACCTGATTTCGCTCGCTGTGAAACGTAGCAAGCTCACTGGAATGACTCTAGACCGAGTCGCGGCGAGCATTGCTTCCTTCGACTTTGTGTATCTCTCGCAGTTAGAACAAAGAAAAGTCCGCGCTCCGTCGATGCTCAGTAGTAGAGCACCACACCGCAATCGCCACTCGGGCGCGCTTGTTCTAGAACCAGAGCCTGGGTACTACAAGAATGTATGGACCTTTGACTATCGGAGTCTTTACCCCAGCATTATTCGCACATTCAACATTGATCCATTGACTCTAACCACCGACCATGAATCCGCAGATGTGATCCGTACGACCAACGATGCTTGCTACCGGCGCGATCCTGCGATACTACCCAGCTTCCTCGATCAACTCTTCGCGGAAAGAGAGGAATCAAAAACAGCTGGAGATCAAATCTCAAGCCAAGCGATCAAAATTTTGATGAATTCGTTCTATGGTGTGCTCGCGACACCACATAGTCGGTTTCACAATCCCGAAATGGCAAACTCAATCACCTCACTGGGAAGACATTTTCTACGTTACGCAAAGACTTGGTTTGAAGACCACGGATACACGGTGTTGTATGGCGATACGGATAGCGTATTTGTGCAATCCGGAAATTCCAATGCTGAACGTGCATTTGACCAAGGGGAACAACTGAGGCAAGAGTTCAACTACGACCTTACCTCATACATTCGTCGAAAATGGGAACTCACTAGCAAGCTTGAGTTAGAGTTCGAACATCTCTACACGAAGTTTTTTCTTCAGCACATGCGCCGATCCAAAAGCGGTTCACGCAAACGATATGTCGGCTTTGACTACCGCACTCAGAGAATCGTATTTGTAGGACTCGAATCGGTGCGAAGTGACTGGACAGAACTCGCGAAAGACGTGCAGCGAGAAATGTTTAGGAGACTGTTTGCCGAAGAATCTGTCGATGAGTACCTGCGTTCGTATATCGCGGCATTGCGCTCGGGAACACTCGACGAGAAGCTCGTGTTTAGAAAACGTTTACGAAAACCGTTGCACGAATACAAGAAAGTGAGTCCGCCTTATGTCGTTGCTGGGCGTAAATTAGAGTCTGCTGGACGAGTGATCGAATATGTCATGACAACCGATGGCCCCGAACCCGTAGAACAACTCACTCACAACCCCGACCACGAGCACTACCTGCAAAAACAAATCCAACCGGTTGTGCAGCCGATTCTTGAAGTCCTGGGATTAGACTTCCACAGAATTGCGTTGCAGGACTACAAACCAGAAGATCTTTTTAAAAATGTGGAGGATGAAGATGTCACAAAAACTTTGTTGGAATAGAGTTGAAATCAAATCGCGTTGATCAACGTTCTTGCTTGTGAGAAAAACATGCGTCTCCGGTACTGACCATCTTCTCGAACCCCTTTGAAAGGAGTCAGGAAAAGATCCTTGGTGTCATCGCGAAATTTCGCCAGCAAACAGTTCAGGTGCTTAATCAGGTTTGGGACATCAACAAAGTCCCCGCTGATTCTCGTTATAAACCGTGACGAGTGTTTAATTTCGTACCTTTCAATTTCAGCAACTTCACAAAACCTAATAGACCGTTCCTTGGTATTATCAAAGGAAATGAAACCCAGTTGACCTTCTGGGTCATTGAATCGCAAACTTCGCTTTTTTTTCGCTCTTGGGCGTTTAGACTCTAAATCTTTGAGTTCACCGACATATAGATCATCGTAATACACTTGCGTGGTTTGTGTTGGCGTATTAGCAAACAAAGCTAAACACGCAGGGTTTTCGGTTTCGACAAAAATTGGATTATGTAACAGAATATAGGTACTCAGTCTTTCGCGAAACAAACCACTCTGCAAAAAACTTGCAGGTATGAGAGCTGCAACAAACTCACAATGTTTCAAACACAGTTCCAAGCAAAATTTGTAAATGTCGTCGTACTCACAAGATGGATACGGCAATCTTCGTCGCGTCGCAGAATTGCGCGCGAGCCAAGGTGGATTGGTCACACACGCTTTAAATCCGGTAGGAAAAGACTCCATGGTGTTTCGTTGTTTAACGTCAAGATGAGCTGGTGAAATATCAAAGGAAGCGAAATCGCGACAAAGTCCAGTAGATTGAAGCGATTGAATTATGTGATTAGCTCCTGCAAACGGCTCCAATATCTGCTTGTTGGGAAGCTGAGCTTGTTCCGCCCACGCTTTGAAGGCCGCGAGCTCAAAGGGATTTTGACTCACGGTGAAAAATTGACCGAGCGAACGTTTGGCGTTGTTCACGGAAAATTTACTGAATCTTCATTCATGTAGTGGATCGGGAAATTTGAACCGCATCGATACTGCGTAACATTTTGGCGTTCGACTTATAAACTAGCGATTGTACTTTATCAGTTGTTTGTAGCAATATGAACGAATCGTCCAAACTAACCCTCGTATGGGAGTGGCCATTGCGGCTGTGGCATTGGGCTGTTGCCATCTCGGTGTCTGTTGCTCTTTTAACTGGACTCGTCCCACAGTTGGACTACTTTAGTGTACACCGCATCGCTGGGATATCGGTGGTGGCGTTAATCGTGTTCCGGCTTTTATGGGGACTGTTTGGCGGAACGTACGCACGGTTTAAAAATTACTGCACAACACCGAAAGCATTTTTACACCACTTTACTGGGAAAGCCGATCCACGCGCCCACACTTCTCCAGGTGTGTTACTTACTCTTGCGGTATTACTAACGTTAACGCTGCAATCCGTAGCTGGTTTGTTTTCGACTGACGACGTGTTTTACGAGGGTCCAATGGTACAGTTTGCTGAAGACGAGATTGTTGAAACCGCGTCTGACTTACATCGCCAGGGGTGGAAGTTCGTCCTAGCACTGATCGCTATCCACCTCAGCGCGCACGTCGTCTATCTCGTTTTCCTCCGAAGTCGGATACCGTTATCAATGTTCACAGGTCGGAAACCAACCTTCGACCCTGATACGACCTGGTCGGTCTGGCGTGCGGTGATAGCGTTT
Organism: uncultured Pseudomonadales bacterium; assembly: GCA_964511425.1. Lineage (GTDB taxonomy): Bacteria > Pseudomonadota > Gammaproteobacteria > Pseudomonadales > Azotimanducaceae > Bin55. The sequence continues at coordinate 287,587 of CAZEFI010000001.1, forward strand.
AGTGTCGCACTTGTAATTTTTCTGATATTGCTGTACTACTCTCGGTAGCGGCGATGACATCCACGACAAGTGTTTCCCACATCACGCACTGCATTGGGAATGGCATCGCTATCGTCGTTGTCGACGTGTTGTTTTAAGACGGTCATGGCTCCTTTGAAGTTATTCATAGCTTTGAGGAAATCCGTGTCCATTTCTTCCCAGGCTCGATCCAACGTTTCTCCACCTTCAGAACCTTCCGCAAACAAGTCCGGCATTATCTCCGCGTAATCAGCCAGTGCATTAACGTGCATAGACAGATGACTCTTGTAAGGAATCTCGCCATCTAGGATTTGCAGAACTGATTTGAAGTGTACTTCAACTGCTTCCATACTTATGTGGCGGTATTCGGCGATCTTCTCATTCGCTACCACAGCAGTAGCGAGCAACAGGATAATGAGCATCGTGCTAACGATGTTGGTCCGTTTATTCATTCGTGTTTCCTCAAGTTTGTTTTACATGTAGTTGTGGTAGGAACGGATTTCGCCTCTCTTCACGCGGGCTACGCACACACTTCGTCACAGAGCGATTCAAAGTGAGTTACTCTGGGTTCCAATGCATCGACAGTCTCACGCCAAAATTCTGGAGTAGTTAAATCTGCATTCAAGTGCTCGTGCGCTAAGTCCTCCGCGGACATTCGTCCGGTATCTCGTAAGAGACCTGAATAACGATTGAAAAACTCATTCCCCATAGTCTCGCGCCGTTGATAGATGCTCTGACTAAACAAATAACCGAATAGATAGGGGAAGTTGTAAAAACTAATCCCCGATATGAAAAAGTGCAGTTTGCTAATCCAGAAAAGCTCGTCAGGTTCCGATAGTGCATCCCCATACCAAGAAGTCCAAGCATCAGACATGAGCTTGCGTAACTCTGTCGGCAATAACGGTCGAGCGTCACGCGCTTCATAGAAATTCTTCTCAAACTCAAACCTAGTGGGAATATTGAGCAAGAACGACACAATTGCTGACATTTCCTCCCATGCCACGGATAGAGCTTGTTGTGGATTGGTCGCAGTCTGTAATACAGCATCTCGCACTAAAGTCTCTCCGAACGTACTTGCAGTTTCTGCTAGAGACATCCCGTAAGATCGTTGCGCATCAGGTAAATCTTTCATGACCCAATGGTGGAATGCGTGGCCTAATTCATGTGCGAGTACCGTGATGTCAGACATTGATCCGCCGTAAGTCATATATACTCGTGGAGTTTTACTTTTCGCGAACGAAGTACAGTAAGCACCCGGACGTTTGTGTGGACCAATAGTACCTTCGATCCATTTATTGGATGCCATCATCTCGACAAACTCTCCCATGCTGGGGTCAACTTCGCCGTAAGCACCAGAAATGATATCTAGTCCTTTCGTGAAGGGAAAGCTGGACTCTGCACCGGGAATGACCGGTGCGGGTGCACGAGTGTCCCACGGACCGTATCGGCTCTTGCCGTACGCTCGCGCCATTGCTTTGGCCGCACGGCGCGCCATTGACTTGGATTCGGCGGCGACTTGCATAATCGCATCCAGAGTTTGTCGTTCAATGTGACTCGCATGTGCTGGAGTGTCAAGAAAGTGCACCGATTTCGCATGCGACCGACGTTTACACATTTCCAATCGCCAGCCCGCTAATGCGTTTACGGCTGCCGCGCAGGTGTCTTCATGATCCGACCAAGCCTTGTTGATTGCCTGCCAGGCATCTTCGCGAGTTCGATCGCTAGTCGACTGCATGAGCGCAGCTGCTTCGGCGATTCCAACCTCTCGTTGTTCATTGTCCGCGGCAACTTGACAGCGAAGTTTTCCAGAGAGTTCCGTATAGAGTCTGCCCCAAGCGTGGATACCGTCCTGACTCAGGCCATTAACCAAATTTTCTTCGTTTAAACTCAACAACTCGTGCCGCCGTCTTCGAGCGTGATTGACAGCCCAAGCCGACTCTGCAACCGGAGGTTCGGCGAGATACTCGGCAATCACATCGTCGTCCGACAAATCTAAGAACAATCGACTCGGTTGCATGAGCTCTCCGAAGCGCACGCGGTATTTAGTTAGTCTACCAGACAGTAATTTAGCCTCACGTTCATTACTTTCCACTGACAACACGCAACTTGCGTACGTACTGGGATTGGCTAGAAATTTGCGTGCTTCATTGGCAAGAGCATATATTTCACGGGCGATAGTTATGGCGCTATTCCGCTGTTTTGTATCAAGCGGTTCGGTTGACGTTACCAGCGGGGTGAGGTATTGATTCTTTTCTTCTATTTGATCAAGTAACGTCGTTAACGTACCTAGATCTGTGTCAATCGCAGGATCCGTTGGCGATAAATATTCAGTTGACAAATCCCATGACGGACCAGCAACATTGGTCATAGATCTCTCCTTTTCAGTTCAGGTAGCGGCGTGAATACCAACGCTCCAAGAATTATAGAAGTACACATTAGCAGTGCTAAAAAGAACTGTCGGAATGAAGATCTTTCGAACCGTTTATTGGAGTTTCTTAGCAGCAACATTTCACAAATTGGCTAAGTTTGCTAATATTATTTGTTAGAGAAACTGTTTTGGGGTGTCTAACCCGTGAAATGACACACCATGACTTCATTATTCTGGAGAAATTTATGAAAAATCCTTTCCTTAAAGTTTCGACATTCCTAACAGTCTGTCTGAGCCTGATTATCCCAGCTCTAGCACAGGAAGAAGACGAAGAATCTTCACCCAAAATCGAAGAAGTTACGGTCACTGCTCAGAGAGTAGAAGAAAATATTCAAGATGTGCCTTTAAGTGTGAGTGCTTTCGGAAGCGCAGCACTAGAAGAGCAGCAAATCATTACTCCGTCAGACATTCAAATCAACACTCCAAATGTGTCCTTCACGGCTGCAAATTTTGGTGGATCCAGTTTCAGTGTACGAGGTATTGGTGCCTTAATCACTGGGAGTGCTGCGGAGCCAGGTGTTTCCGCGCATATCAATGAAATCCCAGTATCCTCCAACCTCAATACTGTCGAGTTCTTTGACATGGAAAGGGTAGAGATTTTGCGAGGTCCTCAAGGAACATTGTTTGGAAAAAATGCCACTGGTGGGGCGATCAACTTTGTGACTAAAAAACCCGAATACGAAAGTTTTGACGCCTATCTTAACACCGAGTTTGGTACGGACGCACATACTCGTGTTACTGCAATGGTCAACGTACCCTTCGAATCTAATTTTGCCGCACGTGTTGCAGTGATGCACCTAAGTCGTGATGGCTACACGGAAAATTTAGCCGGAGCACAAGGCGTGCCAGGAGTTGACGACAGTCTTGATGGCAGAAACGAGTGGACCGCTCGAGTAACTGTTGCGTGGGAATTCAACGATTCCGCCTCTGCGTGGTTCCTATTCAACCAACGACGAGAGGACAGTGATCGAGCCCGCATCAGTAATCAAGTGTGCGAACGCAATAACCTACCCACGACTGGGTGTACGCCTAATGGGTTTGGTTTTGATAATCCATATCTCAGCGGTACAACGTTTGGTATCTTCGGAGGCATGATTGGCGCTTTACCATTCGGTGCATCCGGTGATCAAGGTCTCGCACAGTACAAATACCCACGCCCCAGTGGACTCGACTTACGTACTGTACACACGGATGTCGAACCCGTTTTCGTTGAAAACGACGATTTCTTCGCCTTGGGAATCAATTATGCGTGGATGAATCTTGAATTTGAACTGCTCGCGTCCTTACACGAATCTGACGGATATTCCCAACAAGATTACCTCTTCGACGTTGGACCGACAATGCTACCAACGCCTTTTAACCCAAACGGCGTCTGGCCAACTTCAGCTCCAGTGACTGGAAACACCGGGGACAACTTCTCCAGCCGACAGTGCAACGTTCTGGGTGGAACTGCCGGGATTTTCGGTGGGTGTATATACGGAGGTGTTGACCCAACCGTGTTCTTTACTTTTGACCACTCGTCAGGAGTTTCCACAGATCAGGTTCTTGAAGGCAAAGTCAGTGGTTCATTTAACGACCGCATAAGCTATCTCCTCGGGGCGATCTCTCACAATCGTGAACGAGCAACAGACTACATAATTTTTAGCAATACGTTAGACGCTGTTTCTCTGTACGGTGTTCCCGGTCTCGGTTTGCCGCCGTTATATCCCGGTATTTTTATCAATTCGTCCGCACCTGACGGAGGTCGTGGCCGGAATGACGACGGTACTGCGGTTTTTGGGGAGTTCTACTATGACATGAACGATACCACTCAGTTAACCGTTGGCTTGCGATACAACGAAGATACAAGAACCACCGATGACACGAGCATATTGTTGAACGCGATAAACCATGTACCACTGTTGCAAGGGAGTGTGTATCCGGGTGTGCGTGCCCTAGTCGCTTCAATGCTTGGGGTTCCTGTGGACTTTGTCCCCTTAGAAAATGCCTTGCAGGCAGCTTATGCAGCAGGACTGCTCGATCCCAACCACCTATCTAATATGAACGCGGCTGGTGGAATCTTCTGGTCTCGTACTGCGAACCTACTCCTTGGACCATTTGCTTCCGGCCCTCCTGAAGTAGCGTTAGCCCGCTTCTATGGTGTTTCTCAACAGGAGATAGACGCAGCCTTACTGACGCCGGCGTATAGCCCAGAGCGGGTCGCGATTAGCCACAGAGTACCCATCGCTCCAGCATTTGGCGAAGCCCGTGGGCTTACCAACAGCCCAGATTCTGGTTCTTGGACTGCATTGACGGGGCGAATTTCGTTAGATGTAAGACTCAACGAAGATGTAATGGTTTATGGATCACTCAGCAGTGGTTACAAGCCGGGTGGTATGAACGCTGCTATTCCGCAACAATTCCAGGGCACTAGCAGCTTTACCTTCGATCGCGAAGATGTCACCGCAGTAGAAATTGGCACTAAAAGTTATTGGCTTGATCGTAGACTTAATTTGAACGGTTCATTCTTTACATACCAATACAAAGGGTTGCAAGTAACTCGAATTAAGAATAACGCTGCGATTAACGAGAACATCGACGCAAATATTTGGGGACTTGAAGCAGAAGGTTGGCTCACCTTTGACCAAATGCCCAATCTCATAGTCGATTACGCCTACAGTTACTTGAACACTGCCGTCGATGGTTCAATGTCGCTCGATCCTTTGAATCGTACAGCAGGCAGCGACGACTGGGTTGTTTTGAATAACTTGGATCCAGGTGTGCTAACTGGAATCAACTTCATTGCGCGTAAAGCCCAAATCACGAATGACGTTGTAGCTGCGGCGTTAGCACGGGGTGCGACCGCTGATATTCGTAATGAAATGACTCCAGTGTCGGTGTCCCATCCTGTCAACGAGTTCGGCGTATCAATTCCTGCCTACTTCTCTAGAGCATTTCTTGATGAGCTCGGTGTTGAAACATCTGATGGACTCCTCACCGACCTAGACGGCAACTCATTACCGAATTCCCCAGCGCATACCTTTAAGATTGGGCTTACGTATGGTACAGACTCGCCAATGGCGATACTCCCCGGACGACTTTCGTTTCGCTGGGATTTTTACTGGCAGAGTGAAACCTACAGCCGTGAGTTTAACACCAAGGGAGACGAAATAGATGCGTGGACACAGATGAATGCTAGTGCTACCTACGAAAGCCAAAACGGTCGAATAGAACTCAAAGGGTGGGTTCGGAATCTCGCAGATAACGACAACGTCACTGGGATGTATCTCACTTCAGATTCTTCAGGGTTCTTCCGCAATTATTTCCTAACTGAACCACGTGTCGCAGGTGTTACTTTCCGTTATTCCCTGAAATAGGTTTATTTTCAGACCTTTTAACTACGAGTAGATGCTCTTACCATGCTTTGAAGTGGTAAGAGCATTTTCCGTTAACGCTGTAAGGGAGTATTCAAAGACTTGGGTCACAAAGGGTTCAGGTAAGTATGCGTGCCTCCAACAACATCTTAAAGCTTGTTCTCGCAGCTACGATCGTCGTTTGTATTGCGCTGTTCTTTTTCCTACCCTTGAACGAATATCTCTCCCTCGAGTACCTCCAACAACAAAGACGTGCAATAGTCGATCTGTATCTAGCACACCCTGTACTGTTCATCACGACTTATATAGCTGTCTATGTGGTCTTAACTGGATTGTCAATCCCAAGTGCGACGCTCTTGACGCTAATTGGTGGTGCTGTTTTTGGTCTGAAGACCGGTACTATTGTGATTATGTCGGCGAGTACGCTGGGCGCAGTCTGTGCTTTCATATTGGCGCGCTATGTCCTACGTGATTACGTTCAAGAAAAGTTCAGTAATTACCTACACCAAATCAACCGCGGCATCACGGAGGAAGGCGCGTTTTATCTCTTTGGCCTCAGGGTTGCGCCAGTAGTACCGTATTTTGTCGTCAATTTCGTCATGGCACTTACGCCGATACGACTGTGGACGTACTATTGGGTTACTCAAATCGGTATGTTGCCAGGGACGATCCTGTACGTCAATTCTGGCAAAGAACTGGGTCAACTACAGTCGTTATCAGGAATTCTTTCTTGGTCGCTAATAGTTTCGTTGGTTGCATTGGGGCTTTTTCCTCTCGTCGCGAAAAAATTGGTCGATGTGATAAAGGCTCGTATTCGCCGAAGCAAAGCGTAGTGAATTTACTGTATGCACGCGAGAGTGTTCAGAATCTACGATTGAAAATGACTTGGTGTTTCTTTCCGAGTCTGAGTCCCACATTCGAGGTGAAGGTTAAAGAATTTCGAGCCGTTTTCATATGGGCGTCTTGACACTTCAGAGGTTCGTACGGTCGACGGAAAGTGAGTTCGCACCAAACGCTAAATGTCCCTCTGATCTACTACCCTAAACTGCTTTACTACAATGTAGTTCATGCACTCTTCGACTAAATAGATTGAAGATGTGCTTTTTCGTTCAACGAAGGAATTTGGAGGTAGATTGTGTTTAAAGAGTTGCTCGCTGCGAAGTACTTAGCGTGGCACATTTTGGTAGCTTTAGTGCTCGCCGGCGTTGTAGCATTCATCATAAATTTGGCTGGTTTGAGTGCTGAAGCCGAAGAAGTTATTGGCGATTGGTTAGGAATCTTCGGTGCGCTGTTTATTAACGCGTTGAAGATGGTGGTGGTCCCGCTAGTATTCGCTGCCATTGCTGTCGGCGTAGCGGGTATGGCTAGTCAAAAATCCTTCAGCAGGATCGGGAGTAAAACGATCGCGTTTTACCTAGTTACCGGTTTTATCGCAGTTTTCACTGGATTAATCCTAGTCAACGTGATTCAACCCGGTAATATGGCAGTTGAAGACGCAACAGCACTTGTTGCTAGCGTTGAGGGCTCTGAAGATCAAGCTTCGATGGCGGCTAGAGTTGAAGGACGTAGTTGGTGGGACATGATCCAAATATTTGTTCGCGCCGTTCCGCCAAACATTTTTGACGCATTGACTAATAACGGCGGTCTGCTTGCGATCATTTTTGTGGCTGTGGTTTTTGGTTTTTTCACCACTAAACTGGAAGGTACCGTGCGGGAAACCATAGAAAACCTTTGGCAAGGAATGTACGACGTGACCATCGCAGTCACTCTTTGGATTATTCGGTTTGCACCCATCGGTGTTTTCGCACTCGTCACTGTGGTGCTCATTGACACCGGCGTCTCCGCATTTGAAGCATTGTTTAAATTTGTAGTGACGGTAGGGCTGGCACTAGCACTCCACTTTTTTGTTTGGTTACCTTTGATGCAGATATTTCTCGCTGGGGTTAATCCGCTAAAGTACTACGGTAAAGTAGCTAAAGCACAATTGACAGCATTTTCTACTGCATCGTCGTCCGCAACGTTGCCTGTTACGATCGAAAGTGCTCAAAAAGCGGGCGTTTCCAAACGCATTTCTAGCTTTGTCCTACCTCTCGGAGCAACGGTAAACATGGATGGTACCGCGCTTTATGAATGTGTCGTTGTGATCTTTATCGCACAAATATACTCCGTGGTAGCGGGTCAGCCGTTTGGTATCGTTGATCAATTTTTAGTCGTTTTGCTCGCACTAGTTACTTCCATTGGAGTCGCGGGTGTACCAGCAGCTAGTCTCGTCGCGATCACGTTGATCTTGAGTGTGTTAGGGCTACCCGTAGAGTGGTTAGCAATAATCCTCGCGGTCGATCGAATCCTTGACATGTGCCGTACCTCGACCAATGTCACTAGTGACCTCACGATTGCTGCAATTGTTGCTCGTTCTGAAGGCGAAGAATTACCCGAAGTTAGAGTAGCTTAAGAATCTATGTGTTTGTGCGATGTGGATGCTCTCCATGTCGCACAAACAACCTACACTAGTCGGTTTTTGAACGTGTTCGTTCACGTTTCATGTCCAAATGCATGCGAATGAAACCAATCCAAGAGATCACTCCGATTACCATGCAAACTAAGAACAAACCGGCTCCAATTCCAGGAAAATCGGGTAGCCAAACGAAACCGGACCAACCAACATAGAGGCCAATACCGAGCACTGCGGCGATAGCACCACGAATTCCAGTGAGAGTAACATGAACGGACATGTAGTCTGATAGCTTGTCTCGTGGTGCAAAGTCATTGTGTCCAAGTTGCCAGCCGAGTGATCCACCGCTACGCGCGACACCTAGAACCGACCGAGCTACTCCCAATAAAACAAAACTCTGGAACATTGCGCCGAACCAAATTAAGAGTTGAGACAACACCCACACACCACTAATCCGGGTTCGAAAATGCGTGATGTGCACTCTATCAAGATAACGAGCCCACAGGGGAACCGTTAACACGCTGAAGATACTAGGAAGAATCAACACAATCATCATACTCACTGTGTAGTTCGCCTGTAGTTCTCGCGAAACGAGATAAACGAGTGGAGCCTCCATGCTCATGTTCGATATCCCGTTCAAGAACTGATACACTTGGTATCGCGCAAACCTCTTGTCTTGCCGTAAAATTTGAAAAAATCGAAAGCGCGTCTTTAACGAACGCGCAACCTTAGCGGAACGCCGTTCACGAACACGCTGTCTACTCTCGCCGGCAACATTCACCCGCGCAAACGCCATTACCCCTAACAAGGCAACGAGCATTGCAAATACATACATCCAGCGAAAAGTCATTGGATTTGCATCCAAAATAGGCGCAGCAATTACTGCCGTCAGCACCATAACAGAGCTAGTTGCGATTTGAAGGCGACCAGTGGTTCGCGCACGAACATCTCGTGGATAATTTAAACTCCACACCACGCTACGAATGGTGATCACTCCAGCGGTCAAAGTCCGGGCACAAACCACTCCGATCACAAGTAGAGCACTGCCAATTGCGTTACGCGGAGCTGTTGCCACTAGGAGTAAACACGCGACTACGAGAAATTGCAGAATTACGATGACTGGAACCTTGGGACGGGAGTTCGCCAGCCGAGCCCAAAAGTAACTTGATAAATTACCAAAGACTGCCGCCGATGTAAGTATCGCTATTACAAAGGGCGGGACTGCATAAATTTTGTCTGCGATCACTCCGATGAAACCACCTTCCAGCATCGCGAGTGCAACTGAATAGGTCATATCTGTGACCTGTTCTTGTTTTAGACTTCTCTTTTGTTCCGGTTGTAGTTTAGGCTTACCGAAAATACCGCCTAAGAGTCCCAATCGAGTTAGACGGTTGGTAGCTTGGTCAAATCGAGTTTGGCCTGATGTGCAAATTCTTGTGGAGTCGAGTCTGGTTTGCTTGCAGTTTGCGCCAAGGCAGAGAGAGCTGCAAACGCAATCCAGTCCGCAGAGACTTCAAAGTAGTTTCGCAATGCGTCCCTTGATTCAGATAGCCCAAATCCATCGGTACCAAGCACGACATACTTACCCGGTATCCAAGGCGCGATCAGAAGAGGTAAAGCTCTCTGGTAATCTGTAGTTGCAATGAAGACTCCAGATTCCCCTTGCAGACACTCTTGAACATAAGGCTTGGTTTCCGAAGCTCCCACATGGACTAATTCATCCCGGTCGGATCTAAGTGCTTGTCGATGGAGTTCTCCATAACTTGTTACACTCCAGATGCTTACCCGTTTTCCCAACTCCCGCAGAGTCTTTGCCGCTAACATTACTTCGGTCATTATTGCGCCACTACCAAGGAGGTGTACTTCAGCGTCGTCCTCATAGTCATACGCGTACATACCTCTCAAGATTCCTTCTTCAACTCCTTCGGGCATCGCGGGCATGACATAGTTTTGATTAGTTACTGTGATGTAGTAAAACACTTCTTCTTGAGCGGCGTACATTCGTCGCAAACCATCGTGAAAGATCGTCGCTAACTCATAGGCGAACGCAGGATCGTAACTTACAAGGTTTGGGATCGTCGTAGCTACAACATGTGAGTGCCCATCTTGATGTTGGACACCTTCGCCATTGAGAGTTGTTCGACCGGACGTAGCGCCGATCAGAAAACCCTTGCACATCATATCACCGCCAGCCCACACTAAGTCACCAACGCGTTGAAAGCCGAAGATTGAGTAGAACAGATAGACTGGGATCATGGGGATACCGTAGGTCGCGTATGCAGTGCCCGCCGCAAGGAATGCCGCCATTGCACTGACCTCACAAATTCCCTCCTGTAAGATTTGGCCATCGCTTGATTCTCGGTAGGGGGCAATGGTGCCCGCGTCAACAGGTGTATAGCGTTGACCCTCTGGTGAATAAATTCCTACCTGCGCAATTAATCCATCCATGCCGAATGTCCTAGCTTCGTCTGGGATGATAGGGACTAAATGAGGAGCGATCGATTTTTCTCGCAATAGCCTTTGCAACATCCGTACTAGTGCCATCGTAGTCGACAATTCACGACCACGACTACCTTGAATCATATCCTTAAAAAACTCTAACGGAGGAGGATGTAGCGGCGGATAATCCACCGATCGGTGGGGTAAATACCCACCTAGTTCTTCTCGTCTCTTATGAAGGTACTGCATCTCAACGCTGTCCTCCGGTGGACGGTAAAGTGCAGCTTGGCTCATCTCTTCCTCATTTAGAGGAATCCCTAAGTTAGTGGCAAACTCGGTTCTTTCCTTAGCGCTCAGTTGCTTTTTCTGGTGGATTGTGTTGCGACCTTGCGAGGTTAATCCCAATCCGTCTCCCTTGACCGTTTTCGCGAGAATCACGCAAGGTTTACCCTGTACAGCTATCGCTTGTTGGTATGCCGCGTAAATCTTGTGGTGGTCGTGCCCGCCACGTTTTAGGGAGGTCAGCGCGTCGTCGCTTATTGAGCTAAAGAGTTGCTCCAACGTTTTGTCTTCGCCAACTAAATGTGCACGTGTGGCGTCTCCTGGTGATGCGCTGTACCGTTGAAAGTCCCCATCAACTAATTCGTCCAACCGAGATCGTAGTACCCAAGTACGATCTTTGGCGAAAAGCGGATCCCAATCGCTCCCCCAGACAACCTTGATCACATGCCAACCTGCCCCGTGGAACATTCTCTCTAATTCCTGAATGATCTTTCCATTACCACGTACCGGACCATCAAGTCGTTGTAGATTGCAATTCACGACCAAGATGAGATTGTCTAGTCGTTCGCGTCCAGCTAAATTAATCGTACCTAACACTTCGGGTTCATCGGCTTCGCCGTCCCCAACAAACAACCAAATCTTTGCCTCGCTTGGTTCGCGCAGTCCTCGCGCTTCTAAGTAGCGTGCAAATCGAGCTTGATGGATCGCACAAGGAGTAGACAGTCCCATACTAGCAGTCGGCATCTGCCAAAACTGAGGCATGCGCCGTGGATGTGGATAAGACGGAAGACCGCCACCAGGTTGCAGTTCACGACGAAAATTCAACAAGTTCTCAGTCGTGAGTCGACCTTCCAACCAAGCGCGAGCGTAAACTCCGGGAGATGCGTGTGCTTGAATGTGAACTTGATCCCCTTGGTCAGCGCGGAAGAAATGGTTAAAACCTACTTCCATGAGCGTTGCCGCGGAGAGATAGGTACCGATATGACCCCCAACACCTGTACCACTATCGTATGCCTGAATCACCATCGCGGCTGCGTTCCAACAAATGATGTTTTCGATCTGTTGTTCGGTCGCGATGTCGCCCGGATAGCGCGGTTGCGCCTCGGGCGATATGGAATTGATGTAGGGCGTATTTAGAGCATCTTGAGTGGAGTGAACCCCTCGATTTCTTAGTTCCTCGTGGAGTCTTCCGAGCAAAACGTTTGCGTCTTCGTGCCCCCGCACCTGAAGCACCGCTGCCAAAGCCTCAATCCACTCCTGCTGTTCGGCTTCCCACTCATCTTGTTTTCGGTGCAACTATACTTCCCTATCTTCCAATACCCTGAGTTTCCTTACATTGTAAATACGGGGAGCAATCCGATATTGAGATTTGCGTGTCGAAGATGATCATACTTGGATAGCATTAGAAGCGATGCAGAATTTTCTAAAACGTCATGAAAATATTGCAGAAAGTGTGTATACCTCTCTGTTTACCCACCGATGATACGACGATTTCAATGAAAAACATTCCTTTGACCAAACTCTTAGCGGAATTTATTGGAACGCTCTTTCTGCTAGCGACCGTTGTTGGTTCTGGCATCATGGCTAGTTCGCTAGCGGGCGGGAATGACGCGCTTGCGCTACTTGGAAACACCTTGGCTACCGGCGCGATCCTCGCGGTTTTAATTACTGTACTTGCCCCAATCTCCGGTGCACATTTCAATCCAGCAGTAACGCTCGTGTTCCTCCTTCGGCACGAAATCTCGCTTGTTATGGCACTTTCATACTTGTTGGTACAAATTATTGGGGGGATAATGGGTACCTGGCTTGCCCACATAATGTTTGAGATGGAAGTTGTGCAAATCTCCACGCAAACCCGCGGCGGTTTTGCTCAAGGGTTGTCGGAACTTGTGGCTACGTTTGGTCTTGTTGCCACAATCCTCGGTACTCTGCGCACGAAGCCAGAATGGGTAGGGGCTTCGGTAGGACTCTACATTTCTGCAGCGTACTGGTTCACTGCTTCGACTTCGTTTGCGAATCCCTCGGTGACTATTGCACGAAGTCTAAGCGATACGTTTACAGGAATTGCTCCAGTCAATGTGCCAACTTTTCTAGGTGCACAGGTTCTGGGGGCGATCTTAGCGTTTCTATTGTTTTACCTGCTTGAAAAGGCACGCCTCGTAAAACACCCCAGCGACCGTTAGGACCTGTGATAGTCTAGAATACAGAACTTTTTTAAGTCTGAATCAATGTCGCCGTACTTAATAGCTCTTCTATTTTCGCTACCGATCGTCGTGGCGTCACTAGTTGGTGGGTGGCTACCAAACGTCATAAAGTTCACCCATACAGAAACGCAAGTGTTTCTAGCCTTTGTAAGTGGGTTCATGATTGGAATTTCTGTTCTACATTTACTACCGCACGGAATCGAACAGATCGCTTCAGTTCACGATGAATCTGCTGTGCAACTAGGAACCTTGTGCATGTTAGCCCAGACACTCGGCTTGGCCGAGTTCGTATTCGAGAAGGGAACAACCATAATCGCCGAGTTTCAAGTATCATAGACAATCTGGCTCGGTGAAGACCGTATCCACAGTGGTGTCGATTGTGACCCACATGTTAGCTTGGTACGACGCGCTTTTGGCGTTGCTCGCTGATGGCGTTGCGAGGTGGGTAGCCCCCTCTCGTCTCGACCTCGAATGGAAGATTAAATTTTCCGCCCGCGCGTCCTGAGCCTCACTGTCCAACTATCGGGACGGTGATGCCGGCGCACTTGTTGTTCCATGGAAGGAGGTGTGGTGATCATGTTCGGTTTTTTTGCGCCTATTGAGCTTTCACGAACACGAACCGGAATCTGATTTAAACAACACGCGGGTGACTAACCGTACTGTACAAGCTACTTGGATCACTGTGATCGCCGGAATGGGAGTGCATACACTCTCTGAAGGATTTGCTCTAGGTTCGAGCTTAGGGATTGAACACGGTATCGACTTAGATCATCACGATGAAGGAGGTGTGCACGACTTATCGCTCACCTTTGCGGTAGCACTAGCGATCGTATTACACAAACCCTTCGATGCTTTGACTGTTGTTGGAGTAATGAAGCATGCCGGTATAAAAAAGAAATCACTCTGGTTAACTAATATGGGGTTCGCTCTAATCTGTCCAGTTGGAGCGATTCTAGCTTTGTTTTTCCTACGAGAAATACTTCACGATTATGAACACATTCTCGGAATTCTGCTCGCTTTTGTGTCGGGTGCGTTTCTATGTGTCGCGCTAGCGGATCTGTTTCCTGAAGCATTTCGACATCGGCATGACCGGTTCAAGATTTTCGTAGCTTTTCTCTGTGGTGTACTGCTTACATTTATCTACTGGTTATTCACACCGCACGCGCACTAGTATTCGCATGTCTCTCGAATCACTCGGATGGTCTTCCCTATTTTCTCAACACATTACCCGCGCGGATAAGAAACTAACGCCAGTTCGGGTCATAGCACAACACCGACAGAGATTGGTCGTACACGACGGTGAGTCTGAGTTCGAACTTCCTCCATTGGGAAAGTGGTTTCGAGATAAAGAATCCACGCAACCCTCTGTTGGTGACTGGCTTCTTTTTTCGCAGGACAATTTGGGTCGCACTCGCATGCTTCCACGTAAGTCGAAAATCCAAAGATTAGTGACCGCGCGCCGAACTGTGCAAGTGATTGCCGCAAATGTCGATATGCTGCTCATCGTGGTGGCATGTAACGACGACTTCACGGAGTCAAAATTAGAGCGGTACCTAGCCCTAGCTGAAGCGTCTGGTGTTGATGCTCATGTCGTATTTTCGAAAATGGATTTAAACCCCGCCTATGCTGAGATTGTTGCACGAGCGAAACCGTTACTCTACGACATAGATTGCACAGCTGTCAACTGTTTGGATGCTAGGTCTCTTGGTGGCATCCGTGCGTTATTTAAGACTCAAACCACGGGTTTGGTGGTCGGTTCTTCCGGTGTGGGTAAATCTACATTAACTAACACACTTGTTGGCGCGTCGGTGCAAACGACGCAACAGACTAGAACAAAGGACGAAAAAGGACGCCACACAACCTCGGCACGTAGGTTAGTACAAATCCCAACTGGTGGTTTAATCATTGATGTTCCAGGAATTCGTGAGCTTGCGCTAATGGGAGTTGCAGAATCACTACCACGTACATTCCCGGACATTGAAGGCTTGGCTCTTGAGTGCGAATATAGAGATTGCGCCCACCAACAGGAACCCCAATGCAGTGTTCAGAACGCCGTTCAGAGAGGTGCTTTGGAAGCACGGCGGTTGTCTAACTATACGCGCATCAAAATTCAACTGTCACCAGATACGGCACATGCTCCTAAGGAAATTGAGATGTGACTAACTATTGGTGAGGCTAGAGTAACCGCACGTAGTCCTTCTCAATTTCTTGATGAAACCGTTCAGGTAGGTGAGCCCAATCATGGGCTTCGACGAGAAATGGGATCGAAGACTCTTGCAGGGCATGCTTCAATTCCCGCAGTTTCTCGACCGGAATTTTTTTCAATTTGGGACCCCTAAGGACTAAGTCGAGATCACTACCGTCGTGACATCGATTGGTCAACCTACTACCGTAAGCCCATACTTCCACTCCAGGTAAATGTTCAAGGAACATAGACTCAATAAGTAGTCTGTACTTCTTTGGTAGAAGTAATCGCTTAGTCATTAATTTCTTCGTCAATCAAATCAGCCAGCGACTTTGCATCTTCAATAAAACGTGGCAATAACAACAATGTTGATTCTGCAAAGTCTTCTCCGTAGTCGTGAACTGTTTCGTTACGGTTGTCGCGATATCGAATCCAACGTTCAACCGCACCAATGTCAATGAGATCATGACGGGAGGCGTGCCGGAAAAGATCTTTGTACGTCAATCGCGCGACCTGCTTCCCGCTAACGAAGTATGAAGTGATGCGTTTTCTTAACAGTTTTCCTCCTAGCTCAAGTACTAGCTCAAATTCCTTAACACATGCAGCCCGATATATTTCGTAATCGGGGTGATCACTAGAAGGAAGTTGGTTTAGGCGGACATAAGCACGTTCTAACGTCTGAATGCACCGTCTTAAAAACGTTGTGTCGATCGGTTGGGAAGCCATCGTTAAATCACAAGTGAAAGGGCACCTCTCTCCAAACATTCTCAACGTTTTGAATCGTAAATCAAACGTAAAGAAGTGTCCAAAAATGTACAAAAATTGTACTAAATCCTAGTTTGCAAAAGAGTTTGCACAATTTTGTCCATGGGAATGTTAAAAGTTGGTTCAATAGAAATAAACGGGACTTATAGGGAATACTACACCACGCCGAAGAACTGTATATAATAACACTATG
>CAZEFI010000002.1:0-190348 GCA_964511425.1 uncultured Pseudomonadales bacterium
ATGCTTACTAGATACTTACAACTATACTATATTATAGTGATATTTATTAAATTTTTGCACTTATGTTAGAAATTCCCATTCAAAACGTTTATATTTGATGTGTGCACTATTGTGCGAAAGGGTGTTGAAGAAATCCACGACACACCGGCCAGAACGATCCGCCAGTTTGCACAAACAGAATCCATAGATTTGAGAAGCTCTTAATGAGCCTCAGCTTCGTAGCAATGATGAAAAACCTGTCTGGGGACGGCGTGCCGAAAGTATCGGTTCTCGATATGGATACTGAACGAGTGTGGGAAATTTGGGTATCAGCTGATTACACGGCGACACATGAATCTTAAATTTGTTGTCTAGGAGCAGGAATCTGTGTACAACCCTAAAATTGTGGGTTCAAACCTCAAAGAGTGTTACCGTGACCTATCGCTAGCGTTAATAAAAACTCTCGTTATAACCCGTTGATCAAGACGGCGAAAGCGTTGCAGTACCCAGAGCGAGACACAATTTTTTTTATTTTGAAGATTTCAGTATTAAAGGTGCTTATCAGATTCACCTTAAACATGGAATACCCCGATTGGGGATCATTTCAAACGAATAGCTCATCGTGAACACATAGCAACTTTAAAAAAATACAGCTTTCTAAACAAATGAAACTCTTTGTCAAAACTTACGGTTGCCAAATGAACGACTACGACTCCGCGCGCATGACTGAGTTGTTGCAGACGAGTTTTGGGATCAGTGAAACTAGGATACCTGAAGATGCGGATCTCATCTTGGTCAACACGTGCTCAATCCGTGAAAAAGCACAAGAAAAGGTGTTCCACGAACTCGGTCGCTATCGCAAACTGAAACTCAAAAATCCGAAGCTCTTAATCGGTGTTGGTGGATGTGTGGCCTCCCAAGAAGGCGAAGAAATTACAAAACGTGCACCCTACGTAGATCTCGTGTTTGGTCCACAAACTCTTCATAGATTACCTTCGATGATCGAACAAACTCAACGATCTCGACAACCTGTAGTTGACATCAGCTTTCCCGAGAACGAAAAGTTTGACCACTTACCCACACCTCACACAAGCCAAGTGGCAGCATACATTTCCGTCATGGAGGGATGTAGTAAGTTCTGCACGTTTTGTGTGGTACCGTACACCCGTGGACCAGAGGTCAGCCGACCAGTCAACGATGTGATGAAAGAAGTAATCTCACTTGTAGACCAAGGTGTCAGAGAAATTCACTTTTTAGGACAGAACGTAAACGCGTTTCGCGGCGAATTTAAAAACGGTACTGCCGATCTAGCAGAATTGATTTACTACACTTCGTGCGTTGATGGCGTGGAACGAATTCGATTTACTACCTCACATCCAGTAGAGTTTTCCGATACTCTAATTGACGCATTCCGCACCGTGCCGCAACTCGTGAGTCATGTGCACTTACCTGTGCAGTCCGGATCAGACCGAGTCCTCGCGATGATGAAGCGCGGACACACAGTGTTGGAGTACAAGTCCAAAATTCGCAGACTACGTCAAGCAAGACCCGGTATTTCGCTTTCTTCCGATTTCATTGTGGGATTCCCCGGCGAGACGGACGCAGATTTTGAAAGCACGCTGAATTTAGTACGCGATCTAGACTACGATATCTCATTCAGTTTCATTTATAGTGCGCGCCCTGGAACGCCTGCTGCTTCAATACCGGATCCAACCCCACAAAGCGTGAAACATCACCGTCTCGATCAACTTCAAGCACAGTTGCGCGAACAGGCCAACCGCCATGCTCGCAGAATGGTGGGTACGACTCAGCAAGTGTTGGTTACAGGACCGTCACGTCGAACCGAAGGAGCAATGCAAGGTCGCACCGAGAACAATCGCGTCGTCAATTTTTTCGCGCCCTCTGATTCCCCACCTTTGATGGATGTAACCATCACCGAAGCCCTACCCAATTCGCTGCGTGGTGAACCGGTTGAGGAAGAGATACTTGCTTAACCGTCGTTCCCTTCCATACATCCTAGGGAGCGAACACTCACTACATTGGGGACCGATAGTAATTGTGATTTCAGCGACTCAGTGACTTCGCTACCAACGTCGAGTATGTTGTAAGCGATATCTTCCCTACTCTTGTTGATCATATCCAATATGTTGAGTCCTGCATTGGAACAAATCGAGAGGATCTCGCGCAGTACTCCTGTTTGGTTCCGATTGGTCACCGTGAGCCGATAACCAATTGATCGCTCAAGTTTCATCACGGGAAAGTTAACCGAATTTAAGATATTTCCGTTCAACAAGAAGTCTTGCAACTGTTGCACGGCCATGATTGCGCAGTTTTCCTCTGCTTCAGCCGTACTAGCGCCGAGATGTGGCGTAGTATAGACTTTGGGGTGGTTTAAGAATTCCCGTCTAGGAAAGTCGATGAAATATTTCGACAATTGACCGTGCTCTAATGCTCGCAAAATCGCATCAGATGCAACTACCTCTGACCGCGCAAAATTCAATAAGCAAGTACCCTCAGCACAGTAATTCAATAACTCGTCATTGACAAATGCATGCGTTTTGGGACTAAGCGGCACATGAAGAGAAATAAATTGAGCTCGTGCAAACAAGTCTTTTAATTCGTGAACGAATTCGACTCGGGAGTCGATATTCTGTTTTGCAGTTTCCGATAGAAATGGATCAAATCCGAGCACCTGCATGCCGAATGCACAGGCGATGTTTGATACGGGTGTACCGACTGCGCCCAATCCGACGACACCGAGCGTGCGTCCCGTCAGTTCGAGTCCAGAGAAACGACGTTTACCTTCCTCCACATGCTGTTTGAGGTCTCCATCAGGAATGACGCGGGGTAGATTGTTGACATATTCGAGCCCGCCGATGACATCACGAGCACACAGTAAGAGTGCCGCGGCTACGAGTTCTTTTACCGAATTCGCATTTGCACCTGGAGTATTGAACACAACGATCCCCTTTTCGGTACATTCACTAATTGGAATATTGTTGACTCCTGCCCCAGCACGGGCAATGGCGAGCAGGTTCGAAGACAAACTGTTCGCCGCAAGTACATGACTTCTGAGTAGGATCGCATCTGGGGATTCCTGCTCGCGGCTAACGTCGAACTGCGGAGACGTCAACAAACATAGACCACGTTCTGCAATTTGATTAAATGTTTGAATCCGAAACGGTTCTTCACGCTGCGTATTTTCGACCAACTATTGTTCTCCTAATTTCGTGAGGTTTTCGTTTGTAGGTGCATGGGTTCAATGGTGTTCGAACAAAAAAAAATAAATTCCCGCTTGCCTGGGAGCAAGTGACACACTGACACTACCGTATTACTCGGTCAATCTCTGCGACGATCAAGTTCGTGCTGTCTTGTGCTGAGAAGCTTTGTAATTTTTTCTGCCAGTGCGCTAAGTTTCCTGAGATCAAATCAATCGTTGCCGGTAGTGATTCCTTGTTGCATCGTTCTTCTGGTAATACCAAACTCCAACCCTTAGTCTCGGACATTTCCGCGTTTTCGAGCTGATCGCCGCGACTTTGTGCTAATGGTAACGGAATCAATACGTTAGGTTTTCCTAAAGTCAATAGCTCAAACAAGGCGTTCGCTCCAGCACGAGAAACGACAATATCGGCAAGTGCCAGAACATCGCCCCACTGCTCGTCTATGTATTCAAACTGATAGTAATGTTCGATCGTACGCAACCGTTCCTCTATATTTCCTTTACCACATACGTGAATTACGACAAATTCACTCGCAAGACTGTCAATACTGGCATGAATCACCTGATTGATAGCTTCAGCACCTAAACTGCCACCTACGATAAGCAAGACTTGCCGATCTGCAGTCAGTTGAAGCCATGAGCGGGCTCTTGATGCGTTTCCAGCCAATAGTTCAGCTCGCACTGGGGTACCGGTAACTACTTTTCGTTTCGCCTTAGTACCTGTCTGTGTAAACGTCACACATTGGGTTTTGACAAAAGGCGCACACAAACGCGTTGCTAAACCAGGGGACAAATCAGATTCGTGAGCGACCACGGGAATACGCAGCAACCACGCTGCAAAAACCACTGGAAATGCGACGTATCCTCCTTTAGAAAATACCGCCCGCGGTTTGACTTTAAGAAGCAAACACCATGCTTGAATGACTCCGATAGGTACACGAAATGCGTCCACTAAATTTTTGAATGACAGATATCTCCGAAGCTTTCCCGTAATGATTTTTTTAAATTCCACTCCCCAGTTCGCAACAAGGTTCTGTTCTAGCCCACTATTAGAACCGATGAATACGATATGATCACCGCGAGCTTGAAACAGGTTGATGATGGGTTTTGTGGGAAGTACATGTCCAGCAGTACCTCCGCCGGTGAACACGATCGCGCGCGCGCTACTCAAAGTCCAAAAACTTCCTTAACCAATGGTACGGATATGTGTCGATTGCGAGCAATAGATTCTTGATTGAGACGAGCCATGGCAGACACAAGCCCCGCCTGTGAACGGGTAAGATGTCTCAATACGAACTTTGCTACCTCCACACTCAGACTAGCTCCAGTTCTTGCGACTAAGCCTTGAAGGAAAATTAATTGCTTTGAGGAGGGTAACGGTAACATGAGGTAGCGACTGAACATACTCACCCGTGACTTTAGATCTGGTAACGCGAAACTGAGCGCTTCAACATTTGACCGTGAGATCAATATTAATCGGTGTCGCGCACGCATCAGTTGTTCGTAAAGACCAAAAACCGACTTCTCTTTATTTTCGTTACCAATCCACTGTTCGATTCTGTCTAAGACTACTGTCCCAAAAGCTTCCAATCCATTGAGTTCATAATCTGAGTCGGAAACAAGCACCGCGTGCTCAAGTTCTGCCACCAAGATGTGAACAGCGTGAGTCTTACCAACTGCAGAATCACCATACAACCAAAGATTGTCACTTCCAAATAAATGCGGAAACAAGTCCTCATTAACTCCGACATCAAAGTTCTCGCGAGTAAAGATTCCATGTGCTTCAAGAGGAAGTGCCATTTGCGTGATCAAGATAAAACGCTTGGATCAGCACAGTCTTTTCTCTTATGTTCTTGATATGCGCGCCGTCCCCACAATCGCACATAGTCGATCCCTGATGCTATAGAAAGTACTGTAACGAGTCCAAGACCCACCCAATTTACAACCGTAACTGCTAGTGCCTGATACACAAAATTTATTTGGGCGATAACTACAAGTACTATGACCGTTACCAGTACGATAGTATTAACTTTACTCAACAAGGTAGGTTCAATGTCTAAGTGTTTGAATAACAGCTTGTAGGCTGCCGCACCGCCCAAAATCACACCTTCCCGTGCAAGGACAATACTGAGTAACCAAATGGGCCAAAATCCCTCAAGAGTGAGCAACACACAGGTGCCGCCAAAGGTCACCTTGTCCGCTATGGGATCAACTATCTCACCAAATCGTGAAGTCCACTGAAACCGTCGAGCTACATAGCCATCAATCAAATCAGTCAAACCACCGATAACAAGTATGATCAGTACAAACACCCAATGCCCATAGAGAATGCCATAGGCAATCGGTACTATCAAAAACAGTCTGAGTACAGAAATAATGTTGGGAATCTGATCGATCATGGTTGGTGCACCCAAGAAAACATTTGCATTACTTTCTTATTTGCCAACTGAGTGGAACTGTCAACAATGTCAAAGGATGATGTCGAATCAACCAGTTCCACAAAGAGATCAGCGGATGACGGGGTATAGACGTCGAAGATAAAGACGTCGTTTTCAAGAGACACAAGGACAAAGTCGTCAACAAAGTCTAACTCGTTCAATTGCTCGAGTAAGGCTGCATACGATTCTACACTCGCGACCTCAGTAATACCGATGCGAAAAATTTCCTCTTGCTCGCGCACAATTGCATGTCTGTTTGCGAGGACATCTACGATATGATCTACGACTTTAACTGGTATGTCCTCTCTCCCCCTCAACACCATGTGGTCGAAATGCTCGGTGCCTTGGTACCAGTATGTAATAGCAGTCTGGTACCGGCCGAAAAAGTCTTTTTGACTCGATACTGCGGCTATGAATTCGGTACTATACCGTGTTGAGGCTTCCATTAGATCGGTCCAAAAACGACCGTTCACCGACGACGAGGTGATCTTTGCTTGTTCTCGTAGATCCATAATCGGTACTACAAGTTCGATCCCACGCTCTCGAGCGCGTTTGTTTACCATCAACGCTGCGGGCTCGCTATCACTCACCAGAAGCGAGTCGGAATCTTCGTGAATGGTAAGCCAGAGAAGCACCGACGGCCGGTCGGCTGGCCAAACCGGAAACCGCGCGTCTTTGATTAGTTCCCGAATCATCGTACTGTTGAACTTCGGTACTAGGGCATCGCCGCTTCCATACGGTGAATTTATTGGCAGCGTTGTAAACTCGTACTGTTTGACATAAGTGTTTAAATTAGCGAATGCCGATTGCACCTCTGGTACCATTGGAATGTTTGACAGCCCAGTCAAACGCATGAGCAGTACTTCAACGGAACGAGGTAATGCGATTTCTGCTTCTTTTTGCGTTCGCGCGTTCACCGAAATTTTGACATCGTACAACCAATCTACAGGTTCTGCGCACGCAAAACTCGCGAATAACGCGCATTGGAGTAGTACGAATCTAAGTCCTAGGGTGAGCATCTGCAAGTTGTCGAATACTTGTGTGGAAACTATATTTTCTCCTATGATAATTATGGCAATTGCGACCGGCCTGCTCTCATTTTTTTCCGCATAATCTCCATCATGGGTATGACTTATCAGCAAAGTGGAGTCAACATTGATGAGGCGAACCGCTTAATCAATCGCATCCGAGAACCCGTCAAACAAACCACCAGATCCGAAGTCTTGTCAGATCTTGGTGGCTTCGCAGCATTGGCTACGTTACCAACAAAGTACCAAAATCCAGTGTTAGTCTGCGCAACAGACGGCGTAGGGACCAAATTGGAACTAGCGATCAAATATGATCGACACGAAATTATCGGACAAGACCTCGTTGCAATGTGCGTCAATGACATTTTGGCGTATGGCGCAGAACCTTTTTTGTTTTTGGACTATTTCGCGACAGGCAAACTCGATCTAGCGACCGCGGAAAGAGTCATCACCGGTATCGCCGAAGCGTGTTCAAAGGTCGGTTGCGCACTTGCCGGAGGGGAAACCGCAGAGCTCCCTGGTTTGTATGCCCCCAACATTTACGACCTTGCTGGATTCTGTGTGGGGGTCGTCGAAAAAGAGACACTCGATACCAAGGCAAATGTTCAACCAGGAGATGTCTTGATTGGGTTAGCAAGCGACGGTCCACATGCGAATGGATATTCCTTGATCCGCGCTTTGCTGCGAAAGCATCAAGCACCGGAACCGATTCTCGAAGAATTACTGACACCGACACGACTTTACAGTCCTTCTGTCCTCTCAATTGCACAGTTCGCGACTGGTATGGCACACATTACCGGCGGCGGTCTCATCGAAAATCTACCACGAATGCTCGACGATGACTGTGCCATTGAACTCTACACTAATGAATGGGAACAACCCGAGAGTTTCGCGTGGATCAACGCCAAAGGGCAACTTGAACCATTCGAAATGATGCGCACCTTTAATTGTGGGATTGGCTTTGTCATCGCTACTCGCGAACAAGATGCCGAGCGAGTAAGAACCACGTTAGAGGCAGCAGGTGAACGAGTTTACACTATCGGCAGAATCATAGCTAAAGAACAAGATCCAAAACCAGATTCGATAGTGCTGCAAAGGTAGCGAGGACTTTCCTCACAGGAATCACAACTTCGGTAGCGTGACTCCCACTTGACCTTGATATTTTCCGTTGCGTTCTTTGTAGGACATCTCGCACGGCTCATCGGCTTGGAAAAAGAGCATTTGCGCGACACCTTCGTTCGCGTAAATCTTTGCCGGTAGATTGGTCGTATTCGAGAATTCCAAAGTGACATGTCCTTCCCATTCCGGTTCCAATGGTGTCACATTGACGATTATCCCGCAGCGCGCATACGTTGATTTACCAACACAAATCGTTAACACGTCCCGAGGAATGCGAAAGTATTCGATCGTACTAGCGAGTGCGAAAGAGTTGGGTGGAATAACACATACGTCCCCTTCGGTCGGAACAAAACTTCGTTCATCAAAGGCTTTGGGGTCGACCGTCGCCGAAAAAATGTTGGTGAACACTTTGAACTGAGGCGCACAACGTACGTCGTAACCATAGGAAGAGGTACCCCAAGACACCACTTTGTTGTTCTTGAATGTACGGACTTGATTTGGTTCATAAGGATCGATCATACCATGGGTTCTAGCCATGTGTCGAATCCACCGGTCAGCTTTAATCGTCATACTGCTCTTAAGTCATCTTAATTGTCGGAGGTGGCGCAGTTTCTAGCCCATGAATCCAGAGTTGAGCCCCAACCTTTCGTGCACAGTCAATGAAGGAATCTGTAATCGCACTATCGGGATCGGCGGTAACAGGCGGCGTCCCCTGATCTGTACGTTCCCGTATCTGGGTATCCAGCGGAAATTGACCAAGCAACGTAGTCCCATATTCCTCTGCCACTCGCTGCCCCCCCTCTGCCGCAAAAATAGCGTGTGATTTACCACATTGGTCGCAAATGAAATAGCTCATATTTTCAACGATTCCAAGGATGGGTACTTTTACTTTAGCAAACATTTCAATTCCCTTTCGTGCATCAGAGAGTGCGATGTCTTGCGGCGTCGTCACAATCACAGCTCCTGCCAATGCAACTTGCTGGGAGAGTGTAAGTTGAATGTCACCGGTACCGGGCGGCATGTCCACAACTAAGTAATCTAAATCGCTCCACAGCGTTTGAGTCAGCATTTGTTGCAATGCACCCGAAGCCATCGGCCCTCGCCACACCATTGGAGTTTTATCTGATACTAACATGCTCATCGACATGACTTCAATACCCAGAACTTTTATGGGCTCGAAATACTTCTCATCTCGTACTTGGGGGCGTCGCTCGGGTGCAATTCCCAACATAATGCCTTGGCTCGGTCCGTAAATGTCCGCGTCAAGCAGTCCAACTTTGCTGCCCGCTTTTGCAAGTCCGAGTGCTAGATTCACCGCAATGGTCGACTTTCCGACACCACCTTTACCGGAAGCAACGGCAATTACATTTCTGGTTCCCGGTAATTTGCATGTTCTTGGCGCACGAAATACCAATTCCAGATTCAGTTCTTCATCATTAAGCCATGTACCCAAAGAATCGCGATATTTCTTTTCGATTCCGTCTATGGGATAACCGAGTTCAACCCGAATATGCGTTATATTGCCCATAGACTTGGACTTGGACGCGGTAGGTAGCTCTCCCCAAGTCTTATCGAGAATGGGATCAGGAAAATTTGAAATCGAATGAGTCATGCACAATTAACCGCTTGGACACAGATTCTATTGTAAGATTGGACTCCTGTGTTAATAAGTACGTCCACAATCGAAAGTCACTTCCAAATTCATTAAGCGCACTATGAGACGAATACTGGTTACCGCAGCACTGCCGTACTCAAACGGTTCGATTCATTTGGGACACTTGCTTGAGCACATCCAAACTGACATTTGGGTCCGGTTTCAGAAACTGCGTGGCAACGAATGTTACTTTATCTGCGCTGAAGACACCCATGGAACGGCGACGATGATCCGTGCCCAAGAAGCTGGTGTGACTCCAGAACAGTGGGTTGAACGGTTACGTCGGGAGCACATTGAAGACTTCGAAGCGTTCGCGATAAGTCATGACAACTACTACACGACCCACTCGCCCGAAAATGAACACTTCGCGCGCGCGATTTACAGTAAATTGAACGACAACGGCGCAATTTACACTGCAGATATAGAACAACTTTATGACCCAGTAAAGAAGATGTTTCTCGCGGATCGGTATGTTCGAGGCACTTGTCCCCGTTGTGGAGCAGAAGATCAACCTGGAGACAACTGCGATTCTTGTGGCGCGACCTATGCCGCAACCGAATTAAAAGAACCACGATCCGCCCATACGAATACGCCTCCAGTTTTAAAATCGTCGACGCACTACTTCTTCAATCTACCCATGTTCGAAGACTTTTTGTGCATCTGGACCGAAAGCGGAACCGTACGACCTGAAATATCCAATAAACTCAAAGAATGGCTCGACGGTGGAATGAAAGCATGGGACATTAGTCGAGATGCGCCCTATTTCGGTTTTCGCATACCTGAGACAGAGGATAAGTATTTCTATGTCTGGCTGGATGCCCCAATGGGGTACATGGCGAGTTTTCAAAATTGGTGCGATCAAACAGGAATCAGTTTCGATGATTTCTGGAATAAGGAAAGTACTGCAGAAGTCCATCATTTCATCGGCAAAGACATTGTGAATTTTCATGCGCTATTCTGGCCTGCGGTACTCCACTGCGCCGGGTATCGGACACCGACCACCGTTCGGGTACACGGACACATCACCGTGAATGGAGAAAAAATGTCCAAGTCTCGGGGAACTTTCATAAATGCGTCCACCTTTCGGGAGATACTTGATCCGGACACGTTACGATACTACTATGGCGCGCGACTCAATGCGTCTATGAGCGATATCGACATCAGTTTTGACGACTTCGTCAGCCGTGTGAATTCGGATCTAATTGGAAAACTGGTAAATATTCCTTCGCGTTGCGCGAACTTTTTGAAGAAAAATTTCGATTCCACGCTCGCGACAGAGTTGCCAGCACCGGAGCTGTTTGAAGAATTTGCTTCCAAACAGCAAGTTATTGAAGAACTTTACGAGGAAGGGGAAACAGGTCGAGTGGTGAGGGAGGTCATGAACTTAGCGGACCGCGCAAATCAATACATAGCGCAAAATCCTCCATGGGAGCTCGCAAAAACTCCGAATCGAGAACACGAAGTGCAAGCAGTCTGTACGATGGCGATAAATCTGTTCCGCACGCTCTGCGTTTATCTAAAACCAATCGTACCAAGATTAGTAAGACGTAGTGAAGAATATCTCAACGCTGGGGAACTCAAATGGAATGAAGTGACTCAACCGTTGTTAGCACATCAATTGGGTCCTTTCAAACGACTCATGTCACGTATTGATCCGAAGCAAATCGAGAAAATTATTCAGGCATCGAAGGACACTTCAGCGATGGGTTCAGAGACCAAAGAAGACAATTCAGAAACAATTGAACTGACTGAGTTTCAAAAAATTGATCTTCGCGTAGCCCAAATTATTAACGCGAACGTCGTGGACGGCGCGGACAAGTTACTCAAGCTAGACCTTAAGGTGGGCGGTGAAAATCGCACAGTCTTCGCGGGAATTCGATCCGCTTATGAGCCGAGCGAACTGATTGGCCGCCACGTCGTAGTCGTAGCCAATTTGAAGCCACGAAAAATGCGTTTCGGTACTTCCGAAGGCATGGTACTCGCGGCTGGTCCTGGAGGTAACGATATTTACCTCTTGTCTCCAGACGACGGTGCAGTAGCAGGTATGGAAGTGAATTGATGCTCTGTAGCTCTTGTTCGATCTCGTAACAGTCATTGGGGGTGCTGCCCTCGTCAATAATTTCGTTTTAGTCCAACTTCTTGGCCTGTGTCCCTTCATGGGTGTGTCGAATCGATTCGCTACTGCACTCCCGATGGGCATCGCCACGATTTTCGTTACTACACTCGCAACACTGCTAACAAATCTTCTTAATAATTACTTGTTAATACCTTATAACATTGAATTTCTAAGATTAGTACTCTTTATCACAGTCATCGCTGGAGTGGTTCAACTTACCGAACGATACATCAAATATACGAGCGAATTACTACATCAAATGCTAGGCATCTACCTACCCTTGATCACCAGTAATTGTGCCATACTCGGCGTCGTTCTTACCGTCGCTGACCTATCTCTTGCACAGTCCCTCGCGGTAGGCATCGGTTCATCCGTCGGATTCACTGTCGTGTTGGTCTTGTTTTCTGGACTACGTGCTCGGTTGGATGAACGGAATGTACCCAAGGCATTCCGCGGTGCACCCATCGCATTTATCAATGTTGGTATATTGGCTCTAGCCTTTCTTGGATTCAAAGGGATGTTGTAATGGAACCAATCGTGATAGCTTCACTGGTGCTTGGTTGTAGCGCATTTACATTAGCTTGCTTAGTTGTCCTGACGGAACGAATATTACGAAGTAAACAAAAGCCCAACAATCTAATTGAAGTCATCAACGAACTGCTACCTCAAACGCAGTGTGCTCAGTGTGGATATCCTGGGTGTTTACCGTACGCGCAAGCGGTTGCGCGTGGAGAAAGTATCAGTCTTTGTATGCCCGGAGGAGTCACCACACAAAACGCTCTCGCTACATTACTCAATCGTACTGGAGAGCACTCAATTCAAAGCGACCCGCTTCCTCCTCTCGCCCGTATTCGCGAATCTGATTGCATCGGTTGTGGGTTGTGTGTTGCTGCGTGTCCAGTGGATGCAATCATCGGTGCTCCGAACTACCTGCATACCGTACTCGAACCACACTGCACCGGATGTGAGCTTTGTCTTTCTCCATGTCCAGTCGATTGCATTGATCTAATCCCGTCATCCAATGTCGGCGAAGCGTAGATTCACTCCCATCAAGTGGGAGCAAGCGACTCCGGAAGTCCTTCTGGACCGTATCGTGGAAGCGGAAGTAATTGGGATGGGCGGCGCAGGTTTCTCTACAGCAAAGAAAATCGCACTCGCTCGCAAACACCCACCGAATATTGTTATCGCTAACGGTATGGAAACTGATCCAGGGGTTTGCGCGGACAAAGTACTGTTAGAGCAACACTTACGTGATGTTCTCGAAGGTTTGAGAATTGTCGCGAGCATTCTCGCTGCGGATCGTTGCTACATTGCGGTATCGGAGGAAGAAACAGCTAAGACCGCATATGCGATGCTTGGTGACAAAGAAACAGTGCGATACCTTACACCCACATTTCAAAACGGTGCCGAGCGAGAACTTATCAAAATTCTTACAGGGCATGTAGTGAAAGAGAGTGGATTTCCTGCAAACGATGGTTATGTAGTGTTGAACGTGCACACGCTGTTTGCAGTGGCAAAAGCAATTTCGGGTGATTCATTGGCCAAAAGGCTAGTCACAATAAACAACGAAACTCGTTGGATTGATATTGGAACACCGATTGACGCTATTTTGGAATGCGACGAAGCAATTCGCGTCGGCTGTTACGCTACTGGGCACCGTCCTCATAAGAATGAAGTATTGACGGCCGAGGTAAATGCCATCTCCATTGACAAATCTATCCATGCATTACCCTGTATCCATTGTGGGTGGTGCGATGAAGCATGTCCGAGAGACTTACCTGTAGAGTCTTTGTATCTGATCGCCCAGCAACAACAACCCGAACACTCGATCCAAGACGCTCTGGACCGTTGTAACGACTGTGGAGCATGCGTGGTAGCCTGTCCAAGCAATATCCATATCCTCGATCATGTGCGAGCACTACGCCAGTTAAACGTCAACGAACAAGAAAGAGTATTAAGAGCCGCGTTAGCGCGCAAACGAGTAGAAGCTCGCGAACGACGATTACGATCTCGGGCTTTCGACTCCGACAACACTCGTACCGAAAGGATGCAACAACAACACAAGTGGCAGTGACCAACCGCCCCCGATTCCAGACTACTGGAGTTATGGCTCATGTAATTATTGCGCTCCTACCCGGCGTCGGCATGAGTGTATGGTTCCTAGGTCCCCGAGCACTCATCGTGGTGCTAGTCTGCGTTCTTACCGCAGCAGCCACAGAAGTAATTGGTACCAGATCAATAAAAACTGTTCGCGACGGGAGTGCGGTCATCACCGGCATGCTCATTGGACTGTGTCTGCCACCCACTGTTGCGTTCTGGGTACCAATTGTCGCCGCCGTTACTGCAATCGCGCTGGGGAAATTAGTTTTTGGAGGACTCGGAAAGAACCTATTCAATCCTGCGATGGTTGGTTATGCTCTCGTGCTCGTGGCTTTTCCAATGCAACTCGTCTATCTTGACGGCGTTACCGGTGCAACCGCATTAGACGTTTTAAAACATCGTGATGGGCAGGAATTGAGCCAATTTGTCAATCATCCTGCTTTCGGCCTCATCGGCGCAAAACATTTTGAATGGTTGAACTTAGCGTTTTTGATTGGCGGACTCTACCTCGTATTACTTCGGATCATACCATGGATACTCCCACTAAGCGTACTACTGGGTATGGCAATACCAGCACTAATTTTTTATCGAAGCGGTGGTGCGAACAGTTTGGGTGCTCCCTGGTTCCATTGGTTTGCGGGAGGAACTATGCTGACTGCTTTCTTTATTGCCACCGATCCCGTGACCTCCCCTTCCGCGAAATTGCTTCAGTTTCTCTACGGCATGTTTGTTGGCTGTGTCGCGTTTTTTATTCGATGTTTCGGTGCGTGGGCTGATGGATTCGCGTTCGCTATCTTGCTGGCGAACGCGCTTTTACCCATTCTAGAACCGAAAAAACTTCCCAGTCAATGAAAGCGATCACGACGCTCACGATTCTGGCGTTGATCGCTGGGTTTTTGCTCTCCTCAGTACACTTGCTCACTCGAGACCGAATCGATCAGAACAAACTAAGTGCTGAAGCTCAAGTGCTCGCAGGTTTGGTAGACACATCTGATCCAAAATTGCTGCGTGCACAGGGTATTGAATTGGTCAACATCGAGACTAGGGGCTACGGAGGCACCATGAAAATTGTCGTTGCAATTCGTGAAGAGGAAATTCTTGGTGTGCGCGTGCTCAGCCACGGTGAAACACCGGGTTTTTCCGACGTTTTAAAGCCCACAGGATGGATCAATCAATTTGCCGAAAAGCCCCTTAACGAAATCGACGCAGTGAGTGGTGCGACCATTACGACCACAGCAGTCCGGCGCGCCGTCATGGATGGAATTCGGAGGCGACAGAAGAATTGAACACGCTCAAACATAGATTATTAGACGGTTTGTGGACACGTAATGTGGCCATGACCCAACTTCTTGGTCTGTGTCCGTTGCTTGCAGTCAGCTATAACGTTAAAAATGCACTAGGTTTAGCCGTAGCGAGTACGTTTGTTCTCGTGTCCTCTTCTTGTTTGGTGTCGCTACTGCGTCAAGGAATTCCCGAGAATATCCGACTGCCCTGCTTTGTGTTGGTGATTGCGACTTTTACCTCGATCGCTCACGCGATCATGCAAGCTTATGCTTGGGATATCTATCAGCAAATCGCGCTTTTCGTACAAATTATTGTGACCAACTGTATGATTCTTGGTCACGTAGAGTCTGTAGCGTCTCGGCAGAACGTATTGACTTCGGTTGTAACCGCCATGGGTACCGCACTAGGATTTTCGCTAGCGCTACTGGTACTTGGTGGTATAAGGCAGGTGCTTGGGCTATTTACACCGTTCGCGACTCAACCGGTTGGCTCGTTTTTTGTCATTGGAATCGTGCTTGCTATGGTCAATTTCATACGCGGGCTCGCACAAACGGATGATGAACAGCAAACATTGACTGATCCACACAATACACAGCAGGAGTATCAAAGTGGCACTTAGTAGATCTGAAATTCTGAATGATTTAGTTCGTAGCTATCGAATATTTGGCGCTTTGGGTTGGGGCGATCTTGGTGATGGGCACATTAGCGCACGCGATCCAGAACGGGAAGAGTGTTTCTGGCTACTTAAAGATAGTGTCCCTTTCACACAAGCTAGCATCGACGATTTAGTGATGTTAGACCGATCTGGCGACACTGTTATCGGCGAAGGAAGAGTAAACTCTCCTGCATTTAGTATCCATTGTCCAATACTAACCGCACGTGCGGATCTGAACGCGGCCGCTCATACACACACTCCGTGGGGTACACCCTTTTCCGCAGAAGTGAGACCAATTTTGCCGATCACCCAAGAAGCGTGCATCTTTCATGACGATTGCGCGATCTTCGACGATGAAGAGGTGCAAATTCGAGCGTTAGACGGTGGCTCGCGTATAGCACAATGTTTGGGACATAAACATGCCATTATTCTTCGGAATCACGGATTACTCACAGCAGGGGCTTCTGTTGCCAGTGCGGTAGTACGATTTGTAACGCTAGAACGAGTCGCGGAGGCGCATTTAAAGGTACAAAACCCGGTCCCAATTTCAGACGAAGCTGCTAAACAAGCCAATACCAGCTTATTTCGCGAAACTCGGGTCCGAGCAAAATTCGAATACTTAGCAAAATTCCACGGGGTCTCGTAAATTTAGTTTACCGCAGAACGCCATGAACCAAGATAAACGTCGACTGATCTTCGAACGCTTTCGCGAGAAAAACACAGATCCGGACACCGAACTCCATTACCAGTCTCCGTTCCAATTATTAATTGCAGTAATCCTTTCAGCTCAAGCGACCGATGTCAGTGTCAACTTAGCAACGAAGGAGTTGTTCACGATAGCACCAACTCCAGGCGAAATGCTCAAACTCGGTGTTGAAGGATTAAAGGAATACATCAAAACTATTGGACTCTTCAACGCTAAAGCGAAAAACGTACACAATACGTGCAGAATCCTATTAGAGGAACATAACGGTGAAGTCCCAATAACTAGGGAAGAATTGGAACGCCTACCAGGGGTTGGTCGAAAGACGGCCAATGTCGTACTGAACACGGCGTACGACCATCCTGTGATCGCTGTCGATACCCACATTTTCCGTGTTGCAAATCGGACGAAAATTGCTCGTGGAAAGGACCCGAGAGAAGTGGAAGATCGACTAACCAAGTGGGTGCCTCCAGAGTTCAAGAAGGGAGCACATCATTGGTTGATCCTACACGGTCGATATGTTTGTACGGCTCGAAAGCCCAAGTGCTATCTCTGTGAAATCGAGGATTTGTGCGAATACAAAGACAAGACACCGATGCCCGAGTAAACAATATTTAGTCGAAATTACCCCGTAGGCACCGCACAAGACCTACGCATTCCGTATAAACCTATTAGGAACGTCTCGTGTTGTGCGAATCTGTCTACCACTCATTCAGTACAGACGGACACACACAAGTTTGTAAGGTTGCTGACCAATGGAGTTAAAAGATCGATTTCGTGGCTATATGCCGGTCGTGCTAGATCTCGAGACCGGAGGGACCGATCCCTACAACCACGCAATTGTGGAAATTGCAATCGTTTTCCTCGACTGGAACGACGATATTCTGCGACCAGGTGACCACCATCGCTGGGCTGTTCTACCCCATCCTGATACGACTATAGAAGAGTCGTCTCTGGACCTCATTGGCATTGATCCATTCGACCCAGCGCGAGGAGCTCAGTTGGAAGAGACCTGTTTGAGAGAGTGTTTTCGGTCTATTCGTAAACGGATGGAAGCAAACTCATGCACACGAGCTTACTTAGTCGGTCATAACGCGTATTTTGACCATAGCTTCGTCAAGGCAGCCGCACACCGCAACGGTGTCGGTCAAAATCCTTTTCACCTTTTTACAGTAATCGACACGGCTTCGTTAGCAGCCGTAAATTTTGGACACTCCGTGTTATCGGTAGCATGTACTCGCGCGGGTATTGAATTTGACGAAAACAAAGCACACTCTGCGTTATATGATGCAACGGTGACATCTCAGCTCTTCTGTACGATCGTGAATGAATGTAGGTTCAACCCAAATTGGATCGATCTCAATACGAACGAATGAAAGCGCGAACGAACCCTGCACTAAGAAGATTCAGAATCATCGGCGGCAGAATCAAGAAGGGGTTGAAGTTCACCCTGTGCATGCAATTCGCTTACAATGTCGCAGCCTCCGATCAGCTCCCCTTTTACGTACAACTGTGGGAACGTCGGCCAATTAGCGATGTTTGGTAGAGTTTGACGAATCACCGGATTGCTCAAAATATCCACGTAAGAAAATCGCTGATTACATTCCATCAAACACTGCACTGTTCGTGCTGAAAAACCACATTGAGGCGCATTCGGTGAGCCTTTCATATATAGTAAGATCGGATTATTCGCAATTTGCTCTTTAATTGCTTCAGCAACGTCGTCGGTCATTCTTATATCTCCATACCTCAAAATATTGAGTTAATTGTAATCTGTAGCTTATGGTCGGAGTTAGAGGTTCGCCTCACCGGTTGTGAATCACAGAGCGAAAGAAATACTCTGAACAAATTTATCTCTAAATCTAGGACGCGACAAACTTGACCTATGACTTTGACACCAAGATTGACCGAAGAGCTTGGAATAGCATCAAGTGGAACCGATATCGACATCGTGATGTAATACCACTTTGGGTCGCGGATATGGACTTTCCAACCCCAGAATTTCTTTTGGAAGCGATCCAAAATCGATTACAAGATCATCCTGTCTTGGGATATTCTTCGACACCTGACGAACTCGTCGAGACGTTTTTGGATTGGACAGATCGCATGTTCAACTGGCAAATTAAAGCAGACTGGCTAGTTTGGATACCATCGGTGATGACCGGTATAAACATTGCCGTACGTGTCGTTGGAAACCGCGGTGGTCAGTGTGTTATTCCCGTACCGGTTTATCCCCCCTTTCTTACAGTTCCTGAACAGCAGGACAGAGTTCCTGTGTTCTCTCCGTTAGTCCGGCAACAAGATCGTTGGGAAATGGACTTTAGCAACCTTCAATTGACGACTCTAAACGCTGATACGATTTTGTTTTGCAATCCGCAAAACCCAACGGGTCGAGTCTATGATCGACAGGAACTAACTGAACTTGCAACCGTGTGCACTCGCAACGGCATCATCCTTATTTCTGACGACATTCACTGGGGCTTGGTACTCGATGAACATGTCTCGTACACGCCGATAGCGAGCCTAGATCCAGAGGTTGCGATGCAAACGATTACCTTATATTCACACACTAAGACGTACAACATTGCCGGAGAGTCGGTTGCTGTCGCGATCATTCCCGATCCGGGCATTCGACAAGCTTTCAAATCACATGCTACGCGAATTCATCCTAGTCTCTCGCCGTTAGCTCTTGCCGGTGCTACGGCCGCCTTTGGAGATCAAACATCCTGGTTAGTTGAACTGAATACATACCTCAGACAAAATCGTAATCTTCTACAAAAAGCAATTAACGACTCTCAGGTATTGAGTACGACATTGGTCGAAGGGACACACCTCATGTGGATAGACGCGACTCAATTACCCGTTTCAAATCCACAGAAACACTTCGAGAATTTTGGACTTGGTCTTTCTGACGGTGTGGAATTTCGCGGTCCAGGTTTTGTTAGATTTAATTTTGCGATTCCCCGAGCACTGCTTGAAACGAGCATCGAACGCTTGAGCGAAGCTACGAAACCCTACCGTTGAATCAGTAAACTCCCCTCATGATCATCGGGTAATAATGTGATTATGTATAATGTACATATGTTGAGATGTAGAATGGTCAGTCCAATCGATCTATCTTCGACGAATTCGATCGTTTTGTGTCCCTTGATTGGTATGGCAGTCAAAACTAGCAAGTAATTAGCGAATGCTGTACCGATACGCAGACATTCGAATTGATCACACGCTAGCCACAAATCAGATGCCAGCAACAAAATCTATAAATTCATTAGAAACCGTAGATTTATTCATTGATACCAGCACAATAATCTCCTTTTGAGTGCTGAAAGAGCGGTCGTACAAGCAGAATCGTTTCCACTCGGTGGAATTTAGACAAGGTAATCACTTTCCTAATCTGACTTCATACAAACTGTGTCATAGCCAAGCATTTTCGACCTGCCCACGATAAATATCTCAGATAACTGCGACAATCCATCTGCGCTTTCTATCTCTAGCGTACGTGGTCTTTTTGTAGAATATCATTACAGATCACTAACAAGTACGTTTAGTCAATTTAATCGCTGAATTTGTTGCCTTTCACAAACGAGATAGCAGCAGTAGATTTTTTCGCATGTGCCTTGTTAAAAATCGTGACTATTGGCGTTAAACTGACGAAAACCTTGATAAGTTTCGAAACTTATCGCTCCGGTGTGGATTGACTGTTATCACCATAAAACAGTAATTCAATAGATGATCAAGGAAGAAATCGAAGGAGGACGGGAGAAATGAACGAAGCAGGTACCTATCGAGTCATCAAGCGCGACGGTAGTGTCGTGCCCTTTGACGAAGCAAAAATTCACAACGCCATCTCGAAGGCTTTTATCGAAGTCGAAGGTCCAGCGTCGTCGAGTTCAAAAAAGATTCGAGACCAAATACATGAACTAGCCCAAGGAGTCGTGTCGCGCATTCATCGGGGTAACCCTGAACGAGCCGCAATCGACATCGAAGATATACAAGATCAGGTTGAACTAGCCCTGATGCGCGCTGGCCTTCAGCGCATCGCCCGCGCGTACGTAATTTATCGCGAACAACGAGCTCAACTTCGTAAACAAGAACAAGTCGACTCTTTTGAACTGACCGACACAACCATAAACTATCGTCGAGCAGACGGAGTCGAAGTACCATTGGAACAAGAGGCGTGGGCTAACGTGCTAGACCAAGCTTGTGCCGATCTTGAAGACGTTGATGCCGAACGATTGTTCTCGCAAACCGCCAGTGATGCGTTCAATGGAATTACCGAGGAAGAAGTACTTCAATCGCTAACACTTGCAGCGAAAACTCTCATTGAGAATGAGCCGAACTATGGCTATGTCGCCGCGCGCCTGCTGATGCTACGCCTTAGGCGAGAAGCCACAGCGTTGTTATTTCCCGAACTGGGAGATCAATCGATCATGGCACTGCACGACGATATGTCGAGACTCTACAAAGAGACCTTTTCGGTTTATATCAACAAAGCCGTAGACCTCGGTTTTCTCTCGCCGGAACTCGGGCAATTTGATCTTGTGAAACTTGGCGACCACTTGGTCGCGGATCGCGATAAACAGTTTTCCTACTTAGGCATTCAAAACCTTTACGATCGATATTTTCTTCACTTGGACGGCGTGCGGTTTGAGCTACCGCAGATCTTTTTCATGCGGATTGCTATGGGATTATCGATCAACGAAACCAACCGCGAGACCAGAGCGATTGAGTTCTACAACCAACTCTCGTCGTTCGACTTCATGAGTTCTACGCCAACTCTTTTTAACTCTGGCACGGTGCGTCCGCAACTATCTTCGTGTTATATCTCTACAGTGCCCGACGATTTACACGGCATATTCGGTTCGATCAGCGATAACGCGATGCTGAGCAAATGGGCTGGTGGTTTAGGTAACGATTGGACGCGGGTGCGAGCAATGGGTTCCTACATTCAAGGAACTAACGGTAAGTCACAAGGAGTCGTACCGTTTCTCAAGATCGTGAACGACACCGCAGTGGCAGTCAATCAAGGTGGTAAGCGAAAAGGTGCTGTGTGTTCATACCTTGAAACATGGCACTTAGACATCGAAGAGTTTTTAGACTTGCGAAAGAACACCGGCGATGACCGTCGTCGAACTCACGACATGAACACAGCTAACTGGATCCCTGACCTGTTCATGGAACGCGTGATGCAAAAGGATTCATGGACGCTTTTTTCGCCGTCTGATGTACCGGAACTACATGACTTATGCGGGAACGACTTTCGCCAAGCGTACGAATTAGCGGAAGCAAAAACTCGGAACGGAGAAATCACTAATTTCCGCGTCGTCAATGCGGAAACTCTATGGCGCAAGATGTTGGAATCGTTGTACGAAACTGGACATCCTTGGATGACTTTCAAGGATCCATGTAACGTTCGTTCACCACAACAGCACGTCGGCGTCGTTCATTCGTCCAATTTGTGTACAGAAATTACCCTAAACACTTCTGACAATGAAATTGCCGTCTGTAATTTGGGCTCGGTGAACCTAGCAAATCATATCTCCGAAGACGGGGAAATTGATCGCGAGAAATTACGTTCAACCGTACGTACCGCCATTCGCATGCTAGATAACGTGATCGATATTAACTACTATGCCGTACGTGCGGCAAGAGACTCGAATGTACGACACCGACCCATCGGTTTGGGACTTATGGGCTTTCAGGACGCTCTGTACAAGAAACGTATTCCTTACGGTAGTCTATCAGCGATTCAGTTCGCTGATGAGAGTATGGAAGCAATTTCCTACTATGCGATTGAAGCTTCGTCCGATCTAGTCGTTGAACGTGGTCTTTACTCAACGTACCAAGGATCCTTGTGGAGTCGCGGGATTCTTCCTTTAGACTCACTCAAAGAATTAGCTGAAACACGGAGTTCAGAGGAGTTTGCTACATTTGACTTCAGCACCACATTAGACTGGGATACCCTACGTGAAAAAGTGAAACAACAAGGTATGCGTAATTCCAATGTAATGGCGATTGCTCCGACGGCGACAATCGCAAATATCGTCGGTATTACCCAGTCAATAGAACCAGCTTATCAAAATCTGTACTCAAAACAGAACATTTCTGGCGATTTTGTCGTACTGAATCCCTACCTGATTGACGATCTAAAGAAACTTGACGTATGGGATCAATGGATGTCTGTCGATTTGAAAGCAAAGAATGGTAGTGTCCAAGAAATGGAACGTGTACCGCCGAACTTGCAAGAACTTTACAAAACCGCTTTCGAGATTGAACCTCATTGGATCATCGCGGCCGCGGCAAGGCGGCAAAAGTGGATCGACCAATCGCAGTCTCTTAATCTTTACATGGCCGAAGCGAGTGGTCGAGTGCTGGATCAGATGTATCGAGAAGCATGGAAGAGTGGTCTGAAGACTACTTACTATCTCAGATCACTCGGCGCGACTGACTCGGAAAAGTCCACCATAGATGACGACCATGCCTTGGCAGCAGTACCTCGCCGACAATTACAAGCAACAAATACGCCGAGCGTAGAAGTCGAACCTAGTACAGAAAAAGAGACAGAAAACTTTGCCTTGGGAACCGCTGCTCCGGTACCCAACGCTTGTGAAATCGATGATCCGGATTGCGAGGCATGCCAGTAATGAATCGTTTTTCACCAATATCTTTGACGATTTGTTATAAATTGTTCATAATAACTTCCTTGAAAGGAAATCAACTCAACATACCTAGGGAGAGGTAAATTATGGGACTTCTTTGGGACGAAGACAAGGATGTAACGACCAAATCTACAGAGTCTGATACGCACAGTGCTTCCGCACAAACACCAAAAACTACTACTCAAGAGACTGCACAGGGTTCAGATACGACCGGTAAATCGTGGGTAACCGAACTCAAACCTTACGACGATAGTTTGCGACTGAATAAGCAATCAGAACCAGCCAGAAACGTTACTGGAATCGCTCCACCTAATGGAGAGAATTACGATCGCGTAACGGTTGATCAGAAAAAGATCATTAACTGTCGAGCGGATTTAAATCAACTGGTACCGTTTAAGTACATGTGGGCGTGGCAAAAATATCTCAATGGTTGCGCGAACCACTGGATGCCCCAAGAAGTAAGCATGAGTGCTGACGTGGAACTTTGGAAAGATCCGAACGGATTGACTGAAGACGAGAGGCGCGTGGTAAAACGCAGCCTTGGATTCTTCTCGACTGCAGATTCTTTAGTAGCAAACAATTTGGTTCTCGCGATCTATCGATTGATCACGAATCCAGAGTGCCGGCAATACCTACTCC
The DNA here is from genome assembly GCA_964511425.1 of uncultured Pseudomonadales bacterium. Classification (GTDB taxonomy): domain Bacteria; phylum Pseudomonadota; class Gammaproteobacteria; order Pseudomonadales; family Azotimanducaceae; genus Bin55. The sequence goes on from CAZEFI010000002.1 coordinate 23,595, forward strand.
GTCAAGCTTTCGAAGAGGCCATTCATACGCACGCGTATCAATATTGCATCGAATCGCTAGGCATGGACGAAGGTGAAATTTTCAACATGTACCATGAAATTCCGTCCGTCGAACGGAAAGCGACGTGGGCATTAAATTACACCAAAGAACTGTGTGATCCAAATTTCACTACCGGCACAGTAGAGACAGACAAGACTTTGTTGAAGAATTTGATCGCCTTCTACTGCGTGTTGGAGGGTATTTTCTTCTATTGTGGTTTCTCGCAAATTTTGTCCATGGGACGACGCAATAAGATGACTGGGACTACCAAGCAATTTCAGTTCATCCTTCGCGACGAATCCATGCATCTTAATTTCGGTATTGATGTGATAAATACGATCGTCGCCGAGAACCCACATGTCTGGGACGAGGAAATGCAGCAACTTGCTACGGATATGATTCTTGAAGGGACCGAGTTAGAAATCGCCTATGCCGAAGACACGATGCCGCGAGGTATTCTTGGCATGAATGCCCGAGAAATGACTAAATTCCTCAAATATATTGCCAACCGGCGACTCAATAGTATCGGATTGCCGAAACATTACAGTGATGCTTCTAATCCATTCCCTTGGATGTCAGAAATGATGGATTTAAAGAAAGAAGAGAACTTCTTCGAAACCAGCGTCACGCAGTATCAAGATCGAAGTATGCTGAGCTGGGACTAGCTCAGCTTTAAGTAGTCGTTCTTCGACGTCACTTTTAATAGAAATGGTGTGATGTGCATGCATCACACCATGTCACTTTCGGCATGCGAACGGACTGATTGGCCACCTAGTTCGACAAGAACAAGATCGTCGACAAAACCTCTGCCAAACAAAGAAAATTGAGCATTGCACGTCACTAATCTATTCAGCTAGATCAAGTGGTACTTCGCACGACTATTCAAAGAATTTGGTCTATGTTTCTTGGTTGCGTTACCTAATCTCGTCGGTGGTAGCGAGCACACGCTCCTAAATGATCTCGCTATGTCTGTGGTATGAAATAGTTTGTAATATATTGACATAAAAATCAGTTTATTTAGTACTGATGTTTCTAAAAGTCCTTCTCCATCTACTATTAAACATTAGAATTCACTATCCTATAAATAGCTATACGATAAACAGGGGCGTAGCCCCAATATGCTCAAAAGTCTGTTTAAACGCAAGCAGAGCGTTGACGACCCCAATCCATCGGTTCGTAAAGAAGTCGTTAAACGGTCAAAGGACCTTTCACACGATAAGATTGCGGAAATCGCACGCACTGATTCTGATGTAGAAATTCGGAAGTCCGCCCTTGAACGAGCGGACTCAGTCGATTTGTACTCGGAATTCTTAGATCACGATCAGCTCGGAAATTTCTGCCGGGAACAACTCGCCCAGAAGATCGACGATCAGCATCCGCTCGCACGGGACCCGAGAATTCTTCCGCTTCGGTTGTCGAAAGATTCTGATCCACAACAAGTTTTCACTGATTTGAGTACGATCGAATCTTTAAACGACCAAGCGAAAATCATCGTGTCAATGCCCGTACGCGAACTGCGGTTGGACGTTGCCGACCTAGTCAGAAACGAAAGAGTCCTCACCGAATTAGAAAAACTTAGCCGCACAAAGGACAAAAGTTTAAATCGTCTTGTTCGAGGAAAATTGCAAGATTTGAAAACCCTCGAGGGAACCAAAGACGATTTATTAGAAAATGCGGCTCGAATTATCGAAACAGCGCAGCGATTAAGTACCACAGATCTTCATTACGACACTCAACGCACAGCAATCGAAAAAGAGTGGGAGAAATTTCTCAGTGAAGCGAATACTCTAAATACCCAGTTAAATGCGCTTCAACGCGACCCAATCGACACTGACAAAATAAAAGAACGGTTTCCATCGAGACACACTCTGGAACAAGTAGACCCGTCGTCGCGGCCTCAATTTGAAGTGATCTTGAAACAATTGCAAGATTGTTCTCTGAACGAAAGTTCGATCGAAGAATGTGAAAAAACTTGGTTAAACGCTCTTAAGGTTGAATCAGCTCCCAAAACAATCGCCGACCAGTTTTATCAAATTGCTAACTCGAAACGACGCGAACTCAAAACCATCGAAACTCGGAACAGAGAACGCGCTGAAATTGAGCGATTAACAACTCCCATGAACTTCCGCGAACCGGACAATAGGACACGCAGCTGGAGATACGTGTGGAAACTTCAATCGGATGCTAAGGCACGTTTACGTGATGTACAGCAGTACTTGAAAAGATTGCAGACGCGCCCGAAAACTGAAGATACTGAAAAGTATGTGTTAATACTGTCAGAGATGCAAAGCTCCTTAACTGACGATGTTCTCGCAAAGATTAGTAAGTTACGAGACGACATTGTGGTACAAATCGAAAGTAATTTCTCGTCGTTGCAAAAATTCGTAGAAAACGGTGAACTTCAACGCGCGCAGTCGGCGGAACGCAATATTGCCGCAATGGTACAGCGACTACCTCGTCCAGCACAGGGAAAGTATAAATCGCAACTTGCTCCCATATCCGCCGAAATTAAACAACTCTTTGGATGGCAACAATTTGTTGAATCACCCAAACGGCAGGTGCTCTGCGAAGAAGTTGAGAGTCTCGTCGAAAACCCTCTGACTCCGCAAGAACAGTTTAATCGTATACGTGATCTGCGCGAAACGTGGAACCAGTTAGGACCTGTTCGATCAAAGGAAGATCGCGAATTTCAAGACCGATACGAAGCTGCAGCAGCGACAGCCTTTAAAGTTTGTGAAGCTTGGTTTGAACAGCTTGCGGCTGTTAGAGCCAAAAATCTCGCTGAACGAACTTCAATCTGTGAAGCATTGGAATCGTTCTTAGCAGAATACGATTGGGACCACCCAGATTGGAAATCCGTCAATAGAACCCTACGGACCGCACAAAGTGAATGGCGTAAATATGTCCCCATCGACAAACGATACGCCAAGAAAATTAGTACTCGCTTCCGTCAAGTTACGGGAGAATTCGAAGCTCGATTAGAAGCTAATTGGGCTGCACGTGCAGAGGACAAACAAGCACTTATAGATGAAGTTAAAAACGCACTAGCTGACGACAACTCCACCGTTGGAGATTTAATCGATTTTGTCAAAAAAGCACAAGAACGATGGCGCAATATTGGGTCTGCTGGGAACCAAAGAGAACAACCTCTATGGGAAGAGTTTCGCAATCGTTGTAATGAAGCATTTGATTTACTCACTACCCAGCGCGAACAACGTCGATCGGATATCAACAAAAGTATTGAACAAGGTGAGAAGATCGTTAGCGACCTAGCATCTAAAGTGTTTGCGGAAGAAGCACCATTGGACGAACTTGATATGTCGACTGTCAACCAAGTTCGAAATAGACTCACTCAACTAGATCTACCACAACGGGTGCAAGGACGACTCGGCGACCGACTTAAAGAAATAGGTACCGAAATTAAACGCAGAAGTGCTGTGTTGGAAGCCCAACGAACGACGTCCACGTTACGCGATCTATTAAACCTAGACGAGAAAGTCGCTGCTTTAGAAAAGAAAGACGAAGAGGTGAGCGAAGAGTTACTCAATTCCGTGCCAGGAGCAATCCGTTTGTTTCGAGTTCGTAGCACTGAAGTGGCGAGTAAAAGCGCGATTGTGATACACGAACTAGTACTACGTGCGGAAGTGCTAGCCGATGTGCCATCGCCGACAGAGGATAGCGGTAAACGTATGCAGGTACAAGTCTCGCGACTTCAACACGGATTAACTCGTGGTGGTGAATCGGACGAACAACGCGTCGATAAATTAATTCAAGAATGGTGCAAACTTGCTTTCGGAGAGCAGCCTTTGCGCGCACGTTTTCACACCGCGATCACCAAACATCTCGATTCTTTGACCGCGTAAATTTGTTTGCCTGAGCACCGGTTAAGGCAGATGTTCTGCGCATGTTCGTAACAGAATGGGAACAGCACTGGATACTGATCCAGTCTCCATCGGTTCCCGAGTAAAACCGATCGCTGGCAAGGAAATAATCGTCGTCAGTAAACTAGTCCAACTGGTCGGCTGCATGTAGTAGGCGCGGATGCGAAGTATTTGAGTACTCGAGGCGGACAATCGCCCGGTTGCACTTTCGCGTGGATTGAATCCCGCGTGCTGTTGTAACTCGTGGTACGGACGAGGACGATCGATCTGTATACCGCTTGAATGAAAATGGTCAGTACCAAATGAGACCACTAATGCGGTATCCAGAATGTCTCAAGTTTATGCCGTATGCTACCGTGAAGAAGGACATATTGCTTACAAGAGAATGAGCTTTAAGAAAGTTCCCTGGCTTGCAGATACCGTATCCACGCTGAACAGAACCGATCCAAGCGAACATCATTCACGACAAGGATGGGAACATCGTATTCGCCAAACGACCCGATCGCACCAACGCGACGATCTGTTCTGGATACTTCAAAGAGTAGTGTTTTCTCGCCATAATATGGACTCCTCATTGTCTTCTAATTGGTGGTGTCAATCAAACTGAGGTAGCTTCACAGGGCAGAATTTCGAATACCGTTATCCAGCCCAGAACAAGTGATTCATACGGAAAAATAAGATAATTTACTGGATGAAAATCTGAATGAATGATCAATGTGAAAGAGCCTAACGACAAAGCACCCCGCTGTTGGCAAGATGCTGTTTATGCGAAAGAGATCGCAGACTGGTTTTGGTTAGATATGTCCCACTAAATCGAATTTCATGGATTGTTGTACGACGAAACAGCGGATTTAGGATGTACCCTGAAGGACAAAAAAGACTGAACCAAAGCCCACGCATGAAGAGTTGGTTCTGGGGTGGTATTACCGGACTTGTCTTCGTTTCGGTAGTGGTCGTGTTGGTTTTTGTGAACCAGAACAAGCCGAGCTCGGATGAAAGCCCTTCGTCTGTTGGAGAGCACAAACCGAGTGCGATCGTACCCTCATTGCCCCAGGTCGTTAGCGAACCCTTAGTTCAAACAGTTCAAGAAGAGACACCGCTACCAGCCTTGGATTTTCCACCAGGCTCGGTCGAAGAGGCCTGTGGTTTTAATGAGTTACCGACCTATTGGGTTGGTGACCCAAGTTTAACAAGCTTAAGCAATCCATCCTACGGGCACAGCATTGAAATTCTCGAATCTAACGGAGCATGTCGCGCGGCTTTGGAAGCCCATATCAACGGCATCAATCCCTATCTCTGGAGTAAAGGAGCAAAGCACTTCCCATTTGCTTTTGTTGTGTTAGATGAGCCGTTGACCTTCGGGCGAATCTTCGCCGACCCTAATGGAGATCTAATCAGGGTGCAAGACGCACTATCCAATCCTGAGTGTCTGTTGAAAGGAGACGAAACCAACTGGGAGCTGAAAGAAACCTGCCATGCGGACGCCTTCCTAAACTACGCGCTCCTCAATCGTTTTTGTTTTGATGAAGGTTATTGGAACCAGAACCGGACGCTACACTGGCCGGAGGACAACCCGACTCCCGAGCAAGACCGGTTCATGTGGAAACAAAGTTTGGAACGCCATTGGGTCATAATGCAATGCGAGACATTGAGCCCAACGCTCGAACTGACGTCAGAACAGAATCCAATCCTCTATGAGTTGGTGATGTCCCTTGCCCCTTCCGATCCAAACTCTCGGTCAAAAGACTCTCGTGAGCTTTTAATTGAACTAGCGGCGCGCTTAGGGGACAACGCGGCCGGGCTCACCCAGTCGACCACTGTTCCGTATAGTCACTCTTACAAGGAAAATGGAAGTCAGTACGGCCGTTTATCTTGGCTGTTGAAGAGCGACCAATGGGGAGAGTTTATTTACAAGGACCCACCCAGTGTCGATCGCTTTATCCAAGTGTTCCGAATGCTCGCATTGGCTAGTGCACGGAGACCCGATCCCCGCGATGAATTTCAGTTTGATTGGGAGCTGGTGGCTCAGCATCTTTGCGCACGGCCTTTCTATTTTGGCTGGACCAAGTCGGCTCATGAAGCGCAAATCCGCTACTTAGAGCGTGGGTCAGACGACGAACCTGCTGAAATCCTCGCGGAGGATTTAAGAGTAATCCGCGAAACGTACGAGAATCCCAAGAGTTGCAAGGAGATCGTCCATGAAATTCGACAGCGAGAGTTTACGAGCGCGCCGGTGTTAACCGCATTGGACAAGTTCGAGCAGGTTGCACTGGAACTCGATGTCTATGAGTAATGTGCGGTTGGTTTCCGCATGCAGAACACACACCACGTACGGTACTAACAGGTCGTTACTTTGTGCTCAATGCCCTAAATTGGGCGACTTAGTTATAAACAAGCTCTTTTGCGTGCTACTAGTGTATTCGCAATGAATGCCCGTGCTACTTTCGAAAACCAGTCCGATGGCGAGAGCGTGTGTCGATTCCATAGTTAGGTAGCGCACTCAAGATTTTCTTACCGTAAGGTCTTTTGACAAGCCGAATGTCCAAGATCGTGATTTGACCAAAATCATCTTCATTTCGAATTAAACGGCCACAGGCTTGTTTGAGTTTCAAAATTACAGGGGGTAGTTGTACCAATGAGAAGAGCTCTTTGTCCTCCACACCTTCAACTTGTAGAAGTTCGCGACGGGATTCCATGACCGGATCTCCTGGTACTTCAAAAGGAAGTTTGGCAATTACGACATGACGGCAGTATTCATCCGGTAAATCGATCCCTTCACGAAGACTGGCGACTCCAAAGAGATAACTCATTTGCCCTTGATCGATTCGATGTCGATGTTCTTTTAGAAGAACAGGGATTCCTGTACCTTGCTGCACGTGACAGAGATCTCGCATCGACTGAGGTAGTTGTTCATAGACCTCAGCCATGGTTTTCTTTGCTGCAAATAGGACTAAACCGCTTCGATGTTGTTTCAGCACACCAGGTAACATACGTATGACTTCTTGTGTGTGAGCGAGCCGTGTTTGCTCATGTGCAGATAACAGTGTCTGCATCTCGGGAATGTGTAACGACACATTCTGGGATAAATTGAATGGACTTTCGAGTTGTAATGTAGCAGGTGCTTGTTCCCTGAGACCAGCAGCTTCAACAAAATGATGAAACTCATCTCCAGCGTTTAGAGTCGCTGACGTACACAAAGCTGCGTACGAGTCGTCCCAAATCAACGGATTAATGAATTTGTCTATGGCGATCGGGATGTTGTGAAGAGTCCATTCTGGCTGCAACTCGTCAACAGAACGTGAAATCCAGCGCGCACAAGTACTCTGACTTTCGTTTAAAGAATATGCCTCAAACAATGTCGTTGCTTCGTTCAAATGATTGCTTGCAATTCCAAGCTCATTGAGATATTCAATCAGTTCTTGCGTGGAACTGCTTGGATCGCGACTCTCAATAACTTTTTTGAGTTCGATGCACACATCGGTAGTCGTGGTTGCCAACCCAGCATAAAAAACTGCTAAGTGTGCTGCGGCTTCACGGATTTCGTTGTTAATTTCTCCGTAAACAAATCGGTGCTCGGTCACACTCTTTTTCTCGGTACGAAAACAGTCTTTGAGGTAGTCTTTCAATTCATCCAATTTAGCAAGAAGACCAAGATACGTTTCGGTGAAAGCACTCACTAATTGTTGTAATAATTGTTCCTCGGCTAAAGCTCTACCCAATCTGTCCAGTAAATTCCGCTGTTTTGTCAAAGTGGCGTGAGAATCGTTAATTGCCACGCGAGAACTGAAGGTTGACATAACCTTACTAGAAAGATTGTGAGCCTCGTCACAAATTAGAATAACGTCGTTCATCGGTGGATAGGTGTCGGTGTCCGCTTGGAGACTACGGAAGAGATGGTCGTAGTTAGTGACGACGACATCTGACGAGCGAATATGTTGTCGAGACAGGTAGTAAGGACAGTGACTAAAGGACGTACAGTTTCTTCCCATGCAACCTCGAGAGTCTGTGATTATTGGAGACCACTGATCTTCTGAAAGTTTAATTGGAGCATTATCGCGATCACCGTCCCACTTGGTACTATGGAATGCGTCAAACAAACGCTCGTATTTCTTAATGGGTTGTGCGCTCGATCCACCGTGTGCGTCAAGTTCTCGAAGGAGTGCTGGCGATACATTAGGTTGGACTATTTGTTCTAAACGTAGTGGGCAAATGTAGCGTTGTCGGCCTTTCGCGAGTGAAAACGTAAATCCGATATCGCTAGCCTTTCTGAGCGACGGCAAATCCTGCTGAACTATTTGTTCCTGCAAGGTAACAGTTGCTGTCGCAATGACAACTTTTTTGTTTCGTTCTCGCGCAAGCGGAATCGCGGTTGCTGCGTACGCGACGGTTTTTCCGGTTCCCGTAGCTGCTTCCACGATCCCAATCCGTGCTCGTTTATGATCAATGATTGATTCAATAAACTTCATCATTTCGATTTGACTCGAACGCGATTGAAAGCCATTTTGTTGCAACCAGGCGTCATAAAGTTGACGCACCGGCGGGCTCAAGTTACGGGGCACTTAATGAAACTAGTCAGTCGAAAAGGGAAAGTGGAGTGGTCAATATTATTGTCTTAGCTTGATCCGACGTCCAACGTATAAATTGACGTAGCTTGAGACATCGGTTGTTCTTAAATTTACAATATTCGGCACAGTTTGGTTGCTCCAGACCAATACAGATTTTAAAGGGAGATACTATGCGAAAACTATCACTGTGGACCGGCATTCTGCTAGTAGTGAGTGTTAATCTAACCGTGGCAGACCCAGTGACGATTGTTGACGACGACGGTGAAATGTTTGAGTTGACCACTTATGCGTCAATACCACGTGCGCGACAGATGGCACAAACTGAGTCTGGAATATTGTTTGTCGGAACAATGCCTAGGCGAGGATCAATCTATGCTGTCGATCCAGCAAATCCAGATGAACCAATCGTGGTCGCTACGGGTTTGACCATGCCAACCGGTCTTGCGTTGCTCAATGGTGATCTCTACGTAGCAGCTCATAACCGCATATTGAAGTACGAAGATATTGAAGAAAACTACAGGGAATCTCCCAAACCTATCGTAGTCTCAGACGACCTACCCACTGAAACACACCATGGTTGGAAGTATCTTTCAATCGGACCGGATGGTTTTCTCTATTTCAATGTCGGTGCGCCGTGCAATATCTGCCTCCGAGAAGAAGAGATATTCGCTTCTATCGTGAAAATGGATCCAGATTCAGGAGATTCCGCAGTGTATGTGCACGGCGTTCGAAATAGTGTCGGTAGTGCTTGGCATCCTTTGACGAAGAAAATGTGGTTTTCTGACAACGGAGGGGATTGGCTCGGAGACGATGTCCCTCCTGAAGAAATCAATGTGGTCGATCAACCCGGGAGCCATTACGGATACCCCTACGTTCACGGCGACAGTTACGCCGATCCAACGTACAGCGAACAACAGCCCGACGACTTTGAATACGTAAAACCAGCTGTGAACATACAAGCACATTCCGCCGCGTTGGGAATCGCGTTCTACACCGGTACGCAGTTCCCCGAAAAGTACAAAAATGCCCTTTTCATCGCAGAACATGGTTCGTGGAACCGTTCTTCAAAAGTCGGCTATCGAGTAAGCGTTGTACTATTTACTGATGACAAACCCTCTTACCAACCGTTTATCGATATTTGGTTGGACGGTGAACAAGTCAGCGGAAGACCGAATGACGTACTAGTAGCTAATGACGGTTCATTGTTTATTTCAGACGATGGAGCTGGAAAAATTTATCAAGTCCGACACAAAAAGACAGAGTAGAGGATAGCTCCGGAGACTCTTCAACGACGACGGGCAGGACCGCGGTCGCAGTCTTCCAATTGCTTCTCGTATTCCTTCGTGGTATCGCTCACTTTGGTTGCGGCAACAAGCACTTTCGTGTTTTTTCTCCAATTTCCGCTTTTATATCCTGCTACTCCCTCGTGGTACGTTAAATAGAGATTACGTGCATTGTCGCGGCTCACATTTGCGGTTGTCGCAGCCATGTCCAAATACCAACCAACGAAATCGATCGAATCTCGAAAGTTCGTACGATTCGCATGCGGTCGTTTGTTCCGGACCTTGTAATCGCTCCAAGTTTCATTCACCGCTTGAGCGTATCCGTATGCAGTGGTAGGGCGTTTCCAGGGAATCAAACCAAGAATCCGCGTTCGTGGTGGGCGTGCGTCTCTAATGAAACTCGATTCCTGTTTAATTACTGCCATCAATACGGTTTTATCAATTTTCCACTTCCTCTCCGCGTTGACTGCATGACGATACCAGAAACTCTTTTCTGCAAAAATTGTGCAAAGATTTGCGGTATTACTTGGTTGTCGTAAAGACATACAACTCGACACCAGTCCAAACAACATCAACAACGCAACAAGAGTGGTAACACCTAATGTAAGTACGGTTCGACGAGGTGTTTTTACAGTGTTTGGACTCATTGAGTTCGCTTGTTCAAAGTCTGCGTGGTCATCTCTACGCACAATTCTACGAACAACAAAATAGACGAGCGAGTCCTCTTCGATTGATTCCGTATACTCTTTGCAAATTCAATCGAAACACAGGTCATTATGTCTATACAAGAAGGGCAAAACGCTCCAGATTTCTCTCTAACTGACAACCACGGAAACACCGTTTCGCTCGATCAATTACGAGGTAAATATGTCGTCCTATATTTTTACCCCCGAGACGATACACCTGGTTGCACCAAAGAAGCATGTGGGTTTAGAGATCTGTCGGAAGACTTTAAAAAGTGCAACACCGTGGTTATCGGTGTCTCGCCTGACAACACACAGTCCCACCAGAAGTTTGTTGAAAAATATCACCTACCGTTTACCTTACTGTGTGATCCAGATCGTACCGTTATGGAACAATATGGTGCGTATGGTGAAAAGATGATGTACGGCAAGACGACTATGGGAGTGATTCGGTCAACCGCAATTATTGGACCTGATGGAGTTATCGTCAAGCATTGGAAACGAGTACCGAAGGCGGCGGACCACCCGGCCAAAGTATTGGAGGTCGTGCAAAAACTCTCTGTCTAAGAGTGCGAGTTAGTTTCGCTATCCTACGGCAATAGTATTGGTCAAAGTACCGATAGGTCGCACAGTCACGGAGATGATGTCGCCTTCGTCCATAAAGATCGGTGGAGTTCGCGCTGCACCCACGCCACCGGGCGTTCCTGTGACAATGACATCGCCTGGCTCTAAATCGATAAAAGTGGAACAGTAATTCACGATCGAAGCAAAGTCAAATACCATATCCGAAGACCACGCGTGCTGCATGAGTTCACCGTTCAGATGCGTGAAGAGTTCCATATCCGCTAAATCGCTGATTTCGTCGGTGGTCGCAATCCAAGGTCCGAATCCACCAGTCCGGACAAAGTTTTTGCCGGGCGTGAATTGACTAGTTTGGCGTTGATACTCGCGCACACTCCCATCGTTATAGCAACTAAAACCAAATACATGGTCTAAGAACCTTTCCTTTTGGATTCGGCGACCGTGTGATCCAATAACCAAAGCTATTTCGCCTTCAAAATCCAAAGTATTCGACTCTCGTGGCCGCACCATGGTGCCTTCGTGACCAACTTGAGCATCACCAAAACGTACGAATATTGTCGGTTGAGCTTCACCACCTCGTCCTGATTCCAGTTGATGATCGAGGTAATTTAGACCGACACACAAGACCTTACTAGGATTGGGTATAGGGGGTAAAAATTTAATGTCGTCCAGTGGGAAGCGTGCTGCATGTTCACACAGTGCTTGGTGCAAAAATTCAAGACAGCCAGCGTCCAGTGCGCTTTTTAGATCGGTTAGATTGCATGACCCTCCAAGATCAACGACATGTTCTCCCTCGACATAGCCGAACGAACTTATTGAGTCATGGACAAAGGACAGCCAACGCACGCGCACTCCCTAATTTTGTTTGTACATCGGGAAATACAATGGAATCACGTTCCGAGTGTGCCAGATACTAAGGTAATTGCAGCGTCAATAGCTGCTATCGTGCTACGATGATCAGCAACACCGCGACCGGCGATATCAAACGCCGTACCGTGGTCAACTGAAGTTCGGACGAAAGATAATCCCAGTGTTGCCGAAATACTCTGATGTAGATTGTGAACTTTGATAGCAATATGTCCTTGGTCATGATACATTGCGAGTACCGCATCGAACTCCCCTGAGATCGCTCGATTGAAGATTGAATCAGCCGGATACGGACCCACAGCGGCGATCCCTTCTTGAACCGCTTGATCGATTGCAGGACCAATCTCGTCAATCTCTTCTCGACCCATCAATCCCCCCTCCCCGCCATGGGGATTTAACGCAGCAACACCGATTCGAACATGCGATAACCCCCATCGTTCAAAATTCTCGTGAATGAGTCTGAGTCGTTCTAGAACAGTTTCAACGGAAATATAGCGAGCTGCTTGAATAATCGACAAGTGCGTAGAAAGGTGTACCACCCTTAAACCCGGTGTCATCAACATCGTGGCAGTGGATTTTGCATTGGTAAGTCGGGCGAATATTTCCTGGTGTCCAATATCCACGCACCCAGATAGATGAATGCTCTCTTTATTAAGCGGGCATGTCATGAGTGCATCTAACTTACCGGCTAGGACATCTTCTGCGGCGGATTCGACAGCGCGAACTGCTACTTCCCCGCACGTCGCAGAAATTTCACCAAACTTAAAGCTAGTTGGTTTAGGGATATTAACGTCGACGAAAACGGGGACGTCCAAAGTATTCGGTTCAATATCAGCGATTCGATAACCGTCTTGTAAAGACCACTCACTACCATACAACACCGGATCACATCGTTGTTGAATTGAGGGCAAAGCTTTGGCGAGAATTTCGCTTCCGATACCGGCCGGATCTCCGAGCGTAATACCTATTCTTGGTTGCCTCGTCACAATATTTTTTTTGCCTTTACAAATCTTCAATAAGGGTTACGAAAGGATTTCAGTTTCTTGCACATGGAGTCCAAATCCCTCAAGTCCAACGAAGTCAACCTTTCGACCCGCGAGTATTTTGATTTTTTTGAGACCTAGGTCTGCTAGTATTTGCGCTCCAACACCGATCTCCAGCCAATCTTGAGATCTTTTCGTTTCGCGGCTTGTGCGGGATGTATGATGAAGTTGTGCAAAGGGAACGCCTTCAGAACCAGCTCTTAAATAAATGAAAATGCCCCCTCCCGCGGCAACGAGTCGTTCCAAAGCGAGGTCGACAATTCGCTTCTCGTGATCCAGTTGCGGTCCGAATACATCCTCCACTAATCGCTCTCGGTGAATACGCACGAGTACCGTTTTGCGTGGATCCACATTTCCTACTTTGAGTACTAAGTGTTCAGCATCTTCAAACTGCGTTCGATACGAAAATGCTTTTGCTGCACCGTAGTTCGTACGGACGGTAAATTCCTTTATGCGTTCGACTAATCGTTCGCGGCGCTGTCGCCACGCGATAAGTTCTGCGATCGACGTAATTTTAAGATCATGTTCCTTGGCAAATTGAACAAGCTGGGACAATCGTTTGACACTTCCATCGTCGTTAACGATTTCGGCGAGCAAACCCACAGGTGCGCACCCTGCAGCCGTGGCTAAATCAATAGCAGCTTCCGTGTGTCCTGATCGTACAAGTACGCCGCCGCGCATAGCTACCAAAGGAAACACATGCCCTGGACGAACGAAATCTGATGCATGGGTGTTATTACTAGCGAGTGCTACGATCGTATTGGCACGCTCCTCTGCGGCGATGCCGGTTGACAAACCATGTTTGTAGTCAATGCTAACGGTAAATGCCGTGCTCAACGGCGCATCGTTTCTAGCAACCATCGGTTGTAGCTGTAATCGTTCAGCTTGTTCAAGCGTTATCGGAGTGCAGAGGATTCCGCTGGTATGACGCACCATGAATGCCACACGCTCGGGTGTAGCTTTCGCGGCAGCCATGATCAGATCACCTTCGTTCTCTCGATCGTCATCATCCACGACGATGACTAATTCACCACGCCCTACCGCTTCAATCGTTGCTTCAACGCTGTCAAATTTCATGGTGATTGGCAAGTTTGCTCTGTTACGATAGTTAAGCTGAAAAAAATGACGGGAAAGAGAGTGCTATATTTTAAGAGGAAGGTCAAGGTAGAGACACGTGAAAAACATGAGGAAAGACTTTCGAAGATTCGGAGCTCAGTTCAACTGAATACGGCGTTGATTTGTCATCGCTCGAATGCTTAATCTCACTTATAATTTTTGGTTTCCCGGGCGCTCGTAGCTCAACTGGATAGAGCACCAGGCTTCGAACCTGGGGGTTCGGGGTTCGAGTCCCTGCGGGCGCGCCAACAAAAACATAAAACCAGCTCTCCATCGAGTGTTGCGTTCTCTCTTTAGCCCCAAAATCTAGTGTAAACAGGTTGCAATTTAAATGCTAATGATTATCATTAGCATATGATTTCCCTGAGTCTTTTGAGCCAAGGTGACACCGCGAGAATTGTCGGTTATAAGACTCAGCCACCACATGCGCATCAACTTCAATGCCTTGGATTGGTTCCAGGAACTATTGTTTCGATTCTCCGCGTTGCGCCGATGGGAGATCCAGTACATCTCAAATTACGTGATTACGATCTTTGTCTGCGTCGTAAGGACCTCGATTGCATCAGGGTTGCTCCAATACGGAAGTGACCAAAAAAGTCGCGCTAATTGGAAATCCCAATGGCGGCAAAACCACTCTCTTTAATACACTCACGCGTGGCTCGCAGCGCACCGGAAATTGGTCGGGAGTGACCGTCGACAAAAGGATCGGTACTACGGCATTCGAACAGACCACGTTCGACATCGTCGATTTGCCAGGGCTTTACAGTTTAACGAACTTAGACGGCAACGACAAACTTGACGAAGCACTCACGCGCTCTTACTTGCAACAACTAAATGCGGATGTGATCGTTAATGTTGTAGATGCGACTACTCTTGCGCGCGGCCTGTTCCTCACAACACAGTTACTAGAGATTGATATCCCAGTAGTAATTGCGCTGACAATGTCCGATATAGCCGCAAATCAGAGGTTAAAGCTCAATTGTTCTGCGCTTAGCGCACAACTTCAATGTCCGGTCGTGCTTGTCGATGCAACGCGTGCTACTACACGAAACAAGTTACTAAAAACTATTCAAGTAGCGCGGACTACGCAGTCAAAAAAGAAGATTGAATTCGCAGATCGCTATACGTTTGTTGACGAACTAGTCAAGGAAACAGTACGCCGTTCAGATAAATCTGAGCACATTTCCTTCCATATAGATCGATGGGTATTAAACCGATATCTAGCAATACCCATTTTTCTCATCGTAATGTATGCAATGTTCTTTTTTGCGATTAATGTCGGGGCGGTATTTATCGATTTTTTTGACATCATCGGTGGGATGGTGTTCGTTGAGACCCCGCGATTGCTATTGCAAACAGTTGGTAGTCCTGATTGGTTAACTGCATTCGTTGCTGACGGAGTCGGAGGAGGGGTACAACTCGTGGGTACATTTCTTCCAGTCATTGGAGCGTTGTTTCTTTTTCTGTCGACACTTGAGGATTCAGGATACATGGGCCGGGTTGCATTTATCTTGGACAAACCATTGCGCGCTTTCGGGCTTCCTGGGAAAGCACTAGTACCTCTGATAGTAGGTTTTGGTTGCAATGTTCCGAGCGTCATGAGCACACGAAGTCTCAACAACAAACCAGATCGTATTCTTACAACCATTATGGCACCGTTCATGTCTTGTGGTGCGCGCTTGACGGTGTATGTGCTATTCGTCGCTGCATTTTTTCCAAACCATGGTCAAAACATCGTATTTTTGCTTTACCTTATCGGCATCGTGGTGGCTCTGGGTACTACTTGGATAGTGAGAAAGCAGTTACAAAATTCTTCCACAAGCGTGTATGTACAAGAATTACCGAAATACCACTTACCTACTTTGCGGAATTTAGGAAAGCATACGTGGCATCGGCTAAAAGACTTCGTACTTCGTGCCGGCCGCGCGATCGTCGTTGTCGTAGTGGTTCTACAAGTGATCAGTTCTATCGGCACTGACGGTTCTTTTGGGAACGAAAATAGTGAAAAGTCACTACTTTCTGCGATTGGTCGCACAATAACTCCGGTGTTTAACCCTATGGGAATCGACAAAGAAAATTGGCCTGCGACAGTCGGAATATTTACGGGATTCTTCGCTAAGGAAGTAGTCGTTGGTACGCTTGATGCACTTTACACACCAAGTACTGACTCAGATCAACCGTTTGAATATGGGACGACAATTACAAATGCCGTGGTTTCAATTCCACAAAATCTTCTCGCAGTTGGAAGTACACTACTGGATCCGCTTGGTCTGAAAATCAACAATGCAGACACGCTAACCGAACGCGCTGTGCAAAACGACGTTGATATCAACACCGTATTAGCGATGCAATCGTTGTTTCATGGTAAACTGGGAGCGTTTAGTTACTTAGTGTTTGTTTTGCTGTATGTCCCATGCGTTGCTACTGTCGGTGTGATCTTACGAGAACTCGGCGCATACTGGGCAACTTTCAGCGTTGTCTGGAGTGTAACCGTAGCGTATGCGATGGCAGTCTGTGTGTATCAAGTAGGACAACTCGGTTCAAGTCCGGTGGAAGCGATCATCTGGATATTTGGTATGATCGCACTAACCACAGTTTGCATGGCGGTACTCCGGCAAAGCGGAAGACGAGCAGAAAAATCTCAGCGAAACGTTTTGAGAGTCGTTCAGCTTGATTAGAAAAAGAACCCTGCGAAGTGAGTCCAGGCACATTTGTTTGGGACTTATAGGGAATACTACACAAAGTGTAGATTTCCTACCTTTTGACGGCTCTTTGGAGTGGCCAACGCCAACGCTCCTCCCCGTCCAGATGCCCCAGTCCCCAAGGCCAAAATATTCAACGCAGCATTAATATCTGCGTTGCCACTGTGCCCACAAGCAGTACAGTGAAATTCTGCTTGTGATACTCTGTTTTCTTTGTTGATGTTGCCGCATCGATGACATGTTTGTGAGGTGTATCGTGCTGGTACCTTCGTCAAGGTGTGGGCCTTGTATCCGATCATTTGCTCCAACTGACCCCAACCCGATCCGAGAATCTCTCGGTTTAACCCCGCTTTGGCCTTAACGTTCGTACCGGGCTCTGCTTTGGTACCTTTGGCAGATTTGGTCATGCCTCGTGTGTTGAGGTCTTCTAATACTACCTCTGCCGCGGTATCAGCACAAATCCGGGAGACTTGGTGGCACCAGCCAAACACGCCAATTGACGAGCTCGCGCTTTCGTGCCCGGTATTAATCGATAGGTTATCCCTCGGTGTTCCATAGTGTTATTATATACAGTTCTTCGGCGTCGTGTAGTATTCCCTATAAGTCCCATTTGTTTCTACGTTTCTCGTTAACTAAGTCGTTCAAGAAACTGTGTCACTTCTTTGCGTGAGTGTTGTTTCGCATACGTAAGGGGAACTACTCCGTCGACATCCGGAGCGGACGCATCGACCCCATGCTCGACAAGCGTTTGGAGTATTTCCATTTTCGCACCATATATTGCTGCCAAATGGAGCAAAGTTCGTTGTTTGGCATCGGTATGTGTCGCACTCGCTCCATGACTTAGTAACCAAGGGACCACTTTTGTTCGCCGGTATCGAAAGAGTTCCATAATTGGTGTATTCTTCGCATACTCCTGATTCCAATTAGCTCCGTAACTGTGCAGCAATTCTAACACTTTCAAGTCCCCTCGAAACGTTGCCGCAAAAACGGGGGAATTTGGATCAGCACCGTTTTTAAGTAGAAACTCGGCTAGTGAGTTGTTTTCGGAATGTGCTACTGCAAACCAAAGCGGTGTGGGCTTGAATACTTGGGCACCATCCGGTATGTCGTACTTTTCATCGACAAAAGCTCCAGCTTCGAGTAGAACTCTCGCGCAATCAATCGTTTGATCTGGACCCACCGATCGCCACATGCCGGAAATTCCGAGATAGTGAAGCGCGCTGTATTTTTGAGTGTCGAGTGTTGATGCGGATTCGCGGCTGAGCATTTTTTTAATTTGTGCAGTCTCGTTGAGTGCCGCCGCAATGAACAGATCTAACCTGGTGAAATGTCGTAATCGTTCGACAAATTCAAGGTTCGGTCCCATTGTTGCATAAACAATAGGCAACCACGACCACGGGCCTCCTACTAATGAAGGATCCGCTCCCGATTCAAGCAATATTTGCAAACATTGCAGATGTCCTTGATGTCGTGGAATCGTTTTGTGATGTTGCGTAATTCGGGTAAGTGGTGTGTGCCGTGACGCCGTACCAGCACGTTGATTTGGGTCTGCGCCTGCACGTAATAGTGCCTGGACAAGCTTCGGCTTTCCAAAAAACGCCGCATCGCAAAGAGGTTTCCAATGCGATGCAAGGTCGGGCGAATTTTGAATTAAGGAGTTAAACGTCCTGTCATCATCGTTTGCGATCGCGGTACACAATTGCTTGTAATTGACCACCATCGTGACGCAGGTCTACTCGTGCATCTGTTGCTCTAGATAGCTCTCGACTCCAATTCGCTTGATAAGATCTAATTGTGTTTCGATCCAATCCACGTGTTCTTCCTCGTTTTCCAAAATACTTTCGAAAAGTTCTCGAGTGACGTAATCTTGTACCGTTTCACAAAATTCGATACCAGCACGCAAATCTTGCAGGGCGTGCAGTTCTAAGTCCAAATCGCATTGTAACATCTCTTCCGGTCGTTCTCCAATTCTTAGGTGCCCAAGTTCTTGTAAGTTCGGTACTCCCTCTAACAGTAAGATTCGTTGAATCAAAGCATCAGCATGTTGCATTTCCTCCTTTGATTCTTCGTATTCGTGATTTGCAAGACGGTTTAAGCCAAAGTCCTTCAACATGCGAGAATGAAGGAAGTATTGATTAATCGCGGTAAGCTCGTTTTTTAGAACAGTATTCAAGTGAACGAAAATTTTGGGGTCTTGTACTTGCATATATTTTTGTATTTAGAATCAATTGAGAGGTATAGTTTACTGATTTTGTATTTCGAAGCAAAGTCTTATTATTAATTTATAGATCTTAATACTCAATTATTGAATTTGATAATAATAATGATTATTATTTACAATATTATTATGTTCGTATGTCTTTGTAATGCAGTAACCACCTCTCAGGTTGTTCAGTGTGTCCATGCGGGCCATACAAACCTTGATGCAGTGATCAAAGAACTAAAGGTGGGAATGAACTGTGGTTCCTGTGTTTATATGGTCTCGGAGCTAATCGCAAAAACTGCTGCACAGTACACGGTTGAAGACAAACAATCACCCTCCGCAATCGATTGCGACCCACACTCAGAATAGGCCTTAATTTATTACTCTCGCTCTAGCTCTAGTTTTCGTGAAGTATGCCGCGCAGCTTTTACTTCATTTCCTAAATGATCGTAGATTCGTGCTAAATTATGATGTGCCATCGCCATATTAGGTGCTCGAAGGTAATAACGAACAGCTAACTCGTACTCGTCCAACATGTCGAATAGTGTCCCTAAGTTATAGTTTGCAAGTTCGTTTTCTGGACGAATGTCAAGTACTTTTTCATAAAGCTTCTTTGCGTCTCGATATTTGTCGTCGAGCTGGAGTAAGCGCCCGAGATTTATGTAGGCATCAATGTTGTTTTCGTCGAGTCCGATCGCATTTCGATAAGCATTACGCGCGCGCGGGACTTCGTTGAACGATTCAAACTGAATACCCAAGTTGAACCAATCGTCACTAGTAAGCTCATCACTCTCAAGAATCCGTTCTAACTCGGAATCCTGTAATGTTGCTGCGAAGGATTGTGATGGAGGAGGCTCGGAATTTAGACGAAATTGCAAGACATTTGAGTGCGTACTATCACAGTCTACATCAAAGTTGAAAAAGGTCTGCCCAGATGTGATGTGTTGATAGTAGCCATCCTTTTTAACTACCAAGTAAGGTCCGATTGAGGTCACGTCAAAGGAAGTAAGTGATTGTCTGGAATTAAATGAAGCCATGACATCGCATAGCTGGGTAAGAATCGAACGAAAGGAACACTGGGATGAAATTAATTGTCCGATCCTTCGCAAGACAAGAATGTCCTGAAAAGACACTTGTATAGGTTTATTGTGCTCCTTCTTAAAAGGATTTATGAGCCCTCGGCGAGCTACCGCTTGAATTTGCCGCGCGGTTAATCCGCTGATTCTTTCAATCGCGCATATATCAAAACTTGTTGCTTCGTAATTCACTGAAGTCTTTCGTGAACCAACGATCACCTAATAGTCCGCCCTTGATCTTTTTCACTCAAATTTTAACTCGAATTGATTCAACAAAACGTTGTTCTTACTCTCGCGATTACGTAATTTATTTCCAATTACATTCGGTTCTCGTTGCGCTGTCACGTCGAGGGACCAAATCTCAAATAATGCCGATATTCTTGCAAGCATGTTTGCGAGAAAGTAGCTAACGGCACTACTTCGCTCTATCGACGCCAGCAAGGGTAATTTAGTTTACTACTTACTCGCGCAAGAAATTAATGCAGGAAACCAAATTTTGATAGACCTGCGCGTCAATCTCACAAGCCTGTCGAATGAAATCTGCCCGTTCGACGTCTGAAATTTCCGTGTCTGCAGACTTCGCTATCGCTGCGGACATGTTGACGAGATGCGCGCTTAGTTGCTTCCCGAGATCTGTCGGACCAACCCACTCTTTTTCAAAGTAAACAGCTGCTTGTTGACGTGCTTCGCTCCAGACCATACTGCTCCACCAGTGGCCATGTTTGTCGTAGGAACCAGACTCTAACTGAGCGGCCCATTTCTGCCAGGCAGTTGGCCCAAAATAATAGCCCATCTGACCAGATTGTTTGTCTTGTTGGTAAAACTTTAAGGCACTAGTAATTGAACTTTGCAATCGTGTTGTACGCGGCAAGGCAGTCGTTGGACTAACGATAAACCATGCTAAACCCGGGAAGTGATTTCCATCTAGTATGTCGGTGAACGTTAGTTCCTGCACACAAGTCTTCACATCCGGCCCCCAAGGTAAAGCAAATTTCAATGTCTGCGCATCGCTGTAAAGAAGCAGTTGAAACTCCAATCCAACCATACACACAACGTTTCCCTCATTTGCAAGTATCTGATCCAACATATGCTTGCGGTACTCCGCAGACTTACAATCGAAGTGACTGGATAACCAAGACACGGATAGTCCCATTGACTCTAAATTCTTAGCGATCGGACCATGGTTCCAACAGTAAGGACCGCATGGTTTTAATTCGTTCTGAATATTTATCGCGGCAAAGTAACCGGATTCAACAAATAATTCTGGCGCGGAATATGCTAAATCAAAATAAGCCGCAGCCCCTGCGATTGCGCTCATATAGGTTGAATTCCAATTTGGTTGCGTCAGCTCGGAAAGAGATCGGGTTGCGTGATTCAAAGAGCGCACTCCGATACTTTTAGTTTGATCAATTTGAGTGAAGTTTGGGTAGAAAAACTAGATCTGCAGGAGACTCATAACAAAGAACAAGGAATTTATCAGCGGTTTGTTACTTTACTCGATTCGAAGCAATCCCACGTTCCAGTTGCACAAGCTGAACTTCCGCGATTTTCTCGATCGATGGAATCCGACAGTTTCCACCTCGCACATCGGTTTGTCTAGTGAAATCACCTTCAAGCGGTTTGATGCTATCGTTGATACACAGTCTCCCACTTTGTCCGCTCCGAATTTCAAACGTTAAGGTTCCATTCTTTTGGAGACCCGGGCATTTTTGTTCAAACTGTACAAGATAGAATTCGTCAGACTGACGCATCTCGAACGCAACGAATCGGGGACTAAGTACGTCATAGTGCCTAATTCGCCTCGTATCAACACATCGTTTTTCATCCGAGTACTGTTTGTCCGACTCGTCGTTTTTCTCTATGAGTCGCTGGAATTCGAGAAGTTCTTCAAATAGAGCTTTGTCAGTTTTTGATTCTTCGCTGTCTGCCGAAGGTATCTCAGACTCAAGTGTTTCCTGGGTTTCCAGTGTCTGAGACTCGTCTTTAGACGAATCAGCGGCAGTCGAAACATAACCGAAGTTTGTGCAACCTAAGAACAAAACGACAGCAGCAAGTCTTAAAACTGCTCGACACCGAGATATGCCGCCCCTTTTCACACTGACACCAATTCCAACAAGACCACTATTACTTAGACACGCAGGCTCTCATTTAGTTTCTGTCGGAGAAGAATAAATTTGAACCAATCCGTTGTATTCAAACGCGCATCAATTACAAGAAAGCATTATTACTGTACTCAAGAGTGACCTTTCTACAGGAGTTTGCGAACTTAAACAAAATTTAACTTTACAATGATACGTTCTTCTCACTGAGGCTACGGCAAAGCAGGAAAAAAAGTTCGTATGAGATTTTTCCAAATCCTCATTGTTGTCTTGATTTTGTTGGGTATTTTGCTGGCTATAGTGTTTTTGCAGCAAAAAGACAAACCGAAGGACACCGACGACCAGCAGCCTGTCGAGGGACAAACTGACATTTCAGTGAACCGTAGTGCAAAAATTTTCTTTGTTGTTATCGGCGTATCGATTGTCGTACTTTGCGGAACGGTTATCGTATTCCACATGCTCGGTTAAACGATACAAAACAATGAGTTTCTCACGATGACATTTTTAATCTCACCGAAGGCAGTGGTAGGTTTTTGTTCGCCGAATTGGCTGTAACATTTTCAAACTGACACACTACCGCCGAATAAAACGTTTAACCTGATATTTCACTGCACGTCAGAGAATATTCTCATGTGTCTCAAACCAACTGACACACCGTGCAAAGATAGATGAGATCATAAGGAAATCTCAGATCCGGTACAAAACATCAATATCCGGGTTGTCGCCCAC
Organism: uncultured Pseudomonadales bacterium; assembly: GCA_964511425.1. Classification (GTDB taxonomy): domain Bacteria; phylum Pseudomonadota; class Gammaproteobacteria; order Pseudomonadales; family Azotimanducaceae; genus Bin55. Next base: position 46,463 of record CAZEFI010000002.1, read on the forward strand.
CAAAGCCGAAGAGTAAAGATTCAGGATGAATTGGTTCATCGTCATTGAGTTTCATTAACCCCTTTGTCGTAGCTACTAACACATAAATGAGCAAACCGAGCGTGTGTAATATTAGCAACACACTTGATACGAGAAGCGATAGTACGACCCAGGATTCGGTAATCCACTCAACGACCATTATTCCAGCGAGAATCAACAATAGAACGAAAATACAGATGATGACAATAGCGATTCCGCCACCGACCCCAATCACTAGATAGATACAAAAAATCTGTATTTGCTTACGTAAATGGGAAAAAGCTAAAGAGTTGGAAACCTTGTCCCTCAAGATATACGCATAAATTCCACCTACGATCATGACCGGCCAAAAAAATGCACCGATATAGTAAAGAACATAAACGACTCTGGTGTTTCGAACGGACTTGGAGTCCAACATAGTACGCATTACAAAAATTTCTCTGGTATCGGGGATAAATGTGTCGGCGCAGCCGAGTGCACTCTACTATCGAGGACAACTACACGTCTAGTTTGTTCATACATTGCTTTCGTGCTGATGTGTTCTGCGGCGTTCGCAGCTTGATCAAGAACTACACCAAAACTCATACACATCCACTCCTGGTCGTTCAATGTTCGACCTCGGTCTATCGCATCCCACACCTGTCAAGTCTCCTAAGAGAAAAGATCAGCATATTTCGTCGTCATAGAGTTGGAATCAGCTATTAAATTTCACCAATCCAACCGTGCCCTTCGGATAATTCACATTGAGCGATACCGAAAACACTACCTCGAAGTTATCGGCTCACCAGCATCTAGTTTACCAAGCGACCGTATAGAGGTGATAAGCACATATAAAAACAGCAAAAACGTCACCAAAAAAGAAAAACTTACCAAAGAACGTACACCTGTAAACGCGCCCCACATACCGTAGCCTGTAAGCAGTGTCAGAAGTGAGGTTCCGACGGTCGCGAACACAAAGGTGTATAGGATTCCTACCACAAGAAGCCAAATCCAAAAAATTCGAATCTGTTTGGTCACGTGACTTTGGTATACAACATCAGTAATCTTTCCCCGTTCTAGATACGCTAGAATGACACCTACGATCATCGGAGCCCATATAAACGCTCCAATCATGTAAAGAATGTAAATTATTCGTAAATTTTGAATACTTCGTGAATTCATGAAGGTTCCGATTCAGGATGCAATTTGTGCGAGGTAACAATATCCACACTGTTAAGGCAACTACCAAATATTGGTAGCACAATGACTTTCGCGCCTAACAAATAAAATTTATTCTCTGTTTCAAAGTCCACCTTCGTCATGCAATTTTCGGTCCACTCCAAACTATCGGATGATACCATCTACATAGGTTCATTGCCGCTATGTGAAGTACTCCTGATGAATGACTGTCGCTTCCCGTGGATTATCTTGGTACCACGGATTACAAACTTACAGGACTTTCACGAAATTCCAACCAACCATCAAGATGCTCTCTTTCGGGAAATTGAACAAGCTTCAACCGCGATTCAAAAAGTTTGGTCTGTTAACAAAATGAACGTCGCCGCGTTAGGCAACCAAGTATCTCAGTTGCACATCCACGTAATTGGCCGTCGGACGACCGATGATGCTTGGCCTCAGCCCGTTTGGGGACACGGGACACCACGCCCCTATAACTCGCAGAGTAAATCGACGACGATTCAGTCGCTCAAAGACGAACTTTCGCTTTGAGCCGACAAGTTTAGTCTGCCTCGATCAGAATTTCTTCCATATCGTCACCAATCTCTTCGTCCGATTCAGAATCCACTTCTTCATCCGGGGTTAGATCAGCAAGTTCTTTGACGAGTTCAGAACCAATGTACGAAGCAACTCCGTATTGACTACCACGACGGTCACTCACTGCAACCCAATCATTTGCTCCATCAAAGTGATAGATAGTGAGCACGTAGACACCTTCCTCATCTTCTATGGAGAATTGAGTTTGTGTTGTCGCTTCAGTTAAGTCACTATCATTGATGTCAAACACGGTTAGCGACTCAAACCGGTCGATATAGCTTCTCACTTTTGATTCATCAAGTTCGGTTTCAGAATCCGTCGTCCATTTTCCTTCTGATTGGGCCAGTTTATACACGCCAATTTGCTCGAAGGAAACAATGGATCCAGACGGCTGTAGCAACTTCTTGTCTAACCAAGAACTCGGCGAAGTTCCTGCTTCATAGTTTGAAAACTCAATCGCGTATATTTCAGCTTCGTTCGCCTGTCGCGCATGTACTTTACGAAAAATCGGCGAGGTTCCGAAGTACACATCGGCAAGTACGGTCTCTCCAGAAAATAGCGTGACGTGCTTTTGAAATTTCGAGTCTGATACTTCAAAGCGTTTCGCGGCACTCTGGGATGTCGCGATGGGCCAATCAGCTCCACTATCAGCTAGCTTTACAATTACTCGATCTACTTTCTCGCCATCAACAGGATTACCGTCGGGAAGCACCCATTGCGCGTCTTGTTTTGCTAACTCGATCGTCTCGTCGGCACTCGATACAACCAACCTGTCAACTGCGAACGTATCGAACTCCAAAAATTCCTCCGGAGCTTGAACTCCACCCGCACTGACAAACCAAAACAACGCAATTACTAGAACTTGTACGACAAAAAGGCCGACCAAAATATTCTGTTTCATCTGTTCACTCCAAACGATTGACCACGTCGTGTTTGGCTGACTCGCTGCAACACGTAGTTAACTCCAAATACGATCATTAAACTCACGATTGCGAAGATGTAGTTTAGGTATTCCATGGTCTTTTGTTGTACGTCATCCAAGGGTTTTAAGGTTCGATTGAAATGTCCTCTCGACCGAATCTTCAACAACGATGCGTCTTCCATCGAAACGTCGATGACATTGGCAACAAATTGCATGGTGTTGGAATAAAGTGACCCGCGAGTCTGGCTAATCATGTTTATCACCGTATCCGACAGACTATCTGAAGTACCAAGTACGACTAGACGGGCTGACTCAGGTGAACTCGACACCAACGCGCCAATCACTCCCAACTCAGCTTCATCGGTCACTTCCTCGTCACCTGATTGAAGATCCTGCAATTCAGCTAAAAGTGCTTCATCTTCAAATTCTTCCTCGTTAGTGTTCTCATCGTCGTTCGTGGGTGCATTCTCTTCACTGTCTGTTTCCGCTGCTGCTTTCTGTGCAGCTTCTGCCGCCGCTAGCTCACGGGCTTCAGCCAGTACTGGAGATTCTTCAAAGAAACTGGTAAACTTTCCTTTTAAACTTACTGCCAGCAACTTCGACCCGACGTCAACACCAGGTGCATACAGGGGACCACCGGATAGATCCTGTGACATCTTCGGCATCACCTGTGGAGAGGTGTGCGTCCAACTCTGGTCAGAACTCTTTAAGATTTCGATTACTTCTCGTTCGGCGTTAATTTCCGCATCTATGGACAACGGAGACCCCCAAGCGAAGGTCATTTGATCTAAGTTCTGGACGATTGGATGTTTCCCGACAAAACCCTCACCGCGGACGTCTACAAAAAATGGATAATCGATCATTTGAATGTCCTCAAAAATTAGACCGCCCACTTCACGTTGCACAGGGATCGGGAATCCACCGTTGTTCGCATCCATCACCATAGCTTGTTGAATGTTTATGCCTTGGTGAGCAAGCCACTCTTCAAGACCACTATATGCACGATCCGCGACGAGCATTCGTTCCATAAATGATGTCGTGAAGGCAGAAGTTGCCACGACGACTGTACCACCGCGCATTAAAAATTGATCAATTTCAAACAGTTGAGTCGCATCCATATTATTGGGTCCCACTACGACTAGGACGTCAACGGCACTTGCAACCGGTTCACGCAGATCAATGGTTTGCACGTCGAAGTCGTTACGTAGATATCCAAATAAGTCGTTGAACCTAGCAGTGGATTGCGGCTGACCTGCATATTGGGGAACACTTGGCGATGGTGTGTACATAGCGACAGAAGTGAGTAAACCTTCTGTGAATCGTGTTATACCCTCTTCGACTAAGCGTTTAAGTCCATCAGTATCCTGAGTTTCGAGTAGTCGCATGATCACTGCCGATTCACCGTCCGATATCGTTGCATAAAGATAGAATCGATTCTCGTCAAACCAACTCGCTGACATCGGTTGGATTCCATAATTTTCGGCGAGCTCCAGTGCCAACGACCCGTCCCCTGCATTTGGATCTAAGATTTGCCAATCAAACTTACCGTCAGCACTGGCTTTGACATCATTAAGTGCTTCTTCTAAGGTGACTTGAATCTCGGAGTATCCTGGCGGCATCGTTTCTGGTGCTGAGATGTATCCGGTGAATGTAAGATCGCGCGAAACGGAATCAAAAATTGAACCACTGCTTTGAAACTCAGACCGTACTCTAGCGATAGCTCGAGTTATGTCGTACTCTGGATTTCTCAGCTGAACGTCAAGTTCCATCTCACTCTCTGCCTTAACTTCAATTAAATCTCGGAAACTCAAGACATCAAATTCATCCCCATACCGAATGAGAACATCGAAATAGGAATTGACTAACGAACTCTGATAGCGATCCGCCACCTGAAATTCAACCGGTCGAATTCCATATTTTGAATTAGCTTCGTCTTCTTTCTCCGCATCTGTGGCTGGATCGACGAATTCGACTTTAACGTTGCGGCCACCAAATATCGAATATTCAGTAATCAGATCGCGCAATTGCGGTACAAGCGGGGCGAGAAGAGGATGTGTCTTCGCACTGAAATAGCCACGAATGAGAAGAGGCTCCTGAAGTTTCGCAAGTTCTTGTTTTGATACTTGAGACATTGTGTATTGTTGCCCTTCAGTGACGTCCCATCGGGCAGGGGGTAACTGAGCGATCCAAACGTTCGCAACCAACAAATTGAGTACCAAGAGACCGCACATGAAAGACCGGTTGAAATGTTGATCCTTTGCGCCGTCCGTCGCCCACCCAATCATTTCTAAAGCAAATACGTTCAAGACGAGAAAGCACGCCGTAATCGAAAAGTAAAAGTACAAATCCGATAAATCCAAAACCCCACGGGTAATAGACTCAAACCGTGAACCGGATCCAAGTTCTCGTAGGAGGTCTGCGTAATTCGTACCTACAAAGCCAGTGAGAACATCGCTTCCCAACAGGTAAAACAAACCACACACGAACACCGAGACGATGAGCGCAACGATTTGATTCTCACTGCGCGTACTCACAAACAGGCCGATACTGAGGTATGCTGCACCAAGCAGAAGCGCAGCTAAATACGCCGTACAAACCAAACCCCAATCTAAGTTTCCAATCATTGATACACTTATCGGTAAGGGTACAGTTAGCAGAAGCGCTAAAACGAGCAGTGCTAAACAAGCTAAGAATTTGCCCAATACTAGCTCCCACGAGGTAACTGGTAAAGTAATAATGAATTCAATGGTGCCCGTTCGGCGTTCATCGCTCCAGACTCGCATCGTGAGTGCAGAGCATAAGAAGATGAGCAGCATGGGTAACCACTCGAACATTGGTCGAACGTCCGATATGTTACGAGCAAAAAACGATTCAACCCAGAAGAACACGAACAAAGTCACGCCAAGATAGGCGGCTAAGAACAGATAGCCGATTGGGGAACCGAAAAACAGTCGAAGTTCTTTCGTAGCTACCGCAAAGAGGGTTTCAAGATTCATCATATACCTCCCTCACTTACTGATCGGAAAAGTGCCTCAAGGTCTCTTTTCTCGGGTTCAATGGAATTGACAGCGATATCTTTGGCTACTAGTTCGCGGACGATCGCGGGGATATCGCACTTCGTATCTGCTTCTTTTGCCCCAAGAAGAAATCGGCCGTCGATTTTTTGAACTGATGCCATAGGTTCAAGGGCCGCTCGAATTTCTGTATCCTCTGAGCTACTACGGAGCCAACAACGATTCCCTTCTTTCAAGTCCTCCAACAACTCGTCGACAACGATCATTCCGTCCCGCATAATGAGTACTCGATCACAGATCGCTTCGACCTCTTGCATGATGTGCGTAGATAACACCACCGTAGCTTCCTTTGCCATCTCTTTAATTAATTCCCGCATATGTTGTGTCTGTGATGGGTCTAAGCCGTTGGTGGGTTCATCCAAAATCAGCGCGCCAGGCTGGTGAAGAATTGCTTGTGCAACACCAACTCGCTGTTGAAGACCTCGAGAAAGAGTACCGATTTCATCCATCGCCCGGTCGTTGAGATCGGTATTTCGTATGGCGCGTTCGACGTTTTCATGTCGGCGTTCACGTGGAATACCACGTACGGTCGCCGAAAACCAAAGATAATCGACGACGCTCAGCTCTCTGTAAAGTGGACGATTTTCCGGTAGATACCCAAGGTTAGCGCGAGCTGCGACGGGAGATTCTTGGACATTAATTCCGTCCACGAACGTGTTTCCTGAATTCGGTTCGATAAACCCAGTGAGTAATTTCATAACTGTGGTCTTACCAGCCCCGTTGTGGCCGAGTAGCCCCACAATCTCGCCCTGAGAAATTGCAAACGACACATTATCTGCAGCGACGACAGTGTCGTACGTACGAGTCAAATGATCAGCCTTTAGCACACTTGTACCTCCGATTCGTTGAAGTCAGCTGAAAATATAGATTAGTTGTTATGAAGCAACGGTTTCAAAAATTTCAAACATTAGCAAAGTAAGTCAGAAAAAACCTTAGCGAATAAAAGAGGCTTTGCATCTACTCTATTTCTTCTCTTTCGCAGGTTTCTTGATGACTTTCCAGATCTGAAAATCTTCGCAGTTTGGTTTCTTGTGACCAATGTACGAGAAAGTGCCCTATTCTCCGTCTTCAACATTTACGACTGGCACGAATCGATAGGTTTCATCAATGATCGTCAGTGGTTCCATCGAATCACCTTTATTCTTCAACGCCAAGATCTCTTGTTTCTTGTCTTCATTGATCCAAAACAAACCACCGCTCGAGTAACCTTGCGAGGTCGCCTGACTATTAATTAGACTACCTGAGGTTTCGGTGCCAAGCCACTCCGGTAGTTCGATCCAACGCCACACAGCTTCCCGAGTATACGGAACTTGATAGGTTGGAATAACCGCACCATGATCGTGAACCATCCGTTCCAAAGTGTGCGCTAACCCAATTCGCTCTTCTAGGTTTGCTGAAGCACGAAACTTCATTATCAACGGGTCCATTTCAGGGATTGAGGTATTGGTAATATTGTTATTCTGAGTTTTATTCGCGTTGTCCGAGTGAAAGTGTTCCCAGTATCGTGGTGCGAAACCAGAAGAGTTCCAACCCATATGTGCGATTTGGTGTTTTTTCTCCAACATCTTCTTGAATGAAGCTGACGAATCCAGCAATTCCAAGTGAAGTTCAACACCAGCTTTTTTTGCCTCTTCTTTCAATACTACCAATCGATCTCCATGAATGGGCGTACCGTAGGTAATGAGAAACGACAACCTAGCAACTACTTTACCTTTCTCGTTCGTCTTCACTCGAATACCATCTCGACCTCTGCTCTCGAACCCGGCTTTCTTAAAGTACTCCGCAGCTTTTTTAAGATCAAACTCTCTGGGTCGAATCGATGTGTTGTCATAAGCCCCGAATCCGAGCTGAAATGTCGGTAATCGCTCGTAATCGCCTCGTAATACTGTTGCGATAACCTTTTCAATATTCATCGAGTGCGCGAGACCATACCGAATATTGACATCATCAAGTAAGGGTTTGGCAGTATTGAGATATAAACCAGCTGAGGGAACAGGTAATCGGTGGTAAAACCAGTACTTCGCGACATAGCCTTTTTTAAACACTTCTTCGTCGGTCTTGTCGTGCCAGTATTCGGGGATAGTTAGCCCGTATGAGTCAATCTCACCTTGTAGGAAATGTAACCATGCAGTATTCTCGTCACGAATTACAGTTACGCGAATCTTATCGGGATTAAAACGGTTGCGAACATAACGTAAATCGTTAGCCCACCAATCTTTCGTGCGCTCGAACTCAACATATTTCCCGTCTTCAATTGTTGCCACGTGGTACGGACCCGTCGTGGGTTCTGGTTTCCAGTTATAGTCCTGAACCCAAGTATCGGTTAACTCGTGAAAGTGTTCTGGACGTGCTCCCACGGAGTAATTGGCGAACATCTCTACATCTGGTTTGGCGTCTGCTCCACGCACGCCGTACGTTAACTCATCGTACTTTTTCACATCTTTAATTCGCTCGGTGTAGTAGTTGTTGTACCAGGGTGCAACAATTTCCTTGGAACGCATGAAGTGCAGGTTGAACACAAAATCATCAGCGGTGACACGCTCACCATCCGACCACTTGGCATCTGGATGAATGCGAAAGTAAATCGATCGACCATCGTCACCAAGTGCCCAGTGTGTGGCTAACATCGGTATTGGTTGCCTCGTTTGAGGATGGAACGCAATTGGACCAAACTGTATCGGACGTAGAAAACCCGCAAACCTTCCATTAGAATCTGGTCCAACGGTACGCATGGTCAGAGGGAACGACAGCATCCAAGTGTGAAATGTCCCTCCTTGAATGGCATCGGGAGACGCGAACTCAGGATCTTCATTATTCGTTTGCCATATTAAGTTCGAAGGTAGTTCATCAGGTAGCAAATCCGCTGGCGCAATCAACGGTTCTTTGTTTGCTTCACCATCTTCTGACGTATCGTCTTGGGCGGTTACCGACCAGACCAATCCGATCACGGTAAAAAGTTTGAGTAAATAGAAATGTTTCTTCATTCAGGCACAACCCTCATTCGTAGTAGGTAAATTTTTTGGGATCAAACGCTTCTCGAATTGCCTCGCCGATATAAGTTACCATCAGCAGGACGAGAATGATCGCGATCGCAACCGAGGATACTATCCACGGATGTTGTAGACTTTGAGTTCCGCGCCGCAAGAGTTCGCCCCAACTTGGGGTGGGTGGCGGTAGTCCAAATCCTAAGTAGTCCAATGCAGTCAGTGCAGCTACGCCGCCCGCAATCGAGAACGGAATAAAAGTCACGATAACGGAAATTGTATTGGGAAGTATATGCACGCCGATTACTCTGGCGTTTCCTGCCCCCAATGCTCGGGCAGCATTAACGTACTCTCTCGCTTTTTCTTTATAAGTAGAAGTTCGCATGTTCCATGTCATGGCTGTCCAACCGAAAATGACCATCACGATCACCAGCGTCCAAAAGTTCGGCACGACCACACTCGCAACAATCATGATGACGTACAAAAATGGTATCGTATTCCATATTTCGATAAGGCGTTGAAACAAGAGATCAAACGCCCCACCCCAATAACCCATCGCGCACCCTACAGCGATGCCCGCTATATAGGAACAAACGAGTAAAACTATTGAAAAACCCATGGCAATTCGGAAACCATGAACTAAACGCGCCAAAACATCGCGCCCAGCTTTGTCCGTCCCAAGATAGTGTTTAGTTTCAAGGGACGGCGCTGCTGCACCATAGGTTGTTGAAAAGTCGTTTTCAAACGGATTAAAGGGAACAAGCGGCATTAAAACCCAGTTGCCCTCGTCCTGTTCCTTGAAGTGTTCCTGTAATTCCCGATAATTCGTCTCGTAATCGTAGTCTAAACCATAGACTTCTCCAGGAATCACCCCGCCATAGGTTGGGAAAGACCAGTTCCCTTCGTACGAAACGATCAATGCTCTACTATTTACGAAAAGTTCTGCAAAACAACTCAACACTAAAAAAAAGACCAACACGACCGCAGAGTAGTACCCGCGTTTTATAGAACGAAAGCGCTTCCATTGCTTGACAGTTTGCGGATCTAGGGAAAGTTTAAACACGTTACTGGTTCGACCCATCGGCACCAAACTTTACTCTTGGGTCCACGAACGCCACGCATATGTCCGATAGGATATTTCCGAGCAAAAATAAGAGCGATGAGATAACAACGATACCCATGACAACAGGGTAGTCTCGATCTACTAAAGATTCAAACCCCAGAAGACCAAAACCGTCGATGTTGAATATCTTTTCAATTAAAAAAGAACCGGCGATAATGAGTGAGAGATTGCTACCAAAAGAAGTCGCAATGGGAATAAGACTATTGCGTAAAGCATGATTGAATACGGCGGATCGGAAATTTAGCCCTTTTGCTATTGCCGTGCGAACGTAGTCGGCAGCAAGATTATCCATCAAGGAATTCTTCATTAACATCGTCATAAATGCAAAACTTCCAGCAACATATGCAATCAACGGGAGTACCGCATGGTGGAGTATATCAAGCACTTTATCAAAGGGAGAAAGTGTCTCGAAATGAGGACTCACGAAACCACTCAATGGGAACCATCCCCATCCCGCTGCAAACACGGTCATCAAGGCAATTGCTACCACATAACTAGGAATTGCGTACCCAAAAAACACTAGCGCGGAACTTACGTTATCGAACAGTGTTTTGTGCTTGATCGCTTTGACAATTCCGAGGGGAATACAAACTCCATAGGTGAGAATGAGCGTTGCGACGCCGTAGAAGAGAGAAATGGGTAAGCGCGACCGGATAGTTTCCCATACTGGTTTGTTATATTTCGTAGAAGTTCCTAGATCAAGAACGCATATCTTGCCTAGCCACAAGACGTAACTATGGAGAACGTTTTTGTCGAACCCGTAGTATTCTCGAATTTGATCGAGTTGTTCTTCAGAAAGCGTCGACCCCCCTTGACCCGCATAGTCTGATGTAACATTTGTGACTCCATCCGACCCTGCCAATCGCGCTTCATTCAGCGCGCGTTCTATAGGGCCACCAGGAACCAAACGAGTTAAAGTGAACACAAGAATAGTGACGCCCAAGAAAGTAGGAATAATCAACAAGAATCTTCTGATGAAGTAGTTGGTCATTCAGCTAGATCCATCCGTATAGGAGTAAAGTTCGTTCATCACTTTATCGGTCGAAACCATTCTCGGTTGTAGTTCGAACAGTAAATGATAAGAGTTTGGGTAGTGTATTTCTTCGCGGACTTGCGAAGATGCAAATTTAAGGTCATGGGATGTTAATCGATGGAACGATCGATGGGACTGGTGATGTAAATAACGACAATCCGGAATCGGCTTCAATAGCGACAAATGCTCCATCGTAACGATTAGTCAGCGCGCGCATTAACATGCCAAATTTGTTTCCAGTGTTTCCAACCGTGTTCCAAAAACCCAGAGCATGGATTCGCAAACTATCTGCCTTGACGGACCGCGAACGCACTTTTCTATCGATTTCGTCTAGCAACGTTGTAAATGAACCTCCGGAGTATTCATCACCGACAACTACTATTGCCATCTTGATGTCATCCCGATAAAGATCTCCTATCGCTTCTACTATTCCTTCAGCAGGACTACTGTTGGAAAAACTATACCAAGATTTCATTTTCTGCAACGCTGTTTTTCGAGCGAGTTTACTATCTGGAAGCCATCTACCACTACCGATTCGTGATAGGTAATGGCCGTTATCGTTCAATATCTGAAAACCCTTGATATCGGGATAGAGTAGCCAAAATCGTTCCATTTCTCGAATCACCTTATTCCAAATTGCCTGCATGCTACCCGAGGTGTCTACGACGAACGCCAGATACTCCGAATCGACAGGAATTCCCGATAGTTCCGAGTCTACCTCCTGGAGTTCTGGGGTTTGTGGAGCAGGTTGCGATAGGATTGCCGCAGTTGTCGCCAGAGCACTCTGTTGTGCTTGGACTGTATCGAGCTGTGATACAGTGTGTTGTACCGCTTGTTGAGCTTGCTTGGTAGCATCGTGAATGGAAACGGATTCTGACTCGACACTAGTTAACAGTTCTTGTTGAGTCCGTAATTCCTCAGCCAAAGCTTCGATCTCTTCATTAACAACATCAATGGCCACAAAGAGTCTTCCAGTAGCACCAAAATCTACACTTTCGGGTTCTTCCTGAGCCTGTTCGCCGATAGGGAGAATGAGTACTAGCAACACAATCGCGCCGAATGCACATGCAATGACATCTAAAAAGCTCAAGGATGTCGGACCAGCTCGAGATGTCGACATAGTTCAAGCCTCTTTTAAATGGGCGGCCAACCAGGCGCAGGTGTCAACACACGACCGCCCGTGTTCGAGGCGAAATTCCAATATTTGCGCATTGCTCCCGCATCGCCTTCTAGGGGAAGCAAAATAATGTTGATTTCCGTTTTTGGTAACTCCCGCTGAAACAAGGAAACAGCACGATCAAATATACGTGCACGACACTCCGGCGACAATCGTGCGGGCGACGAACATCCGCGGATCGAGCGTAGTCGAGCACTTCCTGGAACAGTGGGTAATCCATCCGTAATCAGGATTACTTGTTCCGGTTTCGGTGATAAGGTCGAAATGAAGTGAAACGCGGCTTCTAAGTTCGTCGGTCCGTCAGCTTCAGTTTTTTCTATCGATTGTCGAACCTCTCGAAGGGTACTACCTAGATCACCTCGCTTCCGCCATGTTAAGGTCGATCCTGGAGCAATAGTGGCACCCGATAAATCGCTCACCGATTCACTAAACGAGAGCACCTGAAATGTACTACCATGATTCACATGCTTGAAGGCCCAGCTCACGGTATTTCGTGCGGTCACCCATTTTGAAGCCGTTTGACGGTAATAGGATTGCGCAGCACGAAGTCGCACAATCTCGACCAACGAGTGATCCAACATGCTCGCTGAACGATCCAACAAAACAACGACGCCTTCTGGTTGCACTTTGATGCCGCCGAGTTGCCCGGTTTGTCCGGCAACCGCCTCTGTTTCCTCAGTGGCGACTAATTGAGCTTCGCGCTGTGCTTTTAGGTCCGTTACAGTCTCTCGCGCAGTTTCCAATTCCGTACGTGCTTGACTTAACGCGTTGAGTTGATGCATTAACTCTTCCCGATTCTTCTTCTGTTCCTCCGTCAACGCTTCCCGTCTATCCACAGCCGTTAGCAACTGTTCCTGCGAAACGAAGAGTTCCGCTTCTAACGCGGCTTTCTCGGCTAGTTTGTCGTCTAACTGCTGTTGCACTTTAACATGTCTCGCAGCAACATCTTTCGGTGAATCCATTGTGGTATCGGAAACACCGTGTTTCAAAATCAGCAGCAGTAATACTGCCGCTCCGAGCCCGCAACTTAGTACGTCAAGGAACGATAAGCCAAATCCTACCGAGTCGTCCCGACTTACTTTGTTGCCGCTCATTGTTTTTCAACGGCTTTGCTTACTTGTGGGTTTGGTACGTCCATACGCACGCTCAAAACTGGGATAAAGGTCGACGAGACGTAATTTTTGAACAGCGCAACTAATCGTTCTTCCCTACCGTGCAAAGAATTCGAGATAAACATGAGAAACAGGCTGAGTGCTAACGCAACCCACGTCGAATTGAAAGCGACTCCTAAACTCGCAGCAACTCCTGTGATTTTCCCTTCGTCCAGTGCTTCGTTCGCTAAACTGAGGGCAACACCAATTCCACGAACTGTGCCTAGAAAACCGATTGAAGGAATAGCCCAGAGAATGTACTTTGAAATAGCGAGTTTGGAGTTAAGTAGTTCTAAGTGCAGATCGCACGCTTCCATTGCTACGTCGTTTGCTTCTTGGAAGTTCTTGTTCAATCTAATCCGCCGAACAGCGAGATCAAGAGCGTTAACAAGTTGCGAATCTGTGAGAGTATCCTTGAGCTGTTTCACTCGAGTCTCAACAAACTCCAATGTGTTCGCGCTATTTTCGTCGTCAGTTTGTTGTACGCGGTCTAGGTGTAGGATATCTAGGTCAAGTAAATAACTATCGCTTTGGAAGATCCGATAACGAAAAAACCATAACCAAAGACACCACAGAGTGAGAACAACACAGCTGGCTTGCTCCCAATCTTTAATCAGAATAAAAAAAGTTCTTGGGGGTACACCGCCTTCTGCTTCGGCGACTCGCAATATTTCTTGGGCTTCTGGAGTGATCCAGAGAAGGTAGACGAGACTTACGACAGTGATGCTCAAACACAGTCCTGCTAGGTCTATCGCCAAAGTAAACTGAGTGATTGACTTTCTACGTTTCGACATGTTTATGTACTTTACAATCAGAACCCAAATGTCAGATGTCTTGAGGTAAATCTATATCGTAATTCACTGGGATCTTGGTGGTTATGGGTAAGCGCTTCCAAGGAGTTTTTGGCGGAGTCGCGCTTTCCTTTTCAGCCTCCTCATCCTCGTCTACTTCTTCAGCTTCGGTCTTGTCTGCAGATGCTTTGTCGTTAGGTTTGTCGACCTGCGTTGCTGATTCAGACGAAGACTCTTTAGTTTCGTCTGTACCTTCCTCGGTATTTACACTAATTGTCGTGCACAGCGACATACCGACGATAAACGACGCTAGAAAATTCTTTATAACACCCACCGCGCGATCCTGAATCCAACAGCCTCATCTTTGTAACCTACGGTGCGACGGAAGTTTATTGCAGCTTCGCGCAGTTTAATGGTCTGAAAATTTGCACCTTTAGCAATTCGGTCAATCCCTCGTCTGGGTCCCATAGGATCGGTCAGTGGTTTGTCCCACCCCTCGTAGTGTGTCCCAAAGTAGTCGAACACCCATTCAGCCGCATTTCCGGTAAGATCGTGGATCCCATTAAAGTTCGGGCGATAAAAACCTACTGGAGCTAAGTCTTTATGGGCGTCGCCGTAGTTTGTGATAAAACTTCGCAACGCACTACGAGTTTCAAAACCCGCAAGGTTCCCAATTCTTGTTGGAGGTTTTGTACCTTCCCCCCAAGCAAACGGGCCTACCGCTTTTTGTTCAGCAAAGTGATAGTAAGTTATCAGCTCCCACTCGGCTTCCGTAGGTAGTCGGTATCCGTTGCTTTCAAAGTCTACACTCACACTTGCTCCGCTACCGATCGAGTAAACTGGGTCAAGACCTTCCGATTGACTAAGCCAGTTACAAAATTTAATCGCATCAAGCCAGGAGATATCGGTGATTGGGAGATTTTCATCTGAAGTAGTAGTTTTAATGGTAGAGTCAAATTTCACATATTCTTTGCGCCGTATCTCGTGGATTCCGAAATAAAAAGGGCGGGATATCTCAAACCGCCTCGAGCGTTCTTGATCGTCCTCCATGAGGTACCTAGGTACCCGAAGGTGAAATTTTGCCGAAGGAAATTTCTTAAGTTGGATCGAATCTTGAACAGTGATAACGTGTGGTGCTATGTCGTATGCGTGTTGCGCGGTATCAATTAAAACCACATGTATTTGTCGTTTCTGATGCTCTTCAGGCTCAATAGTGATCGACTGCGATACATACCCTTCCTTGAAAACTTCCAACTCATCGCCGGCAGTTACGTTGACCGTTGTTGGAGTTGAACTACGGTCGTCACCATTCACGATCAACGACGCGGGCGGATCCGCGGACACTTGTACATCAAATCGTACTGCCTTCAATGTAAACTCCTGCGTGACCGTGTCGCCAGGAGGTACATTAAGAGTAGCTTGCTCGGAATAAAAATTTGGCTTGCGAAGTTCTACCTGAATACGAGACTTGCTAATTTTTAGCTCAGCCGGCGTACTACCAACAAACTGTCCATCAACGAATACCGACGCGGATTCTGGGTTGGATACCAATTTCACGATCCCAGGTGCGCTGGTCAAATTTACCGTGCCAAGGTCGACATGAGAATTCGCGTCGACGGTAAACGGCAAACGCTTTGCAACGAAACCTTCCGATTCAAAATCCAAGACGTGGGATTTTGCTACCACAGTCTTCTGCAACTGACCCGTGGCAACCAAAGTTCCATTAAGCTTTATGTTAGCGGTGTTAGGCACCACGGCGACCGAGAATGAACCCCGTGGTAGCGGGTCGAAACTCACGACTTGTTTGCTACCGTAGCCCAGTACTTCAACAAATTGTGTACTGTCGTACTCTTGGGGTCCTTGCAAACGCAACTCATAATTGCCCGCCGGTAGTTCGACACTTGTGGGCACTGGATCGAAGAGTTGGGTGCCGTCGGCCAAAAGTGAATATCCACTTCTCGACTCATCACTTAAAAAGTTCAACTCGATGGAAACGACTCCAGGTCGGGGTTGCAATTCCACCGTCAGAGAGGACTCGGTGGACCGATCAATCGCTACGGATTTGGGAAAAAAACCTTCGGCAGTAACTTCAATCCCAACTGCACCAAAATAATGAACATTGCGACCTAATGCTATGCTGAAGCCTTCCGTACTATTTAGCATGCTGTCCTCCGCAGCACGGCCTGGCGTAACGTTGATCGTGACAGTCTTTATTGAAAGTAAAGTCACGGTCACTAGCCCAACTGCTAGAATGGCAACAACGACGATGATCATGGTAAATCGTCGAGCGCGTCGAATGTGTAAGACATCTGCTAAATCAGCTAATGTTTCAGCTTCAAAATCGATCACGGCACTCTACCTTAATTTCGATTGCATCAGAACCTGGATCTACCTCTAATTGCTTGACAACTTGTTTGAACCCACGACGGATACCAATGACCTCATAAGATCCTGGTAGTATTTTGACTGTTTTCGAGTGAAACGACCCAATTTCCTTTCCAGGACGAATACGTACTGTCGTGGTGTTATCAGAGAGAATTTTGACTTCAACAGGTGTAGTGTATTGGGTAAATCGATCCACAAGCGATTGACGCTTTGTGTGCGTACGAACATACTCGTTCAGGCGATCCGTATTTTCTAGAAACTCTTGAATATCGTGTCGAATACGCTCATCCATTTCTTCAAAGCTCATCGATTCGTACTTTGCCAGCTTCTGTTCCAACAATAACAATTCGCTTACATCGTCTTCCAAACTTGCAAAGTCATGCTCTTCACTGATGTCTAATTCTTCGATCTCTTCAATGTTCACAAGAACATCTTCCCATCGTTCCGTGTTCAGATTGTCTGATATTTTTTCCATGAGTACGTCAATTTGATCAAGACGTTTGTTTTCTTTGACGTCGTCCAATAACTCTAGTGCTACCGTTGAATCCGGTCGTATGAGCAACGCCGATTCAAGCTTCTGCTCGGCCAAAAGCCAGTTCTCCGCATCGATACTTTCGTGTGCTGCGGTCATCGACGTTTTAAACGATGTGTCTTGTCGGTGTGCGTTCAGAGCTCCTCGAACCTGCGAAAGTTCTTGTTCGTAGTATCCGTCTGGAAACTGGGGTAGTAATTCTTCGACTTCGTGGAAGTCTCCGATCGAAACATAGTTTTGAAGATCGTCGACCAAGGGTTTAAGTTCGTGGCCGAGAGTTGCCTCCGTGTGGAGTCGTACTAGGTCAAGATCCTCTGGAAACCACTCAAGTAACGCATTGAGTTCCGTGACTGCTGTTCCATAAGCTGAAGTTTCAATGGAGGTTCTAATAGCTTTCCGCTTGTCATCTGCCGTAGTCTGAAACACTTCCTCCAATTGCGTGACAGACTCTAACGCTGCTTCGAATTTCCCTACCGCGTCCCCAAAGTAAGCGTCGCGGTAGAGTTCCACACCTTCGTTGTAGCTATTTTCAGCCGCGAGATAGTCGTCCTCGTCCCAAGGAGGTGACGGTATGTTTTTGAGAGTCGCAAAAGTTGCTTCAAACCGGGCACGTAATTCAAAGGCTTCTTCCTTGTCAATACAAAACTGTGTGTTAGCCGCCTCTCCATCACAGTCGATGATGTCCTCTTCTGAATCAGTTGCTTGTGCGAATCCGGTTATAAGCAACCCCAAACACAACAACGAAACGAACAGTTGAGAAACTTTCATGCTCTCAAACAGGTGTGATTAATCGTCGGATTCGAGGATAGTTACCGAATCAGAGCCGTTGGACTGGGCGTAAATATCGGCAAGCATAGAGCGCCACTGCCCAAACTGTTCCTGTACCGTACCTGTTAGAGTAACCACCTTGCCTTGTAAATCGATTCGGGTGGGCCGAATCGAGTTATGCAAACTTCGACTCAACTCGTTAATCTCCTCGACTGCTTGTTTGTGCAAATGATTATCACGAAAGGCACCGGCAATTAACGCGCCACCAGCTAATGCTCCAGCAGCCGCAGCATTTTCTGCGGACCGGTCTCCGTCTTTCGCCGCTCCATCCTCAGCTGCTGCCACTGAAGCTATGACTAAGACAGCTCCTGCGATTGCTTTCACCGTTCGTCCGCGTTTCGACAAACGTACTTCACGCGCAACCGGGAAAGTATCTATCTGCCATTGGGTGTAATCAGTCTCTACCTGATCTCGAAAACCTTCATAGTAGTCTTCAATGACTTGCGCGAATTCATCCTCACGCTGCAAGATCGATTGGATCCGTCGCCAGCTCTCAGTCTGTTCATCAGGAGCGATCTGAATGTTGTAATGTCTATCCTCAATCTCCAAAAAGTCTTTAAATTCGGTCGAGACGAACTGCGCGAAGGCTAAATCTCGAGTCGTCGTAATTAATTGCAGTTCCGAATAACGCGCTTTGTTAGGTCCAACTTTTTCATTGTGTTCTAACTGTTCAACATGCGCTTTGCCACGATCTTTAAGTTCTTCGTACACGTCCTCGGCAATTTTGTTATACACCGGATCAAAAGGATCTCGATTCGTATTAGCATATCGATCGTGCCAGCCCAATTCTACACGATGTCTTTTTGTTCGTTCTTCGGTCCAAGCTACACCACGAGCGTCCACAATCTGATAAGCGATTCGCATGGTTTCGCTATCAGATTCCACGATACGACCAATCAGGTAAATATCTGCACTAATTGAAGTATCGGCGGATACGACTATGGAATCGAATTGGTTGTAACGGCGAATCCACTGTTTTAGTTTGAATGCGCAGCGGACCGCTTCAGCCTTTCTCAATTCTGGCCATATCCCCTCTTCTTCCTGCTTTTTTGTGCTTTCGGGTATCCCTGGATCAAGTACCGGAATAGCTAGTCTTAGCTTAGGAATGTTCATCCGGCTTTTAAAGAACTCTTCCTCACTCTCCACATCATGAGACGGTGGTGCGGCGACGGGACCAACACGGGGTCCTACGGATACACCTGAAGAGGCTTGTGTCAGCAAAAGCACGACGAATATCAGTGAAGAGTACAAAGTAAATCGCTTCATAAGTTTCCCTCCTGGTAACTTATTTGTTTTTGTCAGCATAGTCGTAATACTGATCCCACAATGCTTGTCTGGTCGTTGGATTGGTTTCAAGTTCTGCAGCTTCTCGAATAGTTTTTAGCACAATGTCTTCATCTTTGGGATCCAGCGGAGTACGTGTCTTGGGATCTTTGTGCTTGGCTTCCGCCGACGCAGTTGTTGAAGGTTTAGCAAGTGATCCCTCAGACTGATCCTCGTTATTCTCTTGCTGTTCGGCGTTCGTGTTTTGCGCGGACTGAGCAATTTCGTTCGCTTTTCTTTCTTCCTGTGCCAGTTGCTCTGCACGTTCCGCGTCCATCTCGTCCTGAATCTGTGAAAGCATCGTATCAAAATTGTGTAGGCTAGACTCCAGGTCATTGGAATCTGATGGCGGAACGTCTTCGCCGTTCGCACCCTGTTGTGCACTAGATTCTGTTTCATTTGAAGAACCTTCAATGCTAGCACGTTCCCCAGCATTCCCCGTGGCCGAGTTCGCTGCGTTTCCTTCTCCTTGGGTACCGTGAATAGATAACGTGATTCCTTCTCTACTTAAACACTCATCAAAAATACGAATACTCTCCGCTAAGGACAACTCTGGCTCGTAATCGTTCCCTTCTTCGTCCTCTGACTTACTGTCTACCGCCTGTTTCAACTCGTCAAGACAAGTTTCAAAAGTGCTCTCGCTTGTCGTCTCCTCTTCCTCTGCAAGAATGAGGGTAATTACTGTGAGCAAACAGATTATTGTGGATAGTCGGACAAAAACCCTACTCATTTCTTTCAACCGGTATCCCCATATTACTCTTCGTGATGGAATTTCCGTCTCGTTGTGAAACGACATGGAATCCAAGGAGACATATCGTAGAAATTACAAACGCGGTGATGCAGATACTAAGCACCTGTAGTGCTAATATTGAAGTAACCATTCTATTCCACCTATTTGAAGCAGATCGCTCTTCGATAGAGTCTAATGCACCACGCAGATTTTCGATGTAATCATTCCGAAAACGAACAATCGAATCAACAATAGTAGTTGTTCGCTCGTCTACATCAGCAATTCGTTTGAGGAGTTCGTCTTTTACCATGGCATCAGTGTAGAACTTTAACTCTAACAAAAAATCAATGGTGTAACTGTTAGGTTGATCGAAGATACCAAAGGGTTCAAGCAAAGTGGCATAGAACTCTTCCAAGCCCTCTCTTTCACTAAATTTTTTTTCGTCCCGACCCACGAGTTGGTACAAAGAGTCGACTGTCTCGAGGATGTCGTCAAATACCGGAGGAAACTTCACATCTGACGACTCACTAGTGTCCTGGTTCGGTAAATTTGAACGCCAAGCTGAGTCTATCGATTCGTACTCTGGGACGGCCATCGTGTCTTTGTAGTCAACACCGATTGGCTTAATCCACAAAAAAGCCAACCACACAATCGCCCCGATTACCACAAAGAAGCTAGACGTCGCTAATAATACAAGCATGACTCGAGCAACTTTGAGCACGAGTTGTTCATAGTTCACAAAAAAGGATCTGTGCATATTTGGCTAGCTCTCAGACAAGATTAGTCTGCCTCACGTTCCTCAGCTACACCAGATAAGGGTGGGAGTGTTGGACCAGGACCAGATTCAAGTTGAATGATGCAATCTTGATAACCCTGGGTTGCCAAAAATTCTATTAACAGTGCTCCTTCCCATCGAGAGTCATGTGTTGGCTGCCAACAAAAATAGTCTCTTCCATTGTGTTCGACGTGTTGTGTAAAAGTTGACTTGAACGAGTTTTCGAGAAATTCCAAAATTTCGGATGGACTCTCGCTGTTCTCACTTTTTGGACAGTTAAAAGTTAGGTGGCGACTACCGTTAATTTCTTTTTCTGAGAAGGGTAGACTTGTCGGCGTAATCGAGACATTGGTTGTCAGTTTTAACGGGAACTGAAATCCAACATCAAAAACGAGTTCGACCATATGTGCGTGCCAACCCACGCCTTCGTTCGAAAATTCTAGTATGATCGGCGAGCGTTCAAGTTCCTCTTTGAGATCTACCTCATAGACTATTTCTTGGTGCCACGTGGGACCCTGAGGTTCTATACTGTCTTTTTTGCGCAACAAACGGAAGTCACGAGCATTCCGGTTGTGTGCACTCCAAGTACTAATCTGTATCACTTTCCCCTTAATCTCATCCAACTCGACCGTGGAAGAGTCTTTCCAATCCCATTCAAAGTGCGGGAGGGGGTGCGAATTTTGAATCAACCAATGAAAAGTTGCAATACTCTGTACTACATCGGTGTGCTCTAAACTGTGATCGCTGTTCGGAACGTACCGCAGATACTTTGCACCTTTCAGATCATTCCAATAAAACTGCGACGAATCCAATAAGAAAAACTCGTCCCCGGTGGCATTGACGATAAACTTTGGAAGCGTTAACTGTTCACGATATTGATACGGATCGACAACTTTAAAAAAATTGTCTGCTTGTGTAGCATCTATGGTACCGAGAAGACCTTCTGCAAAGTAATCTGCTACTGCATGTGACCAATATCCGTATGCCTTAAAGTGGTGTTCCATCGAGGTCGCGGAGTTTAACGCGTCGAAAACCGCGGGTACGATTGCTACGATTCGTTCGTCAGCGACAGCTGACAACCATGAGGTCCAACCTCGTTTTGAACCACCCGTTACGACGAATTTACTTATGGGGGGACTGTTAACTTCCTCGAGTTCGGTAACTTCGGAAATCGCGTCCATTGCACGCACTACGCTCTTAACCATCGGTAGCAATGGAATCCATTCCGAATTGTCGTGTTCATTAAATTGAGTCCACGCGTGTGCCAGTAATCTATCTTCACGACGTTCTATAGAGTCATTATTGAAAATTAACTTCTGATTTGGTACCTGTCCCAATAACGCAACGACACTTTGCGTTTGGCGAGCGATAGAAGCTTCCATTGAATTTTCATATTCTGGTGCAGGACGACCATTTCGTCCTCCACCCACATATAACAACCCGATTTCAGAATCGGCTTGTTCTGGAACGTACAGTTCTAGCCAGTGCTCCCATTGCGGGCGATTCACTTGGTCGGACGACAACCAACGAAGAGACTTTAAATTTACGACGACAAAGGTTAAATCACCGTGAGTTTCAACTTTCTGAACGGTCCATGAATAATGCTCGTCTTCCGCGTGCACGAAATCCGTTAACGGAGACTTGGACGCACTTGCTGTTACGGCAGCAAGAGCAATACCAATTAAATAAAGCGGTACCCAGTGGCGTAGCAATGTTCTGTTATTTAGATTCATAAAAAATGCTTATAAGGCCTGATTGAGTGAAACGTTCCAAATCCACCAATTCCTTGGCGTGTCCCCCATTTTTACGCAGTATGGTACACGTTGGTGCGAAAATCGCTAGCGCGCACACCTATCGCGTATGTCGCGCACTTATCTGTTTACCAATTAATCTCTCCTTGGTTGGACAACAGACACGGTGTACCGTTCCAGAGAGCAACATACGAGATTAGCTAGAGTCTTCGTCTGTCTGAGGAAGAAGACCTGTATTCATACCAAGCAGAATCCCACCTGTGGCTACAATCAGACCGGAAACACGCAATACAGCGATAAGTTAGATCGTAGCGCTCAAACAGTGCGTCTACACATTCACGGAAGTAGCAGTTACAACTCGAACATGACGAATTACGAAGGCCTGATCGTCGAACAAATCCCCATTGGACCCATGGCAAACTTCACCTATATCATCGGTTCCAAAGACACTCGGGAAGTAGTTTTAGTCGACCCAGCTTGGGACATTGAGAAGTTACTGACACGAGTCCAAGATAAAGACTTTAAGGTCACTGCAGTGTTGGTTACCCATTACCATCCAGATCATGTGGGCGGGCATCTTTTGGGGCACGATATCGATGGGATCGCTGAACTCGTGAGCATGGAACCAGTTAAGGTCTTCGTTAATAAACTCGAAGCTGACGGCCTAAAGCAAATTACTGGACTGTCGGAATCAGATCTTGTGCGCGTAGATTCTGGAGACTCGCTCGAGTTAGGCGGGGTACAAATTGAGTTTTTGCATACACCGGGTCACACTCCCGGCTCACAGTGTTTTCGGATCAAAAACACTCTAATTTCAGGAGACACGCTATTCATCGACGGATGCGGTCGAGTAGATTTGCCTGGTTCAGATCGCGACGCGATGTTTCATAGCTTGCAGAAGCTCAAGTCGCTCCCAAATGAAACGATTCTGCTTCCAGGTCACAACTACAGCAACGTACCCTCTGCAACAATCGGGACCATCAAACAATCTAACAGTTACTTCCGTATCCAAGATTTACACACGTGGCAACAGATAATATGATCTCTTTTGTTCGCAACGATCTGTTCCGCATCTTTATTAAGCGGAGTGTTCGCATCCAACATTAATATATGAGTAGTAGTAATACGTTTTGAGGAGAAAATCTCTTGGCATACGACTTGAATAAGGTGATGCTCATCGGGCGAGCTGGAAAAGACCCGGAAACTCGGTTCACAAACAATCGTGTACCTGTTACCTCGTTCTCACTAGCTACAACGTCCCGATGGCGAGACAACCAAACCCAAGAAATGCACGAAGAAACCGAGTGGCATAACATCGTTTGTTTTGGAAAACTAGCAGAGATCACCTCTGAATACCTAAAAAAGGGGCGGCAGTGCTATGTCGAAGGAGAACTACGGACTCAGTCTTGGGAACGCGATGGTGTTCGACATTACAAAACCGATGTACGAGCTAGCGAGTTGATTCTTCTAGGAAGTTCGGAAGGAGGTGCGAGCCAACGGGATAGTAAGTACAGTCGAAGTACATCAAGTAGTGGCTACGACTCCCGAAAACAATCAGAGGATGATTCCCGGCGCACGAGCTCTCAACGTAAGAAAGACCAATCTGATTCGGGGCTGAGTACTGATGAGCTCGATGATGACATTCCTTTTTAGTTCGACTTCAAACTCACCCACTGTTGTGTGTGGCCGACCCGGTTAGAAATTGCCCGCTTGACACACCGAATCGATTGAACTTTGGATCGATCAATCAAAATACTGTTCGAGAATACATAACCGATCGTAGTTTTCGATTAGAAATCATTAGCCGAGGGTTCGCGTGAAATGGAGTTCCCTGACCTACTTTCAGTTTTATTCCTTGCGTTCGTTCAAGGGCTGACGGAATTTCTTCCTATATCAAGTTCGGCACACACAATCATCCTACCACATTGGTTTGGTTGGGAAGACCAAGGTTTAGCCGTAGATGTAGCAGCGCATTTTGGTACTCTGGGAGCTGTACTGATCTACTTTCGGAAACGGTTAGTTGAGCTCAGCGTGGCGTCATTTCAATATGTCCGAACTGGTAATCCATCGGAAAGCTCTCGTTATGCCCTTTACCTTTTCCTCGCGACCATTCCGATCGTTATTGTGGGTTGGTTTGGCAAAGACTTTGTCGAAACTCATCTCCGATCAGTCGCGCTAGTTGGCACAACAACCCTACTATTTGGGCTGCTGCTATTCGTCGCGGATCGAACAGGACAACGTGTCAGGCAAGAATCCGACCTGACCGTTTGGTACGCGTTGTTAATTGGTGTAAGTCAGGTTCTAGCGCTAATTCACGGAACCTCTCGCTCTGGGATCACGATTACATGTGCACTTTTCTTAGGATTCACACGTATGGCAGCGGCTCGCTTTTCTTTTCTCTTAGCCGTTCCCGCTATCTTAGCAGCCACCGTATTAACGCTTTCTGACCTCTTATCTGCTACCGAATCTGTGAATTGGTCGGCTATTGCAATCGCGACCATAACCTCCTTTATCACCGCGTATCTCTGTATTGAGTTTTTTCTCAAGCTGGTCGAAAAAATTGGCATGACTCCCTTTGTTATTTACCGCGTCATACTTGGCAGTGGTATTCTGGTATGGATATGGATGCTCTAACGGTACACTTGGAGGTTCAACACTGATGGTGGAGATCCCGCTTTTTCCGCTCCGGTTAGTTCTTTTCAACCGTAGCTTATTTGAGCTAGAGATCTTTGAACCAAGATATCTGAGAATGGTTCGTCGCGCGATATCCAATGACACGGGGATTGGGGTTGTTTTCCTGTTACAGGGTTCCGAAGTCTTCATAAAGGCGGATGATCCGTTTGAACTTGCGACAATCGGTACTTTAACGTCGATTAGGCATCATGAACCTCTAACTGATTCTCGAGTACTCATTGTGGTCGAGGGTGGTGCGAAATTTCGTTTACACTCTACGTGGATTGAAGACGATCACTTACACATGGGGTTAGTTGACATATTGCGAGACGATCCGCAACTTCCACTCCGAAGTAAAGATCAAGAATTAGCAGAAATATTTGACCGAATGAACGATCTTCGTATTTCCGATGGGCACTCGAAAATGAATATTGAAGAAAACAACGCTTCCGCCCTCAGCTACCGCCTCTCAGAAATCCTACCGATGTCAATGGAATTTCGTCAAACACTCTTAGAAATTGATAGTCCGTACCGTCGTCTAGACCGAATATATCGATGGGTGCAGAAGGAACAAGAAAGGGATTGAATTATTTGCGATCATCATGTCGTACCAACCAAAGACTACAAGCACAAGGATCCGTCTAAACTACAGATTGGGTTCGGAGTATTGATTTGATTCTCTTTGGAGGAACATTCGATCCTATTCATCGGGGACATTTAGATGCGGCGGTATACGTTAGAGATCTGTTTGCTCAACCAGTACATCTGCTTCTCGCACCACGCCCACGATTACGTAGTCCGTGTATAGCAAGTTTTGAACATCGATGGACGATGCTACAACTCGCGTGTCAGTCTTACGAGTTGCTTATTCCTGTCGATATGGAAAGAAACGTATCAGGACCGACACATACGATCAACACCTTAAAGCACTTACGCCGGAAAACTAACGAAAATTTTGTGTGGTTGTTAGGTAGCGATGCACTGGCGAAAGTCCACTTGTGGTATGGATCGCGGGTACTACCGGAGTGGTTGAGCTTTGTCGTGTTAAACCGACCGAGTTTTCCCGTTGTTCAACCACCCACCGACTTTGATCTTACCCAAGACGTGTCGGCAGTACTTGAGAAACCAGGATTGGTCTATGTCGCGCCGCGACAGATGTTAGATCTGAGTGCTACCAAAGTACGTGAAAGTCTTCAAACAGGTAGGGGTATCAATCACTTAGTTACAACACCCGTATATGACTATATAATTTCAAAGCATATCTACGAACCGAAGGACTCTTGCTGACCTACGACGAATTAGCAGATTTTTTAGTAAGCACGCTGACTGAGCGAAAGGCGCAAGAAATTGCGGTCTTAGACGTACGTAAGCTCACGCACCTCACTGATTTAATGTTAGTCGCAACAGGGACTTCACGACGACATGTAGTCGCAGTTACGGAGTTTCTGGTGGTGGAAGCAAAACAATGTAATCTGTCCATCTTGGGCGTAGAAGGAAAGGAACGTGGAGATTGGGTTTTGATCGACCTTGGAGACGCATTGGTGCACGTTATGCAAGCCAAAACAAGAGACTTCTACCAACTTGAGCGTCTTTGGACACCGTTGTCTACGGAAGAACATGTCATGTGAATTTTTAGTTCTGTGGCTGCCAAAAGTTCAACCTCTCTGTACAAAAAGCATTGGCTCTTCCATCTATAGGTTATCGACCGTATTTTTGAATGTCGTGTTTCGATTCTCGACTCATCAAATGTTTGATTACTCGCCGGTGGTTCACACTTACTTATCTCTCCAACCCTAGGTACTGCTACAGATGAGTACGAAAAAAGCTTATGACCCAATACCAAGAACACTGTCGAAAACGATTGTCTATCGCTCGGTCACGGCTTCGGTTCTCGCCCTGACATTCATCTTGTTGCTTATTGCACGTCTGTATCAACTTCAAATAGTCGAACACGAACGCTACGCGACACATGCTACTGAAAACCGAATCACGACCCAAACGATACCACCGCCCCGAGGGCTGATTTTTGACCGGAACGGCAACCTTCTCGCCTCGAACCGGATCGTACCATCACTAGCAGTTATTAAAGATAGTGTCGACGATATTGATACCTTGTTAACCAATGTTCGCGCGTTAGTCGAATTCAATGAAACTGAAGAACTCAGTTTCCGGAAGCGTCTCAAAGACGCTCGAGGGGAAGATAAGGTAATTATCAAACGGCACCTCGATGAAGAACAACTCGCCGTCGCTGCAGTGAATCGGTATCGATTTGAAAACATTCTCGTTATTACCGAAATTCTGCGAGAGTATCCAATGAAAGAACTTGCAGCGCACGTCGTAGGTTCGGTCCGACAGATCACTAAGGAAGATCTGCAACAATTGGACCCAATCCAGTATCGTGGAACTAAATTCGTTGGACGTCGTGGGGTAGAAAAGTTCTACGAGGATTCCATCCACGGCGAAATTGGTATTCGACAGGTGGAAGTCAATGCCTCGGGACGGGTTTTATCGGAGATTTCGGTCGAAGCAGCTGCCCGAGGTCAAACAATTAATTTGCACATGGACATTGAACTCCAACGTGTAGCCGATAACGCTCTGGGGGACCGGCGTGGTGCTGTAGTTGCAATTGATCCAAAAAGTGGCGGTATCTTAGCTTTAGTGAGCAAACCTTCATACGATCCCAATGTTTTCGTCACCGGTTTGGAAGGAAAAGCGTATCAGGATTTGGCTGCGCGAGCCGACGCTCCTCTATTCAACCGTGCGACGCAGGGTATGTACCCACCTGGATCAACGATCAAACCAGTGATCGGTTTGGCCGGATTAGCCCTGGGAATTATCGACTGGGAACTTGTAATCGACGACCCTAACGGGGAATTTCAACTACCAGGATCGAACCATGTCTATCGATGCTGGGACTGGAACAAAATTGGAACCGGAGGCCAAGGCGAAGTTGATTTGTACCGAGCAATTTATCGGTCGTCCAACACCTATTTCTATCACATGGGTGCCGAAGTTGAAATCGATACTCTCGCAACATTCTTAGACCAATGGGGGTATGGTCGCAACACATCGATCGACATCCATGATGCAGAAGTCGGAATATTACCAACGACTTCATGGAAACGAGCAAACAAAGGAGAAACGTGGTTTCTTGGTGAGAACATGCACTATGTCATAGGCCAAGGCTACACGCTCGTTACGCCGCTACAGCTTGCTACTGTTGCAACTTTAATTGCGAATCGTGGTCGGTGGGTACGGCCCAGATTGGTACAACGGATTGCGGATTCTACAACACAGGGTGAAGATTTCCCGCCAATTGAAGGAGTTAGTGAACCAGATTGGGAGCGAATGGTTGAAGCGTTGTCTGCGGTGATACATCGCAACGTCACAGGATATCGCCAAAATGGCTTAGCGTGGCACCACATCGGAAGAGACATCACTTATGAAATGGCTGGCAAATCGGGCTCTGCTCAAGTGGTTGCGATTCCCCAAGGTGAAGAGTATGACGAAGAGTCGTTACCCGAAGATCAACGAAAACACGCGCTGTTTTTCGGTTTCGCACCGGTTCACGACCCTGTCATCGCGGTTGCTACTGTGGTCGAAAACGGAGGCGGTGGTAGTGAATTTGCTGCACCTGTAGTTCGACAAGTCATCGACGCCTATCTTGCTGGGCGAGTAGCAATTTCTAATGAATGAATTCTTAAGTGGCCGCGCGACCCGAGACCATCACCATTTTTTTTCGGGAAGTTACGGTCAAACATTTAAGTTTGACGTAATTTCGATCGTTTTTACTCTACTACTTATCGGGTTCGGCTTAATAGTGTTATTTAGTGCCGTGGGACAACGATGGGATGAGATATTGAATCAAGGTATTCGATTGTTGCTCGGCTTAGGGTGTATGATCCTTGCCAGCCAACTACGCGTGTCGACCTACTATCGTTGGGCTCCAACAATCTATGCCCTTACCGTGCTGTTGCTTTTTGCAGTTGCTTTTATCGGTGTTTCATCCAAAGGTTCACAGCGTTGGTTAGACTTTCCAGGGCTACCGAGCTTTCAACCCTCAGAACTATTGAAAATTACCTTACCACTGATCGTCGGATGGTACATCACAACTCGTGGCTTCAAGTTTAAGTTTTACGATTACATCGCGCTCGTTCTGATAGTGGGATTACCTACGGGTTTGGTCTTCTTACAACCTGATTATGGAACAGCACTAATACTCTTAATCGGTGTGGCGGGAATGCTCTTCTTGGTTGGTCTGCGCTTGCGGTGGTTTGCCGTGGGATTAGCCCTCGTGGCAGTCTCCGCTCCAATAATCTGGAATTTTGTGTTTCGTGACTATCATCGAGCACGTATCATTACGCTCTTTAATCCCGAACGAGATCCTTTAGGTGCTGGCTGGAACATCATTCAGTCCAAAACCGCGGTCGGTTCTGGTGGTTTGACTGGCAAAGGACTGTTTGAAGGAACCCAGAGTCATCTCGATTTTTTACCTGAAGGACACACGGACTTCATCATTGCTGTAATCGGGGAAGAATTGGGATTTGTATGGTGTGTCGCGTTACTGAGTTGTTATTTGTTGCTTTTTGCCCGTTTAATGTATATATGCACCACCGCGACGAATGGATTTGGGTATATCGTCGGTACCGGTATCGCGATAATCTTTTTTGGTTATGTATTTGTTAATGTAGCGATGGTTTTGGGACTGTTACCGGTGGTTGGATTGCCGTTGCCGCTCGTCAGTTACGGCGGTAGTTCTGCGATCACGACAATGACCGCATTTGGTGTCGCCTTGGCAGTTTGTACTCACAAGCAAGATTTGGAGAAATAATGAAAACGAAATTTGTAATAGCGACAGTTCTAATTTTCACATCGTCGCTTCTACTACAAGCCGATTACAGCGAGCATGAAGAGGTCAGCGTTTTGGTCGATGAACTCGTCTCAGAATACTCGTTTGACCACGCGACGCTCATGTCGGTCTTCAAAAAAGTTAAGCACAAACCGAGAATCATTGAGATCATGGACAGTCCAGCGGAATCTAAGCCTTGGTTTGAGTATCGAGACATCTTCATGCAACGTAAGCGTGTGAATGACGGCGTGAAATTCATTCGTAAGCACAAAGACGACTTAGACAAAGCATTAGAAGAATACCAAGTGCCAGCTCATATCATCGCGGCGGTCATTGGGATCGAGACGAACTACGGCGGAAATATGGGCAGTTATCGAGTCATTGATGCCCTTGCAACTTTGGGTTTCGATTATCCACGTCGCGCAGAATTTTTCCGGGGAGAACTGAAGCATTTTCTTATTCTCGCGTGCGAAGAACGAATCAAACCGTTTGATACCGACGACGCGTGTGACCGAGAACAAAATAACCTTTCCAGCGGTAAGGGGCGATCCATCGAAGATCTATTGGGTTCGTATGCGGGCGCGATGGGATACGGCCAGTTCATCCCCTCCAGCTATCGGAACTTTGCGATCGACTTTGATGGAGACGGTATGCGGGACATCTGGTCTAACACCTCTGATGCCATCGGAAGCGTCGCAAACTACTTTGCCGAACACAAATGGACAAAGGATGGTTTAATAATGGAGTCTGTTGAGATTGATACGTCTCAGGGATCGCCCGCAGAATATGCAAATTTGAAGCTTGAACAATTCTCAATAACGGCAGAAGAATGGCGAGCTTTAGGTATCAAAAGTTCGGCACCAAACACCCAAAAGGCAGCGTTATTTGCATATAAATTAGACGATAAAGAGTCCCCTACTTTGCAATACATGCTTGGATTCGAAAATTTTTACTCGATCACAAGATACAACCCCAGTCGCCTTTACGCAAGAGTAGTGTTCGAGCTAGCTACCGAAATTCAGAAAAAAATGTAGGATTCGCAGACGTTCGCCACTTACTAGTGAATTTAACACGTAATAATTGATTCAGGAGGAATCTTTCTATGACATGGAATAAGTTTTTCTTTTTAGCGGTGGTGGGAATCTTCACTGTAAACAGTTGGGGACAAACATACGTACCCGAGCCTCCTACCTTACAAGCAAAGAGTTTTGTCTTGATGGACGCAGAATCGCAGACTATTCTTGCTGAAGGTAACGCGCATTTGAAACTACCACCTGCGAGCCTGACCAAGATCATGACAGACTATGTTGCCGCCGCAGAAATTGAAGCGGGTCGCCTTCGAATGGACGAACTAGTAGAAGTCAGTATCAACGCTTGGAAAACTGGCGGGTCGAAGATGTTCATTCAAGAAGGAACCAAAGTCTCGGTTGAGGACTTACTACGAGGCATCATTATCCAATCCGGGAATGACGCAAGCATTGCGCTTGCAGAGCATATCGCGGGAGACGATAATGAGTTCGCCAAAATCATGAACTCCTATGCTAAGGAGTTGAATTTAGAGAACACGCACTTTAAGAACTCTACTGGCCTGCCACACGAGGAACACCTATCTACAGCTTACGATAATGCACTCCTTGCGCGAGCTCTCATTACGAAATTTCCGAATCACTACAAGATGTACTCGGAACTCGAATATACCTACAACGATATCACCCAGCCGAATCGTAATAAGCTGTTGACTATGGACCCAACTGTTGATGGTGTGAAAACAGGATATACCGAGGAAGCAGGTTATTGCTTAGTTGCCTCAGCCGAGCGAAATGGGCTCAGACTGATCACAGCAGTCTTGGGTACAGAGAGTGGGCAGGAACGCATCAACGATACGCGTAAGCTGCTTAATTACGGATTTCGCTATTTTGAACGTCGGCTAGTAGTTGGTGCACAGAACAGGTTTGATCTATTGTCCGTGAAGAAAGGAACCGGTAAAGGTCTCCAAGTGCGGATCAACGAGGAGCTCTATCGCCTCGTACCTACAGGCGGTGAAACAAAACAGGTCTTTCAGATTTACTTACCAGAACCGCTCGCTGCTCCGATTAAAAAAGATGAAATTGTGGGAACCTTGATCATCTCCATCGACGACAAAGAAATAGCGCGCAGTGACGTCCAGGCGATGCACGACGTTAACAAGATTAACTTTTTCACAGAGATGTGGAATGGTGTAAAGTCATGGTTCTCGACGGTTCCAAAAGAAGAAAAAGTTGAAGGACCACAAACGATCACCGTTTCGACTACGATTGCTAGCGAAGAATAGGAGGCTAGTTAGTCGTACGTGAACCTAGTCGTTCGAGATTTGAAGAACTCCGACTATTTGGCCGTTTGGGATGCAATGAAAGCATTCACGGACACACGAGGTAGTGATACTGAGGATGAATTGTGGATTACGGAACACCGTTCAGTGTTCACTATGGGTCAGGCGGCGAAGAGTATGCATCTTTTAGACCCAAAGCAAATACCCGTAGTCTATACCGATCGTGGTGGGCAAGTTACTTACCACGGTCCGGGTCAAATAGTTGCATACTTATTGCGAGACTTGCGTCGCGTCAAAGAAACCGTTCACACTTTCGTCGCAAATTTAGAAGCAGTAATGATTAATACACTTGCCGCCTACGATATCACTGCGACTAGACTTGAAGGTAGCCCGGGGGTCTATGTGGAAAACAAAAAAATTGGTGCACTTGGGCTTCGTATCAGAAATGGTCGGTCGTACCATGGTATCTGCTTGAACATCGACATGGACCTTCGGCCCTATGCACAAATTAATCCTTGTGGATTGGTCGGAATGGCAGTCACCCAAATTGCAGACTTCGTCGACCAAGTAGAATTCGATGACGCGGTGAATAAATTGGTACGGTCCTACCAACAAATCTTTGCTTATGACACGCTCACTCACCACGTTCTGGAAACAGAGGATTCTTCCTAAGGCGGAACTTTCGCCATTCCATGCGCTTGGCATGACAACAGCGCACCCACTCGATTGAGTCTACAGGTAGCGCGAAAATCACACTAAGGGTTTCTAGCCCGTGCGAAGCATCGATTGACAGGACCGGGTAATACGAAGGCTGAACATTCAGCACCTCGTAAGCACGTGTTCGAACACTCGAGGTGCAAAGATGTGAAACTTACGGGTCGTCGGAAAGAATCTTAACCGCGTTCGAACTCTTTGAAGCTTCGTAGATTTCAGAGATCAATGATCGCCATGCTGCAAACTGCGACTGGACACTCCCATTAAGGGTTACCACTTTTCCATTTACGTCGATTCTTGTGGGTTTTATTGTAGTATGCAGTCTACTACCTAGATTGTTAATCTCGGTGAGTGCTTCTCTCTTGTCCTGCTCGAGACGCAGTTTGCGGGCTATTGGAAATGCGTCCTGTTGCCAAGTTTGGTAGTCGGTTTCAACTTTTGCGACAAAGTCTTCATAGTAATCTTCAATTACGTTGACGAAATCCTCTTCCCGAGTCATCACCGACATAATGCGTAGCCACGATTCTGACGTGTATTCTGGCACATACTGAATCTTGAGTCGATTACCACTCTCCCGCAGACTGTCGTGGAATTCCGGCGAGACGTACCTTGCGAACGCCAAATCTCTGGTGATCGTGATTATCTCCAACTCAGATAACCGCGATAAACGTGGGCCGACAAACTCGTTACGCTTGTGTTGATTTACATGCAATTCGCTTTTGTTAGCGAGTTCAAGGTAGATTTCCTCGGCAATTTTCTTGTACAACGGGTCAAACGGATCTTTATCTGTTTTGCCGTAGCGTTCGTGCCAACCAATTTCTGCGCGGTGAGTTCTTATTTTCTCGTCAGTCCAAATCGCCCCGCGCGCGTCCACGATCCGATACGCGAGACTCATCACTTCACTATTAGACTGAACAATGCGAGCTACCAAAAACAAGTCCGCACTCACGGAGACATCCGCTGAAACGATGATAGAGTCAAATTGGTTGTACCGCGTTGTCCAATCTTTCAGCTTAAATGCAATACGGACGGCTTCGGCCTTGCGAAGTTCAGGCCAAATCCCCTCGTTCTCTTGCTCCAGCGTACTCTCGGGAATACCAGGATTCAGCACTGGTATCGCCAGCCGTAGAGAAGGCATGGTTAATCTTGGTTTCAAGATCTCGGACGGATCTTGAATCCCTTTCGGGTCCTCCGGTGCAGGTCCGTCTATACGTGGGCCAACGCGCATTCCCAAAGTTCCCGTCGCATAGACCAACGCGATGATGGCGACCCACTTCCAAACGTGTGCAGGAGCACTGATCCGAATGCGACGCGACTTGTGCGCGGTTTCAAGGGGAGAAAAGTGAATCACCGGACTGAATTGGGTTTGTTTTGTATTAGGCGACTCCCCGGCGATGGGGTTAGTTAGACATTTTATTGGAGAAGCAAAATTCGGCTTCACTACTTGGCTTGTGTCAGCACCTGTTGATCTGATTTGTGAAGTCTTTCGAAATGCCCTCGAAGACTAACTAAAATCTTGGGAGATTTACAACGGCGCGGTCGCGCTCTGTATTTGTATCAAACAAGGAATCACAATATGAAAATGGTATCGCTTGGGTTGGTCTTATTGATAGTCACCGCTACATCCGTTCAAGCCGTCGAAAAACCCTGGTATGTATCCTTCGGATTTTCTTCGTTTATGGAAAACGAAGCGTCGGGTGTGGGGCAAGGAATTGGTATCCCGTTAGCTATTGGACGAGATATAAATGATCTGTTTGGCGTTGAATTCTCAATCGACGTTGCACCTTCGGCCGATGAATTTAGCTATGTCGAACGTATTGATGCAAATTTATTCGCGCAAGCTACCAGTTACGAAGTAGACATACCTGGTATTCTTTATGCTTCGCTCTCTGGGAAATATACGCGGCCTTTAAATAATACATTCAACTTGGTACTTAAAGTAGGGCTGACTTATTTCAACGATTGGGCCGAAGTAACCGTAGAAAGGGAACTCGGCCAATCCAAGACAGTGTCGGTGTTTAACGATAAAGGCCGGATTTCTGTACTTTCAGCTGGCGTCGAATTCGCTCGTAATCAAAATTGGAATCGGCCCATCTCATTAGCGATCACACATTATTTCGGATCGGCGCACTCAGCAACGAACTTATCTGCAGGGTTCAAGTTTAAGTGGTGAAAGGTCGGAATCGTGAGAACCTACCCTATAGTTTTTCCCATGCTACATTCACGAACCACATTCGGGACAAAGCGAGTTCCTCTTAAGACGCAACTTTCGCCACTCCATACGTTTGGCGTCGAAATAATGCACCCAGCCGATTGAATCTTGGGCAAGTTCGCAGATCACTTTTAAGGTTTCGAGTGCTTGCAAGGACCCGATGATTCCGACCAGTGGAGCAAACACACCGTTTTCCGCACAGTTCTGCGATGAAGTTGGAATGTCTGGATAGAGACATCGATAACAGGGTCCCTCGGGTACTCTAGAGTCAAACACCATCACTTGTCCTTCCATTCTAATAGCTGCCCCCGATACCAAAGGCAAATTCAGTTCGCGCGAAACTTCATTGATCGTGAAACGTGTAGAAAAGTTGTCAGTAGCATCGACCACCACGTCAACAGTGTTTAGTAGTTCTGCCAGTTTGGGACGATCCACACGTAGTTGGACAGTAGCGACTTCAGTTTGAGAATTTAGACGATTCACGGTACGACTTGCAGCAACAACTTTCGAGATTCCAACGCTGTCCTCGAAGTGTGCAATCTGTCGTTGTAAATTCGAGATTTCGACATCGTCGTCGTCGACCAATGTGAGTCGTCCTACTCCCGCGGCCGCTAAATACATTGCGACTGGACACCCTAAGCCACCCAACCCAATAATTGCTACACTCGCCGCGTTGATTTTTTCTTGCCCAGAAATATCTACTTCCGGAAGCATTATTTGCCGGCTGTAACGCAATAGATTCTTATCGTCCATTCCATTGCCCCCACACGATTCGGGGTATCCCTGCATAGTCTTGGCGTTGCTGAATTTGAGCATATCCCCGATTTTGGAATAAAGTCAAGACCGATTCGCGCTGATCGTATCCGTGTTCAACGACCACCCAACCACCCGTTCTTAAATGCTCAGGGGCACCAAGAATAATCTGTTCCAAATGCGCTAAGCCGCTTCCACCCGCGACCAGCGCGTTACGAGGTTCGTATCGTAAATCTCCCTTGTCTAAATGTGGATCGTGTGGCGCGACATACGGCGGATTGGACACGATTGTATCAAAACATCCGTCTACATTTTCGTACCAATTGGAACGAATTATTTCGACAGCAACCTCATGCAGAGCACAATTTTCAGCACATACTTCTAGGGCATTTTGGTCGTTATCCACGGCTTTAACTCTATATTGATTCATCTTGCTGAGTGCAATTGCAATAGCTCCGGATCCGGTTCCGAGATCCAAGATACAGCCTTCTTCGGGCGTGAGGTGCACGACCAGATCTATCAGTAACTCTGTTTCAAATCGTGGAATCAGGACATCAGGAGTCACTTTGATCATCAAATTATGAAAGATCTTACTACCAACAATGTAGGCAATCGGTTCTCCACGCAAACGACGTCGGACGGCACTCAGTAGTTGTTCGACTTGTGCTTCAGGGACTATTCTGTCACGGTTAGTGTGTAGATTGGTAAAAGTGACTCCAAGGACATGAGAAACCAACGAAATTGCTTCTTCAGAACCTAATCGAGCGTTCGTCCAATCAAAGCAGGGACCTAACTCGTGATCGGTTGTCGTGCTACATAACGGAGTCTTCAAGTCTCAGTTCGCGCAATAGATCAGCTTGGTGTACTTGAACTAGGGGGTCGATAACTTGATCCAGTGCGCCAGCTAAAACTTCGTCGAGTTTATAGAGTGTTAAGCCCACGCGATGATCAGTAAGTCGCCCCTGAGGGAAGTTATAAGTGCGAATTCGCTCCGAACGATCGCCGGAACCAACTTGAAGCCTTCGGTCCTGGGTGCGGGCTTGTTCTTGATCGCGTCTTATGTCATTCAGGAGTTTTGCTTTAATCAGCGAAAGAGCACGTTCCTTATTTAGATGCTGTGAACGTTCGTCCTGACATTCTGCCACCGTACCCGTTGGAAGATGGGTAATGCGTACCGCTGAATCGGTCTTGTTTACATGTTGGCCGCCAGCTCCGGAGGCGCGATATGTATCGATTCGAAGATCCGAATTATTTACTTCTATTTCGGTAAGTTCCTCAACTTCCGGTAAGATCGCGACCGTACAAGCTGAAGTATGAACTCTTCCCTGTGACTCCGTGACAGGGATGCGTTGAACGCGGTGAACTCCTGATTCGAACTTAAGGCGGGAGAAAACGTCTTTTCCAGTGATGCGAAAAATTGCTTCTTTAAAACCACCTTGTGTTGTCGGTTTAACACTAATAAGTCTCGCAACCCAACCCTGCGCTTGTGCGTAGCGTTCGTACATCTTGACTAAGTCACTGACAAAGAGTGCAGCTTCATCGCCGCCGGTACCTGCTCGGATTTCAAGGTAAACATTGGCGGTATCGTCTGGGTCGGCAGGTAGTAACAACTTTTCTATGCTCACGACCGCGTCAGCTACTCGAGGGGTCAATATTTCAATCTCGTCCCGTGCGAGAAGTTTCATGTCACCATCATCTGAATTAAGCCAATCATGCGCGCTATCGAGTTCTGTTTCAAGAGTCCGCCACTTTTCGTACGCGGTGACGAAGGGCTGGAGTTCAGAATATTCTTGCGAAAGTGCTTTGAATTGCTCCTGATCTTCGACTACCGCTGGATCCCCAAGTAATGATTGAATTTCTAAATAACGATCTGAACATTCCTCTAATCGTTGAATGATGCGTGCTGTTAGGGGCATTCTTCGAGTCCGTACGCCTCGTGCAAGTGCCGTAATAAATCCACATTACCATTGGCACTCGCATTGCGAAGTGCTATAGTCGGGTGGTGGGCCAACTTCTTCGTGAGAGTATCTGCCAAACTTGCGATGATCTCCTGTGGATCTTCACCTGCTTCCAACCGAGCGATTGCTTCCTGTGCCTCGTGGTCTCGAATCGATTCCAAATTTTCCCGGTATTTCGCGACTACATGTGATTGATTTCTGACTCTCGCGTTCTTCTCTAAGTCTTGGACCCCAGCAGCGATATACTCTTGAGCCTTAACGACCTGTTGTTGCCGCAATTCCAAGTTTGATCGAACGATCGCTGACAAATCGTCAATCGTGTACACATAAACGTTTTTCAATTGGTCAACGAAGGGATCGACATCCCTAGGAACAGCTAAATCGGCGATGAAGAAAGGTCGATAGCGGCGTCGTTTATAAGCTTCACCAACTACCTCTTTACTGACCACCGGTGTAGGACTGTTCGTGGAACTAATGAGTAAATCGTAGGTGTGTAAGTGGTCGCCAAACTCGGCTAACGGGATCGCTTTTCCGCCATGTACGTCTACGATTTGTTGTGCATGTTCAAGTGTTCGATTCGCCACGCCAATGGACCCTATTCCAGCGGTGTGTAGATGCTGCGTAACTAACTCAATTGTGGTTCCCGCACCAATTAAGAGCGCGCTAAGTTCTCCCAAATTAGAAAAGATCTGTTGTGCGCGCTTCACGGTAGCGTGCGCGATTGACATGGAATGGTGCCCTATCTCAGTGTGCGTCCGTATTTTCTTGCACGTCTGTACCGTCGTCAAGACGACTTGGTCTAAATGATTGCCGATCGTTCTTGCTCGCTTCGCTTCTTGATACGCAAACTTATACTGACCAAAAATCTGAGGTTCACCTAGAATTTGAGAATCTAATCCAGCAGCAACTCCTAAAATGTGCTGTACCGCGTTTTGACCCCAATGAATGTACGTTTTACTCTCAAGTTCTGAGAGCGCAATATTGCGATGACCAGCCAACCAACGATTGAGTTGGTCTCGTAAGACCGATTCGGGTGGAGGAGAGTGCGCGGAACAGTGCACTTCCGTGCGATTACATGTCGAGAGAATCATCGCTTCATCAATACACGAGATCGAATCAAAAAGCTCTTGTAGTGCAGGACGCAAATGTTGAGGCAAAATGCTCGCACGACCCCGCAAATCGAGGTCTGCATTCCTGTGATTAAGCCCGAAAGCTACAGTTACCATGATGGTATCTATATGTATAGTTTAGAAGCTGAAATTGCTTAAAAATTATACGAACTGATGAGTCCTCCAAATTCTGTCCATATTCGAGACCCTATTCGTCTTTATCTGCGCATAGGTGTCGTTTACTTCGGATTGCTCTCGCTGTGCTCGTGTCAATTTCTTCTCGAATCTAAAACACCCGCTGATGCTGAAGTCACGAAAACCTATCAGGGGCGAATTGCGTTCAAAAACCCAAATGAATCATTTGTGACCGTGTTCCGTTGGTTGGAATTTAGCTCTAATTTTCAGCTCACATTGCGGGACCGACTCGCACTCGGTGGAGTTCGTATCAAGGGAAACGAGTCAACTGCTCAAGTCGAGTACTCCAATGGAAAAACAGTAGAAAATGTGGATCTCGACCATTGGATTGAAGACAATCTAGGATTAGCTGTCCCATTTAGAGAACTTTGGAAGTGTCTCTCATTGAAATGCAAGCTCATTGATGAAGCAGAACAGAAGAACCATGATCAACACGGTAGATTAGAAGTGTTTTTCAGTAATCAATGGGAGTTCACCTTTTCGTATCGAGACGATGACCCAGATTCTTCGATTCTGAAACAGCTGGAACTGCGGAACGATACCACGGAAGTCCGAATTAACTTCACCAAATTTGAGAACTAGATGCCGAATACCAAAGATTTGGCTCTTCCACGAAGAGTGTGCTCTCAGGTAGAGACGCTGGATCAACTCATTGACTGCGTATACTGCCTAATTAAAATTCCGTGCTTTCTTGGGGTGTGGCCAAGCGGTAAGGCAACGGGCTTTGAACCCGTCATTCGCAGGTTCGAATCCTGCCACCCCAGCCACTTTCATTAATTACCCATCCGATAAGAGATCGAAACATGTCAGAAGCGATTAGCTTTAACGTCGAAACCCGCACAGACTTAGGTACGGGACGTGCGCGTCGATTACGACGTCAAGATAATAAAGTACCGGGCGTCGTATATGGTGGAAACAAACCTACGGTATATTTCTCAATTGACTACCGACATGTCGCTAAGGCGATACAAGCGGAGGCTTTCTATTCGCAAGTTCTTGAACTCGTGATTGAGAAAAAGAAAGAGCGGGTAGTCTTGCGGGAGCTTCAACGACACCCTGCATCCGATAGAGTTTTGCACATTGACTTTCTTCGAATCAGTGAAGACCGCGCGATCAATATTTCGGTACCCGTCCATTACCTCAATGAAGATAAGTGCCATGGCGTCCGGTTACAAAGTGGGGTTATTTCTAAGAATCTCACCGAAGTGGAAGTCAGTTGTTTACCGAAGCATCTACCAGAGTTCATTCCCATAGACTTAGAACAAGCCGAATTGGGCACATCCATCCATCTGTCAGATTTGGACTTGCCCGAAGGAGTGTCAATTGTTGCACTCACGCACGGCGACGAGCACGATGTGTTAGTAGTTTCAGTTCACTTGCCCAGAGGTGGTGCGATGGAAACTGACGAGGAAGAAATGGAAGAAGATGACATCGTTGAAGAAGGCGAGCCCACTCCAGACGAAGATGAAGATTGAGCGACGTACTAGTTGTCAATATTTGCTAAGCTAAAGCAGTGGCGGCGCGGCTCCAAAGAGCAACAATTAGGACAAACAGCAGCTTCGCTCCAACTAATCGTCGGACTTGGTAATCCGGGGCCGAATTACACGAATACCCGCCATAACGCCGGCGAACGATGGGTTCGAGCACTTGCGACGGAATTCGAGATTCCACTGAAAACTGAGTCTCGATTCCAGGGCGAAATTGGTCACGGAAAGGTCTTGGACCGGGACGTGCGGATATTGATCCCCTCTACATTCATGAACCTTTCCGGCCAGAGTGTATCGGCAATCATTCGATATTTCAAAATGTCCCCAGCAAAAATGCTCGTAGCACATGATGAGGTAGCGTTTCCTACGGGCGTTGCGAAACTCAAAGTTGGCGGTGGTTTAAACGGGCACCGCGGTTTGGAGAGTATTGTCCAAGCTTTGAGCGGAGACAGAGACTTCGTACGACTCAGAATTGGAGTGGGACACCCTGGGGATCCCAAATTGCTATCGGCATACTTAACGAAACATGAAATGCCGCGGAAAGAACGAGAATTATCCGAGACCTCAACCGCACTCGATGACGAGGCATTTAAAGCACTACTAGATGGCGAAATGCAACGTGCAATGGGACTGTTCCATACGGACAACGCTTAACTCCCTTTGTCGTCCGAAATAGGTCGATGGGATTTGCTTGCGGAATTGTGGGACTACCTAATGTAGGTAAGTCCACGCTCTTCAACGCTCTAACGAATGCGGGTGCCAATATACAAAACTTTCCGTTTTGTACGATCGACGCAAACATTGGTGTTGTGCCTATTCCTGACCCAAGACTGGATCAGTTGAGTGCAATCGTACAACCAAAACTCACCACTCCCACATCAATGAAGTTTGTTGACATCGCGGGATTGATCCAAGGAGCGTCCGAGGGCGAAGGTCTTGGAAATAAATTTCTCGCGCATATTCGAGAAGTCGACGCAATCGCACATGTGGTGCGTTGCTTCGAAGACGAGAACATAGTTCATGTATCTGGGACTGTGAATCCAAAACAAGACATTGAGATCATCAACACTGAACTTCTTCTCGCTGATTTAGAAACCCTAGACCGAGTGCAACAGAAAGTAGCAAAATTGACAAAGTCTGGGGACAAGGACGCGCGCAAACAGTTGGAACTTCTTCTTGAGCTCAGTGAAATCTTGAACTCTGGAGAAGTATTGCGCTCTGTTAAACTCGACGATGAGCACAATGAATTACTGAAATCCATTCCACTCCTTACTAATAAACCACTCTTTTACGTAGCCAATGTAGCGGAAGATCATCCGGTCAATGAATTGGTCGATACCGTCCAAAATCTTGCGGATCGAGAAAGCGCTCAGTGTATCGAAATTTGTAGTGTTCTAGAAGAAGAGCTTCAAGCACTGACAAACTCTGAACGTACTGAGTATTTACACGAACTCGAGATTACCGAACTAGGTCTAAATAAAGTGGTTCGAACCGGTTATGCGCTATTGCAACTACACCACTTTTTTACTGCAAACGGCAACGAAGTGCGTGCTTGGACGATTCCCATCGGAACTACTGCAAGCAAAGCGGCGGGAAAGGTACATACAGACTTTGAACGAGGTTTTATTCGTGCGGAAGTGGTTCCTTTCGCGGATTTCATTAGCTCACACGGCGAACAAGGAGCAAAATCTGCAGGCAAAATGCGCTTAGAGGGTAAGGATTACGTAGTTGCGGACGGTGATGTGATTGTGTTTCGCTTTAATGTTTGAGTAGTGGTTGTTCTACAATCGTAGCTTTAAATCTTGGGTTCAAAAGTTTCGTATTTCGTTTTCATGAAAGCAACCGATTCTTTGATGAGTTCATACAGAACCTCACGATCTACGTCCTCTAATTTGTTCAAATACAAACAGGATCGACCAGTCTTGTACTTACCTAATTTAGTCATTAGGTGTTCGTAGTCTGAAAAGCCCGGCATGATATACACCGTCACGTTTCGAGCACGAGGCGAAACACTCACGAGTGCCCACTCACCCTGACGACCACTACGGTAGTGATACCGGTAAGCTCCGAACCCAATAATGCTACTACCCCACATCACGGGTGACGAGCCGGTGATTTCCGCCATCATTCCCATAATTTCATGGGTGTCCTGACGTTTCTTCTCGTCGGTAATGCTTGCGAGGAAGTCGTCAACGCTGGCCGTGTTAGGCTGTGTTTTGTTTTCCGTCATATTCATTTTTCCTCCAGTGTCTGAGTCCCTTTGAAAGCCAGTAATCGACACTAACGTAACGACCGCCGCCAAAGAAAAATAATACGAGCAACATGATGAAATAGGTTATCGCCAGTTGCATCCCGTTATTCAAAAGAGTGATGCGACCGCTGCTCGTTAAGTATCGGTAATCTCCATGTTCTCGAACGATACGTTTGATTTCCTCTTTCTTTGGTGCGGCTTCCATCACTCGTTCATTCGCGAGCCATGAGCTGTCATCGGAGAGTGTAAGCCAACCATTGTCACCATGTACAAGAAACGCGGCTACGAGCATAGTGATCATTAAAGGAATCGCAACTAGACGAGTAAACCAACCCAAAAGTAGTAATATGGCACCACCAAATTCCGCTAGACCGGCAAGCACAACCATGAGCCAGGGAAATGGTAACCCTAAGCTGTCACCAAACCATTTCACAGTCCCTTCAAATCCGGCAAATTTATTCCAACCGGCTTGCAACATAATTGGGAACAAATAAATTCGAAGACCTAATAACGGAAGACCGGAACCGTGTTTGATGGTTCCTAAAAACCAACAGTATGTCTTCTCGACTAAGGACACAGCCTTTCGTATCATCAATACCTTCTCCTCTCTCGCTTGGCTACGATCGCGAATCGTTGCATTGTAATCGCTCTGAGGTCAGCTTGCTTGATGAACAATTTCTTGTTTGCTAGGTATGAGTCGCGCAAAAAGTTGGGTGAGGTCGTTCTTGATTACCAATAGTGCTGGTACCAAAAAGAGAATAACAAAACTTGCAAATACGATTCCCGTAGCAAGAGATATCGCCATAGGAATCAAAAAACGCGCCTGAATGCTCGTTTCGAATAACATAGGAGTGAGGCCCAACGCTGTTGTCACCGTTGTGAGAAAAATAGCTCGAAAGCGTAACCGTGCCGCTTCGACTATCGCGTCGATCACTGACAGCTCCACGTTTTCAATCCTAAGCCGACGATATCGGTCGATTAGTACTAGGGAGTCATTGACCACGACGCCACTCAAAGCAACCATCCCGAACATTGATATCATTGAAACATCAAATCCAAGTAAATAGTGCCCAATAACTGCACCTGCTGCTCCAAACGGGACCCCACTTAACACTACGAGCGGCATCGTGTAGCTTCGCATCAATCCCGCAATCATCGTGTAGATTACAAATATTGCTACTAACGCCAAAGTTTGCAACGACGCAAAATCTTCAGACTGATCGCGACTGAATCCAGCCGTATTTATGGTCAAATTGGGAAATCGACTCTTTAACGCCGGTAACACTTCTTGAGCGACAGTTTGCGCAGCATCTCCAGTAGACATATATTGGCGATCAACTTCAGCTGAAAGCGTCGCAACTCGAATTCCGTCGATTCGATCAATAGCTGAAAAACTTCTACTCTCAGTAACACTCGCAACAGTAGTTAAAGGTATTTCAGTACCGTCTGCTAATCTGATTCTTGAGTTGAAAAAGTTACTCGTACTACGTCGTGCTTCCCACGGATAACGGAGCATCACTTTGATTTCGTCGCGCCCCCGTTGAATCCGCTGAATTTCTTCACCGAAAAAACTCTGCCGCAGCTGTCTCGCCACATCCGCCTGAGTGAGACCTGCCGCGACCCCAGCCTCGGTCAACGATATATCAAATTGACGTTTTCCTTCGCTGAGGGAATCTCGAATCT
Organism: uncultured Pseudomonadales bacterium; assembly: GCA_964511425.1. Taxonomy (GTDB): domain Bacteria; phylum Pseudomonadota; class Gammaproteobacteria; order Pseudomonadales; family Azotimanducaceae; genus Bin55. The sequence continues at coordinate 91,004 of CAZEFI010000002.1, forward strand.
CAGTAATCATGGGAAATTCAGCAAGCGATTCACTCATTTCTTCAACAGCAAGTCTAAGTTGATCATCGTCTGCGTGAACCAGTTCATACTGTAATGTCACAGATTCCGCTAACCTATCCGAAACGTAGTTCACCGACTCGGCCCCAGGAATTGGTCCTACGGCACGCCGAATTCGTCGGGTCAGTTCTTCTCCACTCACTGTACGGAGTGGTTCGTCGTTGAGTTGCAAACTAACGCTTCCGATGTTACGTGCAAATGTCAGGCTCGCGACACCACCAGGACCATCTCCTTCATTAACGCGTGCACCTGCTGTCATCGTGACTGCTCCAATCGCCGTACCATCCAAAGTAGCATTAACTTCGTCGACCACATCTTCGATCCGTCGAATGGCGTTTTCAGTAACGTCGAAAGGTGTACCCACTGGAAAATCTACGTGGATCTCAATCTGGTCAGTTTCAATCTGTGGGAAAAACTCTGTCCTCACTGCGCCGTTCCAGAGCAGTGCCATGGCAATCCCGAGAAAACCAAAACCATAAACTAGTGATATGTACCGGTGCCGGACGACAAGTCGTACAGCAGCCGTGACGATGTTGTCCCGAAACCATTGAATCTTTCTTGCAACAAAATCTTGGATCGTGTCGAGAGGATGGGCACTCCAACGCCGAGCATGAGACAAATGTGCTGGTAAGATAAAGAACACCTCTACCAAAGAAATCGCCAGCACCGTGATCACGACTACAGGCATCACGCTCAATATTTGGCCGAACGTGCCTGTCAAAAACATAAGCGGCGCAAACGCCGCCATAGTGGTCAATACTCCGACAAATACTGGCGAAAAAACACCTTTGACCCCGGCGATTGCCGCTTGACTCCCATGCAATCCCTTTTGTTGCTCGCTACCGATGTTCTCCCCCACGACAATCGCGTCGTCTACCACGATTCCCAAAACGATGATGAGGGCGAACATCGAAATCATGTTTAATGTGACTCCGAAAAAGTCGAGAAACAAAAACGCTCCAAAAAACGAAATCGGAATTCCCATGGCAACCCAGAACGCGAGTCGCAGATCAAGCATGATTACCAAGAACGTAAACATGAGCGCAAACCCTAATGCTCCGTTACGTAGCAACAAACTTAGACGTTCACGGAGGTAGTCACTTTCATTAGACCAAATTGATACCGACACATCGGAGGGCACGACATAGGTCGCTAGAAAGTCTAAAACGTCCTTTGAAATGTCGAGAACGTTTTCATCTTCAGATTTTCGAATTCTGACCAGGGCCGCGCGTTTACCATCAGACTCAAACGCCAATTCTTCATCCACGTATCCATCCCTGATGGTCGCGATGTCGCCAAGTGTCAGTACTGCTCCACCGGGAAGGGTACGAACTACGATGTCCTTGTATTCTTTTCCACTATCGCGCTTTTGGTCTGTACGCAATAGCAAATCACCTGACACCGATCGAATTTCACCCGATGACAAATTTAATGACGATTGACGAATCGCTCGCGCCAACTCGTCGAAAGTAAGTTTGTAGGTACGGAGTGCGGTTTCGCTCACCTCAATAGAGATCTCGTAGTTCCTTATCCCTTCTACTTCGACGTGTGAAACTGAAGGTAATTCTCGAAGGGATTCTTCAAGCTCGTGAGTCACATAGTCCAAATACGCTTCATTACCGGAGGTGGTAGCAAGCAAAGTCATCACAGGTTGCAAGGGCTCAACTACTACCACTTCAGGTTCTTCGGCATCTGCAGGTGGAAAATCCGCTAACAAATCAATCGCTGCCTGGACATCATCACGCATAGTTTGCGAATCGGCGAATTCCTGCAATTCAACCGTCGTGAGTCCATATCCTTCCGATGCTTTGCTCACGACGCGTTTTACACCGTCAATGCTGCGTACAGCTTCATCGACACGTTCCGTGATGCTTTCTGCCACTTCCGCTGGTGTTGCACCTGGATACGGCACTGATACTGTGACTAAACCAGGATCCAATGTGGGAAACAATTCCGTGTTTAACTGTCGTGCAATCATCGCGCCACCAATGACTAGCAAGCACATCAGGAGATTGGCGGCGACAGGATTTTTCGCGAAGAATGCTATGAGCGATAGCCGTTGTACACCAGAGCTACTTGACGGCTCGCTGGATCGAGAAATTTCAGTCCCCATTATTCTGAGGCGATTACAACTCGTTGACCCGGAAACACCCCAATGAGAGATCCGAGCACAATACCCTCACCGTAATCGAACGCGACAATCGTTAACTCTTCGTTTCTGCGTTCAATGATCGTTGGTTTCACTCGTTCCAACAATCCATTTCGAACTATCCACAACGTTGAATTCGATTGTTCCGCGATTTCGGGTATAAGATAGACATTGCTTTGTTCGCGTCCGTATACCTTCACGTTAACAAAATTTCCGGGAACAAGGCCATAAGGAACCAGTGGAAACGTTACAAAGAGCGAAGAAGTTCGACTTCTGAGATCCGCCGATGCAGACATTCGATCCACAGTTGCAGGATATTCGTTGCTGTTGGCAAACACTACAGTGTTTCGACCAGATACTGGATACAGTAGGTTGAGTTCATCTTCAGAAACTGGAACTTCAACCTCGAGCGAGTGAAAGTCAAACGAACTACCAAAAGCTTGACCTCGACTGACCCATTGACCAACACCTATTTGTGAAGACAGAACCCGACCGTCAAAGGGTAACGAGAACTCTGTACGTGCAAACTCTAGCTTTGCCGCAGCTAATTGTGCTTCCGCGACTGAAATGTTGGCTTTAGCTTGATTGATTTGGGGTAGTTTCGCGACTAGTGTTGGTACTTCTTCAGTGTGCAGTAGCGTCCAATTCTCCCGCGCCGCTAAACTCTCCGCTTCTCGCAATTCGAGATTTGCTTCCGCGACTTCGAGATTTGCTTCTGCTTGCGCAACGAGCAGTTCAAAGTCGGTGGAGTCGACTCGCAAAAGAACTTCGTTTTTCTGAAACGTCCCACCAGTACGTAAGTTCGGAGAAATCCAAGCTACGGTTCCACTTACTTGTGGAATCAATGGTACAACATTTCGAGCTACCACAGAACCGGTGGACTCAAGGCTGAGTTGTCGAGTCTCCGCATCCGGTCGAATAACGAAAACATTTTCTAAAGAAAGATCTTGCTGTCCAACTTTGGATTCTTCAGACTGAATTTGTTCGATCGATTGGGGGCGGGAAAAGTAGTAAACTGAGCCGAGAAATAAGACTATCAAAGTAATTTGGAGGATACCAAAAAAGACTTTTTTCATAAAAGATAGAAATGTATTAGATTACCCGCGCGCGATATGGACGGGAGGAAATTACCTAAGTGTTTGAACCCGCGATTAGATTTGGTAGCTACGGTTGGACTTGAACCAACGACCCCAGCATTATGAGTGCTGTGCTCTTACCGACTGAGCTACGTAGCCAATCAATCGCAAGACACACATTTTAATAAGCACCTTGGCGTCGGTCCGTCGTTGTTCACGGGACTCCGTCCAAAATACCATGCTCATCTCGAACGTCCATATCGTTACCTACGTCGACATCCTCTCGAAAGCCATTGTCGTTCGCTTCGTCGACAGCTTCTCGGAATTCGATTATCGCGTCGACTCTTCGTTCTTGTAAGGGCTTAATTTGTTCTTTCAACGCGATAATATCTTGTTCTACCCCACCACTGTCTACTAGCAGGTCACGGTCTCCATCCCTACGGATGGAGTCTCGTCGACTCAATCTCTCAAACTGCTTGATTAGTGGGCTTAATTCTTTGTCGATAGAGTCAACCAACTCTACTGCGGCGTACACACGATAACCTAGCGTATGACCCTCTAAGAAGAATTCCTCTGCGGCTCCAGAACATACATCTTGGTATTTTCTGCCCTCGCGACCTTCTGCATACCCCACATTACGAGTACAAAAAAACTCCAAGCCTTTAGTTCGACCTTCAGAATATTTCGCGAAATCAGGACTCACACCATACTTGGCACAAATGTCCACGTATTCATTAAAACGGTCCGACTCTAACCCAGCCTTGCCATCCTCAAGACCGAATTCATACCAATCTCCATTCAAACAATCTGCTTTACTGAGTGTCGCACACCCTGGAATTAGTAATAATGCTGGTACGACTGCCACCAACAATGTAATGCGTTGTACTAGTCTCGTACAAAAAGCACAGTTTTTCCGTTTCATTGTTTTTCACCTTCCCCCGTCAATTTGCTGTGGGACACTTGAAATAGCACGTAAAAGTTTCATGGTTGCTCAAGCAACCGAATTTTATAATCTGTCATGACAAATCGCTTTTCCACAGACTAGTTTCTCGTACCCACGTTCTTGGGAACGTCGCTCCTGTCAAATTGTACAACCCAGATTCTTCCAAGTTGAAAATGCTTACATTCCCTAGATATGAGTGATCTGCATCCGTTTAGTTCCGCGATGAGTTCGCTCGACCTTACATTCGATCAAATGGGCCGGAGTTTACTTCGATCCGAGAACTCCGTGGTCCAAGAATTACTTGAAGAATTTAACCCTACAAGTCGCCAATCGGCAGACATCGCAGAACATGCATCCACACTCGTTTCCAGGTGCCGCAGGAGGAAAAGTTCGGTCCCCTTTGTAGAGCAGTTTCTCCATCAATATGGACTTTCGAGTGATGAGGGTGTCGCGTTACTGTCACTAGTGGAAGCACTGTTGCGCGTTCCCGACAAACGCACTGCAGACGTCTTGACATTGGAAAAATTTCAAGAAGGAAATTGGGGGAAACACTCACAAAATAGCGGTTCATTTCTTGTGAATCTCGCAACCATGATGATGGTGATAACAAGTCGGATATTTCCAGCCGACGCTTCAGCGAGCGTCGACAAATTGGACGTAGATCTATCGAGTGTACCGGAAGCAGGTCTTCGACGCATTATGCTAGCTGTCGTTAATTTTTTAGCTCTTGCGTTTGTCTCTGGACCTACTATTCAACGTGCGCTTGAACGTGCAAAGGAACCGGCGTCTTTTGACATGTTGGGCGAAGGTGCGCGAACTTTCGGAGCGGCGGAACGATACTTCGACTCGTATATGGCCGCGGTCAATGCGATCTCGGACGTTCGATCGAAGAACACCTCTCTTGACCACGGGCTCTCAGTAAAACTCACCGCGCTGTATCCAAAAGTCCATCCACTCAACGAAAAGGAAGCAGTCGAAGCTCTGTTTAGAACAACCGAACAGTTGTGTATCCGCGCGGCCGCATCAAATTTGAGCGTCACTATAGATGCAGAAGAGAGCGATCGATGCGAAATCAACTTCAAAGTTGTAGAGAAATTACTTTCTAGCTCTAAATTAAAAGACTGGGACGGTCTAGGTGTCGTTGTTCAAGCTTATGCTAAACGTGCATTAAATTTAATAGATTGGTTCGCCGAACTTGCCGCGCAACACAGTACCAAATTGAATGTTCGTTTAGTGAAGGGAGCGTACTGGGATGCTGAGATCAAGATTGCACAGGTGAATGGTTTAGAGACCTACCCAGTTTTCACTCGGAAAGAGAATACGGATCTATGTTATTTAGCGTGCATTAATCGCTTATTTGAGCATGAGGACAGACTGTTTCCACAGTTTGCAACGCACAATGCCCACACGATTGCCGCCGTGAATACGTTAGCGCGAGGGAATGACTATGAGTTTCAGCGGCTCTATGGAATGGGGCAGCTTTTATATGAAGAAGTTGGTCGTTACTTTCCGAATAGCCCAAAAGTTCGAGTCTATTCGCCTGTGGGTATATACGAAGACCTTGTACCCTATCTCATGCGTCGTCTATTAGAAAACGGCGCAACTTCGAATTTTGTGTATCGAATCTTCAACGAAGATTTAAGTGTCAAAGACGTTAGTCAGAATCCTCGTACGCAAGTTTTAACTGCAAAGGAACACCAGCATCCTAAAATTCCCTTACCTCAAGATCTGTATGGAGAACAGCGAAGTAATTCCATGGGAGTAGACTTCGGTATAGCACACACACGTTCGCGCTTCCGTAAACAGGTCAAGCAATGGTTCGACAAAAGTTGGGAGTGGAGCGAATCTGGTACGGTCGTCAAAAATCCCGCGATTCGAAGCGACGTTGTCGGTACTTATTCCGAATTCAGTTCAAAGGATATCGATACAGTAGTAGATACCTTGTCAGAATCCATTGACGAATGGTCGCAACTCGAAGTAGTAGATAGATGTCAGCGCATTGAGAAATGGGCTGACGCGATTCGAGATCATCGTCCTGAACTCACTGCATTACTCCAACGAGAAGCTGGTAAGACGGTTGAGGACGCGGTTGTAGAACTACGTGAAGCCGAAGACTTCTGCCGATATTACGCGGCCGAGGCGAAAACCATGTTGGAACCGCAAGAGTTACCCTCTCCGACTGGTGAATCGAACCATTTGGTGCTTTGTCCTCGAGGAGTTTTTGTCTGCATTAGTCCATGGAACTTTCCTGCTTCAATTTTTGTTGGTCCGATTTCGGCGGCTTTAGTTACAGGCAACACGGTCGCTGCAAAACCTGCACCACAAACGAGTCTCATCGCGCTTCGGCTTGCGCAACTAGCGTATGAACACGCAGGAATTCCTCGCGGAGTCTTCGCAGTTCTACCAGGAAGCGATGAAGTAGGTAAATCACTCGTGAACAACGACAAAATTAATGGAGTCGCGTTTACAGGGTCAGATTCCGCGGCGCGCGCGATCAATCAGTCGCTAGCCGCAAAAAAAGGTGCTCTCACTCCTCTCATAGCTGAAACGGGCGGGGTGAACGTCATGATAGTGGACTCCACGGCTCAGTTCGAACATGCAACCGATGACATCATTCACTCCGCATTCAAGAGTGCAGGTCAGCGTTGTTCTGCTCTACGTCTACTTTGTGTACAGGATGATATCGCTGACGAACTTTTAGACATGCTTCGTGGAGCAATCGATACTTTGAAACTTGGAGATCCGACAGATTGGTCGGTCGACGTTGGTCCAGTTATTGATCTCGAAGCGAAACAGAGACTTGAAGCCGCGTGCGAGAAATTTGAGATCCTACATTCGCATAATTTGGAAATTGAAGTAGATGGATTCTTCGTGCGGCCGACGATCGTGAAGGTTGAAGACATCACACAATTTGATTCGGAGTACTTCGGACCGATCTTGGGATTCCATCGATATCAGCGAGGCGATATGGCTGACGTGATTGATCAAGCTAATGCACTAGGATATGGTTTAACGTTTGGGCTTCACAGTCGTCTTAACTCTACTATCAAGCGATTTACTGAGAAAATGAAAGTCGGCAACATGTACGTTAATCGGACGATGACTGGTGCTGTCGTTGGGACTCAGCCTTTTGGTGGAGAAGGCTTATCCGGAACAGGACCGAAAGCGGGTGGACCTCTTTATTTGACGAGATTCGTGGTAGAACGAGTCGTCACTCGCAACGAGACAGCAACCGGCGGCAATCTAACACTCATGAAGTTGTGATCAGGACCCTCATCTAACCGACAGGATCACGAATGCATCTCTTGAAATAGGTCAGAGTTGCCATAATATAAGTGAACAAGTGATATTAACACAGAACTGGAGCTCAAAATGCCCTTACTAGCTGCTTCTCAAGTTATTCGTACTCGAGACCAAGCGATCGAGATCAACAGTGTTCTCCGAAATACCTACATGTTGCTAGCGTTGATGATCGCGGTTTGCGCTGGTGCAACCGTGGTTGCGATTCAACTGGACTGGCTACCTCCTCGCTGGCTAATGTTCGTCGGCATCCTCGCACTCCCCTTCGCTATCCAAGCAACCGCGCGTAGCCCCATAGGACTTCTGCTAAGTTTTGTCTACGCAGCGTTCCTCGGTTGGATCGGCGCCCCCTTAATTGGTGCTGTATTACAGATCAACCCCATCTTAGTTACTCAAGCATTGGGGATCACCGCTGCTACGTTTGTCGCGTTATCTATGTACACGATCGTCAGGCGTGCCGACTTCAGTTGGCTTGGGCAGTTCCTCACTGTTGCTTTTTTTGTTGTATTGGCAATATTCATCCTACAGTTTTTTGTATCTCTTGAACCGTTTACACTATTGATTAGTGCGTTTATGATCATCGTTGCATCTGCGTTGATCTTGTTTCAAACCAGCCAGATAGTGTTAGGCGGCGAACGCAATTACATCATAGCCGCGACTACCTTGTTTGCGGGATTATGGATACTCTTCATGTACATTCTTTCACTACTCGCGATGTTCACCGGGAGAGAATAACCCCGCTACACCAATTACTGAGGGGAACTACCGAATCCTAAACAGATTTGTTCATTAGCTTTCGGTAAGAAACAATGTCTGCGCCGCTAGCACCGGTTGAGTCCGTCTATTCGTTCGACATCCCAGTAGGGCACAAATCGTTCACTGTCAAAGTCCTAAATAACAACGAACTGCGACTATACGTAGCCAATTGTCTGCGAAAGACCAGTTCGTTGGTCGAAGGTTCTACGATCCTGTATGTTTCGAGTAATGTCGAACTTAACTGGGAGGAGCACAGATTTATCGAAGCGCGGTTTGACTGCACCTTGAGCACCCTTCATGTTTCCGTAAATCGACAAACCGTATTCGAAAAAGTCGTTCTCTAACCACCCGCAGGCACAGGAACACTACTCTCGTTACGGCCAATTTCACTGTCGAGAACAACATCAGGGTCTTTAACTCGTGCGAGATCCGCTCCTATCCTCAGTAAAACCGGTACGAGCACTAGGGTGATCACAGTCGCAAACAAAATTCCAAAAGCTAACGATATCGCCATATTTGCTACGATTTTGGCTTGTAGTGATTGCTCCAATAGTATGGGTACTAAACCAAAAAATGTCGTCAATGATGTAAGAATAATAGCCCGCAAGCGAGCTTTACCAGCTCTTAGAATCGCGTGCAACACCGTTCTGTTTTCGGTTCTACGCTCACGATTGAAATAGTGAACGAGAATTAAACTGTCGTTCACCACAACACCTGTCAGCGCGATACAGCCAATCATCGACACCATGTTAAAGCTCACATTTAAGATCACATGCCCGACCACAGCCCCGATGAATCCGAATGGAATCACGCTCATGATGATGAATGGTTGCAGGTATGATCTGAGCGGGATTGCTAAAAGCACATAGATCGACAAAAGTGCAACGAGAAAGGCTACTCCCATTTCTTCTAGGGCTAGCATCTGATCTTGAACTGCGCCAGCTTCCTGAATATGTACGCTCGGATATTGAGAGAAAAGTGTTGGAAAGTAAACTTCCTCGAGTTCTTTGTATACGTCGAATGGCTCGATTTTTGCATGATCAACTTCGGCTGTCACAGACACGGTTCTCCTCCCGTTGATCCGTCGAATAGTCCCGTACCCGGGTTCAATTGAGTAGTCGGCAACCGCGTGAAAGAGTGTCGAAGTCCCATCAGGTAATCGAACCCACATGTTTTCGAGATTACCGATCGAAGTACGTTCGCTCTCGGGATAACGCACTATGACTCGATATTCACTATCGCCGCGTTGAATTCTCTGTGCTTCGATTCCGAAGAATGCTTCTCGCACTTGTGTTGCGAGACTACTGAGCGTTAAGCCAGTCGCTTTACCATCTGGTGTGACCTCAAGTTTAATCTCGTCAGGGCCGGAACCCATTGGTGTTCGAATTTCGTACACCCCGTCATATTGGGCAAGTTTCTGTGCAAGATCCTCTGCAGCTGCGTCAAGCGCACCAAAATTCTTTCCGGTTAGATCGAAGGCTAACGGAGCTCCGCGGTGAAAGCGTTGTTGTGCCGAAAATTGCAGCTCAGTTGTTCCAGCAATATTTCCTACTTTAGTACGCCATCGATTTGCAATCTCTGAGGGTCGTAAGGTGCGATTTTCTGGTTTTGCAAGTTCCGCGGTCAAACGCGCTGATGTTTCACTGGAGACAACTGCGGAAACATGTTGAATTGGTGCTCCAGTTGCACCGGTTTCCGCCATTATTTCTTCGTTCGTCGAATGCATGGCAGCCATGATCAATTCAGTCACCTCAACAATGTAATTCTCTGCCATCCCATCCATAATGGTGGTGTTCACAATCACAAAGTCACTTTCAAACTCAGGAAAGAAGCTCTTCTTCAGAAACGGACTTAAGTAGAACCCAACCGTTAACAGTAACAGTGCTAAAAACGAACTCAGTGTGACATAGCGGTACTGTAGTATCACACGTAGCGAAGGTAGATACACTTGCTTGCTGAACCGCTTCAAGACATGGTTCGTATAGTCAGCGATTCCACGACGTTTACCACGTGAAGCTTGCATCAACGCCATGTGCGACGGAAGTATGAGTTTGGACTCGACCAACGAAAAGAGCAGACACATGATAACAACCCAACCTATCGACTGGAATAGCACGTTAAAACCACCTTCGGCTATTAACATCGGGGCGAATGCGGCTACGGTCGTCAGCACTCCGAACGTCGCGGGAACTGCAACTCGACGCGCACCACGAACAATGCTATCAACGTTGTATCCTCTACGTTCCGTCTCAGCGTATGCACTTTCGGCAATGATGATCGCATCATCGACGACCACCCCTATGACCAATATAAACCCAAACAAACTTACCAGATTGAGCGTTACTCCGACCAACGGGAGAACGAAAAGCGCACCGAGAAAAGCAACCGGCAAGCCAACGCACACCCAAAATGCAATGCGTAAGTGCAAGAACAGACCCAAAAGGATGAACACCAAAATCGCACCAACGATGATGTTCTTCAGCATCATGTTCAAACGGTCATTCAGGTAGAGTGTGGAGTCTCCGAAATAATCTAATTGCACAGAAGACGGCAAAGTCTGCTTTCGCTCTGCAACAAACTCTCTTACCGCTTTGGAAATCGCTAAAACGTCTTCGCCTTCCCTCGCATCGATCGAAATCCCAATAGTAGGTTGTCCATTAAAGAAAGACCAAAAGTCTGTTTCTGAGTAGTCATCAACAACCGTCCCGATATCACGCAATTTGATCACACTGCCGTCCGAGCGTGTGAGTAATGCGATGTCTTCGTAATCTTCGACGGTATTTGCTTGTCCGGTAGCACGAACTCGTACGTACCCGCCCTCCGTTCGGATTCCACCACCCGCGAGATCGACCGACCATAGCCGTATTAACTGTGCTACTTGGCTCAAGGTTAATTCATACTCCCGCAGATTCTCTTCTGGTATCTCAATACTAATTTCAGAAGAACGGGCACCTTGAATGGTAGCCTGTGATACCTCAGGTAGTTCCAATATCTCGTTCTGAATGTCTCCCGCGATATCTTGAAGTGTGAAAAAGTCTAACTCACCATAAATCTGTACATAGAGCGCGCCGGATCGAAATCCTTCTCGCTCTTGAATGATGGGACGTTCTGCGTCGCTTGGTAAATTTGAAACAGAATCCACAACACGTTTCACCTCGTCGATTACAGCGTCTACTTCGTAACTACCGGCAACTTCGATGAACACCCTGCCCGCGCCTTCAGAGGCTTCGGAAGAAACATCAGCAACACCTTCAACCGAGCGCACGGCCTCTTCGACCTTATACAGAATTCCTTCTTCGACCTCTTCGGGACTAGCACCGCGAAATGGAATATAGATGGAAATCTGCCCCATAGACCAAGTTGGCATCGTTTCCTTTTGGATGCCGGTAAACAACATGTAGAGCCCCGCGCCAAGAATTGCTAACATCAGCAGGTTTGCTGCAACGTGATTGCGCGCGAACCAACCAATGATCCCTTCAGAAGGGCGGACTAGATATGTTGGTGTGTTCGAGTCTTCTAACGATACCGGGGAACTAGTTTGTTGCCGACGTACCGGCAACTTTTCGCTCTCAGGACTTTTGCTCGAGTTATCGTTTCCGTCACTTGCCACTGATCTTTACCTTCATCCCCGGAAGAGGTCGATCAATGGGAGTTACACAATACACTTCACCATTTGTCAGTCCGCTCTTGATATAGGCGTGGTCGTCGACAAAACGAACGACGCTGACGTCGCGTGGAGAAATCGTGTCATCGGAGTTCACAACCCACACTTGCGTACCCTTATAGACTGCATGGCGTGGAACGACAAATAGCTCACCCGCTTCATTACCTTGGATGGTTGCGTGAACGAATGTACCGAACCGAAGTATTTCCTTTCCGCTATCAGCAAAATCGTATGGATCTTCGACTTCGACTACAGCATGAATAACTCGTGATTGCGAATCAATAACACCCTCTGTACGTACGATGTTGGCATCCCAGTTGGACGATCTACCACCTAGTGTGGCATGCAGCTGCACCGGAACGGCAAGGGAACCGGGCCGTTCTGGAAGAGTAAGAAACTCCAACTCGTGCAACGAAATTGGTAACCGTACTTCGGCGGAACTCACCGAAAATGTTCGGGCAAGCGACGTGCTCACACCGACATATTGTCCCACATCGACATTCTTCTCTGAAACAAGACCTCGGTATGGAGCCGAGACTTTCGTACGAACCAAATCGTTCTGGGCTTTATTCAATTCTGCTTCTGCCAAACTGAGTTCTGCGAGTGCTTCCGCAAGCTGAGGTTTCCGCAATGTCAGTTCAGACGCAGTATCGGTTGAGTCACTGTCTGCAATAAACTGCTCCCAATCTTCCTGGGCGTACCCAGCTAGTGCGCTTTCGGTGTCGACTCGGACGCGCGCTCGCGCTAACGCGAGTTCAGCTCGCTTGAGCGTCGTTTCATAGTTGCTAGGGTCGATTGTTACCAAAGTGTCCCCAGCTTCAAAAAAACCACCAGAAACAAAGTTTGGTGCAATGTTGGAAATACGACCCGCGACCTCTGAGATCAAGATTGTCGTGGTCTTCGGTAATACCGTACCTTGAGAACTCACCTCGAACTGAACCTGCCTCTTCTGAGCGACTAGGACGCGAACCAAAAACGCTGGAGGTTCTTCAATCGTGGTTTGCAACTCTGGTTTGACGGCTTTCAACGATAAGTATCCAAGGATCCCCACGCCGAGAATCGCTATAGGAATTAGGATCCGAAGACCAAGGCGAAAGTACTTATTGTGTCTCAACGATGTGACTTAAAAGCTAGCAAACAGAAATCGGTAGAAATGTTACGTGTAAGCGTTGTCTGTCGAGCTAGAAGAAAACGAGAAAATTGTGTAAACTTCACCAATAATATTGCGAGTATTGCTTGGATAGTACCGACAAAGGACACTCTGCTTTAGACATGACAAAGAATCAACGCTCACTCTTTGAGCGGGAATTTTCTGACGTGCAATCGTTAGCAAAAACGCCAAGAGCGACGCGACAAAAACTTAACGAAAAACAAGAAGCCAAGCGAGTAAAAGCACGGCAGAATGCTATTTCCGAATCTTCGGGTCTCGGTGTGCAAGACGCACAACCAGTAGATTTACAGTTCGTCGAACCCTACGACCACTTGGAATGGAAGAGTATGGGGGTACAACCTGAGACGCTGAACAAATTGAAACACGGTCGGTATCCCATTCAGGAAAAGTTAGATTTACACAACGTTCGGATTGTCGAAGCCTATCGAAGAGTTCGAGAATTTTTTGCAAAATGTTTGGAACAACGCTTACGTACGGTAGCGATTGTGCATGGGTTGGGACTTCGGAGCACACCTCCTGCCCAAATGAAGAGTCATGTTGCTCATTGGCTCAAACAACATCCGAGTGTCAATGCATACGTTACAGCACCCGGACATCGGGGTGGAGCCGGCGTAACTTTCGTACACTTGAAAAAATCTCGGGATGCGAAACTAGATACCAAAGAACGTATTGCGCGCCGTTTAGGGTAACAGTATGTTTCGGTAGGCCAATACTCTGTACACCGTGTCTAAGAAATTGTCTCCGGGGCGAACAGATATCGTATAAAAGTAAGACTTCGCAACGCCGCCACTAAGACTACAGCGAGTAACAGTGTGACGAAGCCGTAATAGAGAATTCTGTCTCGGAGTGCAAGTCTATCAATGTACGCGACAACCGACTCGCTACTCTGCGCTACGATGGATGGACGCAAAGCGTACAAACTTGTTCCCCCAGAACTACTGCCAGGCACCTTAAGAAACATTTCTGGTGTATTGTTCAACACTTTTAGAGCGTCTAACGTGTGCAATCCACTTTCTCGGCTGATTTCTAGTGGATGTAAACGTCGTTTGGATGACATTAGAAACGCATCGTAAATTGCGATTATTTTGTTTCGTCGCCGATGAAATCGAAAAAATGAAAAACCTAAGAAAAAAGACACAGGTAGAACGAAGTACTTACTGATTACGCCACGAGGTTACGACTATTGTATCGGTTCGAGTCTTACTCAAACGAACAGAGATCTCGAAAGCAAACGATTTCGACATTTTGCCTGTTCGCAAGACTGCGGGCGGAAGCTAGAACCGCGATGCCACCTCCATGATCGTAGCACTGGGATTTCGGCTTTAAATGCGAAGCCGCGATTATCCCTAGAATTTCGTAGCGACCACATACCCACGGACCGAACGTTCGATTAAATTTGTAGTCACGCTAGCCACTTGTTGGCTAAACGTGAACTTCGACACCGTCTTGCGTGGTTCTGTGTGAATCCGATCCACTTGATTTAGGCGAGGACAGTGGTCATAGGCGAGAAATTTTAACGAGTAAATAAGGCTATTTATTGAACGAAGTCGAATTCGATCGACCTGAGTTGTTCATCAATCGAGAGCTGTCTTTATTACAGTTCAACAACCGGGTTCTCGCCCAAGCACGGCGTGACTCCTACCCCCTCTTGGAGCGATTACGATATCTTTGTATCTCCAGTTCCAATCTTGATGAATTCTTTGAAATTCGCGTTGCTGGACTCATTCAACAAATAGAGTACGGTTCCACACAACACGGCCCCGATAACCTCTCTCCAGAAGAGCAACTAGCCCAAATTTCGGTTGAAGTACAAGCTCTGGTAGACGAACAGTATCGCGTGCTAAACGAACAGCTCATTCCAGAATTACGTGCTGAAGAAATTTATTTTCTTCGACGCCACGAGTGGGACGACAAACAGAAACAGTGGGTCCAAGATTACTTTGTGCGAGAACTGTCTCCAGTACTCAATCCCATCGGGCTCGATCCAGCACATCCGTTTCCACGTTTGCTGAACAAGATTTTGAATTTTGTGGTGACTTTAGAGGGCCAAGATGCCTTCGGACGCCAAGGACAAATGGCAGTGGTTCATGCACCGCGCGCGTTACCTCGGCTGATTCGCCTTCCACAAGAAATCGCTTCTCACGAATGGGATTTCGTGTTTCTTTCTTCGATCATCCACGCACACGTCAATGAACTCTTTCAGGGAATGACCGTTTCCGGTTGCCATCAATTTCGAGTCACGCGAAACAGCGATCTTTGGGTCGATGAAGAAGAGATAACTGACTTACGGCATGCATTGGAAGGAGAACTTCCTGGACGACGTTTTGGTGACGAAGTACGCCTCGAAATTGATAGTGCTTGCCCCGAGTTTGAACGTGAGTTTTTACGTTCGCAATTTGGACTCGCCAAAAGTGCTGTGTTCTCGTGTGAAGGTCCTGTAAATTTAATGCGCCTCAATCAAGTCCCAGACATCGTCGATCGAAGTGATCTTAAATTTCACAAGTTTACTCCCAGTATTCCGAAGCGCATCCGTAAAGCAAACGACCTGTTTGCCGTCGTTCGACAAAACGACGTGCTCCTACATCACCCGTTTGAATCATTCACACCCGTGCTTGACTTTCTTCGTCAGGCCGCAAACGACTCCGATGTAATTGCAATTCGCCAGACTTTGTACCGCACGGGTCCGGATTCGGCAGTAGTCAAAGCATTGACGAATGCGGCCGCGCGTGGTAAGGAAGTATTGGTCGTGATTGAGCTGCGGGCACGCTTTGACGAAGCAGACAATATCGAACTTGCAACCAAACTGCAAACAGCAGGAGCGCAAGTAGTTTATGGAGTCGTTGGTTACAAAACTCACGCCAAAATGATGCTCGTGATGCGACGTGAGCGGGATGGCTTGCGACGCTACGTGCATATTGCCACTGGAAATTACCATACAGACACTGCACGTGTTTACACTGATTACGGCTTGATTACGTGTAATCCGGAAATTGGAGAGGACGTACAACAACTCTTCCGACAAATCGTGTCGACTGGACATCCCGGCAAACTAAAAAAACTACTGCAGTCTCCCTTCACACTCTATGACGCAATCGTTGCACATATTCGGCAAGAAATTGCCCACCAAGAGGCTGGTAAACCAGCGGGAATCATCGCGAAGATGAACTCGCTGGTCGACGAGAACATAATCAAAGAACTTTATCGTGCGGCGCAAGCTGGAGTTGAAATCAAACTCATTGTGCGAGGAATTTGTGCGCTAAGACCCCAACTTCCGGGCATTTCCGAAAACATTGAAGTACGCTCGATTGTAGGACGCTTTTTAGAACACTCACGGGTCTTTCAATTTACGAATGGTGGAAAACCCTTGATTTACCTGTCCAGTGCTGACTGGATGGCTAGGAACTTTTTCGCCCGAGTTGAGACGGTATTTCCAATTCTCGACAAAGCATTAGCCGACCGAGTCTATAAAGAGAGTTTAGAACTTTACTTACAGGACAACACCCAAGCTTGGATCTTGCAAGCCGATGGAACCTACCAACCAATGGAAGCAGAAACCGAGCAAGTGAGTGCACAAACAGAGCTTTTGTCCCAACTTGCTTAATTGGTAAAAAGGGCTTCAATCAGAATTTGTAGCTACAGAGAGGGTTAGTTGATATGGCGCGGAGCGCATGTACGCAACTTCTTGCTGGAGATCCATGAGTGTGAGTCGATGGTCTCGCAACCACTCCCGCGGCATTTTCAAATCGAGACCAGAGTCATTAACGTACAGTTTGTATGGTGGAGAGGGTTCGTCAGTCCGGTTTCTCCTCAACACCGCAGCTAACCGCAGTAGACTAGCGAGTTTCGACAAGGAGGTATTTTCGACAAAGAGTTCTAATGGAAACCGTCGGCGATGTGCCCGCACCAATATCGCTAGCCTTCGTTGCTCACTCTGAGAAAAACCAGCTAAATCTAGATGTTGTAATAAATACTCACCATGTCGATGGTACCTTGAATGTGATATATCCATTCCAATTTCATGCAAAAGTGCGGCCCAACGTAAGAGATTTTTCTCTTCATGCACGTCGAGAGACCAAGGCAACTGCACTTGTTGAAACATCTCTAGAACTGTCTCCATCACCCTATTGCTGTGCTCCACGTCGATATGAAAACGTTTGATCAAATCTTGGACGGACGTCTCGCGGATGTCGTTATGTTGAGATCGGCCCAATAAGTCGTAAAGGACCCCTTCGCGTAATGCTCCATCAGTTACGTGTAGCTCGTGAATATCCAAGGTTTTCATGACCGCATCTACTATTGCCACACCTCCTGCAAACACTGGTGCTCGATTTTGATTACAAACATCAGTCGTCAGAGCTTCCACGTGGCCAATACTACAAAGTCTTTTGATCAAATCTGCAAGTGTGTCTTGGGTGACTATCTTGGTAGAATTCAGTCCATTGATCGCGAATTGGACAGCTTGAAGAGTTCCACTCGTACCGATTGCGACTTCCCAAGGTTGAGTACGAAACTGGGGCCGAAACGGTTGCAACTCATCCATCGCTCGGTCTCGAGCACGACGAAATCTTTTTGCAGTAATTTTCCCATCTGCGAAGCATTTATCCGTCATGGAAATGCATCCGACGTGAAAGCTTTGTAGCACACGAGGCTTAAATTGAGAGCCGAGCACTATCTCAGTACTACCGCCGCCGATGTCAATCACTAAACGATTACGAGCTCTATGTTCGAACGAATGAGACGCACCAAGATAAATGAGTCGCGCCTCTTCTCTACCACTAATCACCTCAATTTGATGCCCCAGTACAGTTTCACCTTGACGGATAAACTCATTTGCGTTGTCTGCAGCACGCAGTGTATGGGTACCGACGACTCGCACATTTCGTTTTGGTAAGTTTCGCACGCGCTGACTGATTCGTTCTAACGCTCGGAGTGCTCGATTCAATGACTGTCGACTGATCACGTTTGTTTCATCAATACCTTGGGCCAATCGAGTCAGTTCTTTGTGTCGATCAATAATCTGCCATCGATTGTTTGGCTTCTCCATCGCGATGATCACGTGAAAATTGTTGGAGCCAAGGTCGATAGCAGCAAAGGGTTCCAAACTTCCCAGCAAATCTGGGTAATCCCTCGGTGGAGAAAGTTCGATCATTTATCGATGAGTGTCTTGATTGAGACTTGGCGAAAGGTTGCGCTTCTGCCCTTTAGAGTCGAGCGTTCTGAAGTAACGAAAAAAACTTCGATCTAGAATATTAACGGGTGTGTACAACTGAATTGGGGATACCTTCTGGTGAAACTGCTCTTCGCAACCATTGTAGGAAGTACCGTATTGGTGAGTAGCTGGGTTTTGGCTGAACCACTGCGAATTGCAAGTTGGAATTTGGAACACTTGACCGCTGATGGTTCGGAAGGCTGCATAACCCGCACTGAGGACGACTTTGAACTCCTGAAACAATCCATTAAAAAACAAAATTTTGATGTTGTGGCATTTCAAGAGGTCAAGGACGTTGCGGCTGCGCAGAGAGTTTTTCCCGCCGACGAATGGAACATTGAGATGTCGACCCGCCCACAGAAAGAACCCACGTTGGAGTGTAGAGAGGCACCCGAGCGTTTTCGTCAACATCTTGGTACGGGTTTTGCCATCCGGCAAGGTATTGAATACGAACGACACGTAGATTTAAAAAGTTTGAGTCTTGGCAACGATTTCAACCGTTGGGGCACGGACATTTCAATAGAAACCGGTTCCACTCTAAGATTGCTCAATGTTCACCTCGTACCAGGCTGTTGGAGTAGTACTGAAGACCAAGATAATACTAAGAACGATGCTTGCACGAACTTGAGAAAACAGTTCGAAAATTTGGTCGAATGGCGCGACGCAAGACTGGATGTGGAAGAGTCATTTGTGATTTTAGGTGATTTCAATCGTCGTCTGGCTGTACAACAGGATTGGGGATGGATGATGCTCAATACCAATGATAAAAAACTTGAACTACTGACGACTGCGGGTGCAGCAAATTGCGATCCGCACTTTCCCGAATTCATCGATCACATCGTGGTCGGTGACCTAACCCAGTCTTTGTACATTGGAGATTCATTTGTAGAGGGCCCGAGAATCGCCGATCACCCGGATCATTGTGCCGTTTCCGCAAAGTTTGAACTGCGTTAATACTCAATCCGCTCGCTTTCACACGCCCCAGTACCCAAGTGTGTGTTGAGCATACTATCAACGGAAAGCCGTCCAACGTACGACAAATTTCATTAAGTTCATCTCATTGACAGTCATTTGAATTACCGGTGCACATTGATAGTCGTGCAACCATGAACCTTGTGGGTACACCATCGAGTAATCTCCATAGCACCGCGATGCATGCTGCGGGTGACCAAGCAGCTTGTGAAAGAAGTTCTGATATGCAGAATCTAATTTCTTCAGTCTTTGATCAAACGACTGGGCATATGGTAAGTACATACAAGATTGTTCGTCTCTCAGTTTTAGTTCCACCGATTCGTGACCTCGATCAGAGAACGTTACGTGCTAGTTCTTGTATACATAACGCTCTTGCTTCAGAGCGAAAAAATAGATAAAAGTAAATCGCACGAAGCTCAACTACATTCGCCGCGTCCGTCCGTGGCTAGACATTTATTGGGTCGATCCGCAAGTGATAGGTTTTAACATATACAGTTTTATAGTTAAAATTTTTCAACAGAGTCCCGACCCCATTTTTCAATATGTTCGCAATGATAAGATCGAGATCCATACCGCGAAGTCGAGAATTCTGTATAGCTGTTCTTGCATTGTGTGAAGCACACGACCAAGAAGTGGTACATTCATGTCTTTGTTAGAAGTTCAGGATTTATCCGTTTCATTCGACACCGATGAAGCGACTGTCGCAGTCCTCGACAATGTCGCTTTTCAGCTTGCAGAGGGCGAGACCCTCGGAGTCGTGGGCGAATCTGGTTGTGGGAAAAGCGTTACCTCATTAGCTATTATGGGTTTACTTCCAAAACCGGCTGGACATGTAACCAATGGACGAATCTCATTTCATGGTGAAGACCTCCTGTCGTACTGTCCCGAACAAATGCGAAGTATTCGAGGCCGGAAGATATCCATGATCTTCCAAGAACCTATGACCGCGCTCAACCCAGTACAACGCGTGGGGCACCAATTAATGGAAACGCTCCAATTGCACCGGCCGAATTGTACAAGGGAAGAACAACTCAAAATAAGTGAAGAACTCCTTGATCGTGTTGGTATCCCCGAACCTCGGCAAAGACTGACAGAATACCCCCATCAACTGTCTGGAGGAATGCGCCAACGGGTGATGATTGCTATGGCTTTGATTCACGTCCCTGACATATTGATCGCAGATGAACCGACTACTGCGTTAGACGTTACCATCCAAGCTCAAATCTTGGAATTGATCGCGGAACTACAACGAGACAATGGGATGGCTGTTATCTTCATTACTCACGATCTCGCAGTCATCGCCGAAATCGCCGACCGCGTCATCGTTATGTATGCAGGTCGGGTCGCGGAAGAAGCCTCGGCAATGGAATTATTCGCCCAACCATTACATCCATACACGCAGGGATTACTGGATTCAATTCCAACATTGAGCGGCATTCCAAAAACCCAATTGAATACCATCAGAGGCATGGTTCCCAGCTTCGCTGAGATGCCTTCCGGCTGTCGATTCCGAAATCGATGCGATCGCGCGCAGGAACTGTGTGCAGAGGAAGTACCAAAATATCCTTTAGACGCGAACATGAGAAAGGTCGCGTGCCATTTTTGGCAGGAGTGAGCGGTAAAAACTTTGTGAACGATATAGCCAGTCCGCCTCTACTCGAAGTTCGAGGTCTTACCAAATATTTTCCAGTCAAGCAAGGAATAATTCCGCGCACGGTCGGCCAGATACATGCAGTGGATGATATCTCCTTCACCTTGGAGCAAGGCGAAACTCTAGGTCTTGTCGGCGAATCTGGTTGCGGGAAGAGTACGGTAGGAAAGACCCTATTACGGTTAGCGCATCCTACTAGAGGTTCTGTGAAGTTTGAAGGACGAAACATCGTTGAGATGGATCGCCAAGAATTACGTACGCTAAGGCGCGATGTACAGATCATTTTTCAAGATCCGTTTGAATCACTGAATAGCCGGCACACTGTTCGCAAGATTCTCTCGGAACCTTTCATCATTCACCGACTCGGTACGAAAGCAGAGAGAGAAGAAAAGGTCGCCGAATTATTAAATCGAGTGGGACTAGACGCGAGTGCCGCAAACCGGTACCCTCACGAGTTTTCAGGGGGGCAACGGCAACGGATTGGTATCGCGAGAGCAATTGCGCTCAAACCCAAACTAGTCGTCTGTGACGAAGCCGTGTCAGCACTAGATGTATCTGTGCAATCACAGGTCGTGAATTTATTACTCGATCTTCAACAGGAAATGCACTTAGCGTTGATTTTTATTGCTCACGACTTAGCGGTAGTCAAGCATGTGTCCGACGAAATCGCAGTAATGTATCTCGGCAAAATAGTAGAAACGAGCACTTCTGAAGATATCTATCGAACTCCAAAGCATCCCTACACGCAAGCACTGATCTCCGCAATTCCTGTCGCCGACCCAACTAAGAGACCGGATCGAATAATCTTGCAAGGTGACGTACCGTCACCAATCTTGCCCCCGAGTGGTTGTCGCTTCCATACCCGTTGTCGATACGCGCAACCTCGTTGTGCAACGGACATCCCGTCCCTTGAACCGGTTTCCACGGATCCGAGGGAAGGGAGTGTTGCTTGCTTTTTTTGGAAAAATCTTGAGCGAACTCAAGCTGACCACCAAAGTGCCTCGAACGCTTAGCTTATAGATACACAGAAAATTTCAACGCAATGTCGTACGAATCTGTTGAAAGACTTGAGGGCGTGACTATGTCATTCGTTGATTCTTCCCATTCATCGTCATCTTCGCTCGAATAACGAGCCTCGAGAGAGATAGACGTTTTTTCGCCAATAAATTTCTCTATTCCAAGACCGAATACTAACTGGCGGAGGGACGGATTACGTCGCTCCGTAGCGGTCGTTCTTGGTTCACCTTGTTGACACACTAAATTAGAACCACAGATTTCGATCGTCCGCTCAAATGCGACTTCTATCTCCCGCAGACCCGCTACGATATAAGGGGAGAAATCGAAAGCCCCCAGAAAACTGATCACTGTTCCCGCACGTACCACTAGCGATCGGTCTCGATCGGTCCGCAAAGTCCAGTTTTGTTCTAAAAGATTAGAGATTTCAATACCGTCAGTGGTCGTTCCTACCCCTGCTAATCGACCCTCGATGACGTCGCTTTTCAGAACAGTCTCGGTCTGAATACCGAACCAGAGACCCTTGGCATGTAATCCTATTCGAACTCCGGTAAATGCGTTCAAGCTATAAGGAGTGCCATCACCACCTTCTTTGTCGTTGAAGACGAGGTCACTGAGGGACAATGTTGGAAACAGATCGGTGTCCGCTCGTTTATCGTATCTTGCTTTAAAGTTTTCAAGCCCGATACCACTACCAAAGTAAAACATGCCCTCTGCGGACGCGGACGAAGCGAACGCAAACAGAAGTAAGCTTATTGAAATTTTTATTAGCTGGTTAGCTAATGATGTAGTTTTCATATCTCATCCTTGAGTCGTGTGGTCAATCCGTGACCGATTACATTGAGAAGACGTGAGTGATCAGTGTTTGATGTAACAAATGCTCAGCGTTCCTGAGCTCGAATTTTGGCGATTATACACCCTACTTGACAGAGTAAGGATCGCATATTCTGGGGCGTACCTTATTGGTATAACCCACTCGTATTTCCGCAAATTTCTCCCAAACACTGGGCAATCTCAATTCTTCTTATCGATTGACGACGACGCGCCCCGCCGCCGACGGCTCAGTTCCTGATGCCATACTGAAATTATACACAGCAAAATACCAATTAAAGCCTTGTCAAGTACGCACCATAACCCAAACAACGATGCAACAATACTACACGAAGGAGCTAGTGTGGTGCGTTCAAATTATTCGTGCAACGGTTTTTATCTAGTCTAGGCGATGACAGTGTCGAATAACATTCGATTCTATCGGCTCACAACGAAATTGGTCAATCACGTTCGCTCAGAGTAAGTGTTTGATTGCATCGCGCTCCTCCAACAATTCCGCTTCAGTCATTCGTAATCTTTCAACGCAGAAATCGTCCAACGAACGAGAGCGATCAACCTCAATTTGACCCAAACTACATGTAACTGGGAATGAGTATACAAGCCCTTCAGTGATGTCATAATCTCCACGACTCACAATTCCCATACTTGTTACTGATTTGGTGCCTTTACTCCACAGTCGCATGTGTTCGATAGCCGCATTAGCTGCAGAAGCAGCACTAGAACTTCCGCGGGCACGAATAATTTCCGCTCCCCTTTGTTGTACTGACGGTATAAATTCTTCTCGATACCAATCGAAGTCGACCCGATCGAGTGCTGGCGTTCCTCCGATCGTAGCGGAGAGAAGTTCTGGAAACATTGTTGCGGAGTGGTTACCCCAAACCGCAAGATTCTGAATCACATCTAAATGAACTCCTGTCTTTTCCGCTAGTTGTGCAATCGCACGATTATGGTCGAGTATCGTCATCGAGGAAAACTGTTCCGGTTTCAAGTCTTTGGCATTCTGAACCGCAATCAAACAGTTCGTGTTCGCAGGATTTCCAACTACTAGGACTTTGACATTAGTAGAGGCGTAGTCATTGATCGCTTTACCTTGTCCCGTGAATATCGCACCATTAGCCTCCAACAAGTCTTTACGTTCCATGCCGGGACCTCGAGGCCGCGCACCGACCAGAAGAGCAAAATCGGTATCCGAAAAAGCTACTTCCGGTAGCGATGTCGACACAATACCTTGCACCAAGGGGAATGCACAATCTTGTAGTTCCATTACAACACCATTGAGCGCATTCATTGCCGGGGGGATTTCTAGAAGTTGCAGAATGATTGGTTGGTCGACCCCAAGCATCTCGCCAGAGGCAATCCGAAATATCATTGCATATCCAATCTGTCCGGCCGCGCCGGTCACGGTTACTCGAACTGGTTTTTTCATTTAGCTTCTTATTTGTAGGTAGCCTGAGGAGAGCGAGTAGCAAATTCTACACCTCGAGAGCTCTCGGCGCGTATTGCTACTCACTACCACAACGGAATTATCTCGCGGTCAAAAAGACCTCTCAAGTTTAAGTATTCTTGCAACACGCTCGAGTTTCTCTTGTCTAACCCCTAAGCAAGGAAGTGAGATTGTTACATAAGGTATGTTAGACTCGATTGCACCTGCCTAGGACCCAAGCAGTAGTGTAATCTAGTTACACTTGAACTTGATAGACAATAATACAAATGTACAATATTCAAAAACGAGTAATTATCTGAAAGCGTAGAGACGATCTGAGCACAATCATGAAATGGGTCTTTTCTTTGTCGTTTGGTCTGTCGGTGGTACTTTTTGTACTGACTGGCTGTCAATCCATTCAATCGGAATCTACGGTAGATTCTGACGGAGAATGGATCTTCGAATGGGACAACCTTGAATCGCGCATCGTTGAACTCACGAATCAAGGATTGCGCGATGAAAACCCTAGCGAGTTGTATCATCTGAAATCGCTTGTAGAAAATGTTCGAACTAGCGAAGACGATCCGCGCACTTTAAGCGGTGCTTATTGGTTGTCTGTACTCAATACGAACCTCGTTCTCGTAGAACAGGAGCGAGGAGGTGAGCCTACACAAGTCCTCCAATTGCTCGACGAATCCATCGAACTCTTAGAACACACTGAATTCTCGGTGGTCGAAAAGAACGCCCTTCTAGCAATGCTCTATCGAGCTAAGATTGAATACGATCCATCGCGCACTTTTGAACTGTTTTCCAAAATGCAAGATACCATGGACGTCGCAATCGAGGCTGATTCCACAAACCTTCGTGTTCTGCTAGCTCAAGTATTTATCGGCGTTCAACCCGTACTTGGATTTTCTATTGATTTAGATATCCAAAAATGTATTGATATTGCTCTCGATTCGACATACGAAACGGATGGCGATGCCATGACACCTACTTGGGGATTATCACAGATGTACGCGCTAGCCATAAGCCGGTTAATGGAAGCGGAAAAGATAACGGAAGCGAGTGAACTTGCTGCTGAGGCGATTGATAAATTTCCTGATGATCCCCTACTCAACTATTGGGGACAATTGTTCCAAATTGAAGCTAAAACAAGTGATCCTTGACACTTTCTTACATCATAGACTCTGTACATGGGCCTAAGAGACTAATACACTAAGGGTGTAAAACCCTACCATAAATCACTCACTCTGACTTTTGTCGAAGTGGTTGTCAACCAGTATTAATCATGTGTCAGCAGGATATTCTGTAATTGATCCTACCCCTGCAACGGTACTCTTCGAAATATCCAGTACGGTCCTTTTGGTATTTCCGATTGTGCCGCAAACAACAGTCGAAAGCGACCATCTCTATGGTTTGTGGGGGCTCAAGTTACTGTGTGCCAAAACACACTTGACAAGCGCGTCCAGCTAGGACATGTCCAAAGGATCTACATCGATCGACCAACGTACCCTAGATCTTGAAACCGAAATTTTTGCAATCGCGTCAAGTGCTCTGTGCAATTGTCTACGATTTGAGCTTAATAACGCAGCTTGACACCTCCATCTTTTGTTCAATCGGGGTATTGAAGCGTTTACAGGTCCGAGTTTTTCAACACCGTGAGATCGGACCGTACTTAATATCTGTTGCAAGAACCGGTTGACCTCATCCGAATTTGTTCCTTCCGCGCGTAAAAGTGCTAAATACGAATATGGTGGGAAATTTGCATCCTTTCTCAAAATCAATTCGGTCTCCACGAATCCCGCATACCCAGATTTCGCTAAGGACTCCATGTGCGGATGTTCTGGATCATAGGTCTGGATACAAACTTCCCCTTCTCGTTCTGCTCGACCCGCTCGACCTGCTACTTGGACAATTAATTGAGCTGTTCGTTCTGCAGCACGAAAATCTGAACTGATAAAACCAGCATCTGCACGAAGCACAGCAACTAAGGTAACGTTCGGCAAGTGATGTCCTTTTGCAAGCATTTGTGTTCCGACGAAAATACACCGGTCAGAACGTTGCATGTCCGTAAAAGCAAGTTCTAGTTTTCGATTCGTACTGATTGAGTCTCGATCTATGCGTCGTATTGGTACATCGTGGAAAGCCTCTTTGAGCGTTTCAACGACTCGTTGAGTGGCTGCGCCAACAGACACAAGCTTAACACCAGTGCAATTGGGACATTGACTCGGTAATTTGTAACGGCGCTCACAGTAATGGCAGTGAAGCTCTCGATTCGGATATTCGTGCAGAGTCAACAGAACATCACAATCTTCACACTGAGCTCGCCAACCACATTCATGGCAAATTAAACATGGAGCATACCCACGACGATTGATGAGCACTAACACCTGGCCGTCTCGATCTAAATGGCGGCTCATTGTCTGAATCAAAGAATGACACATCCCGCCCTGAAGAATCTGTCCACGGATGTCTATGAGCTGGAATTTGGGTAACTTAGCAACGCCTGGTCGCGCGGAAAGTCGGTACGACGTGTACTTCTTTCGCTGGATATTCTCGACAGTTTCCAACGATAAAGTTGCGCTTCCCAAAACAACGGGGATGCCGAGATTATTAGCACGTACTATGGCCGCGTCTCTGGCTGAATATCTCAGAGATTCTCCTTGTTTGTAGGACGTATCGTGCTCTTCGTCTATCACAATCAATCCTAATTTTTTGAACGGTGTAAAAATCGCTGACCGAGTACCTAATACCAACCGTTGTTCGCCTGTGGCTACCCTACACCAAATATCGAATCTCTGTAAATTAGTACGCATGGAATGGAGAATGGCGATGCTACCGAAGCGATCCCTAAAGTGTTTCGCCGTTTGAGGAGTAAGTGCAATCTCCGGAACTAAGATCAAAACCTGCTTTCCTTGAGCTAGAACCTCTTTAATTACCCTAATGTATACCTCGGTTTTTCCACTGCCAGTGACCCCGTCCAGAACGTGGACTCCGAACTGATCAAGGGCACTCGAAATGCTTTGAATTGCATGTTCTTGTTCGTGTGTTGGTTGAATGCCGCGTTCGTTAAATTGGTAATGAGGGAACACCGGGATACGACGGAGTAATCCTTTGCGTTCCATCGCTTTAAGCACGCTGCGCGCCACGCCCTCATCGCGCAAATCTGCATCGTGCAACGTCTCCGATCGTGTAAGGAGATCCCATACTTCTTCTTGGCGTGTGGCACGTTTGAATTCCACTTTTTGATTCTGTGGGACTATCGTCCAAACATGGTCGGGTTCCGACTCTATCGGCCGACCCCGCAAGACTTCGGTGGGTAGCAAAGTTTCCATCACTGTGCCTAAAGGACAGTGATAGTACGACGACAACCAATGACCAAGTGTCAGCAAATCGCCGGTGAGAATTGATTGTTGATCAAGCACACCGGAAACCGATCGAAGCTCGCCGACGTGTTTAGATCGTTCTGTAATCGAGACTACTATTGCAACTACTGAAGTTGATCCAAAGGGTACTCGAACGCGGGCACCAACTTCACATTTCGGAAGTGTATCGGGTAATATGTAATCGTAGGTCTGCCACAATGGTCGTGGTACTGCGACACTGATTACTTGCGCCATGTTCCTCTATTAATAGCTGTCGCCAAAGTGGTCTCTCCTAGTATGAGCATTTCGTATTATTATACATAACAACAGTTTTATTACTAAGGCACAATACTTAGTGTGAATGAGGATCATAGAAAGAGGTGTGACCAACAAGTTCACCCGCTTTTTTGGATAAAATGCGTACTTTATTACGTCATATTCGTTCCCTGCAAACATGAAATCTGGTATCCATCCGAAATACGAAGAAATCACCGCGACCTGTGGTTGTGGAAACACCTTCAAGACGAGGTCTACACTCTGTCGAGACATTCATCTTGACGTTTGTTCACGATGTCATCCGTTTTACACTGGAAAACAAAAAATTGTGGACTCTGCTGGGCGGGTCGAACGTTTCAAAACCCGCTTTGGACGACGAACTACAGGAACACAGAGTTCGTAGATCGAGGGAAACTCTGCTGTTTTCTACTCTGTGTATGAGAACTCTCGCCATACTTCAAATTGAGGAACGCGTCTGCAACTATTTCGCGTATTAGGTGTCTAATACATCGTTAATGCAAGGGGACGTATGAAGTTACTGCAATCTAGCATCTTCCTTTTCTTTCTGACCTTAACTGGCTCTCTGCAGGCTGGTCACGGTGCTGAACTCTACAACGAATTTCAGGATAGTGGTCAGTTTTACGACGACGAACGGTGGCAGAAGTACGTTTCCGATATCGGACAGCGACTGTTACAACATTCAGACGATAAAAATCGGACGTACTACTTCTTTGTGCTCGATGTTCCCACAATCAATGCATTTGCTACTGCCGATGCCTACATTTACATCCACCGCGGATTAATTACGTACCTGTCATCCGAAGACCAATTAGCGGCAGTTATTGGACATGAAATTGGACATGTGGCGCGACGACATCATGCAAAACGCAAGGCCACTGCTCTTTTAGGCCAGTCCGCCGCTTATGCAGCGTACGTCCTGACAGGTCGAGGAGAAATGTGGGAAGCCACCGATGCTTTAACTCAAGTGTGGATGTCCGGTTATGGACGTGAGGACGAGTTGGAAGCCGATCAGTTTGGAGCTGAACTCCTAGCTCGCGCCGGTTATAACCCGATGGCAGTGATAGAAACGATTTCCGTACTCAAAGACCAAGAACTGTTTGCGCGAGAAGTCCGTCAGCAAACGCCCAGTTACCACGGCTTGTTTGCTACACATCCCAAGAATGACAAAAGACTTTACGAAGTGGTTTCTTATGCTCAATCATCTTTGCCTGAAGAGTCTGTGGAACCAGTCGCAGACTTTTGGGAAATGATCGATGGCCTCCATTACGGAATGCCAACCACATCAGGAACCCGCGACGAAAACGTCTTTTACGATAAGAGTTATAGATTGGTAATCGAATTTCCAATTGGTTGGCGCGTTTCGAAGAATCAAACCCAAATTCATGCAAACGCTCCAGGCGGTCAAACCGTGGGAGAAATCAAAGTTACCCGCATCACTCCCTCCGACGCATTAAAACCCGCAGAATTCGTTCGTAAAAGCCTCTTAGTCAAGGATGATGACATTGTCTCAGAAGAAGACGTCACGATCGACTGTTGCGAGTTTTATCTTCTCGAGAGAATAACCACAAGTGTTAACGAGACGGGGAATTTCCTTGCAATATTTGTGCGCGGTAACGAGTATTTTGTTATTGAAGCAGTTTCACGTCAGGATGGTACGCCCGACTTCATTAAAACCAGCATAGAAGAGGTTATATCGGGAATTCGAAGTCTTAAACCTGAGGATCTCCGCTACGAGAACATTCAAAAAGTTCATGTTCAAGTAGCAGTCCCCGGTGACACCTACGCTAAGCTAGCAAGCAGTAGCTCCCTTGGTCAGCACGATTTCCCTGAAGAGACCTTACGTCTTATTAATGGCCACCACCCAAATGGAGAACCAAGAGCGGGCGACAACATTAAAGTAATTAAAGTGCAGTAGATTCTTTCTAGAATCCACTGCATTCCAACAACTCACGCACCGAGAACAAAGATATGGCACATGTTATCGACTGTGAAATAAAAGGATCCGGCGGTAGTCAGTATGTCGTGGTCGAACTTGATCCGGCCGAGACCGTTATCGCGGAAGCAGGTGCGATGCTCTACGTAGATCCAGAAATCGAATTTGAAGCAAAGATGGGTGATGGTACAACTTCCGGGCTATCGTCCTTGTTCAGTGCAGTACAACGTACCTTAGCGAAAGAGTCGATATTTTTAACCCACTTCACGAATCAAGGTCGAACTAAACGATCCGTTGCATTCGCCGGCCCTCACTTAGGTGAGATACTTGCCGTGGACTTGTCGAAGTATCGTAATACTCTAATTTGCCAAAAAAGTGCATTTCTTGCTGCGGCCCTCGGTACGAAAATCAGTATTGCCTTCACTCGTCGCATAGGTGCAGGTTTCTTCGGCGGTGAAGGTTTTGTGCTTACTAAACTTGATGGAGACGGCATGGCTATGCTCCACGCGGGAGGCTCCCTCTTGAAACGGGAACTAAAGGGCGACACTTTACGCGTGGACACTGGTTGCGTCGTCGCTATGGATTCGGGGATCGACTACGACATTCAGGCAGCTGGCAACTTGAAATCCATGATGTTCGGCGGGGAGGGTTTATTCCTTGCAACACTCTCTGGATACGGTACGGTATGGCTGCAAACGATGCCATTTGCACGCTTGGCCGCCACGATTCAATCGCAACTCCCTAGTCGCACATAACTCACCCACTTCTAGCTTCTCAAGCTAGAAGATATCTTCGGGTTCAATAATCTCTGTTTCTTCACCTTGTTCTTGTAGCGGACTCAGCGTGGGAGCGGTTTCCGCAAGAAAGTACTCGAGGATCGCATCAGACTGTTCCTGCGTCGCAACTTCGCCAGATTTTGGATCAATATAGATACTCACAACACCGTCGGGTGGAGTTGGAACGTACTCTGGTACTGAGTCCAAAGCACTTTTCATAAATTCAATCCAGATCGACAGCGGCCGAGTTGAACCAAACTCTAACTCACCGAGCGAACGACGGTCAGCATAACCGACCCATGAAGTAGCGACCAAGTTCTGTTGATAACCATTAAACCAAGTGTCTACGGCATCATTCGTCGTACCTGTCTTACCCGCGAGATCCTTACGTTGTACTTCAGCAGCTCTCCGGCCGGTTCCTAAACGGACGACGTCGCGCAACAAAGAATCCATCAGGAATGCAAGACGTTCATCTAATACCCGCTCTGCGCCTGGTCGATTATTAGCGACAATCGTGTTGGTCTCAACAGTAAACTCAGACGATTCCTGCCAAGTGTTCGCATTCCAATCGGTGTTCACGTAGCCGCATGTAGTACATACAATCGGATGGACCGGTGCGTAGACAATTTCGTCCTGCAGATTCACCACCCTATCAATCAAATGAGGTTCAATCCTATATCCACCATTGGCAATGACTGCATAAGCTGTTGCCATATCGAGAGACGATACGGTCATACTGCCACCACCAATAGCTAACTGCGTACTCTGCGGTAGATCTGATTCCGCGAATCCGAATCGCATGATAAATTCGCGCGTTCGCGCGGCACCGATATGTTCTAATACACGGATTGACACTAGGTTAATTGACCGATACAGGGCTTCTCTTACCCGAGTTGGTCCGTTGTATGTACGACTGAAGTTTCGAGGGCGATAAGCTTCTTCTAAACCCTCGTCGTCATACACTAACGGTCCGTCCAAAAAAATCGACGCTGGAGTCACTCCGTGTGCAAGCGCAGCCGTATACACAAACGGTTTAAAGCCTGAGCCTGGTTGTCGTTGGGCTTGCGTGGCGTGGTTGTATTCTGAGATATCGAAACTATATCCTCCAACCAAAGCGGTAATTCGACCGGTACGTGGATCTATTGCGACGATTGCACCTTGGACTTCTGGTAGCTGTACCAAAGTCCACATTCCGTCTTCCATTCGAACTCGGATGACATCACCGACTCTAGCAACTTCACTCGCAACAGTAGGTAGCGGTCCTACACCACTACCGGCTTTTGGACGAGCCCAAGAGAGTCCGTCCCAATCGACCGTCCCAGTGGAAGCATCCTTGAGGACAAACTCGATCGACTTCTCTCCCACGCGAGTGACAATGGCGGGAAGCATAGTACCCACCGTCGCTTCTTTGGCGACTTCCACGACGTATATAGAGTTAGGATCAATGTCTTGTGAAGACGTTTGTACCCGGCGGGCTGGACCGCGGTAACCGTAGCGACGATCAAAACTCTCTAGTTCGCTTTGAACTGCACTCAATGCCGCACGTTGATGATCAACATCGATGGTCGTATAGGCAGAGTACCCTGAATATATCTGATCTCCAAACTGACTGTACAATTCCTGTCGGACAAGCTCTGCCGGATACGGCGCATGAACATCAAGTTGCCGTCGATGAACGGAAGCCGTAATAGGTTGTGCTTTAGCGATGTCATATTCATTTTGAGTAATAAATTGCCCTGCGAACATTCGGCGTAGTACGAGATTACGTCTTTGTAGTGCCCACTCCGGTCCGTTTATTGGATTTCCCGCTTCAGGACGTTGCGGTACTCCAGCTAACATCGCCAGTTGCGCTAAGGTGAGTTCGTGTACGGGTTTGCCGTAGTATGTATATGCAGCTGCCTGCACACCATAGGCGTGTTTGCCAAACGGTACCACGTTTATGTATAGTTCAAGAATTTCATCTTTGGTTAGCTCTCGCTCAATCTTGAGCGCGAGGATCATTTCACGAATTTTTCGAACAATCGTCTGTTCCCGCGACAAATCCGCGACATTTCTCGGAATTTGCATGGTGATCGTGGAAGCACCACGACGGACGTTATCTGAGAGCAAGAAGTCTATTGCAACATTTGTAAATGAAATCCAGTCCACTCCCTGATGCGAATAGAACCGCTTGTCTTCGGTCGAGACTACCGCATCCAAGTAGTACTGAGGAACTTCCTCAATCGCTACCGGAATCAGCCTACGTTTGCCGTACTCTGCGAGCAAAGCACCTTCTGCCGAAAAAACACGTAACGGACGCTCGTAACGAAAGTCTCGATAAGTTTCGGTTTCTGGGCTCTTGGGGTCAAAGTAAAGGAATGTGCTTGCGACAAGCCAAATTAGTGAGCACAGACCGACCGCCCCGCACCAACTACCGATTAGAACCACCCGTACCAGCACTTTTTGTAGTGTGGACCAAATCTCAATATTTGTGGGCGAAAGCAGTTTCATATCCTGAAATTTGGTAACCCAAAGCACTCGTTTTGCAGTGTTGTAAAAATGTTAACTTCAAC
The DNA here is from genome assembly GCA_964511425.1 of uncultured Pseudomonadales bacterium. Taxonomy (GTDB): domain Bacteria; phylum Pseudomonadota; class Gammaproteobacteria; order Pseudomonadales; family Azotimanducaceae; genus Bin55. The sequence goes on from CAZEFI010000002.1 coordinate 124,146, forward strand.
GAACATAAACTACGAGTCGTTTTTGCTATAGAGTTTCTTCGACACTAATATTATTATCGATTTTGTCAAAAATATCGATCTTAGGGACGAAACTCGTTGAACTGTGCGTGGTGTGAGTGATTGTGATAGCTTGACCCGATATAGAACACTATAGTTCGACTTGTTCAAAAGTACGCACAATTTGATGATACAGCAGCTAGTGTTTAGCACTATTTGGTAGTGTATCAGTTTGAAAACTGAGCCATTTCGGAGCTAGACCTAGTGGTCCGGCCCACTCGTTTCATCGAAAACTGCTGGACATTCCGGAGCAATGCAAGAAAGCTCCAAGCACCCAGTCTGACATCCTCTGTACCATTTAGTGTTAACTTTTCGACAGACAAGGAAACGCAATTCTGTGTGCGGCCGTAAGCTACCATGACATCCTAAGAGACGTTGATCACCAGTGGAGGAATTGTGCAGATAGTCGTGGCGAGCATTCACGACCTGTTCGTGAACTCGAGCGACTCTCTTGCGTTGCTGACGATACCGATGCGATCCCTTCTTCTTTCGAGACAACGACCGCTGGGCATGTCTTAACTTGGGTAGATAGTGCGCATAAAACCTTGGATTCTCGTATTTCGTGATCGCCGTCGCACTCACCACCGTAGCCAGATGGTTGAGACCCACATCCACTCCACTCACAAGGTTCAGTTCTTGAATGGGCTTGGGCAGGGGGTGCTGATCATCGACCAGAATCGAGACGTAGTACTTGTGCGTCGGGGTTTTCTTGAGCGTCACCGTTTTCATCGTTCCCGAAAAAGGTCGACTCAGTCGAATTGTGACGCGACCCAGTTTCGGAATGTGGAGGTGATTCCCGGCCAAATAGGCACCTTGTGGGTATGCCATCGACTGGTGTCCGTTGCGCCGCGACTTGAACCGCGGATGACCCGCGCGTTTCTGGAAGAAATTCTGATACGCAGCGTCTAAATTCTTCAGCCCTTGATACAAGGATTACGCATAGGTCAAATACAACCAAGAATACTTATCAGCCTGCTTCAGTTCCACCAGTTCGCGACACAGGTCAAAGAACCATAAATACGGTTCCTTCTTCTCATACCGGTCTTGCTGCTCTGCTAAGAAATAGTTGTACACGAACCGTACTGCACCGAACTGCCTCCGCAGAATCCGTTGCTGGACGTTTGTGGGGTAGATTCGATAGCATCAAGCTTTTAACATGTACTATATTATAGTTATAATTTCTAACTAGTACGCTACCCTCTATTTAGAATGTACTAGGAACAAGATCGCAAGCGAAAGGTCGCGAAAACGATCACAGCAATCTCTGACTGTGTAAAAGTCCAAAGAAATCCCCGTGCGTTTCGAAGACAAAGGCGCACTTGTATTTCGAAATAACGTACCTACTTTAATGAGTAATAAGAAAGACCTCAATATGGCTAAAAAGAAGACAAAGCAAAAGCAAAACGCGGGATGGGTACCACCTTTCTTTAGTGGCATTGTTCTAGGTGCGATTCTGGTTTCATGTATTTATTATTTTGGCGTCCGAAATTTCGATCCTGACACGGAGTTTCTAAAAACATTTCCAGACATCGAAAATACTTTTCCAAACATTACGTTTGAATTTCCTGAACGCTTACAAGAAACCGATCCAGCCCGTGTTGGAGCAGTAACTGAGCCAGAAGAACCGCAAGTCGAACCAGCAGTTCCGACAAATGCTGAAGATGTGCTCAAACAAGAGAGCCAGGACGAAGTGGTAGTCGAAACAACAGAAATTGACGAGCCAACCGGAGATGAAACATCGATAACGGGCTACGTTTTACAAGCAGGTGCCTTTGCAGACAAGAAACGTGCAGATTCATTTCGTGCATCACTTCTCATTGACGGATACAACGCATTTACAAAACAAACATCGGATGTTGATTCGGTTGTACAGTTTCGCGTCATCGTCGGGCCGTACGAAACAATTGAAGATAGTCAGGAAGACTCAGATCGTCTCCAAGGAAGGAACATCTCAACTTTTGTCGTTCCAATGCGAGAAGTATCGCAATAACCCAAACTACTACATTTAATCTAAAAGCAGTACTCAATTGAAAGAATTTCATGGAACAACCGTACTTTGTGTACGTCGCAACGGAGCGGTCGTAATCGGGGGAGATGGTCAGGTATCTCTCGGAAACACGGTAATGAAAAGCGGTGCAGTTAAGGTTCGTCGGCTACACAACGACACAGTGATCGCTGGCTTTGCTGGTGGTACAGCCGATGCATTCACACTCTTCGAACGATTTGAAGGAATGTTGGAAAAGTACCAAGGCAATCTCCCTCGTTCTGCCGTTGAACTAGCAAAAGACTGGCGTGCTGACCGAGCATTGCGCCGACTCGAAGCATTATTGATCGTTGCCGACACGGAAAAATCACTGCTAGTAAGTGGAACGGGCGACGTTATCGAACCGGATGACGACCTCATTGCGATCGGTTCCGGCGGACCCTATGCACAAGCTGCCGCAAAAGCACTCCTGCAGAACACCGATCTGAGTGCAGCCGAAATCGTACAAAAAGCACTCAACATTGCTGCTGATATTTGCATCTACACCAACAGCAGCTTGACCATCGAGCACCTTTAATATGACCGTGATGACTCCTCGTGAAATTGTTCACGAATTAAATAAACACATCATTGGCCAAGACCAAGCAAAGCGCGCAGTTGCGATTGCATTGCGTAATCGGTGGCGACGAATGCAATTACACGAAAAGTTGCGCGAAGAGGTTACGCCGAAGAATATCTTGATGATCGGTCCCACTGGTGTTGGAAAAACGGAAATCGCAAGGCGCTTAGCCCGGCTCGCGAACGCGCCATTTATAAAGGTTGAAGCCACCAAATTTACAGAAGTCGGGTATGTAGGTCGAGATGTCGAATCAATCATTCGGGACCTTATTGATGCGTCTTACAAAATGCTGAGGGAACAGGCCTTAGACAGTGTCCGGGAACGTGCGGCGCAAACCGCTGAAGACAAAATTCTGGAAGCTCTGACGATGTCTCCCGGAAGTAACTACGGATATTCTCAATCTGGAAATCTTGAGCTGTTGAATTGGAAAGACGAGATGCGCAAGAATCTTCGGTTAGGAAAACTTGACGACCAAGAAATTGAAGTCGAAACAGTTGCTTCCGATATGCCGATGGGTATGGATTTCCTCGCACCGCCAGGGATGGAAGATATGGCGTCCCATTTGAAGGACATGTTTCAACAAGTATCGTCCGGACGGAAGAAGAAGTCCAAGCTAAAAATCGTGCATGCCCGCAAACGATTAGAAAACGAAGAAGCCGCTAAACTCCTCAACGAAGATGAACTGAAATCGCAAGCGGTCACAAACGTTGAGCAAACAGGTATTGTCTTTCTTGATGAATTAGACAAAGTTGCGAAACGAACCGATCATGGAGTCGATGTCTCTCGAGAGGGAGTGCAACGAGATCTATTGCCCTTGATCGAAGGTTGCACGGTATCCACGCGCTATGGCATGGTGCGAACAGATCACATCCTATTCATTGCCTCGGGGGCGTTTCACTTAGCTAAGCCATCAGACTTAATCCCAGAACTACAAGGACGCCTTCCGATACGAGTTGAGTTAAGTGCACTGAGTCCTGACGAGTTTCGTCGCATTCTTGTAGAACCCAAAGCATCTCTGACCGAACAATATCGCGAATTGCTCGCAGTCGACGGTGTATCTTTAACGTTTGCCGACGATGCGATTGAACGAATCGCCGAAATTGCTTGTGAAGTTAACGAAAATACTGAAAACATAGGGGCTCGAAGGCTTCATACGATACTGGAACGATTAATGGAAGAAATTTCATACAGTGGCGGTGACACCCAGCAGTCGCTTCACGTCGATGCGACCTATGTCGATAAGCAACTCAGCGCACTAGTAAAAGATCAAGACTTATCGCGTTACATACTTTAGAGTATTCTCTCTTCGCTTTATGCATCCGAAATCAATCACCTATGACTCCCGAGCGCATGAACTGAACATTCGGTACGACGATTCGGAAACTATCGTGTTGTCCGCGGAGTATCTTCGGGTATTCTCCCCCTCAGCTGAAGTTCGTGGACACACTTCCGATCAACGAGTGCTTCAAACTGGCAAGAAAGATGTTGAAATTGAGTCGATTGAACCCGTGGGAAATTACGCCATACGATTAGTATTTTCAGACGGACACGATAGCGGTATTTACTCCTGGTCTTATCTACGGGAACTGAGTTCCAGTTTCGATACTAATTGGAATCAGTATCTACGAGAGTTAGCAGCGACTAATTCATCTCGCCTAGCCAAAATTCCTATCGGTTCTTGGTCTCCGACCTCCTAGTCACTGAAGTTTTAGAGTGGAAAAAGACCAAGTCGTCAAACAAGTCTTTGACAGAGTTGCGCATCGATACGACTTGATGAACGACATCATGTCTTTTGGAACACATCGGTTTTTGAAGCAAATTTTTCGCGAATCAACTGGAGTGCGCTCTGGTAGTAACGTACTCGACGTCGCTGGTGGAACTGCTGATATATCGCTGCTGCTCGCACCAGTTGTTGGGCCCACAGGCAACATCACAGTTCTCGACATTAATGAACAGATGTTGCAGCGTGGGCGCGATCGACTACTGGATCATGGTTACGCATCGGTAACGTACATTCTCGCTGACGCTGAAGCAATGCCTATCGCAGATGAAACGTTTGATTGCATTACCGTTGCATTTGGCATTCGGAACGTAACTCACATGGACAATGCGTTGTCTGAATGTTGGAGAGTACTTAAACCAGACGGACGGTTGTCAGTGTTAGAATTTTCTCATCCAGAAATAGACAGTTTACGTTTCCTGTTTAACATATACCGCCAATCGTGGCCGGTTGTTGGACAACTCATCGTTGGGGACTCCGAACCCTATCGATACTTAGTCGAATCGATCGACCGCCATCCATCCGCACTAGCTATGGATATGTTTTTAGAATCAGCAGGCTTCCGAGCTTGCGCCCACCACCGTCTTTTGGGAGGTATCGTCACAATTCACCGAGGGATTAAATGACCATAATTGAATCGACCACATCCAACGCATTGGAAGCATCAATCAGAGCACGGCTCGCACTTGATTCGCAGGCCCGTTCGGTTGCACAGGATCTTGACGGAACACTAGTCAAACTCAACGTTGAAAACCGGCCTTTGTACATCTTATTTCAGGATGGTACCGTTAAGGTTGCAAGTTATACGGACGAAGTCCCTCAACTCACAATTACCGGTACGGTAGTTGCTGTGGGGTCGACATTGCTGTCTGGACGGGTTACTGACGTCGAGCTAGATGGCAACGAAACAAAGTTGGAGTTGCTGAAGCACATTTTTCGTCCTAGTTTCAATGTAAACTCTATGGCTGACACGTTACGAGCTACTGCAGAATATGGTGTCGCTGCGACAAAATCCGCAATCGAAGGACTAGCAAGTGAACTCACCACGAATCGCCGAGACCAATCAAGAATTGAGGAGCTAGAGCTTCAGTTGCAGGAATTACAAAAAGCTTTCAACAGTCTTGAAGATTATGTGAAGACACTTGGTAAACCTTGATCCCAATCCGCCCAGTCGTTCGGGTAATTTATACCGGAATTCGTTATCGTCTAGATACGATCTTATCTGATTTCGTTGAACAACATTGGTTGCGGTGGTTGCTCCCAGCAACATACCTACCGAAACCAAAGACGAGTTCCGCTACTCGGCTCAAGCAAGCGTTAATTCATCTGGGACCCATTTATGTGAAGTTCGGTCAGACCCTTTCTACGCGTCGTGACCTGCTACCCGCCGAGTTTGCCGACGAACTCGCTACATTACAGGCCCGAGTACCTCCTTTTGACTCCGATGTTGCGATTCAGCGTGTTGAAACCGAATTAGGTGCACCGCTCGGAGATCACTTCACTACATTCGAACGAGAACCTTTAGCATCGGCCTCACTAGCACAAGTGCATGAAGCGGTCCTGTTAGACGGGTCCGACGTCGTTGTAAAGGTCATCAGACCCGATGCGGAAGACGCGATTCAAAGGGATATGCGTATGATCAAAGGCGTAGCCAAATTCTTGGAACGAGTGTCCCACATCGCACGCCGGCTCCACATGATTGAAGTAGTTAACGACTACGAAGCGTCGATTCTTGCAGAACTAGACTTGACCGAAGAGGGCAAAAACACAACTCGGCTACGTACGAACTTTGCGAGTTCAAATCTGTTATACGCGCCGCGAGTCTATACAAATTTAACAACTAAAAATGTCCTAGTATTGGAACGCATTCGGGGTGTACCAGTTTCAGATGTGGATACACTGAAAACACTGGGTACCGATCTAAAGCTACTCGCCAAACGAGGGGTTGAAACCTTTTTTACTCAAGTGTTCGACCACAATTTCTTCCACGCGGATATGCACCCAGGAAATATATTCATCGACACGACTGATCCGAATAATCCCTCTTATATTGCCGTTGATTGTGCTCTTTTTGGAAGTCTTTCGACCGAAGATCAAACTTTTATTGCCCGCAACATCATTGCATTCTTCAATCGGAATTATGGAGAAATCGCGCGCTTGCATGTAGAAAGTGGTTGGGTTCCCGATGAATCGCAGATCGGAGATTTTGAAGAACTGCTCAAAGAACTGTTAGAACCCTTCTTCGAAAAACCACTCTCAGAAATATCATTCGGGCAATTCTTGCTCAATTTGTTTACCGCGGCACGTCAGTTTCAAATGGAAGTGAAACCGCAGCTCGTGTTACTACAAAAGACCTTATTACAGATTGAAGGACTGGGTCGGCAACTAGATCCTAACTTAGACCTGTGGGCGACCGCGAAACCGTTCATGGAACGTTGGATGCAGACCAAGTATGGACCGCTGACGACGATTCAGGCTACCCTCGACCACGCTCCTCAGATCATGCTCGAACTACCGTTCCTTCCAGAACTACTGGCTACAGCGCGACGGACAATTACGAAACTGAATTACAAAACCGCTTACCAACATCAACGGATCAAAGAACTGAATTCGAACTTGCAACGAGCTAAACGAGCAAGTTTTGCACGACGATTTGTTGGAGTCCTTCTTCTGGGCGGTACTGTCATCACGTGGAGCATTACACGTGTACCGCCGAACTCTTTTTTCATTTCATTGCTCCTCGCAGTTCTGGGTATCTGTGGCTTAATTTTTTTATTGAGTCGGTAACAGGAACAACTCAACTTCGTCGAGTCACAGCATTGCTCGAGAAATCTTGAGTAAAGAGCACGGAGGAACACAGAATTGCTGGCAATCGTACTACCGATGAAGACACCTGAAGTTTGTATCATATAACTATTAAATATTTTGGAGAAGAGTTATGAGTCCTAGCTTAGGGCAACTTTTGCTAGTGCTTGCCGTCCTATTAGTTGTCGTACTCATTTTTGGGTCAAAAAACATCAGAAATCTCGGTTCAGACCTCGGTGGTTTCATCAAAGGTTTCCGCACCGCCGTAAAAGACGACACGAAAGAAACTAAAGAGGAAACCGCAACTACGACTGACCAATCAACATCGGACACTAAATCCTAATACATGCCTAGTTTTGGAGGATGGGAAATCCTCGTCGTAGTGCTCGCGGCTCTGGTTGTTCTAGGTCCAACAAAGTTACCCGAACTCGCTCGTACTCTCGCATTGTGGTTAGGTCGAATCCGTCGAATGTACAACAATTTCAAGTTGGAATTCGAGCGCGAAGTGGGTATGGACGACATTCGTCAACAATTACACAACGAACAAATCATGGCCGAAATGAAATCGATCGAAACTGAGACTCGCACAATTCTCGATGAAACAGATTCCGCGATTCGATCAACCAGTTCGACACAAGCAGACGATGCCGACGATGCGCTTCAATCCAAGAAGTCTAATTCAATTGGATGAAGTCCTCAGCTAACCCCAAAGCAGATCGCGAGCAAAAGCATGACGACCAGGTCGACCAGAACGAACAACCGCTTCTAGCCCATTTAGTTGCGTTTCGCGGATGTGTCCTACGGTCTATTCTGGTTGTAGGAATTCTTATTGTTCCATTTCTGATTTTCAATGATCAAGCTTATAAATTTGGTGCGCTACCACTTCTGAACAGTCTGGATGAAGAACTAAAAATGATTGCGGTCGATCCTGCCACCCCTTTCATTGCGAAAATCAAATTCGCGTTGTATCTTGGGTTGTTTGCTGGTATTCCATACGTACTACATCAGATATGGAGATTCATCTCTCCAGGTTTATATTTGCGAGAGAAGAAGTTTGCGATTCCTTTACTGACCTCGAGCATCCTCCTTTTCTATGCTGGGATTGCCGTCGCTTACTTCTTTGTCTTGCCGCTTGTGTTTAAGTTTTTCGCGTTCACTACACCCGAATATGTAGCTTACCAGCCAGACATGGGCTATTACGTGTCCTTTATGTTAAAGGTTTTCTTAGCTTTCGGTATTGTGTTTGAAGTACCGATCGTTATTTTCTTGCTCGTCGTTACAGGACTTGTTCAAGCAAAGACATTGTCCAAAGCGCGACCCTACATTATCGTAGGATGCTTTGTAGTTGGAATGTTTCTAACACCTCCTGACGTAATTTCGCAAGTCTTCTTAGCACTTCCCGCTTGGATTTTGTTTGAAATTGGATTACTTCTCGCGCGTATGGTTAAGAAGAAGAGATCAGAATAGAGACTGGACCGTCGTTGACCAATGTTACTTGCATGTTTGCACCGAACAGCCCCGTCTTCACCACTGGATGTAACCGTTTCGTCTCTTCCACAAAGTGCTGGTACAAGACTTCAGCTCTTGCAGGATGTTCGGCTTGAGAAAAGTCCGGTCTATTCCCTTTCTTGGAAGAAGCCGCTAACGTAAATTGTGAAATTACTAAAAGTTCACCATGCACATCTCGAATCGATTGGTTCATTGAGGCACGCTCGTCGGGGAAAATTCGATGATTCACCACTTTGTTTGCAAGCCAAGTAGCTTCCGCTTCCGTATCTTCTTTAAGCACACCCAACAATACCAAGATGCCGGTTCCAATAGTTGCGATCTCTTCGTTAGCGACGCGTACGCTCGCACTCGCTACACGCTGGATCAGTGCTTTCATTAGATTGAAAAAGTTCTAGAGATGCCTACTTTTACCAAAACTCGCAACGTTAAAGCGATTGCTTTGATCTCTGGTGGATTGGACTCGTTACTTGCGACAAAAGTAATTCTTGACCAAGGTATTGATGTTGAAGGGGTGAACTTTTTTACGGGATTCTGTGTAGAAGGCCACACACAAGCCATACGTAAACGACAGCGAGAAAAAGTAAAACGCAACAACGCGCTGTGGGTTGCAGAACAACTAGGCATCAAATTACACATCGTCGATATCGTCCAAGAATATAAGGATATCGTACTCAACCCGAAACATGGATATGGTAAAAATTTAAACCCCTGCCTTGATTGTAAGATCTTTCTTGTTGAACGCGCCTTGAATATGGATGGGTTTGATGGTCGTAAGTTTGATTTTGCCATTTCTGGAGAAGTCATCGGTCAGCGCCCCAAATCCCAACGGCGCGAGACTATGGCTATTATCAGTCGAGAATCGGGAGCTAACGATAGACTGCTACGTCCCTTGTCTGCGAAACTGCTGCCCGAGTCGCTTCCTGAGCGCGAAGGATGGGTGAGCCGAGATGCACTCTATGACTTTGCGGGTCGATCTCGCAAACCACAAATGGAGTTGGCCAAAGCATACGGATTTACCGACTATGCACAACCTGCAGGTGGTTGCTGTTTTTTGACAGATCAAAACTATTCAAACAAACTACAAGATCTTTGGAACACACGCGAGCATCGTGATTACGATCTTGACGACATTATGCTACTTAAAGTTGGACGACACCTGCGTCCCAATCAACGGTACAAGCTCATACTGGCGCGCGAAGAAGGAGAAAACAATTTTCTCAAAGGATATCGACGCCAATTTATACACATTGACATTTCTGACCATACCGGACCACTCGCATTGGTCGACGGTGATCCGAATGCAGATGACCTGCATGTAGCGAGTCGCATCGTTGCCCGTTATAGTCAAGGTCGAAATGAGACCTCGGTCTTGGCACAAATACACTTTCCAAATGGTGCGCAACAAAACCTGAGCATACGCCCATTCGCAGCACATGAGATACCAGATTCCTGGCACATTGGAGCTTGAACACGCCGTCAAACACTTTAGACACAATCGGTTTACTGTGTCCGTTGCCACTCATCAGAGCTCAAGACTTTGCAAAAGCGTTAGCTCCTGGAACGAAATTCTTACTTTTAGCGTCCGATCCTGGGGTGTACTACGACATCCCAGCGTGGTGTCGCATGCATGGACACGAACTCGTCAATGTCGACGAATCAACCCAAGACAATGTCATTCGAATGTGGATTCGGACCTCGGGAAGCAGCGACTAAGACTTAAAAGCTAACACATAAGTGTTTCACATTATTCTCTATCAACCTGAAATCCCACCGAACACTGGGAATGTCATGAGATTGGCTTCCAATACTGGATCGACACTGTCGCTCGTGCGGCCTCTTGGGTTTACCCTCGAAGATGCTAAGTTAAAGCGGGCAGGCTTGGACTACACGGAGTGGAGCAAAGTTCAAATCTATGATTGTCTAGAAACTTGCCTTCGCGACACCGAAGCAATCCAAATATTTGCGTTTTCCACTAAAGGTCGCCTACGCCTAGACGCAGTCAAATTTCAACCAGGAGACGCTCTGCTCTTTGGACCGGAAACCAGGGGATTGCCTGACGCAATACTCAATAGATTTGGTCAAACCTGTGTACGAATTCCCCTGCGACCAAATTCTCGTAGTCTCAATTTGTCAAACGCAGTGAGCATTGCAGTGTTCGAAGCATGGCGTCAGCAAAGTTTTGCTGGTGCGAAAGAAGTCTAATTCCCCTAATTTACGACTGGTTTCGAGTACGGCGGAGTGATCGGTTTGTTCTGTTCCATCGCACTCTGCACTACTTCGCGAAAGTTGACTGGAGCGAGTGCAAAAGGAGGTAGTGAGGCTTTAACCATCACGCTATCTAGTACCTCGCGAATGTAAGGAAACAATATGTTGGGACATTCCACCGCAAGTATTTGATTTAATGCTGGGGTTGCTTCAATCTTAAACACTCCGGCCTGCACGACTTTGATGTGAATAGCATCGTCTGTGGCAATCGTTACATCCAAGGTTGCTTGAAGTTTGACTTCGTAGCACGAATCTTCCAATTCTTCGTAGTTGGAAGCTAACGATATGTTGACTTTAGGTCGCCATTTCAACTCTAAAAGTTGCCGCATATCCTTGGGTTTAAACTTTAACTCGCTCAAGTAAATACGTTCGATGTGAACACGGGCGGTAACGTTTTCGCTCATGACTTATTTGACCACAGGCATGTTTTGCGATCGCCATTCAGTGAGACCACCTCGGAGTTTTGCGACGTTTTGAAAACCTGCTCGACGCAGTATCCCAGTTGCCATACCTGAGTGTTGTCCCATCTTACAAGCTACCACGACGGGTTGTTCTTTGTATTTGTCGAGTTCTCGAACTCGAGATTGAAGTGCTGTATAGGGAATGTTCATTGATTCTTGTATGTGACCCTGAGAAAAATCACCAGGGTCACGAATGTCGAGCACGAGCGCACTTTCGTGATTCATCATATTGACCAACTGTTGACTATCAATCGTCTTACCGCTACGCTTAGTCTCATTCCATAAAAACAAGATTAGAAGTAGAGCGAACGCAATTACCGGGAATGGATACTGCGAGATGAAGTTAAATATTTCCGTCAATTCTGCGAGTTTATCTTTGGTTTACGGCCCTGAATTATAGGTAGCGACTCAGTTTGAATTTATCAATACAGTGCCTTACATGTAAACAGTCTTTCGCTATTGACTCTATCCGACGGATGTCCCGAACCGCGCGAAAATCTCGTGTATTTTTGAATGAGTGCAAATGTTCGTCAGGACTACCCGCACAAATTAGCAACGAAACCCGTCAGTGAAAACCACACTGTGAACGTCGAAAACGTTAACGTGCGAGATTTGGTAAACCACTGTATATTGGCGAAGCACACCTCCATCGTGGCAACTTGAGATTGAGTTCGACAGGTAGCGTATGCACGTTGTTGGGTGAGATTGAGACGATTCGCATCAAATGGTTCATGTTTCAAACTAAGTCCCGACTAAGCTGTAGTCGTTGTCTGTACTTGTTCATCTAAAATTTACCTGCACCTATCGCCTTGATCCAAACTCGTTGACTGTCCCAGTACTAATTATTCTTGATGGTTGGGGGCACGGAGAACCGAGCCCGTACAACGCTATCCATGTAGCCAATACGCCCGTTTGGGATAAGTATTGGTCTACCTGCCCAACTTCTCTACTAGAATGTTCCGGTGAATGGGTCGGATTACCTCCTGGACAAATGGGCAATTCGGAAGTCGGACACATGACTATGGGAGCTGGTCGAATAATAGATCAAGATTTCACCCGGATAAACAAAGCAATTGAAGATGGCACCTTCACTGACTTAACGGTACTACGCCGACTACTCAAGAGTCGAGAGTCAAGTCACATCCACGTGATGGGATTGTGCTCGCCTGGTGGAGTCCACAGCCACGAAGCACAAATTAAATTTCTTCTCGATCTACTGCTCAACGGTTCCTCCAACGTGAGCGTGCATTGCTTTTTGGATGGACGAGATACACCACCTAAAAGTGCCCGTGAAAGCTTAGAGAGTTTCGAACGACTATTGCAGCGAAGGACCGGATCTGGGGTAGCTTCAATAACGGGACGATATTACGCAATGGACCGCGATCAACGGTGGGAACGAACTAAACTCGCTTTTGACATGCTTACCGAGCCAACTTCGAGCTTTCATAAACCGTCAGCAATTGCAGCGTTAGAGGAGTCTTACACACAGCGTGAGACCGATGAGTTTGTCCAACCCATGCGGACGCAACACTTTGTACCGATAACGGATGGCGATGTCGTGATATTTATGAATTTTCGAGCAGACCGTGCGCGTCAACTCACCAGTGCTTTTGTAATCGACGAGTTTGCGCATTTTAAGCGGGACTATTGTCCCAAGTTGTCGCACTTCATAACGTTAACACCGTACTCTAAGGAAATTAATGAAATTCAACATAGTACGCCAGTTGACGCACTTTTTCCCATGCCTTCGGTGTCCAACTCTCTTGGTGAGTACTTTGCCGAGCTTGGTAAGAGTCAACTTAGAGTAGCTGAGTCCGAAAAGTATGCTCATGTAACTTACTTCTTTTCCGGTGGGCGAGAGCATTCGTTCGTTAACGAGACTCGCAAAATCATAGCTTCACCTAATGTCAAGACATACGACTTAAAACCTGAAATGAGCGCAGAATCAGTCACCGAAGCGGTGGTTTCCGCGATCGAATCTCGAAATTATGACCTGATCGTTTGCAACTTCGCGAACGGAGATATGGTCGGCCACACCGGTGTTTTTGACGCAGCGGTAAAAGCCGTAGAGTGCCTCGATAGCTGTTTGGGCAGGATTTTTAAAGCGAGCCATTCCAACTCGGCTCAGTGTTTTGTCACCGCCGACCACGGGAACGTCGAACATCTTTACGATACTCCCACCGAACAGGCCAACACCGCTCATACAAACAATCCGGTGCCTTTTCTCTATGTAGGTCCCCATTCCTTGAATCTTCGTTCCCAGGGGGCGTTAGCCGACATTGCACCAACCATCTTAGATGTATTGCAACTACCCATTCCTCCGCAGATGACGGGTAAATCGTTGTTAATTTCTTAACGGTACTACATGCAACTATTACGTTTTGCAGCAGTCTGCATTGTCATCGGACTTACTTGGACTACCTATGCGGCGATACCTCCACTAAGCGAGTACAAAAAGCAGCTGGGCCACGTGATTCAAGAACTGAATCGTCATGAACAATGGATAGGGACAGCTAACGAACAAATCCTGACACTTGAGGCAAAAATTAAAGATTCAGATACGGAAATTTCTCTTGTCTCAAAAGAAATTGGAATCCTAGAAACAAATATTGGGAAGCTTGAGGAGCGAATTGATGTCTTGGAAGTAGACCAAGAATCCTATCAAACAAAGACAGATGCACTTTCCAAGTCGGTGAACTGGCACTTGCAATCAGCATATCGACTTCAAAAGAACCACTGGTTGAAGAGCTTTCTTGATTACGAAGAACCAAAAACTCGCGCAAAGTTTCTTCGCTATCACCAGTACTTTGTTCGTTCCAAGTCTAAATTACTCGAAGAGTTTAACTCAACGGCAGACGATTTGAGTCAAACGACTCAGGAACTACACAAAGAACGTTCTCGACTCAATCATGAAAGAAATCTCGCAACTACGTCGCGGGAGAGATTGAACGAACAAATCGTACAACGAGAAGTACAAATTGCGAACCTTGAAGCAGAAATTCACAACTCTGAGATTATGGTGGAAAAACTTACACTAGATCAGCAACGTATTCGAAAACTGATCATCGAAATCGATGCTTTAGGGTTAGACGTACCGGACGAGTTTGACATTACGAACGAATCGCTCACGTCTCCAGTCGACGGTACCGTCGTTCGGGAATTTGGAGAAAGCAGAGCAGACGGAAGGCTTACCTGGAACGGTGTAGTTTTCGCCGCGAAAGACAATTCGGATGTCGTGGCCGTAGCCGCGGGTAGAGTAGTTATGGCAGATTGGTTTCAGGGATATGGTTTAATCGTCATCATTGATCATGGTGATGATGTTAAGACGATCTATGCCAATTGCAATTCTTTGCTTGTTGAAACTGGAGACTATGCAGAAGCCGGTGAGGTGATTGCGAAAACGGGACAAAGCGGTGGTTCAACAATACCTGGACTGTACTTTGAAGTACTGGAAGAAGGGACGCCAGTAGATCCGATTCCGTGGCTTCAAGCACAAGACGAATAATTAATCAACAGTGCTACAAATAGAAAACCGGCGGATCTCTTGCGAGTCCCGCCGGTTTTCTACTTTATTCGTTTGAAGGACAGATAACGAGTTATAAATAACTCGGTCTATGCAACTAGATTTGCTTCAAATTCTGTTCAATGAGTGAAATCATCTCGTCCGTTAAACTATTTGCTCGAGCGAGCAGTGTGCCGTTTCGATCAATCAACATATAGGTTGGATAACCACGGATATTCCATTCTTTGTGGACTTCTCCACCAGGTCCGATGTGCCAATGATTCCACGGTAAATCTTCATCTTCGAGAAAGTCGAGTACAGTCTCAGCCTTGTCGTCTGCACTTACGGATAGAACTTCAAAATCAGTACCTGCAAACTTCTCGGCAACGTCGCGTAACTTTGGTAGTCCAGCGATACAAGGTCCGCACCACGTCGCCCACACGTCGACAAGTACAACTTTGCCCTTGAAATGGTCTAGTGCCTGATCCTCACCGTCAAGAGTCTTCGCTGTCACAACCGGCAGTGGTTCCCCAATATTTAACTGTTTAGGAACATACATGCGGTTGGTCTCTGCTTCCATGATTAATGGATCATCCGGATCAAGGTGTTCGCGCAAACGTGTGAGTGCGTTTAAACTTTCTGCAGCCATATTCTCGGGTAGACTATCGAAATCGCGTAAACCCCGTGAATAACTGGAGTATGCTCGTTGATGTTTACCCATGGCTTCGTAAACGGTTGCCAACTTAAACCTGTTAAAAGCTTCTAATCTAGGATCACCATTGAACGCAGCAGAGAAATAGTTTTCGTACGCTTTATCAATGTTTTCCTTTTCGAAGTACAGGTCTCCTAAGAAGATTTGAACTTGTTGACGATGTGCGGGATTCTTCGATACGGCTACGAATCCAAGAGCTTTCTCTCCGATAGCAATCTTAAGATCCGCTTCGGCATCGACAGCGTTGGAAAACATAATGAAGTTATTGATGTATCGAAACTGGTCAGACTCTAGAGTGACGTGTAAACCACGGTCAAGAGTAGCTAGTTGAACATCGACCGGATCCGCTTCTTCAATGCCAAGACCGAAACGCCAAAATACTGCTTCTCGTACGTGTTGATCCTCAGGGTACGCATCTAAGTAAGCATCGAATCGTTCACTGTCTCGAGCACCAACAGCCGCGTAGAACGCTTCGTCTTCCTCACGGTAGTTACTGTTCTTGATACGAGTGAGTGCGAGTAGACCTTCAGTTGGATTAATTTCTAACGAATAGCCTTTCAACAGTGACAATCCTGAAATGAGTACTGGCTCTGAGTGCACACGTTCTTCAATGGGCACGACCTCAGGTTGTTGTGCTTCTACTGCTAATCCCTCTGGTGGTTCCATCTTCGGTGCAGGTTCTACCCCATGTGGCATCAACGCAGCCATCTCTGAAATCGGTAGACTTTGCTCGCCATCGACAAACTTTAGATTAGGAACACCACCAAGTGGGAATCCTCGCAAACTTGCAAAGTCTTTGTCAATTCGGGTGTGGTACGAACCAGTATCAAAAAGCATGTACACATTCTGCCACTCTTCATCTTGGACAGGTACCCATACCTTACCGTCTACTCGAACTAAACCTTTAACAATCATTTCGTACTCTGCGACGATGTCTTCCTCGGTACGGGCCGAAGCGGGAGTCAGAACGAGTTCGTTGGTGTCGAAATCCAATTTCAAGCTGAAGTGCTTGAGTACTTCCCAACCGATCTTCGCTGTTACGTCGATTCGTTCATTTTGTTCCTCAAACTCTGCGGTTAGGGTTGATAACAACTGCCCACTGGCACCGCCAGCTTCTCTCAATTCGTCTACGGGTATCTCTAAGGAAAAATTCTCGGCGCGAACCTTTAAGGTTGTCTCCCCTTCCCCGAATCGCATTGAGCGAGCAAGGTTGCGGTGAATTTCCATCGCAGTAGGTTGGGTATAGTCAATGACAACATAAGTGTCTTTTTGAAACACCTGCGACTCTAGTCTCAACTTGACTGCAATGTTATCGGTGTACACGGTCAGCGGTACAGATCCACCGTCTCCCATTTCGGTAGTTGGTGGCGCATCGCTCGATTGTGCTTGCAAAGAAAATCCCGCGAGCAATGCAAGAATCGCTACCCAGGAAATTCTGGTGCTGATTAGTTTCTTCATAATGCCTGTCCTTATATATTTAATTAGTCCGTACTCGTTTCAGATTGTCGCTCAGATTCAAACTATAAAAGTAAGTCCACGAACGCGGCCCATCAAACTCAATCCAACCAAGCATGGCAATACGCAAAGATTCAAAGCGTTGCGTTTGTCTGTTTATACGTATTTTACCGCAAAATCAAGCGGCGACATAGTGCCTTTTCGTTCGCAAATCGCCTTACAAAGCATTCGATGGTTCTGAAAGTAAAACGCCGGTGGCGAGAACCCTCGACACCGGCGTACTGTCTAGTTAAAAAAACGGTAAGACTAGATCTGGATTAAATTCTGCTCTATCTGTTGAATCATTTCATCAGTCAATGAATGGCCGCGGGCTAACAATGTGCCATCCCTATCAATGAGCATGTAAGTGGGATATCCGCGAATATTCCAATTGAGGTGTGCTTCACTCGTAGCACCGATGTGCCAATGATCCCAAGGCATATCCTCATCTTCCATGAAATCTTTCACAGTCTGGGCTTTGTCATCAGCACTGACTGAAAGAACCTTAAAGTTGGTTCCGTCGAACTTTTCTGCTACTTCACGAAGTTTAGGTAACCCAGCAACACAGAACCCGCACCATGTAGCCCACACATCAATCAACACGACATTACCTTTGAAATCGGCCAGAGTCTGCTCAACGCCTTCCAAAGTTTTCGCGGTTACGTCCGGTAGAAGTTCGCCAAGATTAATGGCTTTTGCTACATACTTTCGCATATTTTCTACTTCCGCGATCAACGGATTGTCAGGATCGAGATGTGGTCGAATACGCGTGAGCCCTTCCTGAGCACTAGCAACCATGTCCGGTGGAAGCGTCATTTGCTCTCTCAGAGCTCGAGCATAGTTCGCATATGCGCGACCCCATCGCTCTTGCTTTTCATAGACCGTAGCCAACTTAAACTTCACTACATTCTCGGCGCGTGGGTCTCCATTGAATCCTGCACTCATGTAGTATTTTGTTGCCTCGCGGATGTTGTCCTGCTCAAAATACAGGTCACCCAGATACATTTGAATCCCCTGACGGTCCGCAGGGTTGTTAGACACGCCTACAAACTCCAACGAGCGTTCGCCGACCGCGATTGTTAACGCTGGGTCAGCTTCAGCTTGTGCCGCGAGCGAGACAAATTCATTGAGATAACGGAAGCGTTCGCCTTTATCAGTTATGGCTACACCTTTCTCAAGCGCAGCCATCTGCACTTCGATCTCGTCGGAAGCTTCAAGTCCAAGAACGAATCGATTTTGCACGGCTTCCTCGACATTTCGGTCGGTAGGATGCTCTGCTAAAAACGTGTCCAGAGCGTGCCGATCTCGTGCTTCAAGTGCAGCATAAAACTCTTCATCTTCACTTCTATAGTTGCTGTTGGTGACTTGCGTAAGTGCTAGATATCCTTTATTGGGGTTGATCTCTAAGTCATATCCTGTCAATAACGAAAGACCAGTCGCTAATTTGAGACCCGAATTTGTGTCGTCGGAAGATTGAAAATCGAATCGCATGAGGGCTGCCATATCGGTAATTGGTCGATCCGTCTCGCCGTCGGAAAAGTAAACTGAAGCACTTTCTTCCGTGGGGTAATGAATATTCGCCGCGAGATCTTGGTCGATACGAGTGTGATATGTGGCAGTATCAAATTGCATGTAGATTCGCTTATCTGCTCCTGCCAGTACAGGAATCCACATTTGGTCTCCTACTTGTTGCAAACCGTTGATTACAAGTTCAAACTCAGCTCTGGCGTCTTCAGCAGATCGTTCTTGCGACGGTGTGAGTACTAACTCTTGAGTGTCAAAGTTTAGACGCAAGCTGTAGTGCTTCAAAATCGGCCAGCCGATCTTAGCCGCAACATCAATCTGATTATTTTCTTCCGCATATTCTGCTGTAAGTGTGTTGCAGAGTAAGTCTGGTGCAACACTGATGTCTTCCTTGGCGACTTCAATCTGGAAGTTCTCGCCAAGTACTTTTAAGGTGTTTTCATTTTCGCCAAACCGCAACGTACCAAGTACGCAGCCCTGAATTTCAAAGGCGTTGGTCTGTGCGTAATCGATGACAACATAGGTGTCTTTGCGCCATTTTTCAGTCTCAAGGCGTAACTTCATTGCAATGTTGTCGCTATATATGCTCATCGGTACTGATCCACCGATACCATGTTCAGGTGTGGCAGCTGAAGTGCCATTTTGGGCATGGGTTGCCGAGCAGAATAGCATGGACAACAGTGGTAATAACCACAGCAACTTAAATGAAGATCTTGTCATAGGTCCCCCTATATACACAACAAGTAGAACAAGAATGGTAGACGCAACATTTCCATGATCGGGAAACAGTACGTCCGCGATGACATCCTATTTTACTGAAAAGTCTGAAAATTGGCGAAGTTGTACTAACAAGTTATCCTTTCAATCTGAATTGGATGAAGTTAGTTGTGATTTCCTGAATCGTTTATAACACTCAATTGTGTAGAAATCCAGTGTCAGCACACCCCGAAACGAGTCTGTTTTTGTAGCGAACCGATGATGTTTGCGATCGTTATGCGCCAAAAGTGAGGTTTAAGTTATCAATGTTGAACAAACAGAAAACAACAGGGGTGTTTGTTTTCGCTGAATGCCCATTGATCGACACGAGTCTTCGACTTCAACACGACGACGGAAAGTACAAATCAAAGATTCCTAATTGGGACAAGTGCCCAAAAGATTGCCTAGCGCATACTCGAACGAGGCCGTACTCACTCCCAAATTAATTATCGTAGTAACCTGAAGTACTGAGCCGGTTGGTGAACTACTTCTCTCTCAATTGATCTTCGGACACGAAGTGTGCTTGAGATTGAAAATTTCGTGAGTCCCCAATAGCAGGGAAACTTCTCAAGATTCACCGTCGTAGCCTCGAGCAGTGGTCTCATAGCTCTTCCCAAGCTTACGTTCGGCGTTATCTAGTTCAACTGTGATATCGACTCGGTGCTCGGTATCTTCTTCTTCCGCCGGAATGGAAAAGATCACTACGAAACCCAGAATTAACGCTAAGACCACGAACAGTACCTGTCGTCCGACCGCGGTCGCTGAACGGAACATTCCTTCTCTTGTGTTGTGAATCAACGCAAGCACAGTTTGTACAAAGTAGTATGCCGCAAACGCTTTTGATGCTAGTGCGATTATTCCGAAAAGGTCGACACTCCAAACCAACATCGCGGCAGACACTGAAACAACCACATAACCCACTTTGGAGGAAAGAACATTCTGACTGTTTTCGCGAAGCAGACCACCTCCTCCACTCGTATCCGCCACAGCAGCGCTAAACTGACTCATAAGTGCTGCTAACATCAACATCGCAGGTAATACAAACGCTACCGGCACCATTGCAGAGATGATTGACGAAAGTTCAATGTTGAAGAGATCAATGTTGGTGAGTACAGGTAGCAATAAGAACACGGACACGATATAGATCACACCGGAAATCCATTGAGCGATTCGCATACTCTTAACTCTTACTTCTGGGGAGTATTTATCCCCAAGAAATCTTGAGGTTTCAAATCCTTGTACTACTAGCAATACTCCGGCTAGCATTTGAATTTGTACCATAAATGAGAGATTCTCTCGCGCAAAAGTAAGATCTTCGTCAATACGAAAGTTGAACAAGCAAAGTCCGAGAATCAAAGCCGCGACCACAGACAACTGTATGGTCATGGAATACGACTCCAATCGTTCCAAGCCCGTTAGCCCTCGCTTGTATCCCACAATAGCGATAAACACGATGACCAAAGAGGTAAACAACCGTTCCCAAACGAGGTTGTTTATCCCTAGAAAATTTAATAAGAAATCTGACAGTAACGAGAGATAAAACGCAACCGCGATTACGTACGCGACAACTAGAACCAAATTCCCAAGGTATTCGGGGACCTGAAACACCTTGTGAGCTTCGGAGTCAAGATTGGGCGACTCTACATTCCTAATGTTGTATCGCATTACATACCCTAATGCATAGGCGACAAACACGATACAGGTTACAGCGTACGTAGCATACTTCCCCACAATACTAGCGAGTAATGGGGCCATTACTAGAAAGCCGCTTCCAATTATGGAGGACAATGGTGTTAACGTCGCTTGCCACAGTTCATTTTTGCGTAGCCTCGGTAGCACTAGAAAAACAAAAACGACTATTGCTACAAGAATTAGAAGCGCGTTAAAGAGCCAGTTAGTGGCCATGGAGAGTCCTTAGTAAAGTAATTGAACTGACTTTTGAAAAAGTACAAACGAGGAAGACAATGCTTCAAACATCGTTCTTGGACTAATCCTAATACCTGAGGTACCGAATGCGAGCAAATTCTATGAAAAGAGAAGTACATTTCCCTCTGCGCAGAATATTTCGCGGTGAATCTGTAACTGAAGTGTCTCTACAAGAAATGAAAAAAGGGTTGAATCTTAATAGATTCAACCCTTTTTATAGATGCTCCAAGAAGAGATCAATTCAGACACTACAACTCTAACGAGGCATTTATAAGAATCGTAGTGCCAATCGACTGTTCAATAATGGACACCCCACCCTGTTTCACTTCGACTTGCGAATCCAACAAGTTTTTCACACGCCCCTTAAGTGTCAGGTTATTGCTTGGATACCATGAATACACAAAATCAAGCGAATGGAAAGGTTGTTCCATCCCGTCAGGTAAACCGTCAATACCGGCGAAATAGACTCGTTCCCCGAACGCGTTGTAGACCAACGTCGCGGCGTGTTTAGTATTATCCGAATCAAAGCCTATCTGCCAGTTGATAACCCAGTTCGACTGTTGAGTCATTCTTCGTACTTCGTTGGTTAAATTACCTACGCCAGCACCAGCTGGAATCGAAATTTCTGAGTCGCTAATGGTCATGTTTCCAGAGATGAAAAACAGATCGGCCCAACCTCCAATTCTGTCACGTAAGAAGCCTAGACTCTTAAGCCACTCGACTTCCACGCCGTATACAAACGCAGACTGAGCATTCACAAAATTAAAGCGAATGTTGTCCTCGGTGGCACCGCCTTGAACCGTTTCAATGGGTTTGTCAACGTCTTTGTAAAAGAACGATGTAGTAAAGTTGTCTCCGTTATACCAGAATAGCTCGACTCTTAGGTCTAGGTTGTTCAAATGGGACACTTGAAGATTTGGATTTCCACGAATTCGTGCTTCAGTTATAGGATCAATATAAGTCGAAGAGGATGTTTCTCTGATATCTGGACGCGCTACAGTCTGGCTCACACTAAGGCGAAACTGAACTTGTTCGGTATACCACAAATTGGGAAACGTACGGGTGAAATTAAACGCAGGAAACCATTCGTCTGTCTGCAATATAGTAGCTACGAATTCATCAACATCCTCTTGGGTATCAAAACCCAGTCGATTGCCTTCGAAGTTCAAGTAGTCAATGGGCAACGAGAATTGCGTAAAGAGCTCTTTTCTAAGTCCACCAGAAAAACGCCATTTGTCCTGATAGAGGAAGTCGATTTTGCCATAACCACCGTCCACGACGTGAACCGCGATATAGCTTTCGCTACCAAATTCGCCGACACCAAGTAACACGTTGATGTCCAAGTTCGGATTTAAGATATTGTCATTGCTAAACACTTCGCTGGGAGTTCCTGCACTCACGTTACGAAAATTCGCATGCGTACTACCCAGTCCTAAGGATGTTTGTTTGTAATTACGAACTTTTCTCGTATAGTCCCAGCCACCAGAAATTTCCATGTCATAATTCGTCCCTGTAAAAGGGACAACGATGTCATAGCCGTAGCTTTCGCTCCGATCTTCAAGATCAGAGAAGCGAAAATCCGCCGCAGAACCAGTTGCCCGAACACGGTACTCGTTCACACTTCCGTTGGGACCCGTAAGTGACTCCTGACCACTGACCCGTACTTCATTGGGAATAGAAGTTGTTGCAGTTGCATCGGTGTAATACCAGGTCACTTCCGCAAACTCAAATCGATCGAGAAAACGTAGTCTTTTAGGTAACAACGCGATCGTGTCGGCACTAAACATGTGGCTACCGTTGAACTGCAATAGTTTCAACTCACGCTCCTCAAACCGAACGGCGTAAATACGACCTTGAACTGGCGATCCCGTATCAAAACAGTCATTGAACTGTCCCTGAACGCAGGTGCGCGTGCTTGATGCTTCGTCTTCGGTATTCCGAATGAGCAAGCCCATGAACTCCAGTTTGTGATCGTTTAGAAATTCCGTTCCCAACGAAATCGATCCGGTAACATCCACTTCATTTACCGTGCGAGCAGTTTCAGAAAAGTCAGTATCGGGGTTTGCGAAACGTCGGTTAACTCGTTCTTTCAATCTCCAGTCATTGGAGTAAGAACCCATTGCTAAAAATCCCACATCCCAGCGATCTGTCAGGTAGATCCGGTTTGCTGCTACGATATCGGCTTCAACATCGTTAGGTAGTTGTTTTGAGTTCAGGTCCACATTTCGATTGAGGAATGTCCCGAGTGAACGATTAATCGATCGAGCCTCGTCGATGTCCAGTGGAAGTACACCGTTTACGACAGTTCGAGATATGTTGAGCGGGGCGAAATTCCCTCGATACGTTTCGATTGCCTTTTGAATGTTGAAGGAGAGCTCACGACTCCCATCATCTAAACCCCAATCATCTTGATTCCCGCCGGTATACGACAGCCCATCCGTTCCTGCTGTATTCCAACCAGTCTTGAATCCAATATTAAACGTAAACTCGGTAGGAATTTTTCGCGTGCGAATGTCGACATTGCCGCCACCAAATGCCGCACCTAACTCTGGTACAAAACCTTTGTGAACCGCCAACGACGCAATGAGATCCGCCGGAAAAATATCGAGGGGAAGGACGTTGCGAGTAATGTCGGGAGATGGTACCACCGCACCGTTGAGTTGCATACTGGAGTAGCGTTCACCAAGACCTCTAACATACACGAACTTGTCCTCAACTAAGGTTAAGCCTGGTAGACGTCGCAATGCGGCAGCGGCATTACTATCCCCAACTCTGGAGATCGACTCCGCATCAAGCAGATCTACCGGTGTATCTCGATCGAGCCGTTCTCGTATTACGTTAACAGCACCAGAAATATATCGTCCTAGTACCATGACTTCTTCAATGTCTGCAGGATCAGCTTGATAGACCGTTCCTTCAGCGTCCGTAGCACTACCTTCTTCTTCCGTCTCGTCTTGTGCGTATAGCCCAGTCATGGAAAGTACCAGAACAACGACCGCCAACCCATCGCGCAATCGTGCAAACAATTGAAGTTGTTTTGTTCTCATAGAGTTTGTTTACCTTATGCTGCTGGTTAAATAAAAAAATTACTGAGTTAGTCCAAGAACCAAAGACCACAATCATCTCGGGTTTGTGATACGAGACAAACAGTCCACCCCGATGTCCAATCATCGTCTTCCGATACAGCACCGATCAAGTCCCCGTCGGTTGAGTTTACTGAGAAGGAATCTCCACTTGGACTTGCAAAATTGGCGAGTGTATAGAACCCTTTAGATCCCCCCAGAATAGAAAGGTTTGCATTATCGGATTGCTCAAAGATGCGATTGTTTGTGTTATCCCCATACGTCGAAGTGTTGGTGACCCAATCAGCTACGGTATCACCGTTCGGTAATGAATCCTTCGTTGCTTCTTGACAAGCAATAATTGTGCTTTTTATGGTCGTCGTACCATCTTGAGCGAGTGCTCGTGTCTCTTCATCGTCAAGTTCCAGACACTCGTTTCCGCTTTGTCCTAACTTGGTACGTGCGTATCCGTCGAATATGATGCTGTTGCTTAGTTGCGTCGCAACTCCTCGACGCAGCAGCACTCCTTCCGAGTCTCCATGAGTTCCGCCAGTATCTTCGTCTGAACCTGACGTAATACAGGTCATATTGGAAATTCGGGCGTTGGTAAGCGGACGAGCGTCAAACGCGCTTCCTTGGTTGTCGGCTTCAATACACCGGTTACCATTGCCTTCTTGGTGAATCACCAACGCATTAGTCACCGAACCGACCCACCCATCAGCATAGTCAATGGAATCATCACGAACATAGAGGGCGACTAAATATTTAACGTCCACTGCACCACCGAAAAATTCAACACCGTCGTCATAAGTGCTATAAACCTGAATGTATTCAATCGTCGTCCCGCTACCGACTGCGTTGAGAGTAAGGCCGTTCAGCTCGTCCCCGGGAGCTGCTTCTGCACCAGGATGCTTGATCACTACATAGCGAAGTACGCCCGAATCATCACTATTGTCGTCGCCACCGTAATGTGAAGGCTTGCCTTCGGATTGAATATGACAGGAATCACTAGCACGTTGTGCATCGTCGCACTTGTTTGTGATCCCACGACCGTTGATTACCACACCGCCCCACAATTGGGTTGCGAAAGGATCGGCAACGTCAAGGACTGCATCGTCGTACGCGGTCAATGTAATCGGAGCTCCAACAGTGCCTTCCGCCATGATTTTTGACCCTCGATTGACCAGTAAATAGTCGTCCGAAGACTCCCACGCAAGTGTTGCACCCGCTTCTATGGTGAGAGTTGGACCATCGGTAATCGCACCCGAGTC
Organism: uncultured Pseudomonadales bacterium; assembly: GCA_964511425.1. Taxonomy (GTDB): domain Bacteria; phylum Pseudomonadota; class Gammaproteobacteria; order Pseudomonadales; family Azotimanducaceae; genus Bin55. The sequence goes on from CAZEFI010000002.1 coordinate 149,873, forward strand.
GACATCTTCGCCAACCTGCAAAGTGTCCCAAAAAATGTGAACACCGTCAATGTCTGGGATTGTTAAGTCTACCGTCAGAGGATTGTTCGCGCCGACAAAGTCAGCAAAGTACTCGCAGTTGTCCCCGCGTAACGTACCTTGTACTACTTCACCATCTTCATCGGTGTAAAACGCGCAAGGATTGTCGTCCTCGTCTGCGGTAGTGGAAATGTTTGTAGTGTTGGTTGTATTTGCGTTATTCGGTGCATCAATATTGATGTCTCCGCCACCGCAACCCGCTAAAAACCAAGCAAAAGAAACAAGAAAACCAAAGGTCGTCAATTTACGAATCATGTTTGAATGGGCTCCTTTCCAGTTCGTACTGTAAAAATTGCGTAAAGATCTCCAAACACAACCGTGCGTTGAAGAGCAGAACGGGGGAAAGTATCGCAATCAATCGTGACAGGAATATTGTGAAAATATAGCCGTCTTATGAACGCGTTGTAACTAATCGTTCATAAACGAAGAGCGCTCGTTCAATATCGAACTATAGAAGCTGTTGAAATGTACGCAGCACTAGCTCAGACGGTCGGTTAGACTGCCATGCGGTAGAAACCGATTCGTCGTGTGTTCTTTGATCCACCTGTTGATTGTTGTCGTAAAAGCATCTCGCTGACGGAGGACGCGTACGAGTGGAATAACTGGCGAACGTGCTCCATCGGCAAACCCTGGATACTGTTCTGGACACAAGGTCAACACCTTGATCCAATTAAAGAGTTCTTCATCAGTCTTATCTGCTGCGAACTCTAACCACGTTTGCGCAGTTATTAGATAGAGAGCACGAAGTGAGTCGAGCTGACCCCGTTCAAGATGCAGAGTTCGATCTTTGACTGTGGTAGCTACCTCGTTTAATAACTCCCGATGTGATTGACCGAGTGTTTGCGAAGCTGGATCCCAATTATCAACACCTGACACGTTTGTTCCTTCGAGACTCAGACACTAGAATTTTCGGTTACTTATTTTAAAACCCACCGTATTCGAAATTTGGATTGGTTCACTGCACAAATAATACACTGGAGCAAAAGTCATGGTCGCAAAAACTTACCATGGCAGCGCAAACGTTCACCATACCGAGTATGGGTGGCCGAAGTCATGCTCCAACAGACACAAGTAGCAGCCGTACTAAAACACTATGATCGCTTTCACAAGCGCTTCCCAAATGTCTTCTCACTGTACCGAGCAACCCGTGACGAAGTGCTAAGTGCTTGGTTTGGATTGGGATACTATCGTCGAGCCGTAAATATGCACAAAGCTGCAGGTATCGTAGTAAACGAATACGCTGGGCAGTTTCCAATGACGGTGTCTGAGCTCTGTTCATTACCTGGAATTGGTCGGTCGACTGCTGGTTCGATGTTAGCTTCCATGTGGAATATGCCAGCCCCGATTCTTGATGCAAATGTGCGCCGCGTATTGTCGCGGTACCACGGAGTCAATGGACCGGATTCAACGAAGTGCACAGAAAGAGAAATGTGGCGATTGGCAGAGTCGCACACCCCAGATGAGTACGGACGAACCTACAACCAAGCAATCATGGATTTTGGCGCGACGTGGTGCACTCGATCCAATCCGAAATGCGCGCAGTGCCCAATAGGTGCAAACTGCACAGCGTACCAATCGGATAAGGTTTCGGAGTTTCCAGCCAAGAAAAGCGGAACACTTTCACACGTGACTACCACAAGACCTTGTGTGGTATTCGATCGAGATTTTGCGTGTTTGTTGCGACGGCGCGCAGCGTCGGGAATATACGCTACGATGTGGGACACACCCGAGTTGACACAGAACACCCATCCGAAAGCGTTGTTACAACAAATGGAATTTCCAATAAAAGGTGTGAATTTACAGGTTAATGTGTCCACGTGCAATTACCGCATATCGAATCAGAAAGTCAATGAAGCACTTACGATTGCAAAATACAATGTTCCTTCGAATGAACTTGGCACTCCTGCGAACAGGCGTTGGATACCGTTTGACTTACTCCGGAGCGCAGGTCTGTCAGTAAGAACGATGCAAAGAATTGAGTTAGCTAAGTCTCGGTTAGAATCACAATGACACGAACAGTCTTCTGCCGGAAATATCAAAAAGAGCTGCCCGGTTTCGATCACCCACCCATGCCAGGAAACCTCGGTCAGGACATTTTCGAAAATATTTCAATCCGTGCATGGCAGGAATGGCAACAACTTCAGACGATGCTCATCAACGAAAAACATCTTTCCATGAGAGATTCGCAAGCAAGACACTACCTTATGGATCAAATGGAAAAATTCTTGAACAATGAACCTCACGACCGTCCCACCGGCTTTATAGAACCAGGTCAAGCGGAGTAATGCACAACACAATCAGAACATTTGTTGCTATTGTGGCGATTTTGGTTGTTCCTGTTTAGGCAAATTTGGTGGGATGTGTTAGATAAGGTCAAGGCTCAACTTGCCAGAGGTTGACTCAGGAAGCGGGATCGCGCTCCTCGTAATGGGAATTCTCTATGGCGCGGGATTTCTTATTGGAGCGTGGATACTCATTCGCCGAATTTCGCGAAAGGAACGTCAGTTCCATGATCGAGAAGACTCCGAGAAGCTCACCGGTTCGGACGAGCTAGACGATAAGTAGCCCCTGGAAAATTTCATATCGATGAGTCAAGACGACCGGGACGCGTGGAACGAAAGATATCGAGACGGGTTTTACGCAAATCGTCCCAATCCCTGCCGCCTCCTCGCGCATTGGTGTGATCAATTTCACGGTGAGTGTGCGTTAGATGTTGCTTGTGGTACGGGACGAAATAGTCGATTCCTTGCAAGTCAGGGGTATCGAGTCACTGCATTGGACGTTTCTGACGTTGCCCTTCGCAAAGCGAGAAACATCTCCCACCCGAACAACCGATACATTGACTACTTGCTACACGACCTTGATGATGGCCTACCGGTTTTAGGACAATTCGACCTTGTGGTTGTGGTTCGATATCTGAACCGAAAGTTGTTCCCGCAACTTGTACGACACTTAGCGAATGGAGGACATCTTGTTATCGAAACCCACATCAAGTACGACAAAGATGACCGACCGTTGGCTGGTCCAGAAAGTCCTGAGTTTCGGTTAGATCCGCTCGAACTTAAAACCCTGATTAAGAACGTCGATATTCTTTATGAATTTGAAGGAATAATCACGGACCCGGATGGTCAATTTGCAGCCCTTAGCCAGCTGGTCGGGCGTAAATCGTGCGACAAACATGTCACTTGACTGCGGTCACAGTCGATCTTATGACTTGCTACCGCGTGCTTGTTCAGCCTCTTCGATTCCTTCGCGCAGTTCTTCAATTACGTGCCTGAATTCTTCTTCGTTCGCCGTGTTGAGAGACGCTAATGCTTCATGAGCACGGAGCAACCATCGTTGTTGTGCCATCATGTCCATGTCTTCATCGGATAGTCGAGAACGCTCAGTAGGAACCGATACACTTCCTGTTATCGCGAAACCCAACACGTCATACATTCCAAGTTCCACAAAGGAATCGTAAATCGGTTTTGACGATCCTTGAATCGTGAGTTTGAGGTTGTTTTTGGAACACTCATTCGCTGTTTCATGTAGAGTTCCAAGCATGGCACTGTCAAGGTAGTTACACGCATTCAAATCCACAACAATGTTGCGCTTTTTACGGACGGCATCACGGATCGATTGAGCAACTGGTTTTCCCTGCACCCAAGACACTTTACCCACAAAAATCAAATACGTTGTGGTTTCATCTTGCGCAATTTCGATATGCGGAACGGGTTGACCGTTATTTTCTTTACTGGTCGTCGAACTGGTGATTCGAGTACTGATGAGAGACTCAAACTGATTTTCAAATTGATTCTCACCTTCCCGCGCATCAATCATTAGCATGGTGATATCGTCTTGTTCAGCCTCTGTTGCCCCATTTTTCAATTCATTGACCAAAGTGTTTAGAACGCTCTCCTGTCCTTTAAGGGCATGCAATTTGCTAGCAATGACCTCCATCCGGTTTGTCTCGTCTTCATCCAAGCTAAACAATCCGTCGGTGTAGAGAAGGACACTATCGCCTTCGCTAAGTGAGAGAGTACGTTCCGCAAATACCGCATCAGGATAGAGTCCAAGTGCAGGTCCAGGTGACTTAATGAGCTCGACCTCACCGGAAGCTTGAATGAATAGTACAGGAGGATGGCCGGCATTGGAAATGGTGAGTTTTGCTTGCTGGGTGTCCAAAATACAACACACCGCTGTGACGAACATGTTGGATCCGACCACATCTGATACGAGCTCTTCGTTGACTCGTTCGAATACAGGTATGGCACTGTACGACGACCGTGATGCTTCGACGGAATCGGTCAAAGCCGCAGTCGATGGATCAGATTGGAAGACGCTTTCGTCCGCCTCCACTAGATCTAATCGATTTTTGAATAGAACTGAAAGCATCGCTGCGCTGACTCCATGGCCCGTCGCATCAGCGACTACCAGCCCGTAGTGTTGGTCGTCAATTCGAAATACGTCATACAAATCACCTCCAACGTTATTCCCAGGAACGTAAAGTGCTGAAAGCGTGTACCCCGGTACCTTAGGCGGATGCCTCGGGAGCAACGAACGTTGAATTACTTCAGCTTGTTGCAAATCTTGATCCATGAGTTCGTTTTGGCGTTCGAAGCTTGCGACAAGAGCACTTAACTGGTCCTTAGACTCTTCAAGTTCAGCAGTGCGTCGATTTACTGTATCTTCAAGTGTCTGATGGTTCGTCCTCACGGTTTCGACCATATCGTTAAACACACACGACAAAGCACCAAGTTCATCTTTCGAGTCTTCCGGTACGCGCGCCGTCAAATCCCCCTCGGTGACCCGTTGAGCTGCATGGGCTAATCGACGAATGGGAAACAGCAAGGTACGTACGAAAGTTGTCGCGACTAAGATAGAAAGCAGTGCGACAGTAATGCCAACAATTATCGTCGAAGCAAGTGCCCTTCGAGTCGGCGCGAACACTTCACTCGTACTGACTTGGACCACCAAACCAAAGCTCCCGTCGTTCACGGGTAGGAACGCTGTCAGGACACGGTTCCCATCGGTGTCAACAAGATTATCGATAAAATCGGAATCTCCCTGTAAGGCACGATTCATCGCGATGTCTTGTTCTGGAGAAAACGCTTTGTGAATCGGTGAGTCGTCTGTTGTAAAAACATACTCTATTAGTTCTTGTTCGTTGAAGACACCTAAGCGAACATCCGTGCTTTCGTGCGCGGTTTGCGCAGAATTGAGCACCTCTTGCAACAGCGAAACATCACTCTTGATGACAGCCACGCCAAGTAACTCACCTCGAGCATTAGTAATCGGTTCACAAAGAGTGAGAAATTGACCCTGAATTGTGTCGAGCATCCGAAATTCTGCGTATTTTTCGAGACTACCTTTCTTAAACAGAGACGTGTCTGCTAAAGACTGACCAACTTCTGACGGGTTGCTAGCGGCGACAATCGTACCGTCTCGATCCAATAGCTGAAAGTCCCGAAAAGTATTCGATTCTGTTTCGAATTCGATAATACTCTCTCGCATCTGTTCGCTGAGCTCGCGAGCGCTAGCAGAACTCTCGCGTGTTGCGTCCAAGGACACGTCTAATTGATTGACAGCGATATAGGTGCGGAGGAGTTCAAGTTCTTGCTCGACGTATAGTGTCAGAATGGAGCTGAGACTCTTGCCATAAAGGCTAAGCTCGTTGTGGATTTCCCGTTTCAGGATATCGCGTATATATACGAAGTCGAACACAGTCACACTTGTGACAGTCAACATCAATATCGTTATAACGATAACGGTTAGTCGTCCACGAATGGACCGTTTGAACGGGGTTTCACCGTCTCCGTTTGTAATGGTCAGCGCTACCCCCAGGATGCTCGAGTGGTACGCACCAACTTACTTGTCAAAGAGCTTCTCTGAACTAGCATCGAAGAAACCATATATTTTATGTCAATCACATCTGGAAACGACGGACAGGCGGATACTCCATTGAATGGTCTGGCAAACGTTTAGATACTCTTCTGACGTTTCTAGTTCCAATCGCGAACATATTTATCGAGAGGAACTAATCCAAAGTATCATCTACTAAAGGTACGACGGATCACATACATGTCTTGAATTAAATCCTGACTCCAGAGAGACCGATCAAAATCTTGTGACCTTTTTTGGTGAACTAGAATCTAATTTAGCATGACCAGCATTCGTGGTGTAGAAATTGATGTGCAAACTGTGCACAAGCTCATGCAGGGAGATGCAGAAGCTCAAGCGTTTGTGTTTGAACGGCTTTCTCCCCATGTATATTCCATGGCACTCAGGGTTTTAGGCGATAGCCACGCCGCTGAGGATGTCACACAAGACACGTTTGTCGATGTGATTTCCAAAGCTCATACCGTTAAGAACCCCGATCGATTTGTAGGTTGGGTGCGCACGGTAGCAATTAATCGCTGTTACTTACGAATTCGTTCTCCGTGGCACCGACGCCGTATCGATACGGAACCAGAAGAAGGATTTGAGGAAATCGACCACTCTAATGCGATTGATATCAATCAGGCTCTAACACAAATGGATCCAAAGACACGATTGGTGGTCTGGATGTACTGCGTGGAAGGCTATACCCACAAAGAAATTGGGCAGCTACTCAAAAGAAGTACAAGTTATTCAAAAGTTATTATTTCAAGATTATCACAACAAATGAGTTCTACAGAATCGACATCCACGCGGGAGGAAACCGCGGGAAAGTCAGTCCACTCTGAACTCATCAATCCGTGGAGCACTCTCTCATGTCCATAAGTTCCTTTGAACATTTTTCGGAGCAGTTACAGAAACTTCCTTTACAAAACCCTCCCAAAGGTTTGTTGCTGGATGTACAGAGTACGGTCCAGAGAAGAAAGGCATTCAAGCAGAAAGCGATGCAATGCAGTGTCGTCCTTTCGTTGTTTGTCGCGACTCTTTGGATCGTAGTCGACCAGCAATCCAGTTCACAGCTGGACATGAACGTCGCGGAGACTGAGGTGAATGAAGAAAGTGAGTTTGCTGACAACGAAAGTGAATTGCCGGTCGTAAACCAACTGGCAAGTCTAAATCGACCGTCAGTTCTGACGCCGACTGCTATTGTGATGCGTATCACGGACATTGATCGAGAAAAGAAAAGACTGCCTCAGAGCGCAACCGCAAGACTGAAAGAATTGGATCGAACACGATCCATTTTGAAGGAAAACTATCTTTCCATCCGTTTACAGCAACAAACCGAAGCACATCAAAAAGTTGCTTACTTTCACTAAACCAATAAGGAATCTATCATTATGAAAACTCCACGATTCTTCTTGTTATTAGTACTTTGTGGGTTGAGCGGACATATAGTCGCGCAAGACAACGATGACACTGCAACGCAGGAGAGAATAAAAAAAGAAGCTAGCGTTAAAGAAGCAGAAGCGGCATTTAACGCTAAGCAGAAGCTCTTCGACAAGGCGGCCGAAGAATTACAAGACGCGCGAAGGGAATATTTAAAGGAACTATCCGAATTAACGAGACCTCTGTTGAACGAAATGGTCGATCTCACCGAAAAGTTCACTGAGAGTTATACGTCGATTGCTCCTTTTGCAAACCAATTCTATTTGAACACGGAAGCGCTACAGCGAGAACTTGAAGAATTGAGCGAAAGTGTGATCGGTGTGTACCTTCAATCTGCGTCGGATAACGGAGTACCCATCACAAGGGTCACAGAAGGTGCACCAGCGGACTTAGCAGGAATTGAATCTGGCGATGTCATCACAGAAATTGATGGCGTGGAACTTCAAGAGGTAGATGACCCATATGAAACTTTGGTGTCGATGATTAATGCGAAAGAAGCTGGTTCCATAGTCGAACTCAAACTACAACGGGATCAAGAACAAATAGATGTTGATGTCGAGACCATTGATCGTTTGTCGTTGCGTACACTTACCGCGCAGAATACTAGTAACTACACGATTAGCCCATCGAACTTTACCGGATATTCGCAAGTAGCTCCGGGACCGAGAAACGTGCTGAGGGGAACCGCGTTTGATTCCTTTTTAGCTGCACATCCAGCTAGGCACAACGATCGTATATTCGTAATGGAAATCGAAGACGAATTCGGCCAGTATTTTGGCGTTGAGTATGGTGTGTTGGTACTCAAAGCAAAGGACGTAGACGGAATTCAGGCTGGCGATATCCTCCTGGAAATTGATGGACAACCCATACGCTCGTTATCACACGCTTTGCGTTATAAACGCGAAGCTGATGATGAGGTTGACATTCTGTTCAAGCGAAATAAGCGTGAAAAGAGTGTCACATTAGAAAAAGATCAGTTTAGTATAAATGCGGTCTTGCAGTGAGATGGCGTCATGTCTTATAACTACATGTTCAACGACCAAAGGTGATGAAAATTGCTTAGATTATTGTTAATTTCTGGGTTGGTTGTGGCGGTAACTCCGATGTTGGCGCAGGCACCGTCCAGTACAACAGACACAGACGAAACGGTTGAAATTGATCAACTTATGAATCAACACTTAGATACCTTTGCGGAATTGGAATCTTGGGTGTTGGCAGAGAGTACTCTCGCGGACATCGCTCGGGCAATCAATGTCGAAGACATTGTTACACCGGTAGAAGACTTTCTGCAGACAACACTAAACAGTCTTTCGGAGACTTACAGAAACGTCCCCGAAAATGATCTTGGTGTTACGTTGAAACGCACCCCAGACAATCAAGTGATGGTCACCACGATACAACCCGAAGGAAGATTTCATGTCTCGGATCTAAAGCCCAATGATGTTATAACGGTTGTCAATGGAGAACTCGAAATCGATAAGATCGACGATCCAGTGCAAACTATACAGCACTATCTTTTACCCTACGCAAAAGTGGTTAAAGGATTTCCTCCACTTGTGTTGAACGTGAATCGTGCTGGCAAAAGTGTAGACGTCAAGATAAGTAACGAAGATGAAGCACTTCAATCTTTTACGCTAGAAAATGTCAAAGTACGTGCTCCAAGTTTAAATTTGGTCAAAAACCAACACGGCACATTCGCTCTTCACTACGAGCTCCCTCCTTCTGTCTTTTTATTAGAAATCGAAGAAGAAATGGGCCAGTACTTTGATGTTGAATTTGGCGTGTTAGTACTCCAAGCACCCAAAGATCGTGGTTTTAAAGCTGGCGATATTCTGGTAGAAATTGAAGAAAACTCAATTCGATCCATCGATCATGTTACGAAAGCTCTCAAGCGTTCTGACGACGACCCTATTACCATAACCGTAAAACGAAAGGGAAGATCGATGGAACTAGAGATGGAGCGGTCTTCCGTAATTTTTCGAAATGCTGAAGAGCAGATGACTCACTAACTGCATTTCTCTACGAAACAATCTGTTTTTTCCTACATTGCACGCGCCGCACGGACTAGAGGAGTTCTGCCGCGTGTCGCGTCTGTGCTACAGAACGAAGTTGTTTAGCAACAAATCAGATGCTGGGCAAAAAGTCGACATTCATTTCAAGTTCAAGAAGCACAGTCAAGAACATCACGCTGGAAAAAGACTTAATTAATCAAACTCGCAGGATCGGAATGATGACATGTGCTCCCCTTTAAGTAACCAAAACAGGAGACTACAAACATGAAACTACCAGTCAACATCGTATTTGTCGTTTTAGTTTTATCAGGCGGGAACCTAGTTAGCCAGGAGCATGAGGCACCGCCGCCAACAAATACCGAAGTGCAGCAATTACAAGGGTACCAAGACTTTCTGTTGAGCGAAGTGGACACACGTCTGCAACAATTAGAGGCTAGACTCAAAGTAATGCAAAGTCTTCTTGATGAGATTACACAAGAAGCTCAGTCAAGGCCTTCAAGAATTTTTCGGTCCCTCATTCCTCGTTTGTCAGAGATCCAGAACGACGTGACTCAAGGCTTTATCGGTGTTCAGATGATGGATCAGGCGACCGATTCTGGGGTATCAATTGTCAAGGTATTTGAAGGTTCGCCCGCGAGTGTCGCCGGCATAGAAGTTGGAGATGTGATCTTGAAAGTACGCAACGAAGAAATTTCTAAACTAGACAATCCGATAGCATCTATCGCAGAGTTAATCAATTCAAACCCACCCGGAACCACGATTCAGATTACTCTTCTGCGTGCTAACAACGAAATAACATTAGATGTAACTACTGCCCGCAGATCGACGATCGATTTCGAAAATACTTTCTCAATTGAAATTGACTCGGTTCTGCAGAATTTGACTGACCGATTTGAAACAATGCTTCGTGAATCTCGAGAGTTGAAGAAGACCATCTATATCATGGAGATCGAAGAAACTTTCGGACGCTACTTCGGTGTAGAGAAAGGCGTGCTAGTTATAGCTGCAATAGAGGGGGGAGAGATACAACCGGGTGACGTTTTGTTGAAGATTGACGGCCAATCAGTACAAACTACGTCTCAAGCGACGAGTCTTATGCAAGCTGCCGACGACGAATTCACAATTTTGGTCAAACGTGATAATCGAGAAGAACGGATCAGCTTAAGAAAGGATCAATTTAGACTCCGACCGCTCATGGATAGAGGATCGTAAGAAGGCTCAAGAAACAGAGCTGCGCATGACCAAATGTATGGATGACATGCATCGACTTCCCTCCACTATAGTTTCACGCAAAGGCAAAGAGAAACGAATTGGCATCGGCGCGAGTAGACGCCATCTTTCTCAGGGTCGAGGATCGGTGGATTTATTGAGGACTGTCCTCCACGAACTGATCGAGTCTTTCAGTTACCGAGTACCACTCCGCTTCTAGTCGAGCTAACTCCTGAGCAAGGCTACTGTGCTGAGCAAGGAGAGTGTTCAATTGATTTCGATCCAAGGATTTCAAAGTGTCTGGATCGGCTAATTGTGCCGTTAGTGCTTGTTCTTCGACCGAGGTTGCCTCCAAGGCACGTTCTATCTGGATACGTTCTTTCACGAGCAAACTCTGCTGTTGCCGTTGCTTAGCCCGGTGTTGCCTTTTGACCTTAGCGTTAGAACTAGTGCTATTCGGGTGTAAATCGGTAGGAGATTCGAGCGAAGCTTCGTAGTCGTCAAGATCACCACCATAGGTTGTGATGTGTCCATTGTGTATTAACCAAAATTCATTGACGCATTGTCGGAGTAAATGTTGGTCATGAGCGACTAAAACTACTGCTCCGTCATAGGAGTCCAACGCACTTGCGAGCGCACCTCGCATTTCCAAATCCAAATGGTTAGTCGGTTCGTCAAGGACCAGTAATGCGGGTTTTTGCAGCGACACTTTGGCAAGTACCAAGCGGGCTTTCTCACCACCACTCAATTGGCGTACTGGTCGGAAAATGTCGGTTCCAGAAAAACCCCAAGTCCCCAAGAAATCTCGAATCGATTGCGCGGATAAAGCAGAACATTGATCTATATGTTCGAATGCTGAACTAGCTTCGTTCAGCACCTCCAACTGATGTTGCGCGAAATATCCCACACTTGTGTGTTCACTCAATTCCACGGTACCTTGTAAGGGCTCTAATTCATTCACGAGAGCTCTTAACAATGTCGTTTTGCCTGCCCCGTTTACTCCTAGAATACCAATGCGATCTCTGGGATAAATACGTTGGGTGAAATCTGAAATCACCTTGTGCTCGTCGTATCCTATCGTACAAGAATCAAAACTGACCATCGGTCGATCAAATCGTGCGGGGGATTGGAACTTAAAGCGATACGGAGACTCATCTCGTAGGACCGCGGAATAAGTCATTTTTTCCAGCAATTTAATCCTGCTCTGTACTTGTTTAGCTTTACTCGCTTTCGCTCGGAATCGATCAATAAATTTCTGAATCCGAGCTCGCTCTTTTTCCTGCCTCCCGATGAATGTTTCTTGTTGCACTAGAAGAGCCGCGCGTTGCTCTTCAAACGCACTAAATCCTCCTTTGTAGGATCGGGCAACTCCTTGATCCACGTGAATAGTCTCAGTTGCAATCCGATCTAAAAATTCGCGGTCATGGGCGATTACGAGAACAGTACCTACGTACTTGAGCAACCACCGATGCAACCAGGAAACGGCTTCTAAATCGAGATGATTAGTCGGTTCATCTAACAATAGCAAATCGGAAGGGATCATCAATGTCTGCGCGAGATTGAGTCGAATACGCCAACCACCCGAAAACTCTCGATAAGGTTTTTGAAAGTCTTGGTGCAAGAATCCAAGACCTCCCAAGATTGTCTTCGCACGCTGCGCGTAGCTGTATCCTCCTTGATCTTCGTAGGCACTCAACCACCGAACCAAAGAGCTTGTGTCCGAGTCGTTTTTAGCAGATTCTATCTTCTGTTCAAGAGTACGGAGTGTTGCATCGCCGTCCATGACGAAATCAAGAGCTGAACGGTTACTTGGTGATATGTCTTGGCGCAAAGTTGCTATTCGCCAATTCCTTGGAACACTGACGTCTCCCTCATCGGGAATTAGATTTCCACAAAGAAGTTCGAACAGAGTGGTTTTTCCCGCACCATTCCGACCAACAACACAGGTTCTGTGACCGGCATGAACAGTTAGCGACAACCCTGAAAAAAGCGGTTGATCGTCGTATTTGAAAAGTATATCGCTGAGTTGGATCAACGAAAATCTCCGAACAATTTAGCGATCCCGAGAGGACTTAAATGGAGATTTTTCCCGAACTGATTTTTACGAGTGGACGCTTTAGACGGGACCTAGTACGACGATTTTGGTCCGTACCACAACTGGTGTGCAGCGATGGCAATTAATACAAGAAACCCAGCTAACGCGAGAATTGGGATAATAGAAGGTTCTCCACAACTCTCGGAACCTTGAAAGAATCCTACCAACACATCCTTCAACGGATAGTCCCATTCCATCAAATAATTGAGTTCCGCCCCACAGCTGTTGGTAGCACCCGGCACGTATTGCAAATAAAACTGACGAGCCACAAACGCAATTCCGCCTAAACAGCAAACAATTGCCAGGACAGGGAAAATTCCCCGTCGTGGTTCGCTAATTAAACTCCAAGTGGTCACAAACACTGCGAGAAACATGCAATAGCGTTGAGAGAGACACAGATAGCAAGGATGAAGCGCAAAGACGTGCTCTAAGACTAAGGTCATGAATAGCATTCCACCACCGACCAAAACACCTAGTGTCGCCCAGGTCTCGGAATGTCTTAAATTAAATCCAAAAAACATCAATGTTTCTCCGCTTTAGATATACCCGGGCAATCAATCTACATCTGCAAATCTGCGTTCTCAGAATGCTTCTTCGTATCTGTCGTCTGCACATTGACTTCTTTCCAAGATTGAACCTTTTCCAGCAGTAATGGGAAATACTGGCAGAAATCTTGGTAAAAGTCGCTCAACTTGGGTTCAAGCTCAGCAAGGTGTATGGCACGATCTTCAAAACGTAGACGCGTGAGAATACGACACATGACTGAAAGTACTACATCAAAATTAGCATATTCACACCACAGATCACGGGAAACTATGTGGTGGAAAACGCGCTTCCCGTCATCGGGAATCTTGTACTGTCCAATTATACGATAACAATTCGCCGTGAAATCTGACAACTTTCCTTTCCCATGGTTGTCCCAATGTCGCGCTAACAAGTGGTCGGCAACCAAATCTAATAATATGGGTGCGACTCTTCTTAACTCCGTTCCAAACCGTACATAAGTAGACCGCATCTCTGGTAATTGGTTCGTCAGGGAATCAATATATCGGTGTAGTCGAATCCCCTCTTGCAATGTGTCTGGTAGGTCCCGCTTTATGGGGCCTTTATAGTAATCACCAAGAAAACCACCGGCAACGTGTCCAGTATTGCCACGTGCAAGCCAACAATGCGCTAAATGATTCATGGTGCGAGATGTAACTGCATGAAGTCGGCTAAGTAACGATCAAACGAATCAGTGTCCGACATTTCAATTTCGTGTTGCATCTGGTGGGAACGAGTAGCTAGCTCTTGGTAGTGCTGCTGTCGCACAACGGATAACTGCTCAGTTAACAAATTGTTTCGATGCTGCTTCGACAAGGTCTCAATCGTCCGATAGTAGGATTTGTCCCATTCAGCCATTTGTTTAAGCAATTGTTCGGAAGGAGTTCGAGATACATTTTGCAACTTTTCCTTCTGTACCTTAACTGCATCGCGGTGCTTGCTACCATTGTCTACTTCGTCAAGTATTTCTGCGACCTTTGCCACGAGATCAACAATGGCGAGACCACTCTTTTTTAGAGAACACATTCTCCTATCGATACTGATTTGCACCGTTGGATCCCTACCTTGTTCAACGACGGTAGTTTGATTTTCTTGACTCTCATCCCAACTGTCTCGAGAGTCTGGTGAACTGTGAGCAAGCCATGAAAATAGTAAAAAAGAGTCTAAAAAGTACAGAGTAGTACGGTCAATGCCGGTCGGATAGAAGGGATTCAAATCCAAGCATCGCACTTCCAAGTACTCAATTCCTTGTTGGTCTAACGCTAGTAAAGGACGAAGGCCGCTCTTTGCTTTAGGTTTTGGCCGAATAGGTGTGTAGCTCTCTGCCTCTGTTTGCAATAGTGATACTGAAAGCTGTTGATATTCCCCAGAAGTTGAACGAACTCCTAAGGAAAGGTACTCTGGATGGGGCTTAGTGAGTAACGGAGCCATTGAAGACGTGTAGTCAGCAAGCGTGTTGTACGAAAGGTAGTGTTTTCCTTGCAAAGTACTCTGATAACCCAATTGGCTCATTCGTAAGGAGGTCGCGTACGGTAAATAGTAAGATTCGCCATCAAAAGGCTCGAGGTTGTGAGTGCGTCCCGCTAGAAATGAACCACAAACCGCAGGTGACGTACCGAAAAGGTAAACCAATAACCATGCAAACCGACGAAAGTTCCTAATCAACGCAAGATACGATTGATTTCGAAACTCAACAGAGTCCCGGACCCCACGTAGATGGGCATAGTGTTGCCATAACGTGTTTGGTATCGAAAAGTTGTAATGCAAACCGGATATGGTTTGCATGTACTTGCCGTAACGCAGTGCTAAACCCTCACGGTACACTCGCTTAAATTTCCCCAAATTGGAAGTTCCATAGTCTGCGAGAGGTATCGATTTCTCTCCTCTGAGCATACAGGGCATGCTTGAAGGCCAAAGCAGTTCGTCGTCTAAAACATCGTAGACAAAGCGGTGAATTTCTTCCATTTCCTGCATACAAGCATCGATCGAGTTGTGTACACCGGTTACGAGCTCCAGTTGCGCCTCAGAAAAGTCTGTGGTAATACAAGGATGGGTCAGTGAAGAACCTAGATTTTTCGGGTGAGGCTTTTTAGACAGATAACCGTGTCGATCAATCCGCAATGCCTCTTTTTCCAACCCATGATTGAGCTGTCCTAGCCCACGATGGCCCCGCAATCCAGTAACTAATTGGGTATATCCCTGTTCCACTGCTAGCGACCGTGCCCGTTCATTTGCACCTGTCCTTGCATGATTCTTGCGACAAAATTTGAGAGACTGGGTCCTCGACGCGTCGCGCAAGAACCTCCTTAGTTTGGACCGGCTTCCAAAATGTTGGACCCAATGTCGAACTTCACGAAATTTTCTTTAAACTTCGCAATCAGAGAACTACGTGCGGTGTCGTAAGCATTGGGATCACTCCATCCATCCCTTGGGTCTAAGATCTGAGGATCAATACCCTCGATTCGCTCAGGAATCATGAGATTGAGTTCCGGTAAGTGTTTCTTGGGTACGTGCAATAATTCACCGGAACGAACGGCGTTAATAATTCGCCGTGTATCCGGTATGCTCATCCGATTACCAACACCAAACGCACCACCGGTCCAACCAGTATTCACTAAGTAGACCTTAGCTCCAAAGGCGTTGATACGACGCATCAGCAATTCCGCATAAACGCGCGGCGGGCGAGGTAAAAATGCAGCTCCGAAGCCAGCTGAGAACGTCGCCGTGTATGGTTCACACGCCCCTACTACGGTAGACCCTACCTGCGCTGTATAGCCCGAGAGAAAGTGGTAAGCCGCGCCCTCCAAAGAAAGTAACGAAACTGGTGGTAATACACCACTGACATCGCAGGTTAAAAAGATTATTGTTTCGGGCTCGCCGGCGCGATTATCGGGTACGCAGAGCTCGATGTTATCACGAGGATAGCAGGCGCGAGTGTTTTCCGTTAGGCTTGAATCGGTGAAATCAGGTTCTCGAGTCATTTCATCAATTACGACATTTTCCAGAATCGCGCCAAAGCGAATCGCATCAAAAATCACCGGTTCTGTTTCGCGTTTTAGGTTGATACACTTCGCGTAACAACCACCCTCAAAATTGAAGACCGTTCCCGTTCCCCAACCGTGCTCGTCATCTCCTATCAATAAACAATCAAGGTCTGACGAAAGCGTGGTTTTGCCAGTTCCTGAAAGACCAAAGAATAGTGCAACTTTACCGTTAGCGTCTACGTTCGCCGAGCAATGCATTGGCAGTATGTCTTTATCGGGAAGCAAGAAATTGAGCACCGCGAACATCGCTTTCTTCATTTCCCCAGCGTAGTGCATCCCAGCTACGAGTACCCGCTTTTTGCTGAAATCTATTATTACGGTGCCGTCCGAGTGGGTACCGTCCTGTGTTGGGTCACACACGAATCGAGGCGCGTTCAATATTTGCCAAATATCTCTATTCTCTGGATTGAACGTCTCTGGGACCAAAAATAGCGAACTCGCGAACATCTGATGCCATGCGAACTGCGTTGTCACTTGCACAGGCAAATAGTGCTCTGGGTGTGCCCCTACATGCATCAACCCACGGTAGCAGGAGTCATCTTGTCCAACAAAATCCCGGACTCGAGCCCAGAGCTTGTCCATAGCTGCCGGCACGAAGGGTTGATTGATGCTACCCCAATCTACGGTTGATCGAGTTAGATCATCGCAAACGATAAAACGGTCTTTAGGCGAGCGCCCAGTTCGGCGACCTGTAGTTACCGCGATGGCACCATTCGCGAGCAATTGACCTTCGCGACGCTGTACCACATGTTCTGCTAACACGGGAATGGTTAAATTCTCAAATCGCGTAGGTTCTTGAAGTGCTTCGATTTGTGCTCGATCCGATGAGTGAAAAAAGTTTGTATATTTTAGCGAGTAAGCGATGCCTACGGGCTATAGAACGTGCTTCTCACGATCTGTTTCGCAAACATAGATACACTTGTACCGACGCTATCCTTGTTCAAGACGTCCCCCACCTCTTTTTAATCGGGCAAGAGTCCTTCGATCAGATTTACTTGGCTTTGTGCTGGGCCGCAACACCGAGTCGAAGTTTGACTTTCGTCTGGTGGTCGCCTCATTAGTTCGAGCAATTGATGCCTCCGTTTCTTCGTAAAGAGTCTGCGCAACTTTCGCTGACCCACGTTGTTCTCGAAGTTCACGTACCCAATACTCGCGACTAAAGTAATCTTCTTTGATCGAGACAAGGTCTCCTCGTTGAACTTCTTTCGCCGGTTTAATGTGGGCACCGTTGACTTGAATCCGTCCGTGCATAACCGCGGCTTTTGCCCGGCTACGAGTCTTATAAAACCGAGCGACCCACAGCCACTTATCTACTCTCATTTCCGTTCCAGACCTATTACTTACCCGAGATTCTGTTCAGTTCGAGTGTACGGGGAATTGTGCGAATATTCGATTGAAATGAATGGTACAAAACCTGAGTTTTATGTCGCAATTTCCCAATGACGTCGTTCCGACTGACACGAACAACGTCGAACTTGCACCAATATCTAAGTGCGCGTGTTCGATGAAATGTTCTTATCATTAGTACGCAAAGCGTTCGCACAACCGCAATTACCTAACTCATGCGAAGTTGTCGTGATTGTATTTTGTTGGTTAAATTGCATGCTCTCAATTTGTACGATACACCGACCTTGCGAAAGCTTGACGTTACACCACTCAACCTATATTGAAAACTCTACTGATTCGTGCAGATGTTAGATGAATTGATACACATAACCCGTTTAGCGCACAAAGAAATCCTTGAGGTCTACAACTCAAACTTTAAGATTGATACGAAGGCCGATAACACACCCATCACGGATGCGGACAGAAGAGCAAACGAAGTTATTATGGTTGGATTGTCGAGAATTGACTCATCTATTCCCATACTGTCTGAAGAAGAGATAATCCCCCCGTATGAGGTGCGCCGTCATTGGGATCAATACTGGATTGTGGATCCCTTGGACGGTACTCGCGAGTTCACAGAGAGACACGATGAATTTACAGTAAACATCGCTCTAATCGCAAAGGGGACTCCTAAACTAGGAATCGTCGGAATACCGACACAATCTGTCGTATATACCGGTGATGTAGATCGCGAACGTGCATTGCGACACACACCTATTGAGAACATACCTATTTCAATTTCGCAACCCGGTGAACGGATTCGCATGACCATGAGTCGGCATTACAAGACAACACGAAATCAAAAAATTATCGATTTCCTAGTATCACGTGGCGAGAAAGTGGAAATTGCAGTGGTCGGTAGTAGTATAAAAATGTGTTACATTGCTGAGGGTCAGGCAGACATCTACGTACGATTCGGACCATCCAATGAATGGGACATTGCGGCTGCCCATGCCGTATTGAGTGCTGCAGGTGGTGGCGTGTACTTACTAAACGGCAAGCCAAAGATTTACAATCAATTCGAGACTACTCTAAATCCCGCGTTTTTCGCGTGTAGTACGCGCCCCGAAAAATGGTCGAAAGTTATCGCGTCATCCGGCATACGCCAAGACGACGGTTGAATTACTGTGAGCTATTTCATCGGTTCGATGGTACCTGCTGAAACTCGCGAGTTATTACGAACGAACAGCCCGGACATCGACAATGTGCGGTGGGTGAACCCCCAGAAATACCACATCACGTTTGAGTACTTCGCGGAACTACCTGATGAATCATTCCATGAAGTTCATCGTAAGGTCCATACTCTTTCAAATTACTTTCCCTTGCAGTGCGAGGCTCAGTGTTTTTCTGGATTTCCTTCTTATCGAAGGGCTCGAGTAATTGTCGCACTCCTCAAGCTAGCAAACAACGATATCGGTAAAGTTTGCAACAACAAACGATTCACTCCCCACGTTACTGTGGGATATGCACGCAGTCGAAAAGTATGTGTACCACCAACTTCCTTCGATCTTCAATTTAGCTTCGAACGTCCTGCTTTGTTTCGGTCGGAGAAAAGCCTCTATACGGAGATCACCTCAAACAACACCTGAACGGAAGGTCGTGAAAATCCTGTTCCCTTCAGATCCTTTGAGCTCGGTCGAATTCGAAGCACGGCATCGTACGCGCGCAAAGTAAATTGTTTTAAAGGTAAAACATTATTTGTAATATCCGATTTCACTTGAGTTCGGTCGTTTTGCGCCATCGAATTGCGTCGGCGTAAACGATAGACGGTCTGCTCACACCGACTAGGCTGACATCAGTTCTACCGGCGGTCAGTTCAAAGTCTGCAACAAACTTCCACCCTATTTCTGGAGATTCTGGAGAGAATTCTTTTCTCCAAAGATTCGAACTATTCTCGACTTCAAAGTGAAAATTTGCAAGACTACCATATTCTCGGCGGTTTGAAGGATGATGCACATAGAAGTCAAGTGCCCAATTACCTTCATTTGGGATCTCAGCCTCGAATCGTACGGAATGTACTTTCAACGAAGCAGGAACCGAAGACATTGCGACCGTACGTCGGAATCTACCAAACGCGTTTTGTTCGGTTCGTCGTATCCAACGGGAATCCGGGATACTAAATCGCCGGTCTATATCTGGAAGCGTACCATCGAAAATCTCGGGTAAGACAGATACCCAAAACCAGTCTTGTGGTACGACACGAAATGTTCCACCTCTAGGAGGTGATTGATATGCGATGAAACCTGTATCTAAGTCATCGACGATTATCTCAGTCGAATGTGGTAGGAAATCGCTCTCTTCTAAAACATCTTCGGGTACTCGCGACGTATCGAGTTCGACATTCTTAAATGGTACGAAGATGCCTATTGGACCCCGATTTAACGATAAACCAGTATCAACCGTAAACGATCGACCAACGGATTCTACCGAATCTTCTTCCCACAGTAACGTCAATCGTTTTGAAGTGTTCCCCTCTAAGACTGTAGGCTGAAAAGAACGCCTTAATGAATAGAAATAACCCGATGTGGATGAAGTATTAGCTATTTCGAACCTATAGAGATATCGTGGCTCACCGTGTTCATTATCCGCAATTCGAGTCGTAATACCAGGTGAAACTTCAAAAGCAGCGAGGTTATCTTTCGCTAACCAGTCCTCTAAAAAAAGATCGAAATTGAGATCAACTTCACGGGCAAGATTTGTCGCGTCGGCATATGAAAACTGTGTTCCTATGAATGTTCGTCTAAGTGTTGATAGCCAACGTTCGACGTTGGCGCGATCTCTCCGGAAGCTGAAGTAATAGAAGAGAGCTTTATGAATCAATTTACTCTTGAGATAGAGTACTTCAAAATCTTGTCGATGTGAATTAAGATCGAAATTTAATTCGGGCAAGGCCGTCTGTTCTAAAAGATTCCGTATGGTTGGCCGAGATCCATGGTGTTCTTCGCTGAAGCTCAGTACCTCTTTCCCGTACGGTCCGGTACTTCGACTGCGCCCAATGCCCATAGCGGCAGGAAGATTGAGACCAGTCATACGAGACGTCTCCGCAGTCGCATAGATAGAAAACAATCCGTCAGCAAACGATGGAGTAAATTGACCAGCCATCGTATGAAAAATGAGATCGAGGGCTCTACGATGTTCCCCGGATGCAGAAACTAGATGCCCCCACAATTGATCTCGAACAGCACTATCCAAAGTGTCTATACCAAGCGCGTTCTCCGACGCGTGGTAGAGGAAATTCCAAATACTGTTGAATGTTCGTTCAGGCTCTACATCGAGTGACTCAACCTCTCTCACCAAAAGGTCAACATTTAGAGTGGGAAATCCCCGTTCCTTTAATAAGATCACACTTGGTAGTGAATTTAAGCGATTCATACGCCATCCACCACCGATTGTGCGCAATTTATTTGGTACCTCCACGAAAACGAGAGACTGGTAAGGTATAGGAACTCCGTTGTCATCAAAATCCTCTAGATAGCCTTCGATTTTCTCCAGAAAATTGTTGTGGTGTTGCTCGAGCGCAACAAAATTTTGTGAGTGCTTGGAATGTAAGTACAAAGCCAATTTAATGTTCTCAAAGGTATGTGCGAATTCAACATATTCAGCAGCGAATAGTCCTATCGAAGCAATAGGAACGTTGGACTTTGCCACGTATTGGTTCGCGGTGCTTGAGTTCGTTCGCGAAGTGCCTGGTCCGACCACTCTCCATGTTGGTTGTGCAACCAGTTCGACCAGTAAGTCGACATCAAAATAGTCCGATCGCAGAGAATCATCGTCTGCGGACTTGGGAACCGGCCCTGGGATTGGATACCAATAGACGCCAGGCATCAACGCGACGAAATTACGACTAAAAATCGAACCGTGAGTCCCAAACGAATGTAGTGCTTGTATCGGAAAATGTTTGTCCGCAAGATAATCGTAGGGGGTATTAAGATAGGCGAAGTGCGGATTTGGTTTGCCCTCGGCAACAATGTTGAGGGTGTAATCGGTTGCGGGTTCGATCTCGAACGGAACCGCAACTTCCAATAAACCATTGGTGAATTCATACTCACACGGAGTCTCATTCACGTCAAATACGGTAATCTCGTATCCCGGATTTAAGGTGAACACCAGCGACTGAATCGGCGTAGTAGACTTAATCATGAATTTCATGTCCACGTCAATCCGCACTTGCTTGTTCGGATTGATTTGAACATCCCCAGTGATTGTTCGAACGTCTAATCTGTCCTTCCATTGGTACGTCAAATGGGCTTCTCTCCAGCTATCGATTTCGCTCGAATTGTTCAGTTCGTACAGTACGCCGGAAGACAATACCAGCATACCGAGACCTAGCGTCGTAAGTGGCACCAATCGAGTCCAAACTCTATGCAGTGAATCCGTACGCTGATAACACCATGCTCCTAAACCAACGAGAGCTAGAACGATCAGAAGCGTACCAACGCGCATGATCCATGACGTCGTCGATGGTAGCTCAGGCAAGATGTCAGATATGAATAGGGTTTGATTCGACGAATGAGAGATGAGATCGACAAACGAAGACGGCGTATTCAGCACCCACAAGTAATACACTATCATCACCAAAACACTCGACGCTAGAACGAGCAACCGGGAATGAAACACTTTGGTCAGCAAGAGAAAAGATGTTGTCCAAAACAGTAGAGCTACTGGCGTGTCTACGATCAACAGATTAAACATCGAGTGGAGTTGGAGGGTATCGGCGATATCGAAATGGAAGAGTCCAGACCCAAAGCCGAACAGTTGCATCAAGAGCACATTAATACAAACGATTGCCCAAATCAACCCTGAGTAACAGAGAGTTTGACCTAGTTGAAACTCCAAATTCGTTACCGGCTTTGATTCAAGAACTTCTTCCAATCGATGAATTTGTAAGCGGTACAGTCGGTCAAAGACCAGCAAGAGCAGCCCCGCTTGAAAGAATAGGAAGTATGCTGGATCCAGATTCCCTAGTAAATACATTGGAGTTCCACCAATGAAACTTACGTTGTAGGGTGCAATGTTGACATACACTAGGCACGAAAGTACATAAGCACTCATAGCTGCGCCTGATAGGAGGAACACAACGAACCAAAATCGGCATAGGTGGAGTATGCTCCTTAGTTCGGTTCGCGCTACAAACACCACAGACCAAAGAGACACAGTATTGGCCGATACTGTACTCAAGTGATTGATAGGATCCTTGGGCTCATGAGGTGATGAAATCAATTTCTTCAATGCCATCAACATCGTTGCGTGCTACGAGCGGTAGCATCGTTCAATTTCGAGATGTGTGCGGAATACAACGGACATCAAATGTGTGATTCTTTGGTTCAATAGCATCAGTAGAGAAAGGTCCACGGAAATACATCGCCCACCTGTCTACGATAAGTACGTCCCATTTCCTGCTAAGAATCCTACACTACTTTGGCTGAGTACAATTTGGTACAACGTTCATACAGATGTCGTAGAATGACAGGAGGGTAGTATCGCTATGCAGTTCCGTTCATTTGTTAAAGTACTCTTGATTTCCGGTTTCTTTGTACTTCTTGGTTGTGATCAATCACAGGAAGTACAACAACTAGAACAGAGTACCATGCTGGGAGAAATGAAATTTCCAGAATTCGTGGGGGCCGACATACCCGGTGCTCCTAAATTGCAAGCTCCGATACTGATTATGGCGGGTGATGCACCGGTACTGACCGAAAAACACGGGCTCGCTGCACCAGCACTTTGGGATTGGGATGGCGATGGACTCCGAGATTTACTAGTTGGTGAGTTTGAAACCAATTCGGGAGAACTCTTTCCCATGGCAGAAGAAGGTTCGACCATTCGTGTATATCGAAACATGGGTTCTGATGACAATCCGCAATTCACAAGTGAATTTGAATGGGCAAGAGATACCGAAGGGACTGTTATGGAAGTGCCTCAATGGTGTTGCATTGGTTTTACCCCATACTTCTATGACTTAGACGATGACGGTTATGAAGACATCATTACAGGTCAATACCATCCAGGCGAAGTAACTTGGTTTCGGGGTAGTGAAGAGGGATTCCTACCCGGAGTGAAATTGCAACAAGAGGGAAATCCTGCATCTGATTGGAACTCGATGATGCTTGAATTAGCAGAAAATCCCGATGATGTAGTCCGACCCGACCCTATTGAAACATTCGATTATTGGGTATATTCGTCTGCATCTATGGGAGACTTCGACGATGACGGTGATTTCGACCTGATATTTGGTGGTAATGCATTAAAAATCAGTGAAAATATCGGTACGAAAAAGGAACCGAAATTTGGCCGTCGAGAACTGCTCCTGGACGTAAACGGTAAGCCATTAACCATTGGAGAGACTGCAACGGACGAACAAGTTGAAAATTGGACACATTCTATTGGGTTAGCGCTTGCGAGTGATTTTAAAACCTCCCCGTATGTTGTCGATTGGGATCGAGACGGAATCTTGGATCTGTTAGTCACCGGAAGCTACATTAGCAAGGGAGACATGGCAGTTGCATTCTTTAAAGGGACCAAAGTCGACGGACAACATCGATTTCACCCAGCAATTGATCTATTAGCAACTGAAGATGGGAGCAAAGCTTTACCTGGAAGTGGTCCTCGTTTATATGTCGATGATTGGAATCGAGACGGTACTCCCGATCTCATCATAGGTGCAAGTGTCGCGACCGTAAACGACGGTGAATTTTCGGAGGAGTTGTCATGGGAGTGGGAATCCGTCAATAAAGTTCAAGCCGCAGGAAAAGATCCAGGTCGATATCCACCTCGAGAGAAACCAACACGCGAAGCGTACTTAGCAAAGCATGAGGATACTGGTGGTTGGTGGGAGTCTGAGGAAGAATTTGACGAGTTCTTTCAGATGCAAGTTGACTACTGGGAGGAAACTGTTGGTGTTTTACACGACACAGGTCGTGCGCACTGGCTAACCATGCGCCATCAAGGACGTGTCTACGTGATGTTGGGTACCGAAGCAGATGACACAGACACAGTGGAAACTAAAGTACCGGAGACGACCAAACGCGTTGATGAAACGTCGCAATTAGCACCCACCTCCAATCAACCGGTTCAAGTGAGTCTTGTCGTCCCAGAGCAGGTTGAACAAGGAAGCTCAACGAGAATTTCTCTAACGATTGAAATTGAGGATGGGTGGTACATCTATGCTCCAACAGGAAAAAACGCCGAACAAGGAATGAAAGAGACTAAGGTCTCGTTTACCGTACCTGATGATTTACAACGAATTGGAGCAGCGAAGTTACCAATGCACCAATTCAAAGGATCGTACGAAGTCTATCGGGGATCGAATGTTGCAGTGATTCAAAAAATCGGTACTGAAAACAGTGCTCCAGGTGAGTACACGATCGAAAGCGAGGTGACCTACCAGACCTGTAATGACGATCTATGCTTACCGCCAAAAACCGTACAACTTTCGGCAGTTTTACTCGTTGCAGAAAATTAGGCTTCGTCTTTCGAAACCTTAAGTGAAGATATCAGATTCGTTCGAATCTTTGTCGCTGTCCTGTGCAAGTACCGGGGACTTGGTCTGCGCCGTCGCGTAGAAACTTTCATAAAGTTGTTTGAAGACATAAGCACCTAAGCTGAGACCTTGCTCGATGTAGTGGTGCCGCTCGGGATCATCCCAAGAAGGTTCGATGACGCGAAAAAACTCGTCGGCGTGCCGTTCATCGAGTTCGGCGTGTAGGGTGTAGTGCCTGAGGTTTTTTCGTTCAACCCACTGGCGGCGCACGACGCTTGATCCAATACTTGCCGAGATCGAGGCAAAGGCAAGTTCGATTATGCCCATGCACGCAATACCCACCTCAAGTTCCGCTAGCAAGCAGGAACCAGCCAATACGGTATTGAACGCGCGCACTTCTGGCCAAATCGACATTTCATCTCCGATAGTGCTCATATCACTTCCCAATGAGGATAAAAACTCAACGAAAGTGGTTTGATGAAACTTACTCTCGGCAAACTCACCGTGTTCTTCCACCACATTCTTGAGAATATCCAGTCGTTGCGTCGGATCCGGAAGTCGTCCAACCAACGCGCTCATTGGTCGGGGAAAAAAGGTAACCGCAAAGAAAAACTGTTCTTGAGACAATCGAAACATCTCTTTTGTCATGCTACCATCTGCCAACGCCTCAAGATAGTCGTTCGTCAAAACACCGGATTCTTTTAGTACTTCTTCCGCCCGTTTCGTCACTTGCAAAGTGGGACTATCCGAGGAATCATTCTTTGTTGTCATAAACTAGATCTCCGATGAACTAACTAAAAAAGGGAAGTTTTCGTTCAGGCTGACACCATATATAGACGCAGAGTAGGCTTCGTATTCGATGTCTTCAAGCCTACTTTGAAGTGCTTTCAAATGTATGTCGGGAACTGTCACAAAAAGGTGCGTAAAGCCCAATGAACGACTCCGTTCACAGGCGTGAGGTACTAATTGTGCAATATGCTCTGGTTCAGAATATGACAAGTACGTCATGTGAGCGTACCGATATTCACTTCGGTCGCGATCGAATAATCTCTTCGCCCGACGAGTATCTTCAAGAAGCGCACAAGCACTGGTGTGTTGATCCACAAGCCAGATGGGGGGTTCGCGCGCCCGCAACAATGGATTCATCGAAACCCAATGAGCATCGGTGAACAAAGTTCGATGAGGTTCGACCTCACCCAACTCAGAGTCCCATTGCAAGTCATGCTCTATCACGTCAGATTCCCAAGGAAAATCTTTGGTTGTCGAGAAACTTAGCAAATGTACGCGACCTGCCCAAGAAAATTGCGGGACTCCAACTCGGCCGGTGTATTGCCTCGGAGTGACAGATGTGCCGTCCATGACCACCGAATAGGCAGAAGAAATTTGCGGTCTCAACCAAAGAATTGCGGTCCGCGCCAGCCGATAGAGTAACGTACTACCCTGAAGTTCTTTCGTAATTTTCACGTCCGCTACATAGGCAACTTGTGAAATTTTGCCCGACGATGAACGAAGGGTGCGGATCACTGCACTCAAAATTCCGACTACTTCATCTTCTCTCAACGCGACAAAACAGTAAGCATCACCCATCGCGCTGAAAAAATCAGTGTACCGACTCGGATGTTCGATCCGAAACTCTTTGGTTTCGCCTAACGGATACCAAAATTGAAGTTCGAAATCGCGCAATAAGAAATTGAATTCATCAATCTCTTGCGCGGTCACACGAAAAATCTGTAAAGTCTCGGCCATTGTGAAATCTTTCGACGTCGATAGGTCAATGATCGAATTTGGCGGACGTCACAACTTCTGACCACAATGTACGCTACGGTAGAAGTAACTCTGATCTGCACGGTGTAAAACGTCCGACTCCTCACCTAACCACGAAAATTGATCACCGAGCGTTCGAATCGATAAGTTCGAGTTTAACTGTCGAATCAAGGTATATCCCTTCGGTCTTAATCGACGCCAAGTTAATTCTAACAATGAACGAGCTTCATCCTCGGTTAGCCAATCTAACACATTTGACAGATGAATGTAGTCGAATTGAATATCAGACTGAGCCAGATAGTTTTGCACCGTCGATTTTTCATACCTCAGCTCAGCACCGACTCTTTGTACAGGAAGATTAAGCCAGGGAGCAGCCGGTTTTGACTTGGCTGACGAAGCGAGAACCTGCCAGAGAAAATGAGTCGAACTGGCATTAAAACAGTGCAAGGCATGTATGGTACGTTGAAAGAAATGAGTGGAAAATTGCATGACTGGATTTTGCGTCGCAGTTGCGCCAAACAGTGCCACCAAGTTTTCTAATCTCATGAATCGATCGAAACTCTCAAGCAATCCAGCGACAAAATCGGGATGTGATCCAAGCCAGCGAACTTGAGCACTCGTGTCCGCCAAACATAATAGATCGAGTACATCGTCAGATAATGAAGTTACCGAATTACTGATTTGCCGAAATAAAGCTTCATATCGACCCACATAATCTAGACCCAAGTCTAAGATGAACTCCGGTGGGCCAAATACACTTACCTCATCACCAGTGTCCTCGCAGATTCGGTTCAACTCTCTCTCCCTTGTTTCAGCGGAGGCGTCCAGATGTCCCAGAAACTTCAAACGCGAGTTCATACCTTGGTCTCGTAATAGAACGAGTTTGACGCGACATAGAGCTAGTTGTGCTGGATTCGGATCAACGACATGAACGGCAATGACATTGGGCAGCGCAGCTAGCACAGCAAGGGTGCACCCACCCGACCCTACAATGAGAAGTGTCGACTTTTTTGGAAGACGTTCGACAACCCATGTATCTAACCTTGGATCCTCACGAACTTGTGCGAATCGAAGTGGAAGATCTAAGGATTCATGTACCCAATTGGGCAATCGGTCCACAGAATAAATTCACTAACTGGTGGGAATTCACAGATTTTAGATTGAGGTTGCTCGTAAACTAACTCACCCTTAAACAACTACTTGAAACTACTTACGAGCTATCCTTAAAATTCTGGGGGTTATACACTTTATTTGACGGCGGCGAGGCACGTCGTCGTCAATCGTGGAGAAGATGTCAGACTTCCTAGTGGTAGGTAGCAATTTTCGGTGAAACGAATCGGTGGTACCAATAAGGTACGCTCAGAAAAATACTTCTCTTGCTTTGTCAAGTAGAGTGTATGCATGCCAAAATTCTCGCTTCTTCGTCCTAACTGAAGACGAACAATCGATTCGGCCAGGTAGCTCAGTCGGTAGAGCAGTGGACTGAAAATCCTCGTGTCGGCAGTTCAATTCTGCCCCTGGCCACCATTACTTTCCACAATTGAGATTAGTGGGAGATTCAATCTTTTGGTGTTCGTACTTTCGAAATAGTAAGGTTTTTTTGAAAATAAAAAGCATTGGTTGGTTGGTAGCGAGCAGCCTTACAGTCTTGCTACTGAGTTGTGCTCAAAGTACTAAAGAAGTATCCTCTGAGAATGCGTGGGTAAGAACTCCCCTACCCTCGAAAACAACCACGGCCGCTTATGTGCAACTAAAGAATCACACCCGCGATGCAATTACGTTAACTTCGGCTGATTCAAAAACTATTGGTGCGATTGAATTCCACAAGTCAGTACTCAAAGACGGAAGGCATCGTATGATCAAGCTTGACACATTAGAGATTCCTGCTAAAGACACCCTGAGACTCGAGCCTGGTGGACTACATTTGATGTTGTTTCGGGTTCAAGAAGTCGAAGAAAACAAACACGTGATCAACTTTCACACCGAAAGTGATCTCACTTTTCAAGCAACTTTTGAAGTAAGCGACGGTGAACTGGAATAACCGATCAAGAATCTGTTTACACTCTAATTGAAACTGTTGCTTTTCAATATCATATTTAGTTCTTCAAGCCACATTTTGTGGCTTATTACTTACTCGGAAACTAGAGAGAATATATGGACTTAGGTTTGATCCCACCAATGCTTGGAGGCGTAGGACTTTTCGCTGCGTTTATCGTGTATATGCTGGTTAAACGCTATCCGGCCGGTGAGGAAAAGATACGTCATATCGCGGAACAAATACATCGTGGTGCGATGACCTTCATGCGACGAGAATACAGTCTGCTAGCTATCTTCGCGCTCGTGCTTTTGGTTCTCATTATTCTCTTTAAAGAACATTTAGGTTGGCGCACAGGAGTCGCCTTCGGTGCTGGTGCTTTAGCATCCGCACTGGCTGGTTGGATCGGAATGTATACAGCGACCAAAGCAAACGTACGTACTACCACCGCGGCGCAAACGAAAGGTGCTGCCGCTGCTCTGTCTGCAGCTTTTTTTGGTGGGTCGATCATGGGATTGGCCGTGGCGTCTTTAGGACTACTCGGTTTAGGTTTAGTGTATTTCTTTTTTGGCGATAATCCATTACACGCACACCACATTCACGGTTTCGGTATGGGTGCATCAACGGTCGCCATTTTTTCTCGTGTGGGTGGAGGAATATACACCAAAAGCGCAGATATCGGTGCAGATTTAGTCGGCAAAACTGAGGAAAACATACCAGAGGACGATCCCAGAAACCCCGGAGTAATCGCGGACAATGTTGGCGACAACGTTGGCGATGTAGCAGGAATGGGATCCGATATCTTTGAATCGTATTGCGGTTCAATGATTGCAAGTATTGCCATTGCCGCAACGCTCGGCGCAAGTGGATTAGCCGAACTGTTCGTTGGAGGTGCTTCGATCGAGCGCGGTGTGCTAATGTCCCTGCCACTCACGCTAGCTTCTACGGGATTAATCAGTTCCATCATTGGAATTGTCATCGTTCGCACGCAATCTAATCGCGATCCAGCTTTAGCTCTACGATTGGGCATGCTTATAACCCCGACTCTATTCATTGCGGCCGCATTTGTAATCGTAACTCAATTCACGGAACTGTCTTGGAAAATATGGGGTTGCGTTTTAGCTGGTGCCATCGGCGGAGTCATTATCGGATTGATCACCGAGTTCTACACCTCTGGACGACCAATCGAACGCATTGCGGAACAAGGAAAGACTGGTGCTGCTACGGTATTAATTAGTGGCTTAGCAATCGGTATGCAATCCGTCGTCATCCCGATACTCAGTATCTGTGGAATCATCTGGGTCTCGACCGAATTAGCAGGTCTCTACGGAGTTGCTATTGCTGCTGTCGGACTCCTTGCGACAGTTGGTATGACCATGGCCGTAGATGCCTATGGCCCCGTCGCAGACAATGCTGGTGGAATCGCAGAAATGGGAGGTCTTGGTAAAGAGGTTCGAGAAATCACAGATTCCTTAGACGAACTTGGAAACACGACTGCGGCGATGGGTAAAGGTTTTGCGATCGGTGCTGCCGCGCTCGCTGCGCTAGCTATTATCGCAGCATACGTCGAAGCAGTCGGCCATGTACGAGGTACCGAAGGGTTTATCTTGGAACTGAGTAATCCAAACGTCTTGATTGGGTTATTCATCGGCGGTCTCACTGCGTTCTTAATCGCTTCGATTACGATGAGTGCTGTGGGTTCAGCTGCGGAACGAATGATCGAAGAAATTCGACGCCAATTTCGTGAAATTGCAGGTCTTCGGGAAGGCACCGCTGAACCGGACAATGAAAAGTGTATTCAAATCGCGACCAACGCGGCACTTACGCGCATGATACTTCCAGGAGCGATCGCGGTATTTCTCCCACCACTTGTTGGTTTTACTCTTGGAGCGGAAGCTCTTGGGGGACTTCTTGGTGGAGGCCTTGTCGGTTGTGTACTGCTAGCACTTACGATGGCTAATGCGGGCGGTGCATGGGATAACGCCAAGAAATTTGTAGAAAAGGGAGCCCTTGGAGACGGTCACCTAAAGGGATCAGACACTCATGCCGCCACAGTGGTTGGCGATACTGTCGGCGACCCATTTAAGGACACGTCGGGTCCGAGCATGAATATCCTAATCAACGTGATGGCGATCGTGAGTTTAGTGATTGCCCCCCTAATTGCCTAATCTACACTCCGACGTCAAACCCAGGTAATTTGCGACTGACAAACTGATTCTTGAGTTGAACGTACTGCGGCAAACCCGCAGTAAATGACGGAAAGGCTTCGCCTTGAATTAGTGGTTCGAGGTATTGGCGCGCACTTGCGGTGATCCCAAAACCGTCGTCGGTGATGTATGAACGAGGAAGCTGCCTTTCTTTATTCGCGACACCTCGAATCGGTGTAGTGCTCACTTCCCATCGATATGGATTGTCTTGCAAACGGTTGATCGTGACCATCTGTTCGGACTTTCCAGCCAGTACCGCCTCGACGGCAGCCTTACCAACCTCGTACGCTTGATCGACATCGGTTTGCGAGGCAATGTGTCGGGCAGAACGTTGCAAATAATCGGCGATAGCATAATGCACTTTGAATCCCAACTTTTGCGTTACGATTTGTGCGAGCTTTTGTGCTACTCCACCTAATTGAATATGTCCGAAAGAATCGCGTTGCCCTGAATCCGACAAAAATTTGCCGCTGGTATCACGGACTCCTTCTGAAGCTACAACGACGCAAAATCGATAGGTTGCAACAGTCTTTGCAACTTTGGTGAGGAAACTCGCTTCGTCATAGGCAATTTCAGGGAACAAGATCACGTGTGGTGGATCGGACTCTATTTTGCCTGCGAGACCACCCGAAGCGGCTATCCATCCTGCGTGTCTACCCATTACTTCAAGGACAAATACCTTGGTGGAGGTGTCACACATGGATCGCACATCAAGTCCAGCTTCCTGAGTTGCAATCGCAACGTACTTTGCAACCGATCCAAATCCAGGACACGAATCGGTGTTTGCAAGGTCATTGTCCACTGTCTTTGGGATGCCAATACATTGCAAGGGATAGCCAAACTGTTTGCTCAGTGTCGAGATTTTGTTTGTGGTGTCCTGAGAGTCTCCACCACCGTTGTAGAAGAAATACCCGATGTCGTGGGCTTTGAACACATCAAAAATACGGCTTACAATCGCGTCATCTGTTGTCGGATTTTCAAGTTTGAAGCGACACGAACCAAAAGCTCCTCCCGGCGTTGATCGTAGCGTTTCAATATCACTGTTAGATTCCATGCTCGTATCGAATAGCTCCTCTCTTAAAATGCCCACTATGCCGTTGTGTGCGGCTAGTACATTGTTGATTTCATCAGCGTGAGCGCGACATGTTTGGATAACACCACAAGCAGTCGCGTTAATAACAGCAGTTACCCCTCCTGATTGTGCGTAAATTGCGTTCCTTTTTTTGGTCAAATTAACTATTCCTCGTCAAGCGCAAATATAAAGCATAATTAATTGGCAAAAGGTTTCCATCGAATGTTTCAAGCAATTTTCCGACTTTGTCTGTTACGAGGGTCTCCGGCAGACGTAAAAGCCACTGTTCCCAACATCGCATCATTCGTGCTTTTCTTGGTAGTTCTAGCTTGGCTTGGTGGAGGAGGAATAGGGACTGTAAATAGATCGGACTTAAGCGCTGAAGAACTTAAAGCTCTGCGAACAGTGATAACGGTCATTCCGTTATTGCAACACGCATTTGCAGCTCTAATGATTTTTACTGTCCTCAACATCCGCAGATTCATTGGTCGATTTGCTCAAACTTTGACATCCTATTTTGGGATCCAGGTTCTGTTTCAGGCGGGTGTCGTTACGACCGGAGTTGTATTCTCACTTTTCCCTTCACAACCAGCACTCTTGTTGGTTGCCGTTGTTCAACTTGCGATACAGATATGGTTTTTTGCTGTGTTGGGTCACATATGTCGATTTGCTTTCAATATTAAGATGTACCAAGGCGTGCTCGCCGCGATCGTAATCATGTTGCTCTCCTATTTCCTTGCCGGAATCGCCACAGGATTGCTTCTGCCTGAGGGGATGAGATTTTTAGTCGATCTCGAATAGGACGAAGCTGGCCCGAGCAAAGCCGATAAACCTAACGACCCCACCGTACTCAACGATCCGTTCACTGTTACAAACTTCTACAACATGCTTGCGGTTTTGTATCTTTCGTGGTTCGTTGCGGAATGTTACAGGAAACAACATTACGATCTTCACGTTTTTCTTAATGTTGATGCTGCTGGAATTAAATCCCTTGATTTCGTTGTTCAGCAATACCGAGATCATTACGCTGAATTGGGAAGATCGTTTAATCATGTGGCTGCTTGCGTTTGTGTGGCATGCAATAGTTGCTTCAATTCTTTTCACCCTTATGAAATTCAAACATTTAGGCAGCAAATTTCGTCCGGCTCTCGCCGCTTACTTTGGCGTATTTATCCTGTTGCAGGTCATGGGGGTGTTTTTACAATTAATCTCTTTGAAGTTGATCCCCAATGCACTTCAAAAGATCATGTTGATCGTGTGGTTGTCTTGGGGTTTCGGCGTGTTTGGGTACGTATTTAGGAACGCTCTTGAGGTTAAGTTCTACCAGGGTGTAGTGGTAGCATTAGTGGTCAACACACTGTCCTATGCTCTAGCATTCATTGCGGTCGCTTTGCCGTTCTCAAGCCAACTCATGCCACTCATCTTTCAAAAATAGTTGTCTCGCAACGTTGTATCAACCATAGACAGAGTGATTTTGTGCTAGGAGTTTACATTACCTACTTAAAGCTATGCGTTTTTCGAGGTAGCGTTCGAAGTGCTAATGCCAGTAGTGCTACTCTCGTACTAGTGGGCGCGCTATTCGCATTTACGACTTTCACTTTGTTTCAGTTATCACCAGATTTAACTGATCCTCTGAATTACTATGGTCGAGTAGTGGTGATCTTCATTACGTTTAACGTACTGATATATCTCACCTTAGCATACCGGAAAAATTCGAGTCGATTTCGAAAAGTGTTGTCGACTTTCATCGGTACAAGAACACTTGTAGATCTCTGCATGATCCTCGTTGCCCTCCTGTTTCCAACCAACGAGGAATTACGAATAATATTGACTGTAGCAATCGCTCTTTGGAGAATGTGTATTGTCGGGTACATTCTCAAAGAAGCTTTGGATCTCTCTCTGCCCGTGGGCATTCTGATATCAATAGGATTCACCGTTATTTCCATAATGATCGGTGACCTGTCCATGGGTTCCCCCAACACGCCAGAATTAGGTCCCATCAATGAGTAGCCGAGAAAGGATTTACTTCATGGGAATCGGAGGAACGCTGATGGGTAGTCTTGCCTTACTTGCGAAGGAGGCAGGTTACACCGTAGCGGGATTTGACGGACCGATTTATCCACCTATGAGTGAGTTGCTCGCGCACAATGAGATCGAAACCTTTGAGAAATTTGACCCGGTTCAACTTCAACCATCTCCCGATCTAGTGATCGTGGGAAATGCAAACCTTCCCCGTGGAAGTGAAGCACTAGAGTATGTTCTCAATCGGAAACTACCGTACACCTCTGGGGCAGAGTGGCTGGGAAACAGTATCCTAGCGGAGCGAAACGTGATCGCAGTGTCTGGTACCCATGGTAAGACTACGACAACAGCGATGATTGCGTGGATTTTGTCCGAAGCAGGTTTTGATCCTGGATATCTCATCGGAGGAGTACCGAATGGTCTAGACCAAACGGCAAAGCTGGGTAGTGGAGAGTATTTTGTTGTTGAAGCTGACGAATACGACACGTCGTATTTTGATCGGCGCGCAAAGTTTTTGCTCTATCGTCCTAATACTCTTATTGTCACGTCGCTGGAATTTGATCATGCTGATATTTTTGAAAACCTAGACGCGATTAAGTACCAGTTTCAACACTTACTACGAGCAGTACCGGGTAACGGACAGATTATCGTACCTTCCGGTCACGAGCACATTGAGTCAGTATTGGATCGAGGTTGTTGGACTCCTGTTACTCGTTTTGCAATATCCGACAATGGTTCTAGCTCAGACCTTGAGTTTAGGGCAACGAATGTTGCCAATGACCATTCCTCGTTCGATGTCGTGGAATGCAAACAAGGAATCGTCGGACGGGTGTCGTGGAACTTGATGGGTGCCCACAACGTTGTAAACGGAATGTGTGCGTTGATCGCTGCACACTACGCAGGTGTCCCTATGGACTCTGCCATTGATCATTTGGGTACGTTTCGCGGCGTTAAACGAAGGATGGAGGTGATCGCACGAAACAAATCAACTATCGTTTACAGTGACTTTGCACACCACCCTACTGCGATCCGGACAACCCTCGAAGGAATCCGACAACATGTCGGATCTGACCGAATTCTCGCAGTGATTGAACCTCGCACTCACACCATGTCGTTAGGAACACTAAGGAGGCAGCTGAAAGAATGTTGTCGTGCGGCCGATGAAGTGATCTGGTTCCAATCGCCCAGTGTTCAGTGGAATTTGAACGAGCTCACTGTGGATGTTGACGTACCCACCAGAATCGCTTCCGACATCGACCTGTTAGTGACAGAACTTAGCCAACCCAAAGAACAACAAACTCATGTTGTTGTCATGAGCAATGGTGCTTTCGGAGGGATATATCAAAAAATAGTACAAGAATTTAACACAAGACTTCAGTAATTTAGGACCATAGAGTAATAGTTGCACAATCGAAGAGAACGGGCACACGCAATTTTGAAAGGAAACAATCGTTGTATTAAATATTTTCCATTGAACCCAAAAGAGTTAAAACACAATTTGCGACATATGAACTCAATTGTCCATCAATTTAAAAGTCGTTTCCTATGATCATTTTGTGCTATGCTTACCCGTAATGTTTGTTAGTCACCCCCCTTTCTTCGTATGACCGTACCGAACGATTTGCATCCTCTTAGGTTTCTCACGATAGTAACACTACTCTCTGCTGTTGTTATAGGAACAAGTGCGCACGACAAAATCACGTCGACCTACGAATGTCACGTCATCAATAATAAGGACGAAGGCATCAACGAGTGCCATTGCCACGTACCGGGTGAGTCGCCCGTTAAAGTCTCGTGCGAAGAAGACCAACCCTCCATGGAATTGCTTCTGATACTAGAGAAAGTGGACACAAATCTCTATTTTGGACTGCGCGTCGAACCAGAAGATACGTGCACGGAATACAACATCTCCGAGTACCCATATGGCACAACACTAGACCAAATCAAGTCGAAAACGCTTGGCGGGATATTTGGTGCATACGAGAATGAATGTTTCGATACGTTCGCTCAGGCAGATATTGATCATCTTGTGGCCAGGAAGGAAGCACACGATAGCGGTCTTTGTGCCGCCGATGCACAGGTGAAAATCAATTTCTCCAACGATCTAGAAAATATCGCGCTTGCTAGTCCGTCCGTGAATAGAAGTAAATCTGCTCGCGATCCGGCTGATTGGTTACCTGATCACAACGCTTGTTGGTACGTGTGGCAGTATCTACACATTAAGCGCAAATACGAAATGACGATCGACGAAGCTGAAAAGAATGCGATCGACAAGGTCTTACAAGATTGTTCTTTGCAAGATTTAATCCTCGAAGTCGACAAATCTTGCATCCTACCGGATGCGTCATACTTCCTTCGCGAGGAAGTGTCAGAACCAAGCTGAATTTGGTGCGTGTAACGAGTCCGTACCGTTTCTAATGGCAGTAAACAGCGAAGAAATTCGAGGCAATATGCGATCAAAGTAGAACTCGGCTGTGTAGGACTTCTTTAAGTATTCATCGTTGGAAGCACTCATCCGATTCCACAACCATGCGTATATCACTAAACCACTGAGCTCCAGGTAGTCAACCGCGTTACCCGCCGCAAACTCCATAGTATTCGAGGACCGTTCTAAAATCAACTTGGTACAGTCAAGCCATTGATCGATGAATCGCGCGACATCTTTCGCGTGTGGTCCTTCCGTATTCCCCGCACGCATATAGTCCGCAAACTCCTTCACGTACTCACCGCGATTGAGTAGTACTTTGCGGCGCACCAAATCCCATGCTTGTACGCCGTTTGTTCCTTCGTATATCTGGGTAATCCGTGCATCTCGCACTAATTGTTCGACACCAGTTTCTTTGATGTATCCGTGTCCACCAAAACACTGCTGAGCATGAAGTGTACAGTCCATCGCGCGGTCTGTGAGAAACGCTTTCGCAATTGGCGTGAGCAGTTCCACGAATTTGGTAGCCTGCGTTTGATCTTCCATCGAATCGGCAAAGCGCGCGCGATCGATTTGATGCGCGACAAAAATAGCAAATGCCCGACCACCTTCCGTGAATGCCCGTTGGATGAGCATCAGACGACGAATGTCTGAGTGTTCAATAATTGGATCAGCTTCGGCGTCGGTATCACGAGGTCGATTCACGGCTTTGCCCTGTCGTCGTTCTTTGACGTAGTCGGCGGACATTTGATACGCGCGCTCAGCACAACCTAAACCTTGGATTCCCACCGACAGTCGTGCGGCGTTCATCATGACGAACATACAAACCAGACCTTGGTGAGGTTCGCCTACCAAGTATCCAACTGCATTGTCGTACGCAATCGTCGAGGTTGCGCTACCATGTATTCCCATTTTTTCTTCGATCGACATGCTGTAAAAGTCATTGCGCGCACCAAGTGTACCGTCGTCGTTAACCAAAAACTTCGGTACCAAGAATAGGGATATTCCTTTTGACCCCGAGGGTGCGTCAGGCAACTTTGCGAGAACTAAGTGAATAATGTTCTCTGCGAGATCGTGTTCTCCACTGGTGATGAAAATTTTTGTTCCTTTTAGGCGGTAAGTGCCGTCTTCCGCAGGGGTCGCTTTGGTTCGCAACAGTCCGAGATCTGTCCCTGCATGAGCTTCGGTGAGTGCCATTGCTCCAGTCCATTTCCCTTCGTACATCGACGGCAAGTACTTTTCCTTGGTTGTTTCATCACAAAATACATCGATACAGTGCGCCGCACCCACGGTCAGCGATGCATACAGCCATAACGTAGTATTAGCACCCCAGAAATACTCTTCGACACCAATAGAGAGTACTGCTGGCAAACCCTGGCCGCCATACTCGGGGTTGCCTGTCAGACTCAACCAACCTCCTTCAACCACACCGTCGAACGCTTCTTTGTATCCCGATGGGGCGAATACCGCATTGTCGCGCCATTGTGCTCCTTCTTGATCAGCGGTTTGGGAGACCGGTCCCATCACTTCCGCCGCAAATTTGCCACCCTGTTCAAGAATAGTATGGGCAAGATCCAAATCGACTTCTTTGAACTTGGACCAAGACGCCCAATCTTCATGTATCTTGAACACGTCTCTTAGAAGAAACATAGTATCTTTTACAGGCGGCCGGTAGGGCAACATCTAATCTTCCTTAATTTGGAATGAAAAACTAGTGCGAATCGTGAATCTGATTCGCATATTGCATGTATAAGTATTTTCGCGCCGAGGGTTTTAAACTCTGACACTGCTTCTCAAACGCACGTTGTACTGAACCGCGCTCAAGTTGACTGCCAACACCTCCGTCAAGAAGCCTTTGGGCTTCATAGAATGTGGGAAAAGTACGCAACCCAGCCGTAATCGATGCGTCAACTCGTAACGCAAATTCATCGGCATCTACTGGTTTCGTGATGGGATTGCCATTTTGTTTCACATCTTCAGGTTTGATGGCTTCCGAGAACGATAGGTGTACTCGACCTTTAAATCCCTTGATACCTTGAACGATACTTCGAAAGTCCTCTCTTCGATCTTTTTCATAAGTACCGGTTGTTTCTCGTGTATAGAGCTCCATAGCTTTCAGGGGGGCACAAGGATCAATTTCGTATGACACAGAAATGGGCACTAGGTGAACGCGTTCTAACCAATCGGCTAAGTCTGATTTCTCTCCACGATATGCCAACAACAACATCTTGATCAACGCCGGGTCCGTTTTGTCTAAGCCATCTTTCGATCTGCCTTGCCGTTGCGAAATCCATACCGATTCACCTTGTTCGAGTGTATGTCGAATGTACTTCGAAGTAGTCACCAACGCTTCATACTGTGCGCGCTTTGATCCTGCGCTTCGGACTACCATAAACCCGCGATTTAAGCGCATGATCTCTTTTTCCCAACCACTTTCGAACAAATTGTCTCCAATCGCGATCTGCATATTCGGTACGTTTTGAAAACCTAACGTAAATACAACCATTGCAGAGTCTAACACGATATCGCGGTGATTCGAAATATATAAGCACGGACGATCACTCGGTAAATTTTCCAAACCGGAAGTCGTCAACCCCAATGACGTACGCCTGATACAGAATCCAACATATTTTCCCATTAAATCCTGAAGGTCTTTAATGTTGTGTATGTTGCGGTACCGATTACGGAGAATGCGACGCCACAGCCACTGTACACCCACAGGAAACAGACGATATAAACGTGGGACCGTAAAGGTACAGACGGTTTTAATCAAGGTTTGATCTTCAGAGAGTTCCGCGAGCTTACCGGCCAGCTCTTCGTCGCGATACGGACGAATATCCTCGAATGGGTCAACCACAGTGGGCGTTCGCGACTGCGTATAGCGAACTTCTGACTCACGTGCCGTTGTTTCACCGACGTTTATCAAAGTTCCGCCGGTACCAACTTGACTAGATTCCAAAGTTTGAGAGTGCCTCTTCACCCCGGCATTAAGGGAGAAACATTTTATTGCTTTCAAGCCTGTAATGCGTGAATGAGAGCTTCTTGGTAGTGTATCAGTTTGAAAACTGAGCCATTTCGGAGCTAGACCTTGCGGTCCGGCCCACTCGTTTCATCGAAGACTGCTGGACACTCAGGAGCAATGCAAGAAAGCTCCAAGCACCCAGTCTTACGTCCTCTCCACGATTAACGAAGACATACCCTGCCTCCGACATTTTGTGCATGCCTGCAACACGGATATTCTGCGCCGCGTTCGCATCTCGATCCAACGCAACCCCACAATCGGCACACGTCCAGACACGTTCTTTCAACGTGAGTTCCTCGTTCTTGGTACTACACTCAGCACAAGTCTTTGAGGACGGATAAAAACGATCCACCCGCACCAGATGTTTGCCCGCCCAACGACACTTGTACTCCAACTGTCGAACGAATTCGCCCCACGCAACATCCGCAATGTGCTTCGCAAGTCTGCGATTCTTCACTAAGCCTCGGACATTCAAATCTTCCACGATCACCGCTTGGTTTTCGCTGACGAGCTTCGTGGATAACTTGTGCAAATAGTCGTGTCGAGCATTCACGACCTGCTCGTGAATCCGCGCGACTCTCTTGCGTTGCTGACGATACCGATGTGATCCCTTCTTCTTTCGAGACAACGACCGCTGGGCATGTC
Source organism: uncultured Pseudomonadales bacterium (assembly GCA_964511425.1). Classification (GTDB taxonomy): domain Bacteria; phylum Pseudomonadota; class Gammaproteobacteria; order Pseudomonadales; family Azotimanducaceae; genus Bin55. The sequence goes on from CAZEFI010000002.1 coordinate 190,217, forward strand.
TTAACTTGGGTAAGGAATGAGCATAAAACCTTGGATTCTCGTATTTCGTGGTCTCCGTCGCACTCGCCACCGTAGCCAGATGGTTGAGACCCACATCCACTCCGCTCACAAGGTTCAGTTCTTGAATGGGCT
>CAZEFI010000003.1:0-30006 GCA_964511425.1 uncultured Pseudomonadales bacterium
CTACCAAATCTATGCACATTGCGAGTCAGGATTTAAACCTATCGCACCTTTGGGTGATCTACCCTGGCGAGCAACCGTACCGATTGACAGAAACAGTAACTGTCCTTCCCCTAGGGTACGTTGGCAGTCTAAAGTTTTAGGTCGTCTTGCGAGACAAGCTCAAGTCACCCTCGACCATATACAAGATCCCAAATCGAGTGTCCAGCCTCTAACGCTTTTTGCCGATAACGTGTCTGCGGGATTGGTTGGATTTGGACCATTTTCATTCTGCAAAAACGGGCAATCATAGCACCTTGAATCTGCTCGGCGTAGTCTGCTGCATCAGTAGCGAAATAGACGATCCCGGTCTCGGAGATTTTGATCTGTAAAAGTTCCACAAACTCCGCATTAACCAACCTACGACGGTGGTGTCTCTTTTTAGGCCAAGGATCCGGAAACAATACAAAGAGAAGATCAATCGTGGAATCGGGCATGGATGCAAGAACGTTAGTCGCTTCCTCCTCTACTATCCGAACGTTTTTTAATTCGCTGCGCTGACAACGATTGATCAGAGCACCGATTCCTGGTCGATAGACATCAATCCCCAGACAGTGCCAAGTTGGATTTTGCTCTGCTATTTGTGCAATTACTTCACCATTGCCAAAACCAATTTCGACAAAGACCTTATCTGATTGCCTCGAAAGATACTCGTGAAGAACCGGAGGTTCCAGCCGATATTCCGCCAGTTTTGCGTAGCCTTGGGTTTGAGCGTTCGACATTCTTGAGCTACGTCGAACATACAGTTGACGTTGGCTGTAGGAGATAGTGGAATCCGATTCCACTGCTAGCATCTTGTCACGAGAGCGAATTACGCGACGAGTAAGGATCCTCGAATTTTCTCCATAGCCGCGGATTCGAGCTGGCGAATCCGTTCTGCGGACACGCCGAACTTTGTAGCAAGTTCCTGCAGTGTAGCCTTCGGCTCCGAAAGCCAACGTGCCATCAGGACGACTCGACTCCTTTCGTCAAGTGTTTGAATCGCTGTGTAGAGACGCTCGTGTTGTTGCGTATCCCAATCTTCTTTCTCAAGAACAGATTCGGCGATAGGAGCTTCATCGACAAAAGACTGTGCAGGGGACCAAGAGGCAGAATCATCATCGTCAGACACAGAGGTATCAAAATTGACATCAGGTGATGCCATTCGCCCCTCCATTTGAGAAACGTCTTCCGTACGAACTCCAAAATCCTCAGCGATGGCTTCAGTTTCCTTCCTCGTGAGCCAGCCAGAATGATGTTTCTTGGCATCGCGGAGTTTGAAGAACAACTTACGTTGTGCTTTTGTGGTGGCGATTTTTACGATGCGCCAATTTTTAATTATGAACTCGTGAATTTCTGCACGAATCCAGTGTACAGCAAACGAAACGAGCCGCACCCCAACATTTGGATCGAAGCGTTTAACCGCTTTCATGAGTCCAATATTTCCTTCTTGGATCAGATCAGCATCCGATAAACCGTAACCACGGTAAGTTCGCGCAATGTGGACGACAAATCGTAAATGACTAACAATCAGTTCACGGGCTGCATCCAAATCTCCATCATCGTAAAATCGGCGCGCTAAATTCTGCTCCTCGTCCACCGTCAGAATGGGAAAGGAGTTAACAGAATGTATGTAGGACCGTAGGTTGCTACCCGGCGATAATTGGTTGATCGGGACGACGCTTGTACTCATCGTAAATTTATTTTTTTTAAATTTTCCTTTGTTAAATTATATTTATTTAGCACTCTCTGTCTATGAGTGCTAATTCTCTAATTAGTTCCATCGTTTGGACTAAGAATTTCTATTCTTACTACAAAAGGTATACCTAGGGTCAGATGTTCCGATTTCAATCTACTTCCATAGGACCTCATGTGGAGTCCTACTGACTTCTCCAATCCTTTACTCTTGGAGACGGAAGTTTGTACACGATCGGACTACTTCTTGGTATTCCGATCAGTGGTAGTATCTCAGATTTCACACTGAGCGACTACCGAAAATTACGACTCGTCGGTAGCCTTAGATTCTTTCATGTTCGCGACGAGTACTAAAACACTTCCGATGAGTGCTGGTACCATGAAAATCGCGATCCCAATGCCGCAATATATCGCACCTCCGAGTGCAGCTACACTGGCAATTGCAGGGGTAACCATGGGCATGCTGGAAACATTAATCAGCACCGTAACTAATACGACCACCGACAGTATCGCACCGACTAGACCTTGACGCATCATCTTTTCAAAATCCGCATCCCCGATTAATTCTTGAGCAGCTTCCATACCTTCCTTTTCACTTTCTGACATCGTGTCACCAGCTTCTTCCATACCTTCCTGAATTATGTCTGGGTTTTCCTGTACAAAATTACCGCCTAATGCTACACCTGCGACTATGAGTGACACTACTATGCACAGAGAGGCAAAAATAGCGGCAATGATTTTTCCTGCTTTTTTCATGTTGTTAAGAGTTCCGATTCGTAAAGGCTTCAATTTTAATGGAACGGATTTAACAGGTAAGACTTTCCGTTTACGATTGGTTTAAATCTAGGGAAATCAGTCCATCAAAATTTTTTGGTGTACTCGCTCCACGACCAATTCCAGACGTCTATTCACCATACATCTCTCCAACACCAACAGGTTGATACAAAAAATGAACTCGCCGTTTCGATCTCATTGTATCGTCGGTGATATCCAAAGCTATTGGTAATAACATTTGAACAATAAATTTGTAATACAACCTCTTAGTTAGAATTTAATTGTTATGACCAAAGGATTCGGCTTCGTCTCTGAGCCGAATCGTCGGTCTTCGTTTAGCTACGGCCAACAGGTGGCGATCGTCCCGCTGTGTCGCCATCGCGACCGTTCAATTAGATTGAATTCCTGGAGGAAGAACATCCATGTTTCCTACATCTCGTAATAAGCTACCGAACAACACCACGCTACGTGGGCTGACCGCAACTGGTTTGTTGTGTCTCGTCGCATTACCCATCTCTGCAACTACAGATATGGGTTACGTTTTTAACTCCTTCTCATTTCTGATTTGGGGTGTATTGGTCATGTGGATGTGTGCTGGATTCACAATGCTCGAATCAGGCACAGTCCGAACGAAGAATGCATCAGTTATTTGTTTGAAGAATCTCGGGCTGTTTTCCATCGCCTGTATTACCTATTACGTCATCGGTTATGACTTGATGTACACTGACGTGTGGCATTTCATCGGTAAACCCTTTACTACTGGCTTTGGTCATGGTCCTTCCGCCGCAGAAGTAGCTTTGATTTCAGAAGAGGGCAAAACTAGCGTTGACGTTGTATCAAATAACTACGCCACTATGTCCGATTGGTTCTTCCAAATGGTGTTTGTCGCCACCACCGCTTCGATCGTTTCAGGTGCACTAGCGGAACGAGTCCGACTATGGTCGTTCTTTGCGTTCATATTCATCCTAGTTAGTTTCATCTACCCAGTTGTAGGAGCGATGACTTGGGGAGAAGGTTTCCTCGACGAAATGGGATTCGTTGATTTTGCTGGCTCGACTATTGTCCATTCTACAGGGGGTTGGGCAGCACTAGCAGGTGTTCTCATTGTCGGACCACGAATTGGGAAGTTTAGAAAGAACGGAACCGTTCATCCCACCCCGCCTTCAAATGTTCCATTAGTCACTTTAGGCGTTCTTATCCTATGGTTGGGTTGGATGGGATTTAACGGTGGTTCTGTGTTAGCATTAGATACACCAGCTAACGCGACCATCATGAGCGATGTTATCGCGAATACTGTTATGGCAGGAGCTGCGGGCGTCTTAACGATCATGGCACTGTCGAAAGTCATTTTGGGTCGAATGAGCCTTCTCGCGGTGTTAAACGGAGCGATTGCTGGTCTTGTTGCTATCACCGCGGCACCAGACTTTCATGACAAGATTTGGCTCGCCATCGTGATCGGTGCGGTTGGCGGCTTTCTCTGTCTGGTAACAATGCGTCTGTTTGATTCCATCAAGATTGACGATGTAGTATCTGCAATTCCCGCACACTTAGTTGCAGGAATCTGGGGGACGATGGCCGCCTGCTTCACCAACGCCGACGCAACAATCTGGGCACAGTTTGTCGGGATTCTCGTGGTCGGATTGTTTACCTTTGTCATGTCTTGGATTGCTTGGTACGTGATTGATTTAATCCTTGGCCTAAGAATCAGTGCCGAGACAGAAGAACTTGGGCAAGATATGACCGAATTAGGCATAGAAACCTACCCCGAGTTCGTCCAAGTCATCGATCACGAAATGTATGCAGAGGAACTCGAAGAGTCTCGTTAATACGCAGTGTCAAAATTGTGCTAGAGCCTGCCTCCACGGTAGGCTCTGCCTAGACCTCTGTAAATTTTTCGATCGTTTCGTGCAGTGCTAGCTCAAACTTACTGAACAGTTCGTCTATTTGTGCCTCGGTTATGACAAGCGGTGGACAAAAACAGACGACATCGCCTAGCGCACGGACTATTAGTCCGTGTTGCATACACCGTTCCATGCAGTAAATACCAGCTCGGGCTTCACGAGGGAAGGACTCTTTAGTTGTTTTGTCTTTTACGAGTTCAATAGCACCGATTAAACCGATTCCTCGTGCCTCGCCAACTATTGGTTGGTCGTTAAAAGTACGTAGTCGATCCTGAAAAATCTCCGCTTTGCGTGCGACCGATTCAAACACGTTTAACCGTTCCATGATCTCAATGTTTCGTAGCGCTACAGCAGAACACACGGGGTGTCCGGTATAAGTGAAGCCATGAGCGAAAGTTCCGAGGGTGCGTGTCGCTTCCTTAATCGGTTCATAAATGGACTCGGGTACTACGACGGCACTAATCGGCAAGTATGCGCTCGAAAGTGCTTTAGCCAGACTGATCGTCGTTGGATTGATATCGAAGGTCTGGCAACCGAATGGATTTCCTGTTCTTCCAAATCCACAAATCACTTCGTCGTCAATGAACAGAATGTCGTATCGTCGCAGTATTTCTTGCACCTTTGTGAAGTATCCTTCCGGTGGCACAATGACTCCGCCAGCTCCCATAACCGGCTCTGCAATAAATGCGGCGATCGTTTCCGGTCCTTCTTGCAAAATCAGATCTTCCAATTCGGCAGCAAGACGCGAGCTAAACGCTGCTTCGGTCTCGCCTGCTTCCGCGCAACGATAGTAATGCGGTTTACCGGCGTGTAAGATTCCTGGAACTGGGAGATCGAAGTGCTCATGAAACGCGGGCAAGCCAGTAAGACTACCAGCACCAAGAGTCACACCGTGGTACGCTCCCCAGCGAGAAATCACTTTTTTCTTCTCGGATTTCCCAATCACATTGTGATAGAGCCACATGAGTTTTAGTTGGGTGTCATTCGCATCTGAACCAGATTGACCGAAAAAGACACGCCCGTTTTCTAATGGGACCATCTCACTCAACTTTTCTGCAAGCAACACACTTGGTTCGTTTGTGACTCCAGCGAACAACTGAGAGTACGATAGAGTTCTCATTTGTCTCTCTGCTACCGAGACCAGTTCCTCAACACCGTAACCTAGTGCAGAGCACCACAGTCCTGCCATGGCCTCTAAATATTGTTTTCCTTTCGTGTCCCATACATAGACTCCCTCGGCTCGCTGTCGGATGCGGGGTCCTGTCTCGTGATGCTCAGCAAGGTTCGTGGTTGGATGAAATACGTAACGCAAATCTCGAGCTTCTATCGAGGAGGGCGGAAATTCGTTGTGGAATCGGTCAGTCATAAAATTTTTTGGTCTTGAAATATTTGGGTCTCTCGTCTTGCTCACGAAATGTCGCTTTACGAATCAGCATAAATGTAGGGGTGTCCAAGAAACACATAATTGGAATTATGGCGTATGTAGCTTCAATTGCCGGTACTGATTCGTCCGGTGGTGCTGGTAACCAAGCGGATGTAGCCTGTATTCAGGCATTTGGACACCATGCGCTGAGTGTTATAACGGCAGTAACCGCACAAGACTCCAAAGGTGTAAAACATGTTGCTTTTAGCGATAACGGTGCACTTAAAGCACAACTCAATGCGGTTTTTGGTTCCTACGAACTGGATGCTGTTAAAAGTGGAATGCTACCTAAAGACTCAGGTATTCAACTAATAGCTACTACTTTGCAGGCGCAAACGAATCCTCTTCCATACGTTCTCGATCCAGTTATGCGAGCTTCAAGTGGTAAGTCACTGCTTCATGAGGATTCCCAACATGCAATGGTGAAATATTTATTTCCGTTAGCTACCGTAGTGACTCCGAACATCCCCGAAGCAGAAATCCTCACCGGTCGCAACATAACCACAATGGACGAGACGGTCGCGGCGGCAAGAGACATCCTCGAGCTAGGGTGCCAAGCTGTCTTAATCAAGGGCGGACATTCAAAGAGTGAACCCGGAGTCGACCTGTTTCTTGATTCTCGTGATGTCGGCGCACCCCATTCCGTTCGTTGCAGATACATTGAAGACCGATCGCCGCGAGGCACTGGATGCTCGTATGCTTCAGCAATCGCATGCGGCCTTACATCGCAGTTATCGCTTTATGAAGCCATTCTCAACGCTAAAAGGTACATAACCCTCGCAATAGAGAATTCTTACCGTGTTAAATCCGATTTTTGGTTGTTGAATCACCAAGTCGCGGCCGAGGAATTATGACACGACCTGTGCTCCATGTAATCACCGACGAATCGCTTCAGCACCGCTACTCGCACGAGGAATTGGCCACGCGAGCTGCAGGTGCGGGAGCAGACTTCGTGCAGTATCGGGAAAAACGACCTCAAAATACCCGTGCGTTGATCGCGACTGCCAACTCACTCCAAGAAATTTGCCAGCGATCGAACAACACACGATTGATTGTGAACGATCGAGTTGATGTCGCCTACGCAGTTAATTGCTGTGGCGTGCACTTAGGAGCTAACGACCTCCCAGTAGGAGACGCCCGCACAATCTTGGGTCCCAAATGCATCATCGGTGGCACTCTCAACGATCCTAAGCGTTTTGCTTTGACCTGGGCAAAGCAGTTTAATTACCTCGGAGTGGGTCCTGTGTTCGGAACAAACTCGAAGAAAAATCCTGCAGTACCTCTGGGTCTCGATGCGTTAGCCGAGATTTGTCGAGCGAGCACAGTCGACGTCGTCGCGATCGGCAATATTAACTTAGAAAATGTCGACATGGTTCTATCGACTGGCGTAGCTGGAGTTGCCGTACTTTCTGCTATAGTCTGTGCAGCTGACCCGGCCAAACAAACTCAAGAGTTCTTGCGAGCACTGGGGGCGTGAACAAACCTTTCTCGCTACCTCGAGTTATGTTGATTTGTGACTTTGAATTTTGTGGTTCCACCGAACGATGGCTGAACGTACTTCAAACTTTGAACCGTCGAAACTGGAAAAACAACCTTGTCGTACAAGTACGAATCAAAAATCAAACGGACAAGAAGTATCGACAGTACGCGGAAATAGCCAAGTCGATTCTGCCATCAACCGTACGAACTCTTCTCAATGGAGATGCACGACTTGCTTCCGAATTCGGTTATGACGGCGTGCATCTACCGCAGTGTCGGCTGGGCTCACCTCCAACCGGCATCGAGGAATTAGGTTGGTTGTCGGTTGCGATTCACCAAACTACGGAAATCGCGGCGGCAGAAGCACTGAACGCACATTCGATAATTGTCGCTCCGGTTTTTCGTCCAATGTGGAAAGACACTCCCCCATTAGGATTAAGCCAACTCCGTACAACTGTCGAGCGAAGCTCTGTACCGATCTACGCTCTCGGAGGAATCGATGCATCCAACGTCAAATCCTGCCTAGACCAACATGTACACGGTATCGCGGTACTTTCGTCAGTATTAAAAGCTCACGATCCTGTTCAAGTATTGGACCGATATATCACTGAGATTGAGAGTCCGTGTATGCGCTGAACTCAACGCTCCGTTGCTAAGGGATTTGATCACTAGGCGGTTGTCATTCAGAATAACAGTTAGCCACAAATCGCCTCCGAAAAGTTACAATCACTCAGTTAAATTAAAATCGCTGTTTGATTTTCTTTTTCCGTGTACCGCTACCAAAAACACTTAACCATCGTCCTGTCTGTGACAAAAAGTTCGACCAACGTAGTGTGAAACACGTACTTAACAAGGAAGGCCTTCGACAGATCTGAGGTCCAATGAAAACTAAGAAAACTTATCGTTTTTCCAATCCTTCACGTCGAGCAGTAGTCAAAGGGCTAGTAGCGTCGCCACTAGTTCTTGCTCTCGGCATTGATAAACTCCGAGCACAGGAACTCTCTCAAATGTCCCCTAATACTCAATCTAATAATTCTGAATTTGTCAACGGCGTGAGCGATTCGCAAATCGTTCTCGGAACATCTGCTGCGTTCACCGGTCCTTCGCGCGGTCTCGGTATTGAACTTTACCGAGGTGCGATGGCGTATTTTGCTGATGTCAATTCTCGTGGAGGTGTGCATGGTCGTGAGATTACGTTGCATCTTTATGATGACGGTTATCAACCTGACCCCGCGGTAAATAACACAACCAAATTGATGCGCGAAGACAAGGTCTTTGCGTTATTTGGTTATGTCGGTACACCCACAGTCACCCGTGTTTTGCCGTTACTGAAGAAATTTCAGCAAGAAAAATTTGTACTCTTCTTTCCGTTCACCGGTGCACAGCCTCAAAGGCAACTTCCATATGGACCGTTCGCATTCAACTTACGCGCCAGCTATCGACAAGAAACCGCAGGATTGGTCGACAATTTTGTTAAGGTTGGTCGTGAAAAAATTGGCGTGTTTTACCAAGCGGACGCCTACGGCCGAAGCGGCTGGGCCGGCTGTCGTGAAGCACTTGCCAAACACAACCTCAAAATGGTTGGGGAAGCCACTTATACACGAGGCACAAAATACACCGCCAATTTAAAAGCACAGGTAGACTGGTTCCAGCGAGATAAGCCCGACGCGATCATCTGTATCGGTGCATATGCCGCTTGTGCCGCATTTTTACGGGACGCGATCGACGGTGGTCTACAAGTACCAATCGCAAACCTCTCATTCGTTGGCAGTGAAAACCTACTCAAACTAATTACCGATAGTACGGACGAACCACACACCTACAGTCAATTCTTGGTGAACTCCCAAGTCGTACCTAGCTACAACGATTTGTCCCTAGAGGGAGTTCAACTTTATGAGAAGTTCATGACTGAAAACGCTCCAAATGTACCCGACCAATTCGCTTCAGGAGAAGAGGAACCATACAAAACTTTTGATCGAAGTTTTGTAAGTTTGGAAGGATTTCTTAATGCGAAACTGATGACTGAAATTCTTACGCGGATTGGACCAGAGCCGACCCGCGATGGAATTGAAGAAGCAGTATTTTCCATCCAAGATCTTGACTTGGGTATTGGAGAATCTGTTTCCTTTAATGAGGATCGCCGACAAGGTCTTGATCGTGTGTATTACACTGTTGTCGAAGATGGGAGTTTTGTCCCCTTACGGGATTGGGCCTCATCTTCTAATGCCTGGAACGAGGCTGCCAGCTCATGATGCGGATTACAAGACTGTTTCAGTGGACCATCTTCGGCGTTATTGGATTATTTGGCGTTATCGGATTTACTAATGCAGTCGTAACGATCACCGCGATTGATCAAGACCTCACACGAGAAGCGCGGGAGAACAGCAAGGACATCGCAAAGGCAATTGCCGACGGTAATGTCGACATCTTGCTCAACAACGATCTTTCAACTTTGCAATCGCGGATTGATCAAATGCTATCGCTGCTTGGATCCAATGGCTACATCTACATTACCGACGAGAATGACGAGATTATCGCGCACACTTTCGTACCCCATATTCCAGAACAGATATCCGACGGTGAAATCACGGGGGACATCATTGAACGAACCCTTAAGGGGAAGGGCGATTTCATTGAAGTGAGCCACCCAATTCTTGCTGGCGTTGGCGGAAACGTACACATTGGGGTGGATCAAGGTGACGTTTCGTTGATGATCCAAGGAGCGATGGGTAATCAAGTATGGCCAATGGCAATCACGTTCCTTGTTGCAATAGTTCTAGGGATTTTCTTGGTTAATCTCGCCGCCCGTCCGATTCAACAACTACTACAGTACGCTGTCGCCTTAGCGAAAAAAGACACAGTGGACGAGCCTCAAAACGAGAAATTACTACAGCGAAAAGATGAAGCTGGCGACTTGGCGAGATTGTTTCAATATTTCGCGTTAGTGGCCGACCCCAGCAGATCGGGAATTGATTCAAAGCCGTGATGAGTACTACATTAGGCTCGCTGAATAAAGGCTAGTGCAAGCAATCACTCAAAACCTACCGGGGTTGTTTCGTGGGATGCTTTGCATCCTACTGCATCTTTGTTTTGGAACCGTGTACGCTTGGAGTTTCTTTCAAGTCTTGTTGGTCGACTTTGTCGGTTGGTCATACGCGGATACCTCTTTATCTTTCGGTATTACGATCTTCACGCTTGGTATTTCAGCTGCATGGGCTGGAATCATGTTGCCCAAAATTGGTCCGCGTCGATTAGCACTTGCCGGATCAACACTATTTAGTCTAGGCTACATCATCGCCGCGTGGGCCTTGCAAACAGAAAACTTGCTGCTGTTTTGGTTCGGCTACGGCTTTGTCGGTGGAACTGGTCTGGGATTTGGGTATGTTGTGCCAGTCGCTACGATCGCCAACTGGTTCCCAGGTTCGAAAGGGTTGTCTACTGGATTGGTCGTCATGGGCTTCGGCTTAGGCGCGATGTTCCTCAGTGTGATTTTGGCACCGATACTCCTCACAGTAACCAAACAAGATCTCACCTCGACTTTTCTCTATCTTGGCGTGTTCTTCGCTTGCGTGCTCATTCCATCAAGCTTCTTTGTTACCAATCCCAAAAGTCAGTCAAGAGTTACCGTTCAACAAGTTGCAAGTGGAGAAGAACAGCAAAGCCATTATGTCCGGAGATGTTTGCAATCTCGGGAGTTTATTGTCATGTGGCTCATCTTCTTTTTCAATATTGCCGCTGGTATCTCGGTTATTAGTTTTCAATCACCGTTACTCCAAGATGTCTGGCAGCTAACCGACGCCAATATCGACCCAGAACGACTGGCCAGGTATGGTGCTTATTTAATTGCGGCGAGCTCGGTCTGCAACGGGGTCGGTAGGCTGTTGTGGGGCCTATTATCAGACCGAATTGGACGTGTTATGGTGTTCCGCATCTTGCTCGCGAGTCAGACCGTAGTGTTTGGGATTCTCATGACCGAACGCGATCCACTGATCTTCTCCGTGTTGGTCTGCTATGTCATGCTCTGCTTCGGTGGTGGATTTGCGGTAATGCCACCGTTTGTGCTCGATGTGTTCGGTTCCAAGAAAATGTCTGCCATCTACGGAATCATCTTAACTGCTTGGTCGGGGGCCGGGGTTCTCGGACCGTTGTATGTAGGATATCTCAAAGACAACTACCCCAATAAGACCGTTATATACTGTTTCCTCATTGGCATCGCATTCCTATGTTTGGGGTTCATTTTCTCCATGTTGCTCAACAATGAACGAATTCGCTTGAACGTACCCACTATGTCATCAACATTGCGGAGGTTTAATATCCCACCGCCTCGTGTCGGTACCGGTTGACCTCAGTTTAAACATACAAAAATCAGTGACTGCGTTCGTCGTGTTATACTAGTCACGATTGAACTGAAACTTGACACAATTGCTCGTCGAATAACAAAACTAGAACCAACTCTATGGCTGAACACAAACTACTCTCAGATATCGCTTCATTGGATGAAGCGATGCTACGCCCGCTCCCAAGTTCTAAAAAGGTATACGTTGAAGAGAATGACCTACGAGTGGGAATGCGCGAGGTTTCACTGTCTCCAACTCCCATACAGGGTAATGGTCGAGAAGAAGCAAACGGCTTTGTGTCCAATCCCTCGGTTCGAGTCTACGACACTTCAGGACCCTATACCGACCCAGCACTGCACATAGATGTTCGATCGGGCATTCCTCGGTTGCGTGAGTCTTGGATCAACGCACGTGGAGATACCGAAGTACTTGACGATTACAGTTCTGAATTTGCGCGGGAACGTTCCCGGGAAGCGAGACTAGGTAAATTTAGATTTCGAGCTCGGAACACGCCACGACGAGCTCGAAAAGGCGTCAACGTAACCCAAATGCATTACGCTCGAAAAGGCGTCGTTACGCCAGAAATGGAATACATCGCGATCCGAGAGAATCTCGTTCGTGCGAACGCGAAATATCGACAGGACCAACATCCCGGGCAAGATTTTGGTGCCTCCATTCCGCCAGAAATCACCCCCGAATTTGTCCGCGACGAAGTCGCCCAAGGCCGTGCGATTATTCCCGCGAACATCAATCATCCCGAAAGTGAACCGATGATCATCGGGCGTAATTTCCTCGTCAAAATAAACGGTAATATCGGCAACTCTGCGGTAACTTCCAGCATCGAAGAAGAAGTAGAAAAAATGGTTTGGGCAACTCGCTGGGGTGCGGACACGGTTATGGACTTGTCCACGGGCAAGAATATTCACGAAACGCGCGAGTGGATTATTCGCAATTCTCCGGTACCCATCGGCACGGTACCGATCTATCAAGCATTGGAAAAAACCAATGGGATCGCCGAAGACCTCACTTGGGAACTGTTTCGGGACACTTTAATCGAACAAGCTGAACAGGGGGTTGATTACTTTACTATACACGCTGGTGTTCGACTTCCATTTGTTCCGCTTACGGCTCGTCGCACAACTGGAATCGTAAGTCGCGGCGGATCAATCATGGCGAAGTGGTGTCTAGCGCACCACAAAGAAAGCTTTCTCTATACCCACTTTGAAGATATCTGCGAGATCATGAAGGCTTATGATGTCTCCTTTTCATTGGGCGACGGTTTGCGGCCTGGATCCATTGCTGATGCCAATGACGAAGCACAGTTCGCGGAACTACGAACATTGGGTGAATTGACGCAAGTCGCGTGGGAACACGAAGTGCAAACCATGATTGAAGGACCGGGGCATGTCCCGATGCAATTGATCAAGGAAAACATGGAAGAACAGTTAAAGGCTTGCGCGGAAGCCCCGTTTTACACCTTAGGCCCACTCACTACGGATATCGCACCAGGATATGATCACATCACCTCGGCGATCGGCGCAGCAATGATTGGTTGGTACGGCTGTGCGATGCTCTGCTATGTTACCCCGAAAGAACATCTCGGGTTACCCAATAAAGAAGATGTACGCGAAGGGATCATCACCTACAAAATTGCTGCTCATGCGGCAGATCTGGCCAAAGGACATCCGGGAGCTCAAATTAGAGACAATGCATTGTCCAAAGCACGGTTCGAGTTTCGTTGGGAGGATCAGTTTAATCTTGGTCTAGATCCCGACAAAGCACGTGAATTCCACGACGAAACTCTACCAAAAGACTCTGCTAAAGTCGCGCACTTCTGTTCCATGTGTGGGCCGAAATTTTGTTCGATGAAAATTAGTCAAGAGATTCGTGTCGCCGCTGGAGTGCAAGAGGATAGCGTACGCATGATTGATGTTGAAGCCGAAATGGCTGAAAAAGCTCGCGAGTTTCGTGAAAACGGAAGCGAAATCTACACCAAGGTCTGAGTGTTTGCGTGTTTCAATTGCTGGAGCCGGGCTATTAGGTCGATTATTAGGCTGGCAATACACTCAACAGGGTGCACAAGTCCAACTGTTTGAACGGGCTCGGGCAGAACATCCGTTAAGTGCAGCATACGTAGCCGCTGCAATTCTTGCAGCTCCGAGTGAAAGAACGGAATCTGACGCAATCATCCTATGTTTGGCGATGAAAAGTTTTGAACTTTGGCCGAAATGGCTAGAAGAACTCAAGGTACCTTTCGCCTTGGAAGGCTCAATCGTTACTGCACACCCAAACGATGGTGCCCTCTTAGCACAATTTATCCGAGTCATGGATCGTCGAGAGGTGTCTGGAGTTCGCGTCCTCGACCAAGAAGAACTCAGATCTCTGGAACCTGATCTAGGTTCCCACTTCCAACACGGAGTGTTTTTAGAGGGCGAAGGTTGGTTAGACAATCGTGTTTTATTGCAAGCTCTGGAATCGGTATGTGGAAAAATTTCCTACGAAACCCCTGTTGAACTCGACGATCTGAATGGAGATCTCATTCTTGATTGTCGCGGAGCCGGTTCTGATGATCCCGATGTCAGAGGGGTACGCGGAGAAATCTTGCGCCTGCATGCACCCGAGGTGAATTTACGACGACCGATACGTTTGTTACATCCAAAGTATCCTCTCTATGTCGCACCACGACCCAACAATGATTACGTTATCGGAGCAACCCAGGTCGAAAGTGAACACGAGGGAGATGTAACCGTGAGAGGTGCGCTAGAACTTTTGTCTGCAGCACATGTCATCAGCGGTGGATTTGAAGAAGCAGAAATCACCGAATTGTCGAGTGCGCTGCGACCTGCTTATCCCGATCATAATCCACGCATCTACTGGGATGAACATGTGCTACGAGTTAACGGACTATACCGGTATGGCTTCTCAGTCGCACCGGCGATCGTGGAACAAGCAATGGCATTGGCCGATCAAAGATGCACATCATAGTCAACGGTGAACCCACTAATGTGGAAACATCGATACTAACCGACATTCTGAATCAACTTGGTTATCAATTGGAAGATATTGTTGTAGCTCACAATTCAACGTTTATACCTCGTCCCCAGTGGATTCACTGCGTTGTCGAAGAGAATGACACATTGGACATACTGGCTGCGGTCGTCGGAGGTTAGTTCGTGGAAGACTCCTGGAAAGTCTACGGCAACAAATTACAAAGCCGACTCTTCCTTGGAACAGCTCAATATCCGTCACTAGCTATTCTGCGCACCGCGATTGAAGCGTCAGGTACCCAAGTCATAACCACTACGCTACGCCGACAGTCTCCGACGACCGGCGGGGGAGAGACTTGGTGGAGACAACTCAAAGCCCTCGATTGTCGAATCCTTCCTAACACGGCTGGCTGCCTCACGGCAAAGGAAGCGGTTACCTTAGCCGAAATGGCGCGAGAACTATTTGAGACTGATTGGATCAAGCTTGAAATTACCGGGGACGACTACAACCTTCAACCGAATGTGTTGGAAGTATTGGTCGCAACCGAACAGTTACAGAAGCTTGGTTTTAAAGTCTTTGCATATACCACTGAGGACTTAGTGGTATGTAAGAAGCTTCACGACTTGGGTTGTGAAGTGATTATGCCGTGGGGGGCACCCATCGGTACAGGAAAAGGACTGCTCAATCCGTACGCACTGCAGACACTCCGCGCACGTCTGCCTGATGTCAGTTTGGTAGTTGATGCGGGCATCGGACTACCATCACACGTCGCGCAAGCTATGGAACTGGGATTCGATGGGGTCTTACTCAACACCTCAGTCGCGAAATGCGATAACCCCGCACAAATGGCTCAAGCGATGCGCCAAGCGGTCGAGGCTGGGCGGCTAGCATACCTTGCTGGTGCGATATCAGAACGTGAAACTGCAGTAGCGTCGACACCGATCATTGGAACTCCTTTCTGGCAGTCGAAGGAGACCTAAACACAAAGTTTTTGGGGAAACTGGATCAGGTTGCCGGATTTCGAGTTACGAATTAGCCAAACTGTTGATGAGTTTATCTTCGTTGGGAAATTCGCCGGTTTCGTGTTTGGAATACACCATCTTGCCATCGACTACGACGTCGAAGATACCGCCTCCACCTGGAACAATGGATACTTGGGCATTCAATTGTTGTTCAAACTTAGCAGCTAAACTAGCCGCTTTCGGTTCGTAGCCTCAGGAAGTGCAATAAGTTATTTGGACGTTCAAAAAGATCTCCTCAAAATTTAATACGAATACGCTGCTGCGCTACAACAAAAATGTCGAACATGTAACAAGCATGTACGACTCTGTCCGCGAATTGTACGTGTCAACGTCTTCCTAGTGGTCGCCAACTACTCCACGAAACCTCGTCGATTCTGCTCGCCACCAATAGTTCCACACTCTACGTTTCGTTCGGTCGCATCCATTGTTCGAGTTCATTGATAACCGTTTCCATGGAATCGTATCGTGAGTATTTATCAAAATTTGTGCAGGTGAGACAAATTCGCTCTAACGCTTCGGGAATGTTCATGTTGGGAGCTCGGTTCGAAGGCTTCGGTTGTGATTTATTCTTAATGTTCTCTGTAACCGTGAGAACGTCGTCGCCTTCAATCATGCGTTGCAACGTCAAGACTTCAAAAATCAACGTACCTAAACTATAAATGTCTGTGCGATGATCGACGGAAAGCGGGTGTTCAAGTTGTTCTGGAGACATATAGGGTGGAGTGCCGTGAACAGGGGCGCGCTGCGTGAGTGGAATGGTTTCGTCGGCCGCATCAATCTTCTTAAACTTCAGCTGCGGTTCCAATTCCTCGGGTAAGCTGCTCGCCCTTTCGTCGTCGTCCCACACTTTCGCCATACCCCAATCCAAAACCATCACTTCATCAAAGTCACCAACCAGTACGTTCTCCGGTTTAATGTCCCGATGGACTACTCCGTGAGTGTGCGCATAGTGTAAACAGTGTCCAACTTGAGATAACACATCAACGAGTCGGAATAAGTCGAACTTCCCAACCTTGTGGGTCTTTTTGGCTTTGCACTCATCGAGTACTTCGCGCAACGTAGCACCGTGTACTAATTTCATCGTGAAGTAGTAATGACCTTTGATATCTCGCCCGAGCTCGTACGTCGGGATGGTGTTAGGATGTTGTAGCATCGCAGTTACACGGGCTTCGCGTAAGAATCGTGCTTGTTCTACAGGATTCTTTTGCAGCTCTTTTCGAAGGGCTTTGTGGCAAATCGTCCGGCGCAAATGGAGATCTCGACACGAACTGATAATACACGTACCGCCCTTCGCGATCGTCTTAAAATACATGTACCGCATCCGATTATCAGGCTTTTGCGGGAGATGAATGTCTGTCTCCGGTCGATACACCACGGGATATGCATCGGGATGTTTGGGGTATAACACAGTGTTGAGTCTCGTCGAACCAAGGTTAGGTAGTCGTAAGTTTACAGAGAATTTCTCTGAACGTGAGTCGGCTGAATAGAAAGCACATTCGTTCACTAGAAGTACCCGTATAACTTGGCAACAGGAATATACTATAAAGGGAACCTTTCAAGATGGCTACGAACTTTCATCTCGACGACCTTGTCTTACGTCAACTTGCTTAATATTCCAACTTTACTATCACTGTTTGACCCCCTACATTTCTAAGGAGACCGCGTGGTCATAGCCGCAATTCTCTATCTCTTATTACTTGGTATCGTTTCATTCAACGTGATGCACGCGTTGGAGTGGCCGCTGTTGTTCGCTTTATTGCCAATAGTACTGGTCGTTGGAGTCGTAGGTGGCATTTACGCCTGGCAAAAATCGAAACGCATACTCCTTCAAACTTTGGGAATTGCTGGTATGTTTGGTCTCACCGTCGTCGCATTTACCTTTGCGATTCCGGCGTATGAGATTATTTTTGAAGGGGAGAGTAGCGCATGGACGACACGCTTAACGCCGATGTTTGTAGCAGCGCTCGCGCTTTATATTAGTGGATTGTGGATCTCGGCAGCTTCGATAAACCAATCCGATGCCTTGGAGTGGCTCGCTAAATTTCTTGGTGGTCCTAATATCTATATCACCATGATCAGTGCGCTCATTCTCTGTTCAGGTACGATGTTAGCACTTGAATGGCTTGGAACTACCTACGAAAACACGTCCCGCATTACCGACCGGTTCCTTGACCGGGGGATCATTCCTCCACTTACGCTCTTCATGTTTTTCTGGGGAGTACTCCTCTTATTAAGCAAGTGGTGGAATGCGCTGTATTTACGTTGGTCCGTGAACCAATGGGGACGTGGAACTCCGGTGAAGGTTAACTCCAACATAGATCGAGTTCGTAATGTCGTCAAAGACGCCTCACGCTTGGAAGATCAATTGTTATTTCTGTGGCGACGACACACGGAATCTTATCTACTACCACGTTACATTAATTACGCCACCCCTGTACTGGGCTTTATAGGTACCGTACTTGGCATTTCGCTTGCCGCAGACGGAATCCGCGGCATCATCGCTTCTGATTCTGGCTTATCCGGCCTCTCAAGCGAGCTAGGCGATGCAATTTCACCTCTGGGCATTGCATTCGATACTACCCTTATCGCGCTTTCGTTGAGTGTTGGGCTTGCACTGTTGCTCGCCTTAGTACAACGCGGTGAAGAACGCACCCTTACGATTTTGGAGAGATATCTCCGCGACAATATACGTGTTTATTGACTCGAGTAGTTCCGGCGCTCCTAACGGCAAACCCGGCAACGAGCAACAGGAAGAAAATAGCGCACCGATGATGGCGGTATTCGGTGGTATGTTCGCGCTGATGCTTGTGTTCTTACTCGTGGTGAATGTGGTTTCGCAAGCCGCCGTGCGCGAAAGATTGAAAGAAGCTACCGATGAAGGTACGTACCGTATCGAACGCGAAGATGGTAGTTCCGGGTACTCGATCATCGTTTTTCCCGAATCATTGCGAATCGTAGAAACCGCAGAAGGAGTTGATCGTGGGTCAATCTGTGATGCCGGGAGTGCATATCGACGGTACGCGCAACGAGTTTATCAACAAAAAGGTGATCAACTCCTGTTTTTCATTACCGAAGGTGCGGTACCGACTATGGCGGAGGCTAGAAACTGCCTCAGATCGATGTGGCCCGATGAAACATTGAGCATTGGCTGGGTAATCACAGACAACGAATTTCTCAAGTCTGTCATGCTAGATGAAATACCCGAATACATCCAAGAGCACGCGGAACGCGTACCGTGAGCAGTACTGCAGCAAGAATTCCAAACTTTGCTGGGATCGCATTGGTCGATATCCTTGCGAACGGGGTTGCCGTATTGATCATCGTAATCGTTCTGAGCATTGCCGCGCGTGCGGAGAAGGAAGAACGCTATACCGAAAAAGTGCAAGAAATAGCGACGGTGATGACGCGGGAATTTAGTACTTCGTTGGTACTGAACCGACTGGCAGCTAGTGAACCTGCGCAACTACATGACTACGAAACATCACAAATCGATTCAATCTGGCATCCAGAAGTCATGCCCGTGTTAGAGTTTCACAGAACCTTGGTTCGCGACCCGTATTCCGGTACCGTTTGGACTCGAGAGCAATTGTTGGAAAAACCGAACACACTAGACCTTTTCCTTGAAAATATGAGCGAATCCGCACGAGGAGACATTCGCGGCGATATCTATGATGTCGGAACTTATTACTTGGTGATGTCTATTCTTAGTGATCACGGAATACGAATTTGGCACTGGCATTTTGTTGGCGGTTCCGGCGGCCTAGCGGGCACAGGTACCGCGGCCGATTGTCCCCCCGGAGTGAGTTTTGAAGACTGCGCGCGATTGGAAGGTGCGAACATTGCCGACATGCCCGGTATTCCTGAATTAGAGGGATGGATTGGTGGGAATAGCGAAACACCAAGCGACGGACTTGAAGAGTCTGCCCCAAGCTGGCCTCCAGAGAACCTAGGTGGAAATCCAGGCGAGCAATCAAATGATGCTACAGTTACCAATCCTGCTGTTCCCGAAGGATCAAGCCTTGGTCAAACAGCTCCGATCGAACGGTTTGACCCCAGTGCTTTGGGCAGCTTTCCCACCGCGAGACAACCGAATCGGTCAGCGAATGTAGACTCGAACACGGGGCCAAACTCGGAGGGTGGACTAGGTCCATCACTCCAAACAGCAGACGACAACACTTTTAGTATCAGACTAGCCGATCCTGACACGCAAAACCAAGATGGCGAAGGAATCCCAATAGATTTGCCAGACCCTGACCAGATTCTCTATGCGTTGTTCATTTTTCTCTCTGAATTGCAAGACATGCTCGATCAAAAGCAGCCTCCGACGCAGCTGATTCAAGACTATATGTTGGAACTCACGAACAATGTCGATCGCATCGATTCTCTATCGGATGAGGATTACGCAATCGTGGAAACTCTGCTTCAACGTCTGTTAAGCTTGTCATCGTCGGTCGACGCGGACGCTCCGCGCGCACCACTGGAAGTAAACCAACGCACCGTTGAAGACCTACAGTACGCACAAATAAAACTACTGCCCAACCGACTACTCTTTGATGTCGAAGTAATCACTGACGGTTCGATTGGTGATTTAGAACTTCAAACAGCGTTTACGAGATTAAGTTTAAACAAGTTCCCCGACGTCTGGGAAGGATTGCAAGTAGATTTACACCGTGGGTCGGTGTTAATGATGCCCGAAGCGGAAAACCCAACCACCGAACCTTCTTGGCGCGCCGTCGCCTTTGTATCGACGACGTTAAGTGATATCATCGTCGGGTTTGTATATGGTACCGTAGACGAAAATGGTATGCTGGGAATTGAAGCCGATAGCAACAGGGTCTTTATTGGCAGTCGTGAAATCACTCCAACCACCGAAGGCTGGTTTTTTGGAGTCAAAACCTGGTTGGTTACTTTCTATATCTTACTTGCGCTCGCGGTCATGGCGTTTTTGATCTTCTGGCGACCAGGTCTACGCCGCGCCTGATGTCATGGCGAATCCCAATCGTAGTGCTCGCACTACTCATTATTGCACTCGCGACCATCACCTTGCTCAATGTTGGGCGTACCGATATTGATGCAGTCCGAGTGCGACTTGGACTCGAGCTCAGCGGCGACGAAGCTGCTCAATACATTGACAGCAAAGTTATCGAAGCTCTGGGTTCCGGTGCTCTTAACAGCGAGCTGCGACTACGCTTACAACGGCCGTTGCGGACGGTATCAATCGACACGATTCGAATCGATAACTGTGAAGTAACACAAGAAAATTACGAACGTTTTGTTGGGTGGTACACGCCCATCGTAACCAGTGGGTCAGACACGCCACCGGAGTGGCTCCGGTCCATGTCAACGGGTCATCGAACCGCAGGTCGCCTTAACTCCCCTGCGAGTGGCGTCTCTCACGCAGCTGCAACAAGGTACTGTGCGGAGGTTGGGGGACGCTTGCCAACCTCTGAAGAGTTGGAAATCGCGGCGCGTGGATTGGAACGTCGACTTTATCCTTGGGGTAATGACTGGCTCGACAGTGCATGGCAGTACATGGAACCCGATCGCAATGCTCAACAAACCTGCGGTAGGTTCCCAGAAACAAGTACACCTAACGGGGTGCATGACTTAGCCAACAACGTTATGGAATGGACGTCTGGGACTGTTGAACCAGCGTTACTGAGTCGTGAGGAGTACGTGCCTGTACATGGCGCGCCGACGGTTCGTGCCCGTGCTCGTGAACTATATGCCCTGAGCGCGGCTTGGCTGGAGATAAGTCGGGAAGTTCAAAGTCACCATTTAGGCTTCCGGTGTGTTTACGACCAACCTCCGCATCCTATCCTCCCATGGGACGCATTCCTCGGTCGAACGACCACCATCCGCGGTGGTGTATACCAAGTAGGAATTACCCCGGAAGCTCGAATTACCTACTTCGTGACCAAAATTCCAGATTTCTCTGAAGTCCCCATTCAAAAGCTCGTTCTTTCGACACAAGAATTCAAACAAAATATCCGTGTAGACCGATGCGAGGTCAGTCGAGAAGACTATGCTGAATTTCTCAACGACCCCTTAGTCAAAGCGGGACTATATCGCAATTCAGATGAGCCGGCCGGGCATTCCTATATTCCGTTACACTGGGAGACTCAACAAGACAACCTAGCCTACCCGGTAACTGGCGTCACATGGTGGGCCGCTGATGCGTTTGCACGTTGGTCTGGCGGTCGCCTCCCAACAGTTGAAGAGTGGCGTGCGGTAGCGACCGGGCCCGAGGGAAGACTTTATCCTTGGGGCGACCGATACGAATCCGGAGTCGCTGCAACCGGGGACGACGAAAACGGCAAACTGGTGGTTTGTGATAGCGAGCACAATGACGTGACCGCGACCGGTATTCGTCATCTTGCCGGCAACGTGTCCGAATGGACACGTTCAGTGACTGTTGACCGCGGAGCTATCACCATGTGGGTGCAAGGTGGCAACTGGATTCTCCCTGGAGTGATTACAAGCCAGACTATTTTCGGTCGCAAAGTGACATTGAACCACCGCTCTGATTCGATCGGTTTTCGCGTTGTGTATTACTAGTTTCGTAATAGCTGTTGTGGCTGCGAGAGTTTCTGGAATCCGATTATCGCACAAGCTATCAACCAAGAGTACTTGTTGGAAGAAACGCCAGCTTTAAATTACGTTTCGATGTCAAAAAACGTAAAATAATCTTTACACTCAAAGTGCTCAACGCAAATGCGACTTTCGCTATCGTGGTTGTAGTAAGCTCGGTGTTCGACTTGTTATGTAAGACGACACTTTAATTAGGTTTGTAGTACACAACAGTTAGAAACCGCGTGAGCAAATTGAATGTGCGATTTTCGAATCCTGCCCAGATTAAGGTAGTTGGCGCGAGAATCAAACTCGAATGTGCATTTCTGTTAAAAGAGGTGCGTTGTGAGGAGATATCACGTACACCAGTGTTTGACTGGATACTAAGTTTTAATGAGGAACAATAGGTCATGTTTCGACAAAAGAGATTATTACCCAACATCATTTGGTTTCTGACATTGCTCAGTTTGCCGTTTGGAACACTCGCATTTGCCCAAGATGACGAGGACGACGAAGACGACGAAGAGCAGACAGAAGAAGAAGAATCCACACTTGCGACACAAGATATGGAAGAAATGGTCGTAACGGGTTCGAGACTTATACGATCGACATACAGCAACATCTCGCCGCTGCAAATCGTCGACTCTGAGTACGAGCGGGAAGCTGGATTGGTTGATACTGCGGAGATTCTTCAAAAGACTACCCAAGCACAAGGTCAGCAAATCGACCTAACCTACACCGGTTACGTCTTAGACAATGGACCTGCAGCTTCCACAATCTCGTTACGCGGATTAGGTGCGTCTAGATCTCTCGTGCTGATCAATGGGCGTAGGCTGGCACCTGCTGGTGTCGAAGGAGCTCCCAGCACACCAGATTTGAATCTTGTACCCGCAGCGTTGGTACAACAATACGAACTTTTGCTTGATGGCGCATCTTCTGTATATGGATCCGATGCAGTTGCAGGAGTAGTTAACGTCATTCTTACAAAAGACTTTGATGGGCTCGAAGTAAATTTCTTTGGTGACGTGGACCAATTTAGTCGCAAATACAGCAACAACCTCGCTCTTAAATGGGGCCAAAATTATGACCGCGGATTTTTCGGTATGGCCCTTAATTACGATTTCAACGAAGCCGTAACTCGAGCAGACTCACCGCACTACGCAGGTTGTTCACACGAAGCTGAGATTACTCAGGACGGTGAAATTCGCAAGAAGAGTCTCTGGTTCGAATATTGGTACGATATGGAATGGGATGACTGTGGGTATTCAGGACTTCAAGGTGCTTGGGTAACCGGCGTACCGTTCGGTCCTCTGTTCTACACCCCAGGACGTTCAAACGGTGGATGGAAGGACTTCTCCATTTCTAGAATACGATTGGCTGGACAGTGGTTTTGGACGGACGAAGACGGCGACGGCTTTAACGATGTGACCTGGCGGGACTATGCTCCCGATGCAAACGAGCAATTTGCCACCTTAATTCCAGAATTTCGCCGAGTAAACTTCATGTCTTATGGTGAATATACTTTTGATGGCGATGCCAATGTAACGCCGTTTTACGAGTTCACTTACGGTTCGAGAGAATCTGAACACAACGGCGGTGGCTATCAAGTATTTCCCTCGGTGCATCCTTTGAATCCCTTCAATCCCTGTAATCCATTGGGAGAAGGTGTGGACTGTGGGCTAGCAATCAATGAATTTTTTGCGAAGCAATCGTTTCGTGATATGGTAATCGAAGCTTTGGGTTGCGATCCTGGTCCCGGTGGGTCTTGTGATCTATCGCAAAGACCGAGAGGTCCGGTTGCAGCACAACCTGTAGTTGTGATCGAAGGCGACCGAAATATCACAACAGTTGAGGTTGCTCAAACCCGTTATGTTGGTGGGTTGCGTTTTGACATGCCTTGGCTGACGTGGGGATCTCGTGGTGGATGGACTGCAGAGTTCTTTATCTCTTATACCGATTCATCGGGTAGCACTTACCGTGAAGGAATCCACGAAGATCGCATGGCTTTCGCTCTTGGTAACTTATCTCTGGCAGGCGTACCCTGTGAAGCAGCGCCTGATGCCCAAATTGCTGCGGAAGACATGGTTGGATGTGTACCTGTTAACTTATTCGCGCCAAGTGTCATGGATCTTGACCATCAAGGAGCGTTCGCGACACAAGCGGAGCGCGACTATTTGTTCGTAACACGAGAATTCGATACCACCATCGAACAGACTTTAGTTTCATACTACATGACCGGAAATCTGTATGAGCTTCAAGGAGGAACCGTCGCTGCGGGTTTCGGCGCAGAATGGAGGAAGGATGAGATTGATTCGATTCCTAATCAAGTCGCAGCAGATGGCAAGTTCATTCACTTTTCGGCGGACCAAGGAGCTGCTGGCTCAAAGAATGTACAAGAAGCGTTTGGCGAGATTGAATTCCCATTGATTGGAAACATGAAGTTTGCCAATGAGTTGACCGTGAATCTGTCAACGCGATATACAGAGGAAGAATATTCTGGCGATGCTTGGACTTACTCCACAAAAGTTGCTTGGCGACCTATATCATCTTTATTGATTCGAGGCACAAAAGGCACATCCTTCCGTGCTCCAAACTTGCGGGAACTGTTCCTCCGAGCCCAGACCGGATTCTTGAGCGTGTTTGACCCCTGTGCAGTTCCCACAGCTGCGATCGATCCAATCACCAATGAATATATTCCCGAGCAGGATCGACGCGAACCTCACGTCCTCGAAAACTGCCGAAATAATGGTGCTGACCCTCTAGCTTTGATTGATGGATTCACCGTTTATTCAGTTGAGATTGCTTCGGGTGGAGCACTCGACCTATTACCAGAAACATCGCAGTCCGAAACTTGGGGCTTCAGCTTCCAGCAACCGTTCACGAACGCTTTTGATCTCGCTATCGGCGGTACAGTTTATGACATAAGTATTGACGACACCATCGTTGAGCCTTCTGCTGGTTTTATTATTAGCGATTGCTACAACAGTGAAACCGGGAACAGCCCTTACTGTCAACGTATCACACGAGAAACCGATGGTCCACCTCGTATGACCTATATCCACCAAGGATTTATCAATCGAGATAACGAAACGGTTCGCGGGATCGATTTGAATGTAGCGTTTTCCGATACTATTACACTGTTTGACCGACCGATTCAGTTCGGTATCGATTACATCGCTCACAAGTTATTAGAGCGCTCTGATATTACAATCACGGCGGAGGAAACCCGTGACGAAGATGTCTCTGAGTGGTACTACCCGAGATACCGACACCGACTTACCTTCCGAGCTCAGTTCAATCAAATGCGTTTAAGCTGGAATACTCGAGTACTTGGACGTCAGGATCAACATGATGACTTCGAAGATGCTTGGAGTTCGGTACCGGAACGTGGTTCGGATACGTGCCTTGGACCAGAGGAAGGAGATGTTTTGTGTCGGGACATTGGTTCGACAGATTTCTACTGGATTCACTCAGTGTCATTTTCGATGGCGCGTCGTGATTATTTCCTCAATGCCGGCATCCGCAACGTCTTTGACGTAGAACCGCCGTTTGTCGACGGATCAGAAGTATTCTCGCGAAGTAATGTACCGATCGGCGCGGGCTACGATGTCTTAGGTCGAGCTGCATTCATGAGCTTTACCTATCGCCTCGGGGGCGTATTGTAGAATTTTTAAAAAAGTAGTCTCTAACGAAAAATCTCGGGGCGCATCGCGTCTCGAGATTTTTTTATGCGAGAGACAAAACTTAGCAACGACTCCGTACGGATAGATTTCGGTGAAGAAAAAACAACAAGTGGTTACGGATAAGAAGGTACGAGTATTCAACCGCGATGTTCGAGGAAAAGAGATCGTTTCCATCGAAGCAGGAGCGATTGAGCAGGTTAAACTTACTTCTAAGCTATCGATCGTGCAAAACGTTGCAGTAATGCCCGATGCACACGTAGGAATTGGAGCTACAGTTGGTTCTGTGATTGGTACTACTGGTGCTATCATTCCTGCTGCAGTTGGGGTTGATATCGGTTGTGGTATGACCGCGGCACAAACAAACATATCGGCGTCAGAGTTACCGGACTCCCTTGCACCGATACGTGGTAGCATTGAGAGAAATGTACCACACGGAAGAACGGGCGGCGGAAAACGCGGTCGAGACGTTGGAGGATGGAACAAGGATATTCCAACGGAGGTTTATGTTCGATGGAACGCAGATCTTAAAAAGGGTTTCAATACGTTACTTGAACGCCATGCAGACCTTAAGGGGGCCAATCACCTCACACACCTAGGGACCCTTGGCACAGGCAATCACTTTATCGAAGTGTGCTTGGATGAAAGAGACACTGTGTGGGTCATGCTCCATAGTGGTTCCCGAGGGATCGGTAACCGCATTGGGACGAAATTTATCGAACTCGCAAAGCAGGATATGCGCACGCACGAAATCAATCTTCCAGATCGCAATCTGGCATATTTGAAAGAAGGATCAAAGTACTTTAACGACTACGTCATGGCCGTTGATTGGGCACAGCGATTTGCATTTCTCAATCGGAAAATCATGATGGATCGTACTATTAGTGCTATTCGACAGCACCTCCCACATGTTGATGTTGTAAGCGAAGTAATCGAATGTCATCACAACTACGTCGCGAAAGAACGGCATCATGGTCAAAACATGTGGATTACACGCAAAGGAGCATTGCGGGCGCGCCGGGGCGATGTCGGAATCATTCCCGGTTCAATGGGCGCGAAATCCTACATCATACGCGGTAAAGGCAACAAAGATTCACTGATGAGCTGCTCACACGGTGCTGGTCGCGCGATGTCGCGGACAGAGGCACGAAAACTGTACACGGCGGAAGATTTGCGCAAACAAACCACCGGTGTTGAATGCAGAAAAGACCGTAGTGTCGTCGATGAACTACCGGCGGCGTATAAAGACATCGACAAAGTATTAGATGCGCAAAATGATTTAGTCGAGGTCATCCACACTCTGAAGCAAATTGTGTGTGTGAAGGGTTAAACTCATTCTGTCATTCTTACGACACTATCCACTACTCGTAGGGGAAGCTAAACCCATGAGTGATTGGTCTTCTCTTGTTAGTGGCGGTAAATGAACAGAGCTCAAACTTTTGATGCAAATCTGATAACGTACGAAGCAAAGTTGTCTTAAAATGAGTAGACTTAACGAGTTTACTTTGCGAGAGTGAACCATTTCTCCCATTGAACTATAGAGAGTAGAGGGTAAGGAGTATGAAAGTCCAATTATTAAGACACATCCCTTTGATCGTATTTAGCTTGTGTGCAATTTCCATATTCGCACAGGATACGGAGCAAACAAAAGAATCAGCTGAGACCATCGAACCGTATCCGCCCGAAATTTGGGCGGCAAACCCAGGTATGGCGACCGTGCGGGTATCACCCGATGGGAAATATCTCAGCTGGATCAGTTTTGAAGACGCGACGAGCGTTGACGGGCCAGTAATTCTCGTGTTTGACATTTCTGGCGACGACGGTGAGATGAACTTGGTACTCAGGCAGAAAGCAGAGCACATGCAAATACAGACCTATCGTTGGATCAGCCCGACGTCGATCGTCATGGCTCTACGGGCACAAGTACGACGACAGACCCGAGGTTTCAATCAGGGTGTCTTTGCAAGCAAAGTGGCTGTAGTAGATGTGGTTGAAAAGACGATGACCACCTTTGACGAAGGTACTAGCGGGATTGCACATGTACTACCGCACGAACCGAACAAGATCATGATTTCGGTTCAGGAGGGTGCCGTGACAAGGGGTACCCGGCTTGCGTCAGCGTACCGCCCTCTTGCTTTTTACAAGCTCGACCTAGAAACCGGAAAGAAAAAATTAATTATTCGTGCCAAACCTTCCCAATTCGCGCTTGCGTTTGATCGTTTGGGAAATCCCATTCGCTCGCTAGGTTTTGACGAGAACAATGAAGAACTAGTGTATTACTACCGTTCCGAGGGATCAACTGATTGGACCGAGTACTTTAGATTACACATCGATTCCTATGAACGTTTTGATCCCGTGGGAATCGATCCCGCTGCAAAGGATCATGTGTTCGTTATTGCCCACAACGGGCACGACAGGGCTGGATTCTGGACGTACGACATGGCGAACAAACGATTTTCTGAACTAATTTTCCGTACTTCGGACGATGATCCCGATCCCATTCCTGTGGATGATCTATCTGCTGTTTATCACACAAACACATGGGAACAACTTGGGGAAGTAACAGGGATCGAATTCTTCGCGGGGGAGAGAAACCGAATATTTTTTAACGACTATCCGGTCGAAGGAGGAATTTACTATCAACTAAAAGATGAAATCAAACATTCTGCTAATCTTGACATCATTAGTCGTTCCACAGATGGTGAAACTTTCGTGATATTCAATCAAGGACCACGCGATCCGGGTACGTATTACCTGCTTCACAAGAAAAAGTTAACGGTACTTGGAAGTCTAGCGCCTGATATCGATAGTGATCAGCTCGCCAATGTTGAATACAAACAGTGGGAGTCGACCGACGGTAAAAAAATCTATGGGTATGTTACCGTCCCGCAAGGAGATCCTCCCTTCCCACTGGTCGTGCTTCCTCACGGCGGTCCCCACGTTACCGAAACGGTTTCCTATGATCCCTGGGCGCAGATGTTAGCCAACCATGGATATTTAGTGTTGCAGCCACAATACCGAGGCTCACACAATTATGGAATTGACTTTTATACCGCTAGTTTTGACGGTGAACAAAGCGAAGCTGGTCGCATGATGCAATCAGATAAAGATTCCGGTGCGTTATTCCTGGTCGAAGAAGGTCTAGCAGATGAAAACCGCTTAGCCATGATTGGCTGGTCCTATGGTGGTTACGCTGCTCTGATGGCGACCATTCGAGATCCACAGATTTATCAATGTGCTGTTGCTGGAGCCGCTGTCTCGGATCCGGTAATGCAACTCAATAACTACCGTTATGGTCTACGCGGAGCTCAGAAAGAAGAACAATTCGGTACCTGGCTTACCGCAATTTCACCAATCGATGAAGTCGAAAAGGTAAACATTCCTCTTCTATTGGTCCATGGAAGCGCGGACGCACGAGTGTCTTTAGACCACGTCATCAAATACCGCCGACAACTCGACAAATACGAGAAAGATTACCAGTATGTGGAGTTAGAGAATGCCGCACACTTCTATAGCACACTCAATTACAAACATCGAGAGAAGTTTTATGGTGAGATGCTACGCTTCTTGAAGGAAGATTGCGGCCCAGACGGACTTTAACACACAAAAAACGGTGGTGCTCTATACGAGTACCACCGTTTTCGCGGTCTGCTGACTTTACGCTAAAGTTTAGCTATCGACTTTGATCCGGCGAGATGCGACGGTTTCTTGTTTCTTGATAGTCACTTCAAGAACTCCGTTTTGATTTGATGCACTCACCTGATCCAGATCTGCATTTTCTGGAAGTTTGAAACTTCTTTGGAACGAACCTTCATGTCGTTCAAAACGACCAA
The DNA here is from genome assembly GCA_964511425.1 of uncultured Pseudomonadales bacterium. GTDB lineage: Bacteria > Pseudomonadota > Gammaproteobacteria > Pseudomonadales > Azotimanducaceae > Bin55. The sequence continues at coordinate 29,718 of CAZEFI010000003.1, forward strand.
AGTCTTTGTCTTCCACACGCCGTTCGAATTTCCTCTCACCTTTAATCGTCAAGCGATCATGTTCCACGAGAATCTCGATGTCGTCGGCTTGCAAGCCTGGTAAGTCGGCTGATATCACAAACCGGTCCGACTCTTCGTGAATGTCCATAGATGGCACCCATCCTTCCGTACGATTAACGAATCGGGGAACGGTGTTCCAAATACCATTTTCTAAATCTCGTTGTAACGCGTGAGCGAAAGATACGACGGGATTGCGTTCAACTATCTTCATTATTTTTTATCTCCTAAT
>CAZEFI010000003.1:30106-110033 GCA_964511425.1 uncultured Pseudomonadales bacterium
CAGGCGAGCATGTGCTGGTAACCACGACGACCCCGACCGGTTACGAAGCAATGCGAAAACGCTTAGGCTCGCGGATTGATCTCTGTTATGTTCCCTACGACGTTCCGTCCTGTGTGAATCGATTCCTTATGAGGACCCGACCCAAAGTGCTTTTTCTTTTGGAGACCGAACTATGGCCGAATCTAGTCAATCGAACTGCCGCATCCGGAATACCTGTGTACCTTCTAAACGCTCGATTATCAGAGAAGTCTGCGAAAGGATACGCGCGTTTGGGTGGCTTAACTAAGTCAATGCTTGAGAACATTCGTGTCATTGCGTGTCAGTATCAAGATACCCTGGATCGTTTTCAAAACTTAGGAGTAACCAAACAACAATTGGTTATCACTGGCAACGTCAAATTCGATCTAACCGATCATGTCCTTAGCTTGACTGATGACTTACAAGCGATAAAAGAACTTCGGAACAATGGTGTTCTTATTTGGTTGGCTGGAAGTACACACTCCCCCGAAGAAGAGATAGTCTTAAACGCGCACAAGTCTGTACTCCAAGAGTTTCCGAATGCAAAACTCATCTTAGCACCTCGACATGTATCCCGCGCCGACGAAATCCTATCTGAATGCAAATCTCAAGGGTTGAGCGCGTGCCTATCAAGTCTCCTAGACTTAAATACCGAGGTAGTCGTGATTGATCAAATGGGAATCTTGTTCACACTGTATCAGTGTGCGTCAGTTGCCTTCGTCGGCGGTAGCTTACAACACACCGGCGGTCACAATCCTATTGAACCAGCCTTTCACGGACTGCCTATCTTAATGGGTCCAAATCGACGTAACTTTGCCGAAGTATGTGCTAGGTTCACTAAGCACGAGTGCTTATTTACGGTGAACAATGCAGCGGAAATCGCGGAACGCTTGCTCTACTATCATCAAAATCCCGTAGCTCGTGCTCAATGTTCCGAGCGTGCCCGCGGGGTCGTGCAAGCAAACCAGGGAGTGCTCAAACGAGTATGTACGCTAGTGAATACCTGGCTCGATCAATTAGACTAAGCAGAAATTACTAAAGGTTTTAGCTACTTCCCTGTCATTGTGTTAACAGGAGTTACCATTTTCGAGTGATCCATATATTGATTCAGTTCGACGAGATCATCAACACTAAGCAAACCCACAGTTTGTTTTAATCGTAGCATCGAGGTGATGTAGTTAGTGATCGTGTTTCGGATGCTTAACTCTGCAGAAAACAGGGCATTCTGGGCGTTTAGTACTTCTAATATGTTTCTTGTACCGACTTCCAAGCCTTTTTCTGTGGCTTCTAAGGAAGCACGGCTTGATTCAAGGGAGCGTTCTAACGCTTCGAGACGTAATACGATTTGAACTACATTGCGAAATTGAGTACGGGTTTGTTCTTCTACGGTCAATCGTTGATTAATCATCTGTAGTCGAGAATTTTCTCGGTTCAATGCGCTCACCCGATTCTGTGAGATACCCCGTCCACCAGTGATCCTAAAATTCAAGGATAAACTATTGTAAGATCTGCTGATGCGTTCATCGACCCAATTGTATCCCGTATCAAGTTCCGTAAAAAGATCCACGAGTGGACCCTCGCTATACCTGTAGTTAGCAGTTAGATTTATAGTTGGTATGGGATAGTACCCCGCTAGCGTGTTCCAATGATTCCAACGCGCGATGCTATAACTTCGTTGCGAGCTTAATACCTGGGGGCTATTTCGCAACGCATAGTCGACCCAGTATTCCTCGTCATTGGGTTCGGGGTTTTTGACTGGATAGTCCTCTGAAAGACGAGCGAGTTGTTGAACGGGTTGCCCTGTGATTCGCTTAAGGGTTAAGAAAGCTGTATCAAGTGAATTCCGACTCTCATGAAGGTCAACTTCCTGCTGGTCTACCGACGCACGCGTGTTTAACACATCGGTTACAGCCGTCAGCCCCACGTCGAATCGCTGCTCGGTTTGCTCTAACTGTTTTTGAATCGACTCTCGCCGAGCAAGCGTATTCTCTAACGAGTCGCGAGCCCGTAACACGTTGAAATATGCTTCAACGACCCGAATGATCAAGGACTGCTCTGCAGACTCAAAAGCTTCCTTGCTACTCTCAAAAGTCAATCGTGAATTTCGGAATGAAATGAACGTAGGTAAACTGAACAATACCTGTGAAAGACTTACGCTATAACCCGAGCCAAAGTTCAACTCTCGTTCGTTTACGACCCATAATTCGTTGTCCTCTTCGGTGATCCCACGCCAGTTCAGATTTGGATCGTTTATGTAACCGCTCGGATAGGTGCGCCGACTCTTTGTCGAAGACGGATTTTCACTATCCAATGAAATATTAACTTGCGGAAGTAAACTGCCAATGCTCTGCTTATTACTCTCGCCGGCAATCTGTCGTTGAATCTTTGCTTGTGCAAACTGGGTATCGTTATCGACCGCTAAGTCATAGATTTCCTGAAGATCTTCGGCGCATACAGATAGACCGAGCGACAACAGCGCAACAACTAAGAGTTTTTTCATCAATGAGGTACCAATTTAAACTGTTCTGATTTTAGCAAACGATTATCACGGTCTCCGTGATCGTGTTTGACACTTACCACGTTATACGAACATCCGTGTAGTAATCGTCGTTAACAAAGCAAAAGACGGTCCACGTTTACCCGACTTGAAAGTAGTTCGCGAGACTTTGGGAAATCCGCAACTCAGGAATTTTAACAATGTCTTGGGGAACTCTTCGAACGTTGGTGGTCAAATAGAGATGGATCTAAGATTTTTTTAAGGCTTTCATTTGCTGAGGGTTCGCTGTAAAATTAATAGTTTGTACATAAATACCTTTACAGGGACAATCACTCTATGGCTCGAGTAACAGTTGAAGATTGTTTAGAACACGTAAACAATCGATTTGAACTGGTAACCTTAGCAACAAAGCGCGCACGGCAGTTGTCTCTGCTTAGCGCGGACCCACTAGTCGCGCGAGAAAACGATAAAAACACAGTCATCGCGTTGCGTGAGATTGCGGATGGGCTGATTTCGAGTGAAATCTTAGACAAGGACGACGAAGATGAGTTCCAATTCCACCTCAAGCAACACCGATCGCGGTCGGGATTAGGAGATGAAACACCGCCCCGCGATACCTGAATCCTATTTTCAGACTGAATTAGAAAAGCGAGCCAGACAGGAAGAACTGGCCGCACCGGTTGCCGGTATAAAAAAAGGATACCTTTTTGAGTACCTGACACCCAATCAACTGAATTTAGTTGAGAAAGCCTTCGACTACGCTAAGAAAGCCCACACTGGGCAACAACGTCGGACAGGTCACTCGTATATAACTCACCCTTTAGCGGTTGCGAGAATTCTCGCACAATTGCGATTGGACCACCAAACGATCTGCGCGGCTTTGTTGCACGACGTTCTTGAGGACACCCATGTCACGAAGGCAACTTTAGCACGAACTTTTGGCGACCCTATTGCTGATATTGTCGATGGAGTCTCTAAGCTCTCGCACTTGTTTGACAGCCACGCGGAAGCCCAAGCGCGCAATTTCTACAAGATGGCACTAGCCATGGCTCGCGACATTCGCGTGATACTTGTCAAGTTAGCTGACAGATTACACAACATGCGAACCATCGGTGTGATGTCCCGCGAATCCCGTAAACGTATTGCGAGGGAAACGATGGATCTTTATGTACCGTTGGCACAACGGATGGGAATATACACCATCAAAGAAGAGCTGGAACGGCTTGCCTTTGAAGCGATGTTTCCACTGCGTGCTGACCGCTTGGAACGATATACATCGCGCATACGTAAAGCCGATATTGATCTTATCGCATCGGTGCAGGACAAATTACAAGTGGCTTTCAAAGAAGGAAAACTTAAAGCAAACATCAAGTATCTCAAACCTGAACCATATTCCTTATATCAATCCCTTAAAGGACAACGTATGTCTAAGGAAGAGTACATGGATCGGTTTGTGTTTCGCATTGTTGTAGACTCAGCGGACGAATGTTATCGAGCATTAGGACTCGCACACAGCATATACAAACCCAAACTAGGTGCTTTCAAGGATTACATCGCGATCCCCAAGAAAAATGGATATCAATCACTACACACTACGTTAGTTGGACCACGACCGTCGAGTCCAGTATCGTTGAAATTGCTGATTCGTACTAAGACAATGCAAGAAATTGCAGATTTTGGTTTTGTTGCTGGTTGGCGCAATCGTCCTGCGGAGCAACTTGCGGTGGAACCAGGAGACCCAACTTCGAGCGGTCTTAGAGAGTGGATACAGAACTTACTGAGTTTACAACCTGGTGGCGATGCTGCCCAGTTCTTGGAAAACCTAAAGACGGATTTGTTCCCCGACGAGGTCTATGTGTTCACTCCGCAAGCAAAAATTCTCACTCTACCGCTTGGATCGTGTGCAATTGATTTTGCTTATGCAATACACACTGAAGTAGGGGATTCGTGTGTCGCGTGTCGCGTCGATGGTAGAGTCGCTCCACTCTCTACGGTGCTAGAGTCGGGGCAAACTGTGAACATCGTCACTGCTTCTGAAGCTCATCCCGATCCCGAGTGGCTCAATTTTGTGCAGACTGCAAAAGCTCGATCGGCAATTCGAGAGCAGTTACGACAACGCGGTCACCAAGAAGCAATCATGCTCGGAAAGACGCTGCTCGACCGCACACTAGCTGCTGCGGGGACTTCAGTTTCTGAGTTAGATTTCCGCCGTCTGCGACGAACTTTTAAGGAATTTCACGTCCGTCGAATGAACGAACTATTTGAAGAGGTTGGACGCGGCAATTTACCGGCTTACCAAGTTGCACAACGACTACTTGATGAAGATGTCGAAGACCATGACACGATCAATCTTGAACGTGGTGGCCCTGTCGTCGTTCATCATAAACAACACCTTGGGGTGCGATATGGGCGGTGCTGTGGTCCGATTCCTGGAGACAGTATCGTTGGTCACATATCTCAAGGTGAAGGTCTAGTGATTCATCGTGTTATTTGCGGAAATATGAGGAATGTTCGCGATCCTAGTACTAAAGTGCCCGTGAAATGGGGCGACGAACCTACCGGCGAATTCTCCACGAAATTGCGGATTGACGTCGTACCACATCATGGCATCCTCGCGTCTATTGCGAGCACGGTTAATGGACTGGGGGCTGGGATTAGCATGATCGACGTTACCGAACGCTCACCACAATTATCGACGATTCGTATGCACCTCTCTGTTAACGATGTAAAACACTTAAAACGAATCATACGAAATCTGGATAACCGGAGCGAAACCTCCAACGTCCAGCGATTCACGGAATAAGAAATAGGATTATGACCAAACGCAAACACATCCACGCCTCGGCCGCGCCCGAAGTTATCGGTCCCTACTCGCACGCAGTGCAAGTCGGAAGATTGTTGTTTCTCGCGGGTCAAATCGCACTCGATCCTAAAACGATGGACCTAGTGAATGGTAATTTTCGGAATGAAGTGAAACAGGTATTCAAAAACGTTGAAGCGATCTTACAAGCTGAAGACTGCTCGTTGGGCGACGTCGTCAAACTCACGGTTTATCTTACCGACCTGAGCAAATTTGAACAAGTTAATGCGATTATGAGCGAACAATTTAATACACCATATCCCGCCCGTGCTGCGCTCGGGGTCGCGGCGCTTCCGCGAGGTGCATCGATTGAGATAGACGTAATTGCGATGAAACCTGACTAACCCATGCCTTCTGAGCCGGTCTCCTCAATCCATGGAGTAGGTTCTGATACCGCTAAAAAACTCGCTCGGCTCAATATCCGAACCAAATTAGACTTAGTTCTACACCTCCCACACCGGTATGAGGATCGTAGCGTTATTACTCCGCTGAATAAGTTGCGTCAGCCGAACGAATACTACTACGTTCAAGGAGTTGTTCAGGACCTAGTACTGAAACAAACCAAAGGTCGATCAACGGCTCAGGTCAAACTTTCAGACGACAGTGGTGGTGTACTTACCCTGCGCTTCTTCAACTATAGCCCACGTTGGATAACGGTTTTTCAGAAAGGTGTGTGGGTGCGGGCTTACGGTCAACTATGGGGGAGTGATCGACACAAGTCCATGATTCATCCTGACTTTCGAACGTTCACCTCAGATCCAGGCCCTCCAAATCCAGAGTACGTCCCAGTGTATTACGCTACCAAGGGACTATCCAGCAAACAAATAAGAACCCTCATCCAAAAGACAATCGACGAAGTCAACTATCTACCAAAGTTTGCACACTTTGACATGACTTTAGCCGAAGCAATCCGATGGTGTCATAACCCTGCTGTATTGAATCAAAACAACAACCGTAAAGACCCCCGTCGCCGCGTGGCGTTTGACGAATTACTCGCTTACTACTTACTACAACAACGTCGCCAACTGCAACGCAAAACATTCACTACTAAAAATTTAGAAAAAACATCCAATCTTGTACGTGATTTCTTAGATTCGTTAGGTTTTCAATTAACGCAGTCACAAAACACTGTAGCACGCGAGATCTTAACTGATCTAAACGCGACGAAACCGATGCTACGACTATTGCAAGGTGATGTAGGATCGGGTAAGACGATTATCGCCGCACTCTGCATCTTACGCGCTGCCGAAAACGGTGTACAAACTGCATTCATGGCTCCCACTGAACTGCTCGCGGAACAACACTACCAAACATTGTCCGAGTGGTTGGATCCGTTAGGGGTCAAGGTTGGTCTCGTCACTGGTCGAATGCCGGCACCTATGAGGCGCGCCCGACAGCAAGCTATCGCATCAGGTGATGACCATGTTCTCGTAGGAACCCATGCATTATTTCAAACCTCTATTCACTTTGACTCACTCGGTCTCACCATCATTGACGAACAACATCGTTTTGGAGTACACCAGAGAATGCTGTTACGAGATAAAGGGAAACTACCGCACCAACTAATCATGACTGCGACCCCGATTCCACGGACTTTAGCGTTATACCTATTTGCCGACATGGATGTGTCTAGGATTACAGAATTACCACCGGGTCGAAAGCCCATTACGACGACGCTTCATAGTGAGAAACAACGCGCACAAGTCATCGAAGCAGTCCGCCGTCACGTAGCAAGAGGTCACCAAGCATATTGGGTGTGCGCCTCAATCTCAGAGAGCGAAAATAGTGAAGACGAACTCATCGGCACTGAAGATGTACTAAAGGAACTCGCTTCAAAATTACCAGATGTTAAAGTCGGTCATGTCCATGGACAGATGAAAACTCAAGACAAGCAGTCTGCAATGCAGGCGTTTCGCGAGGGCAACAGCGACGTCCTCGTCGCGACTACAGTTATAGAAGTGGGAGTGGATGTTCCCAACGCTACCCTCATCGTAATTGATAACGCTAGTAATATGGGGCTAGCACAGCTACATCAACTACGAGGTCGTGTAGGACGCGGTGTGGAGTCAAGCTTTTGTATGCTCAACTACCAATCTCCCTTGTCGTCCACTCAGCGACAGCGATTAGTGTGTCTTCGAGAAAGTCAAGACGGATTCAAACTTGCGGATTTAGATTTGCAGCTACGCGGATGGGGAGAAGTTTTTGGTACTAAACAAACGGGAACGGAAAACTTTCGAGTTGCGAATTTAGCGGACGATCGCGTGCTGATTGATGAAGTCAACAAAGTTGGAACTCGGCTCATTCGAGACGAACCTGATCTAGCTGGTGAGATTATTGATACCTGGTCACCAAGGGAGAGTGATTACGCGTCGGTGTAACTTGTCAAACTTCGATCATCTCGAAGTCTTCTTTCCCGACACCACATTCAGGACAACAAAAGTCGCTGGGTACGTCGGTCCAGGAAGTGCCGGGAAGAATCCCTTCTTCCTCAAATCCAAGGGCTTCGTCGTAAATCCACCCGCACACTATGCATTGCCATTTTCGCATGGGTCAAATAGTTGAACGTAAGCGAGGTTTTGCTACGTTGGACAAAATAGTCAATTTATAGTTTAACTTTTCTTCGATTTTGAGTTCGTGAATAAGCCTTTAAGAGCGTATTGGGAGCTAATGCGTCTTGATCGTCCCATCGGTACCTTTTTGTTGCTATGGCCCACCCTCTCCGCGTTGTGGCTCGCATCTGGTGGATTGCCGGATATTCAACTGTGCTTGATTTTTGTAGTAGGTACCTTTATCGCGCGAGCGATGGGATGTGTAATCAACGATATTTTAGATCGAAAACTTGATCGCCACGTCTCCCGGACGCGAAATCGACCACTAGCCGACGGTCGCTTGACAGTACCACAGGCACTGATCTGTTTGTTCATATTACTCGTACTCGGTGGATTCCTCATACTCAAACTCAACAGAACGACACAGGTACTCGCGTTTCTAGCCATCCCACTTGCTTGGACCTATCCAATGATGAAAAGGTTCTTCCCCGTACCTCAAGTGGTACTCGGAATTGTTTTTAGTTGGGGCATCCTCATGGCAAGTACCGCTGTTCTCAATTACGTTACCGTTGAAGTTTGGCTGTTGTTTCTACTGAGTCTGGTGTGGATTGTGGCATATGACACAGAGTACGCTATGGTGGACCGAACTGACGATCTCAAAATTGGATTGAAATCAACAGCCATCTTCTTTGGGAAATTCGATGTCTTGGCTGTAATTGTTCTCGATGTCTTTGTAGTATTACTGGCCATCGTTATTGGGTTGGTTGCAGAATTTCGGTGGTTTTATTGGGGATGTATCGTAGTTGCCGCGATTCTCTTCGTTTTCCAGTGGCGATTGCTTCACGAGCGCGATCCTGAGAAATGCTTCCTCGCATTTAAAAATAATGCGTGGGTGGGATTTGTCCTATTCGTTGGCGTGGGGCTAGAGTACAGACCAAATTTATTGGACTTCTAAGCACGACTAGCTGCGCTCAACCGATGCAACAAACACTGGAACTAATCGGACGATGGGTGTCGTGGTTGGTTTTCGTGATGGCCGGACTGACGGTTGTTGTCGTGCTGATGCGGTACGTTTTCGGACTAGGCACGGTGTTCCCTCAAGAACTCGTTGCTTACATGCATGCGCTGGTGATTATGTTTGGATTGTCCTACACGTTGAAGCATGACGCACATGTTCGAGTCGATTTACTCTACAGTCGGCTGGATAACAAGAGCCAAGCACGCATTAATTTACTTGGACACGTAGTGTTCCTCATACCTGTCGCATGCACTATTGGAATCGGGAGTCTTGATTATGTCTTCGACTCTTGGCGAATTTTCGAACGCTCCGCTGAAGTCCGAGGAATTCCTGCGGTATATTTGTTGAAAACCGTCATACCAGTTTCAGCATTGCTTTTGGTTCTTCAGTCGCTACTAGACCTCAAGGAATACATTAAAGAGATTCGAGGAGATTAGTGTGGAATTAATCGCTCTCTTGATGTTCGCTGTCGTCTTCCTATTCTTACTATCGGGATATCCAGTTGCGCTCGTATTGGCCGGTGTTTCATTGATGTTTGCGTTTGGTGGAATTCTGTTCGGCGCATTTCATCCAAGTGATCTTGGGTTTTTACCAAATCGTTTGTTTGGGATTATGACGAATGAAGTATTGATCGCCGTGCCGTTGTTCATCTTGATGGGAGTAACACTCGAAAAGACCAACATCGCGCGAGACCTACTCAAGGCTATGTCAGGACTAGTCGGTACATTACCGGGTGGCCTGGGTTTAGCGGTAGTGTTAGTGGGTATGTTAATGGCTGCGAGCACGGGAATCGTCGGCGCAACCGTGGTCACGCTCGCATTACTGTCTCTGCCGTTGATGATCAAGCAAGGATACAACACTGGCTTCGCAACAGGCACAATAGCGGCAACCGGCACTCTAGGCCAAATCATTCCACCATCCATCGCGTTAGTTTTGATCGGTGATGTTCTGACTAACGCATATCAACAAGCACAACTACAGCAAGGAGTATTCGCGCCAAAAACCGTTTCGGTTGGTGACCTATTTGCAGGTGCTCTACTTCCAGGACTGATTCTCGTTCTCCTCTACGCTGGTTATGTTCTGTTAAAGTCGTTCCTTCAACCAAATCAAGCACCTGCAGTTCGTGCTCAATCTATGTCCATTAACCGCAAAATGTTGCTGAGTTTGGTTCCTCCAATTCTCTTGATCGTCGCAGTGTTAGGTTCTATTTTGATGGGACTTGCCACCCCAACAGAAGCTTCTGGTGTTGGGGCGGTCGGCGCGTTAATTCTCGCGTTCGCTTATCAAGCAGTAAACAAGTCCGTCCTGAAAGAAATCGCCCTGTCGACTTTTAGGACCTCGTCGATGGTATTTTTCATTCTCATCGGTGCATCCTTTTTCGCATTGGTCTTTCGAGGTTACGGCGGGGACGAATTGATTCATCAGTTTTTCGCGGATCTTCCGGGTGGTGCCCTGACAGCTATGTTGGTCGTGATGGTGACAATTTTTTTGCTCGGTTTCGTCTTGGACTTTATCGAAATTACCTATGTGGTCATTCCTATTGTTGGACCAGCACTACTAGCGACGGGGATTGATCCTGTTTGGTTAGGCGTGATGATTGCGGTGAATCTTCAGACGTCGTTCCTTACTCCGCCTTTTGGATTCGCACTGTTCTACCTACGCGGCGTTGCACCCTCGAGTGTGCAAACGGTTGACATTTATCGTGGGGTCATACCATTCATCGCTTTGCAACTCTTCGTGCTACTGTTGCTCGCGTGCGTACCCCAAATTGCCACTTGGCTTCCAGGATTGCGTTGATATCGTCGGAGCGTTTGTTAGAGGAACTGGTCAAAGCACTGACCTTCAATTCCCTCCTCCCCACTTTTCTTGACTTTTCCAAGAAATCCTTGGAGCATTGCTCGAGGGAGGTTAAGGTCGAAAACTTCTCTACCTTTACCAGAAAGTTGTATAACAAAGTCCTTGTCGTCGCACGCGGCACTACTGGCTAAACTGACCGGTACGCTTATGATGAATCGCTCCATAGTCACTTCGACCGAAGTGAGATCGTCAGTCATTGCATTAAACGCCAATAGATTTAGATGTGCTAGGTTTAAAGATTTACCAGCCGATTGTGCTTGTTGAAATGGAAGGCCGTGGCCATTCTCTAACTTGGTCTCGACTCGTAGTTGCACAATCGATGCATCTGCTACTTTTTGTAGTCCAACCCAGACACTTTCCAGATCATACGGTCCGTAAAGATTAAAGTTGGGACCAACAAAAACATCTACATCAGCAGCGTGTTCGCGAGTTTGGTAGGTTTGTCCGAAATGGTTCGAAGCGCGCACGTACCAAGGCGATGTCGCACACCCCGCAACAATTAAACTAGCGGCGAGTAGCAAACAAACAACGCGGGAACTAAAGACCACGTGCGTGAAAATAGGCTTCTTCAGCGATTGCAGTCCATTGACTGACTTCACGTTGAAATTCTCGGTAGGATGTAACAATTCGGCGAGCCAAAGGATCTTCATTAGCGAGTTCGTCCAAAACTTCCTTGGAAAGTTCCTTCAATCGCAATAAAACTTCGTCGGGTAATCGGCGTAATTCCACATTGTGTTCTTCAATCAACGACTTTAGAGCAGCGTTATTTCGGGCCATAAATTCATCCAGCATATCCTGATTGATTGCACGCGATGCTACTTCAACGATCTTCTGTAAGTCTTCTGGCAATTGTACAAACGCTTGCTTATTGACTATCAGCTCAATGGTCGCTCCTGGTTCGTGCCAACCAGGGTAGTAGTAATACTTGGCGATATCATGAAATCCTAGTGCTAAGTCGTTGTACGGGCCTACCCACTCTGTGGCATCGATCGTGCCATTTTGCAAGGCGGTGTATAGTTCAGAGGCAGGCATCGTTGTCGGTGCTGCTCCTGCACGTTGCATGACTTCGCCGGCCAAACCTGGAATTCGCATCACGAGACCTTTAAGATCATCGAGCGAATTGATTTCGACATTGAACCAACCACCCATTTGTACGCCGGAGTTGCCGCACGCCATCGGTATCACGTTAAACGGTTCATACAGCTCGCGCCACAGTTGTAATCCCCCACCGTACGCAATCCACGCGTTCATTTCTTGGGCCGTCATTCCGAACGGAACCGTAGTGAATAGCACTGCTGCAGGTGCTTTACCCTCCCAATAGTAGGCCGCTCCATGTCCCATTTGTGCAGCACCGTTCGATACTGCGTCAAACACTTCCCTAGCTCCAACCAGCTCGTTAGCACCATAAACTTTAATGGTTAGTCGACCATTCGACATGGTGTGCACTAATTCAGCGAATCGTTCCGGCGCGACCCCGAGCGCAGGTAAATTTTTGGGCCAAGTCGTAACCATCTTCCATTCAAAGTTTTCTTCCGATGTATGAGTGGTTGAACCACCGTCCGCCGAATTGGTCTCAGCTGTTTTGCCACTCAATAGGGTGCCAAGAATCACGCCGATGACACAAAATGAAACTGAAAGTGCGAACGCGAGCAGCGCGGCGTGCATGACGCGCATCGACTTAGTATCTGTATTAGCGTTCATCGCAATAATCCTCCGTAGCCAGGTGAGTAAACCTGGGTCGCATTAGGTTTAACACTCGTATATCGCTGACCAATGCAAACCAGGGATAGATAGAGGCCGAATTATTCTCGCACTAAAAAGGACGAGCTCTCGAGAAACCATTTGCGCGATCCGTCGCTGAATTCGATTTCCACCTGTTTGGAATCGGACTCGCCGCGCGTGTTCGTTACTCGTCCAGGGCCGAGCTTCTTGTGGGTGATACGAGAACTGCCGTAATACTGCGCGGTGTTGTTCAAGTAAATAGGGGAACGAACATAAATGTCATCGCATGTGAGCGGTCTCTCTTTCTGGTAAGGATTATCACCAACCCACGACAAGTATTGGGTGGGGATTTCACGAAGATACCGAGACGGTGTACGTTTGGTCTCCCTTTGCTGGAAACTCGTCGCGCGTGTATCCGCAAAAGTCAGGTATAAACGTTCCATCGCGCGCGTAATTCCTACGTAAGCGAGCCGTCTTTCCTCTTCCTCGCGATCTGGATCGTTTTTCACTAAGTAATGTGGAAACAAGTCTTCTTCTAATCCAGTAACGAACACCACGGGGAACTCTAGCCCTTTGGCTGAATGCAATGTCATTAAATTGATCGAGTCGTTGTCTACGTTTTGATAATCGCCGGCATCCAGTGTTGCGCGATCTAAAAAGTCGCGTAAGACCGTAGCCTGATCGATTTCATCTTGTTCTGCTTCGGTGTCAAGGAGTGCGAACTGATCGCACGCAATGAGGAGTTCGTCCAAGTTTTCAGTTCGCATCCGCGCCAGTTCGCTACTCTCGGAGCCGTGAAACTCATACAGACCAGATACTCGAACCGCGACGTTAGCCACGTCAGCTAACGACTTCCCTTGGCATAGCTGGGTAAGTTTTTCAATCAACGCGATGAATGTTTTTATCGCCCGATCTGCACGAGTAGGCAATAACTTGTTCTCAATTGCACGTTTAGCTGCGTCCCAGTTGGAGATATTGTTCTGTGCGGCCGTCGCTCGTATTGTCTCAAGTGTGCGCGAGCCAATACCTCGAGAAGGAACATTAACGACGCGCTCAAATGCAGAGTTTGCGTTGGGATTCTGAATCAATCGCATGTATGCGAGCGCATTACGCACCTCCAACCGATCATAGAATCTCGTCCCACCATGAATGATGAAGGGCATAGCTCGCTGATTGAAAATCTGTTCTAACAACCTAGATTGCGCATTATTGCGATACAACACAGCAATTTGGTTCGGTGAGTACCCCTTTGTATCAAGAAGATGTTGACAGGTTTGTGCGACAAAGTCAGCTTCGTCGAATCCGTTCGCCGCTTTAAAACCTTTAATCAACTCTCCTTCAGCTGCTTGGGTCCATAAAGTCTTCCCCAGCCGGGAAGGATTGTTTTTGATTACAGCATTAGCCGCGTTTAAGATAACTTGCGTGGAGCGATAATTCTGTTCTAGCTTGATTGTTTGTACTGCAGTGTACTCACTTGCAAACCGGCGAATGTTCGTAATTTGCGCCCCGCGCCAACCGTAAATGGATTGGTCATCGTCCCCAACCACCATCACCTTATTCTGGCTACCTGCGACCATCGTAAGCCACGCATATTGAATGAGATTGGTGTCTTGAAATTCGTCGATCAAGATGTGCCGAAATCGAGAGCGATAGTGTTCTAGTATTTCTTTGTGGTTCAGCCACAACTCGTGCGATCGTAACAGCAAGTCTCCAAAATCCACTAGTCCGCGTTTTTCGCAAATTTCTTGATATTTGATATAAATTTGATACGGTGTACGTTTACGTGCGTGGATCGTGTTCTCTAAATCCTGCGGACGGAGTCCATCATCTTTCCAGCGATTGATGTACTGTGCCATTTCACGAGCGTCGTTGGTATGTTCTGTGAGTTCCATTTGGCGAATGATTCTTCGAACTAGACGAATCTGATCGTCGGCGTCCAGTATTTCAAAACTTTCCGGTAGACCCGCTTCACGGTGATGCTTCCGTAAGAGTCGATATGCCATGGAATGAAACGTCCCAATCCACATAGATTTGACTGAGGCATTGAGCAACTTCGCGGTGCGACGTTTCATTTCACCTGCAGCTTTATTGGTAAACGTCATCGCAAGTATTTCGTGGGGATTGACATGGTAATGGTCGATCAACCACGCTAATCTATGTACTAACACTCGGGTCTTCCCGGAGCCCGCACCCGCGAGCACCAGTAAATTAGATATCGGTGCGGTAACTGCTTTCGTTTGTTCTTGGTTTAGGTCGCAAAGGATCGGGTTTTCAGCAGCTGCTGAATAGTTAGATAATGGGATGGTCAATGCGACTTTTCGATCATAGAAAGGAGGGAAGGCGTATACAAAAATTATACACGCTAGCTCCGCTCTCAATTCCTTCTCTATACAGAGAAAATATCCAAATATTTGGTGCAATTTGTGCGTTTTACTGTTAAAATAAACATGTTAAACAGATACTTCGTTCATGTTATCTTTTGATCCCACAACCCATCGGCATTTAGGACCGTTAAGGAATCACTTAAAGCCTTGGTGGAACAGTCGACCTTCCGATGTAGTAGGTCTGACACTCTATGGGTCGCGCGCGAAAGACTACGCTGAGCATCACAGCGATTGGGATGTCATCATCCTCACTCGTTCAAAAGAGCCTAGTGAAGACACTATTTGTCGAGCCTTTCCGCGCGTCTATGACGAAGCCCCAATTCATGCACTTTGTGAATCCATTGATTTTGTGAAATATGAAGCCCAGTATGGAGGAAGTCTCATGTCTGCTATAGTAGAACAAGGGATTTCTCTTTTTGGCGAGTCTGTACCATTTAAGGAGGATACTATCAAACACCCTAGCTTACGGCACGCGGAAACGCTTTTCGCTTCAACCTTAGATGCATTAATGTTCTTTCTGAACGAAGCAAACATTCGTTTCCACGAGAAGAGACCCCACGACAATACTGCGACTGCCTGCTCGGTGAATGCGGCGGAATATCTCGTGAAATCGTTCATGAGTGTCCGCGGGATCAATTATCAACACAGCCATGATGTAGAAACTTTGTGCGACCAAATCGAAGAAAAACTACCGAACGATCGCTTGGTGCAGGAATTACGGAAGTTGGATGGCTTCACTGCGAAAGGGCATCAAGGACCGTACCGCTTACTGAATCTCCCAATAGAGCCGCTTACCCGTACGACCGAGAGATTATGTGGTGTCCTTACTTTGTTACCGCATCTAGCATCTGATATCTACGCTGACCGTGAACCGACATCAGACACTCATAACTTTATCAGCGGAAAGTTAACAACACTTCAGGAGCAGGTAAAGTCTTTAGAGGATCAAACTTTGCAAGAACAGTTTCAAACTGCACTCGACAAAGTGCTTGTGTTCATCAAATAGTCCACCGTTTTCGCAATCCCATGCAAGCGTTTGACCCAACTCGACACAGCACTCTCGAACCGATACGTACGGCACTCCAAAATTGGTGGGCGAATAAGCCCTCCGATGTCAGTGGGATCGCTCTTTATGGTTCGCGCGCGAAGAACTACGCGTCTCAGGACAGCGACTGGGATGTTGCTATCCTTACGCGTTCAGAGAAACCTAACGAGCAAGAAATTTGTCGCGATCTGCCTCGATATTGTGAGGATGCTCCAATCCATGCACTCTGCGAATCCATCGAAACCGTCCGATCGGGGGCGGGATTTGGAGGAAACATTCTGTCTGCTGTGGTTGAGCATGGTGTCTCACTTTTTGGAGAATCGATACTAATGACAGAGGGAGTCCGTATGAAACCCAGTTATATCGCCGCAGCCACATCGATTATTGCGACCGTGGAAGCACTAACCGCTTTCTTACACGGAGCAAACGTTCGGTATCTAAAACAAAAAACTTACAACAACCACGCCACTGCTTACTCTGCTAACGCAGCCGAACATCTGGTTAAAGGATTTTTGAGTCTTCGTGGAATTAATTATCGATACATTCACGACATAGCCGGGCTATGCGACCAACTCGAACAAGCGCGACCAAACGATCCCATCGTCGAAAAGTTGAGGCGTTTGGATGGATTTACAACTCGTGCGCACAAAGGTCCGTACCAATCAATAGATCACCCCCTTGAAGCACTAACCCGATCGACCGAAAGAGTTAATCGCGTACTCCCACTTCTTCCAAATTTGGTTGCCGAGCGTTTCAGTGAAAGTGAGCTTGAGGTCGACATTCTTGCGGAAATCACCGATGTTTTGGACATATTGCAGGAGTGTACGCATGAGTTACAAGACGCTTCGTTAAAACAAGAATATCAATCTACTTTGGACAAAATTTGTGCGTCCATCAAATAATCAGTTGATTTTGTAATCCGATACAAGCATTCTCGCGACATCGCAACAATTGTCTTGTCCCAAAGCGTGCAACATTCCAAAATTCGTGGAACATCAAACCGATGCTAGGATAATTGTCGACCCTCGCGCTGAGCCTACAGTGATTTAATCGGTCAATTTGTTCTTTGTTGATGTCTCTCGAACGATGTAGTCCTACGGATTGAACACACGATGGCGACTAAGACGCATTTGACTTAGATGTGTCCGTACACCGGAAATGCTTCTCTGAATAGCTGATATAAAAATATTACCATGTACATGAATGCGGAAGACTCTTTAGATTTACTCTTGTCCGAGAAAGGCCGGAAGGCAGTTCTACGCGCGGAGCTGCTAAATTTATCAGATGCATCATCATCAAGTTGCGATCGCGTGCTGAAAAAGAAATGCGATGACGGTACACTCGTCCGAGTAGGGCAGGGAATTTATGGTATCGGTAACGCGAAAGTCTTTGAAATCGTACCCGAAGTATTACCTAAGCTTGGATATATCATTCAAAAACCACAAAGAGTAAAGGGATATAGTCAGAAGTTATCGGGTCGAATTTGGCAACTCGATCGGCCGTGTAGGCGACAGATTAGAAAAAAAGGAGTGCATGCAGTTTTTGAAGTCGGTACAGGAATTCGCACAAATACAAAGGTGTATGAAAGAAAAACGAACCAACCTGAATCGAGAGAAATCAACGATCACTTTCATGATTTCGAGTACTGTCATTCGATGGCACGTGCCGAAAAGAACCTGATCGTTCAACGTGCGCTGAACGTGCTAGAAACGTTTCGAGATGAACGAATCGAACTTGCAATTGAAGGTGGGGCAGCAATTGCATATTACTACCTGCTTACTCACAGATTCTCGGAAAATATTAATCTCCGAATCGTATTAAGGAAGAATACAGAGAATCTGAGTCGAGCTGAGAAAGAGAGTATCGTTAAAGAAGTAGGACACAGTTTTGTGACCTACATGCAAGATGCCATGCCTTATTTAAGCCGTACAACGAAAGGTAGGATTCGGAAAGATGGCGTGGTGCGAACGTTTATTTTTGAGTATTCACCGGTGCACCATCATCAGCAGGTTCAACCCGGTCTTAAACTCGAGCTAGTACATTTATCAGTATTCACAAACATGGATCGGTACCACAGTCGTGGAGAGAAGATGTTCCCAGCAGTCGATTTGCTCGAAATTCTTGTTGGGAAATGGGCAGCGTTGGCGACACGACTACCCACTCAGAAGAGTGTTAATCGAGACTTGGTACGGCACGTTCACGACTTAGCGATGCTCTACCACACCGTGACTTCTGCTCAAACACAGTTTTATCGAATGTCTGAAGAACAAAACGTCCGCAGGCCGACGATTGATTTGGTCATGAAAGAACTCGAACGAGACAGGTGGTTGGAATACTATAACGACTACATGCACCGTATGGGAACCACCAAAGTGGTCAATCAACCGGGGTACCATCCTCCGTGGGATCGGATTCTCAATCGGTTTCAAAGAATTGCAGATGTTTTGCGTGAGCTTGATCAACAACCTAATGTACATTGAGTACAGCCAAGGGGTGTGTCGTCCCTAACCTTTTACTATGATTGGGTATGCCTTAAGAGAACAGCCTTACAGATATTAGATTTAGACATACTGTTCTACCGACGTTGGTCCAAATTTGTGAATATCTCAGTAAAGTTACTTCGGCTTCGCACTCGTCACTGAAATTCAATAGTTTGATCCCGTGAGGGGCTTAAAGTCATTATCGTGTAAAAGTGCCGTAGATTTCCGATAGTTGGTTCATTGACACACCAGATTTTCGTGAAATCCATTCTAAGTGATGTTCAGGGATGTCAGACGTTCGCCAAGCTATGTTTTCCTTTACATCGTCGAGACTGTATTCATAGATTTTTCCCTCTCGAGTGGCGAGTAAAGTTCGTTGACTTGTCAATATCAAATCACGAATTTTTTCCGTCGTGATGTCGATGAGCTTATACCTACCATTGGAACCAAATTGAATAATTGCGTCTTGACAGGGATTCCATTGACACCAGTGTCCCCAACCATACAGAATGCCGAATGCTGCGACTCCATCATCAATGTACTTATCCCGATCATACACCCAGTGTTTAGAGAGTCGGAAGTTCGCTCGAAGGTCGAAATACCACCAGTTCTTCAACGACCCGTCGAATCGACGCTGCATTAAAGCGTGCCCAGGCCACAGTTCGTCGTTAAACAAAAACTCGCCGTCGTGATCCAATACAACCCGATGACGAAGCGCGGGAATTTCGTTGTGCATCATCGAATCGAATTTGGGAACTTTTTTGTGAGTTCCCCTTTAAATTCTCCTGTTAGGGTCTCTTGCACAGTGTAGGTTGACCGGTTGTACTTCCTTAAATCGAGTTCTCGGTCGGCTGGCGAGGGATTGTCAAGGTCGTAAGCTTTGATCGACGGATAATCAGCTAAGACAACTACACTTTGCCTACTTGAATGAGAGTTTCCAACGGCAAAGATGACGGGATTAAATGGTATTTCTATGGTTCTCACAGTACCGTTGTTGAGATTTAGAAAGGCGAGAAAATTTGTTCTATCCACCCGCTTACAAGGAATTACGATGCTAAAAGTGCCCTCACCAGCGAGATCCACAGTAGGGCGTCCTTTGTAGGGAAGCCCGCTGGGAGAACTACATGAGTACGTAAATGTTGGAGTTGTAGTACCAAATTCATAAATGTGATAGTCGCGGGTATACCAGTTTTCAGATTTATCTTCAATTGGATGAGACTCCGCATGAACCCATAATCTATCATTGGTTTGAATAATCGCCACGTCTAAGTAGGACTGTGGAAACGTTGCAGACTCAACGACGTTCCATTGAGAGTCAAACATCAACGAACCCATTGTGGTAACCGCACCGATGGTTTAATCTGAGAGTTCAGCAAGATCCCTTATGGTCGAAGCTAAGAAAGGCGCATCTTTGGGGATATTTAAATCTGGTTCGAACACCGGTACTGGGGTCGCCCAATGAACGATAGTATGCGACGATACTAGCAACACATCCCGTGAGAAAACAAACACAGAACCCTGCCAACAAAATCAATCGCCCAGAGCGCAATACGTCTGTGCTTCTCAATCTAGTCAACTGAGTGCTGTTACTCTTAATCCAATTGGGAAACCTCGGGTAAGTCTCATTGCGCACACCGACAGCGACATCCTGTCTATTAAGTTCGCTCAAGAGATGTTAGACATTCCTTCAACAGTGTCATTCAAGTTGTTTAGCGTCTTCTTCGGATAGGTACGTCTTCACAGTTTCAATCTGTTCCGGGTTCAATTGAGAGGGCTGGGACTCGTAGAACAACAAACTGAAAGCTGCTGTTGATGCAATCTCTTTTGAAGGCAGTTCATCGAGAGACTCGAAGAGATGTTTTGGATGATACTTAGCCCAACCACCAAGTACCTGAGCAAGATACTGTTCTTTGGCATAATCAGGAACCTGGTGCATCAAATTTAGAGCACGGTCGGTCATATTGTTTTCTGCTAGTACATATCCCACACAGCTGTACGCTTCAGTTTTTGTTGGGCCATCTCGAACCTTAGACATGTACTCAATTGCCTTGTCGATGTCTCGGTTGGCTATTTGCGCGATAACCACAGCCTCTGCGCCTATTTCATTCTCTCCTAATGGAAGTTTAAGTGCTACATTTAGAGCGCGCTCGGAATCTCGATGCCTGTGCACTAGAGGAAACATAGCATGCGTTAGTAACCTCGACCTTAGACCTTCCGTGTCGGCATCATTCAGAACCCAATCTAAGGCAGCATCCATATCTCGCATACTCCAAAGATCAAAAACCGAACGGGCTGCTTCGAGCTTCAAAGAGCCGTCGTTCTTAGCTTCCATTGCAGACACTATTTCAGCTGCTTCCCTTGGATAGCCCCGGGCAATAGCGGAAACAGCCTCTTTGGTTGCTGACTCTACGGCTTCAGTGGGTAAGGAGTCAAGATCCATAAGTAAAGTACGAGGATGGTAAGAAGCCCAAGTCTTAATAAGACGCTCTAGTAATAGCCGATACTGCTTCGTTTGTTCCACTGAGGAAATTGCATCGAGAGCTCCATGCGGATCGGTCTCTGCCCACTCTTGCACCACAGTGATAATTGAATTGTTGTGGAGATCGTTGTCCAATTTCAACGCATACTCGAAAGCAGTACTTGGATTTGTTTGAGCTACTTCACGCAACACCATAGACGAAATGAAAGATTTCGTAGGAGAATTGTCAAGTGACTCGCGGATTTGATCCAACGCTCCTATTCCCATTTGTTCAACCCAAATCTGAGCAGTCTGAGTGAGTAAATCAACCTGTGCGCGTTCGATCTGTGCTGCTGCAAGTAGTTCCTTCCAAACTCTTTCTGGTTCGTGCAGTGCGACCCTACTTATCTCTTCCTTGATGAAGGCGTTGGCAAATTGTTCATGTCCGAGTTGTCGCGCGATCTCGCGACGTTCGGTGAGAGTAAGATCGTTCCGTTCCTTTAGGATACCCACCAACGCAGCAAGTTTGCCGTCATGGCTAAGCGTTGTAGCTTGAGAGATTGCCGCGTCTAAATCAAACTGAACCCATTCACGATACAACGCGGTTAATAAATAGCTGATTCGTGGTGGTTGAAATTTCTGTACTTCCGATAGTGCAAGCAACGGTTTGATTCTTACAAGTTTTTGAATAATTAACGCTTGCGTTTGTATCCGAGCTGGCGGATCTAATTGCTTTGTTTGTACCCACAGATCAAGCACTTGGTCTTCATTGGATTGCCCCAATACACCGAGTAGAACTGAGTTTCTCTCCAACGGTCCTCCTAATTTAACCATCTCTTCTAGGGAGCTAATTTGAGTTTGAGTCGCTCTCGCAATTATCTCACCCAAGTTGGTAGACTCCGTGTTCAAAATAGTGGATCCACTAGACGGGGCACCCCTCTCAAATGGGTTGTTTTGTTTGTTGCCCCCTTCATGTTCAAAAAGCGAGGGCCCGTAGAAGACAACTGCCGATGTACCTATTCCAGCGAGAAACACCAACGTGAAGACGGCCCAATGTGTCGATCTTATGTTTCGCTTGGCGGACATCTAGTAAATCATCTCCATCTTATACGGGTTTCGGCCGTTTTTAAATTTAGGCGTTTAAACCGTTTCGCGTCTTCTTCTGTAAGACGAGCTCGTAATGTTTCCTTCTGATCGGAATTCAAGTGTTCGTTCCAAGGATCACTAAGCAATAATTTCAGTGCCGCTGACGATGCAACTTTCACCGAAGGCATTTGGTCGAGTGATTCAAATACACCGGTAGGATCGTTATTCACCCATGTGCCCAATACTTGATTTAAGTAGGTTTGCATCGCATATTGGGGAATCTCCTGCACCAACTGTAGAGCTGTGTCGGCCCTCCCTGTGATTACTAGTTCAAATCCCAGACCGCGATACGCTTCCGTCTTAGTAATGCCATCCCTAACCTCAGACATTAATTCAATTGCTTTGTTGACGTCAGTCTGCCCAAGTCGTGTGATGACCCAACTCTCAAGACCTAACTCATTTTCGATCATTGGTCGTTCCAATGCTATACGCATCGCACGTTCAGGATCCTGATCAACGAGTTTGGGCAATACGTAGCCTAGCAATACAGTTCTTCCAAATTCCAGATCTGGGTCATTCAACACCCAATCGAGTGCAGCATTCAAATCGCTCGCGATCCAATGAGTAATGACGGACGTGGCAATGTTGAGCTTCAAGGATTCGTCTTCCAAAGTAACTACTCTTGCAGATGCGTCTCGCGGATCTCTCGAAGCGAGAGTAGAAAAAGCAGATTGTGTTGCTAAATTTACCATTTCGTTCGGTAGGAGGTGAAGATTTTCTAGTAACGATATTGGATTGTCAGTCGCCCATGTCTCCACTAGACGGCTGAACATTGCTCGTTGCAATATCCCGCTAGACTTTGACCTGACTGTGTCGAGCGCGCTGTGTAGATCAGACCTTGCCCATTCTTCCACTACAACAAGGACAGAATCGTCAAAGGGCACGCTGTCCAGGGTCTTCGCATGCTCCAACGCTCTGCTTGGATTGGCGTGTGCTATTTCGCGATATACAGCATTTAAAATGAGAGATCTAGTTTGATGATTGTCGAGCGACGCCAAGATGTGGTTTATTGCTTCCAATCCCTGTTTTTCAACCCAGATTTGAGCAACTTGAGTGAGTAGCTCAAGTTGCTTACTATCGTTCGGTGCTTCTTTGACTATTTCTTCCCAAACTTCTTCAGGTTCAGCGATAGATTTATTCAATTTCTCCAACGTGATCACGTTGATGGCATATTGCTCATTTCCCAGTTGCCGCGCGATTTCGCGACACTTTTGATCAGTGAGATCAGTCCTTTCTTGTAATATGCCTTCCAATGCTGCCTGTTTCTCAGCACTTTCGAGAGTGGTAGCATGCGAGATCGCCTCGTTCAAATCGAATTGCGCCCATTCGCTAAACAGCGCGGACAACGCTTCGCTTGTTTTGGACTGATTCAATTGCGCCACCTGCGTCAACGCACTTGAAGGATCGAATCGAACTAGTTTTTGAAGAATAACTGCTTGAGTTTCTACTCGTGCAGAAGAATCCAATTGTTTCGATTGTTCCAACAATTCAAGCACACGATCTTCATTCGCTTCAATCAATGTGTTGTGCAACGCTGTGCTTCGTTCCAGCGGACTGCTTAATTTCGCGATATCGGCTAGATTACGAATCTGTGCGTGGTTCACATTAGCTATTGACTTGTGCAAATACTGTTACCCAACTACAGAATTAACAGATGAATTAAGATCCTCGATGGTTGGTACAGTTTTGATGTCAAAGACGCTATCGCCGCGCTCATAGAACGAGAAACCATAGAAGACCGCGGCCGAAGAACACACTCCAGCACTGAACACGATTGCCAAGATGGCGTAAATGTTCAACCCACGGTTTCGCAAAGTTGACCCCTGACTTCGCAAATTAATAGATCGTTCGCATCCTTCTCACAGTTCTTAAGGATTTTACTATCAACTACACGATGCCTGAATAGAGAATGCTCTGTCTACTGGTTTGACAATCTTGGAATGACTCTTGGTGAAAGAAACCTATGATTCAACCTAGGTCTATGGGTCAATAACATAAGCCGTAGATAGGAAGTAAGCTGGGAGACTGAATTATTCAATCTGAATATTTCAGTCAAATGTACCTTAATTGGTCACTGGGCATCAATCACAGGGACCACTTGAAATCAAAGGCTGGGGGAATGTCTCAGCTGAGTGCAAGAAACCCCGCTCTCCGAGTGAATCGAAGTCGACGTTCAATCCCGTTACAGGCAGACTACTTGATTTGAAGCGTAGAAAATCGTGGAATCACTTAAGTTAGTGAGACCTTTTTCAATCCAAAGTCTCGACACGTGTCCATCGAATTGCATCGGCAAACACATTCAGATAGAGGCTATCGGTCTTGTCTGACACCGAAACATCGACTCCTTGTGCAGGTAATTCAAAAGTTCCAATGGAATGCCAACCAGGAGTTAAGTTAGGTGCGTCTATGGTTTTAGATGTTGTCGTCGAACCATTACGAATTTCAAGGTGAAAGGTACCGATGCGCATCCCCATGGTTTGCGAACTACTCGATCCTAAAGCACTCACTTCTTCGCGGAAGTATCCTTTGGGAAGATAATACTCCAATTCCCACTTACCTGCTGTGGGAAGAGTGGTGTGGAAGTTCGCGAATGCATTTCCAGTTCCCAGACGCGCTATAGTAAAAGTGCGTCGATAAGTCCCATATGCCGTTGGATCCGTCCATCGATGCCAACCTGTTTGTTCGTAGAAATTAAACAATGAATATTTCGGTAAACCATGATCCATTGGAACGTCTTTCGTGCCTACGAGTTTGCGAAAAAACTGGGAAAACAAGTTATTTGGGGTAGATGACCCACCAAGTTCGACGACTGAGAAGCCGGGATCAAGATCGTCAATCGTGATCGAGCTGTCGTTCACATCCTTAAACGACTCTAACTTCGTAACAGACTTGATGTACGGTTTGTCGTCACCCACGAGTTCCTCTTCTAGGAATTGATCGGACTCAGGAAGGTCTAAACGCAAATTCATGCGATTGAGCGAGAGGTAGGGTTCGACTGTGATGTGTTGTACTGGATTTGAACTCTCAACTACGACCTGTAGAGACTGATTTGCTCCAACCAACATTGTGAGTAACGAGGGGCGAGTTTCGCTCATATACTGTCCTAGATAATCCTCACCATTTTGGTATGTCAAGGAAAGTTTTACAGGTCCTGGAGTTTGTTCATTGTTTTGTATGGTGAACGTAGACTCGTACTTGGGTTGTTCCAGATTCTCCAACTTCACCATAGATGGATTGGAGACTTGAAATCCCGGTAAGTCCGCTGTTCCTATCAAATCACTAGCCAGGTCTGCTAAGTCTACTCCATGCTCAGCAACGACTGTTTTGAATTCCTCAAAATTAAAGGTCGTCCCTCGAAATCGATTCGTCAGATCCAACAAGAATGTTGGAACATTGTTGGTACCTAGAGAATCTCGAAGGAGCATTCCGAACCGTTGCGTACGCAATTTCAAAGCGCGCTTTTCGATGGAACTGTTCTTGTCTCCTACTGCGTCAAACAACGTCACTGAAGTTACGGCGTCCCAAACTTCTGGCGCGTTGTGGATGTTGTGCAGTTTCCTTATGACACCGAATGGATATTTGCCTTCGTCTTCTCCGCTAAAAGACTGCAATATCTTCATTGGTGCAATGCTGCTAAAGTTAAAAATCGTTGGATTCAACGCGAGCTCAAAGTCATAACTGTCATCAAAGTAGGCTGACAACCCTTTAACTAGGAACTCTACCAGGGTATTTAGTGCTAACGCTCCGTCGTCAGTCGCACTAGTTTGTTGAGTGTATAAGCTTCGAGAAAGGCCGAATGAAAGGTTACTTTCAAATAATGCATGCGCTAGGTACGCACCAATCGAGTCAATGACCATCCCGTCATATTGTTCTTCAGTAAAGTTATATTGTTCAATGACCTCTTGACGATCGCCTTCAAAATTTTTCTTTATCGTTGTGGTAGGTAGGGTAGATTCTCGAATCATCACCATACCTGGTGGACTCATGACTGTATCCAACTCTGATCCACCCCCGAACACGCGAAGAGTCGAAGGGACTTCAACTAAAGTGAATGATTCGTAGGGATAATCAAAGCCGTAAGGACGTATAGAATCGAATCTCCACTTTATCCGATGTTGAACATACTCTCCAAAGTGTGCAAATCGATCAAATTGTTTTCGATGAACTTTAGCGTACAACAACTCAAACGAAATTCCTTCAGCTTCGATAGAGGCTGACTTAAATCTGGATCCCACTAACGCAATTTCTGGAATCGGACTGGATTGTTGGAAACGATACTTTGCTCGTTTGTTGTCCTCTAAAATTTCGCGTTTCGCGGGTCCTGCCACAAGCCAGTGTCGCGGAACCGAGACGTCAATATTTAGCGTAAAGAAATCTTTTTTTCGAAGTTCCCAAGCATCCTCACGCGTCGCAGTACCCGCGGTGGGGTACCACTTAATACCCGGTGCGAGCACCACAAAATTTGAACGAAAGATGGCGTTTTCCGTTCCAAGATGCCGCAACTGTCGAACATTTGGTCCAACGATTTCGGAGAGTGTATCAACGGTATCTAAATAGGCGAATCGACCGTCAGGATGACCTTTAGCCGTTATCTCAATTTCATTAGTGCCGGAGTTGAAATACCGTCGTGGAATCATCAGCAATCCATGTTCAAATTCATGATCGATCACTTTTTCACTGGCTACTGCTAAGTATGAGATCTTGTAGCCCGGATTCAGCGAAAACAATATGAAATCAGTGCTTTGATCTTCATCGACAGTCACATCTAACTTGAGATCTAAAGTTATTGTTCGACCCGGTGTGATATCAATGTTTCCTCGAATGTCATGCACATTGGGAAAAGCATTGGGATTGAAGTGTTGGTTGTGCTCCTCAACCCATTGGTTGATTCGATTGTTTTCGAGAGCTTGGGCACCAAACATGGTACCAATGACTAACATTGCAAGACAGAAGGACACACCACCTATTACCAAATTTCTAAACCGAGTCTGTGTCACTCGCGGTAGGAGACCGGAAGACCAGAACAGGAAAGCCCCTCCCATTAACAACAAAGCTATTCGATTAAAGACTATCGTCGGGGTAAGAAGCGTCGGAACGAGTTCAGATGGGAAAACTACGTCACCGGACACCGTTTGCAACGGTCTGGACACGTCAAGCGGAAGCCGGCTATTGAGCCAAAAGAACGTGAAGAGGCAGCCCGAGGTTAGTAGTAATGCTAGGAGTCTAGACTTCAACAACAATGATAATACGATCACCAAACTCCCGAAGAAGACAAAATTAGGGCCGATGTCAAGTAGCACGAACGAGACTATACTCCAAAGTTCGATCGGTTCTCCAAACTTAATGGAAAATAGGTCGGCGATTAGCCCGTAAATCATGATCGTTACGAGGAAAACGATCATTGGGACAGCCAATGTAATCGCAACACCTAACAATCGTCCGGAGAGTAGTTCGATGTCTGTAACTGGTTTGGCATTCATGACTTCATGGATGCGAGTAATTTCGTCTCGTTTGATCTGGTCGAAAGTAAGAAGAAAAACACCGAGGCAAAAGAGCGCAATAAAGCTTCCCCCCAAAAAGGACATGATGTACCGAGGACTAATGACGCTGAGCATGGGAATGTCGCTGCCATCGTGCATGTGAGACATAGTCACCACTAAAAAGTAGCTGGTACTGATAGCAATGGCTGCCCAAACGAAGATGTGCGTACGCAGTAATCTTCTTAGCTTGCGCATCTCGTGTAGCGTCGCACACCAAATCGTTTCGATGTTCATACTTCCTCTACGGTTGATTGCATGCTAAATTCTCAAGTGACTTCTTTACATTTATGGAACAACCATGACTAGTAGCTGACGCGCTCGCACCAGCAACCGAGACGATGACCAAGAAGAAGTAGTTGATAGATTTTCCGTTTCGATGGTCAGGCATCTGAGCACTCATCTCAAAGGTTCGTTTCTAATGTACGCTCAACAACATGAGCACATTTCCTATACTCAATCGGGTCTAAGGTTTACTCATTGTGCAAAACCGTTTGCGAAACTCCTCTCCTGTATCTAAACTCACAGTGTAATTGACTCTACTACTCTTGCAGAAAGTACTGACAATACACGGGTAAAACGATACCCGCTTGGGGTAATCTAGATAGTCTTACTCGTCGTTCTCAACAGGACTCCAGCGAATTGCATCTGCGTATACATATTTGTATTCGTTAGGGTTAGAAATCCACACTTCTACTTCAGGATTGTTAACTTCGTAAGTTCCGATCAGGTGCCATCCAGGCGCAACCTTCATAGCATCCAAGGACTCAGTGTTTACAACCTCATCGATATGTACGTCAATTTTTGCGACCCCTGCTATGTCTCCGCCGATAGTTTCTGTATAAGTGCTCCCCCGATATCGTCGTGTTCGCGATATATTTACTTTCGGTAGAAAGTATTCCACTTGCCACGAACCCGTTGAAGGTAGGATCGTGGAAAACTTGGCAAATGTTTCGCCGCTCCCTCGCCTATTCAACGCAAGCGTCTTCCAATACTTACCGTAGGCTGTCGTATCAGACTTTCGTTCCCAGGTGTCGTTCTGTACCACAATTTCGTTAAACTGATAAATTGGAAGACCACGAATCATCTCACTGTCCGAAACACCCACAAAACGACGTGCTAGCGATATGAACGGGTTAAATTGGAATCGACTAGAGTTATCTACGACAGAAAAACCTGAATCCAGGTCATCGATCACGATGAATGAATCTCCGACCGACTGTACGGGTTCGATTTCACGTATCGACACGATTTCCGGGGTCCCTCCATACCTATTTTCTTCTTCAGATAAATCCTGTATCGTTGGTAAATCTAATTGCAGTATATCGTGGTTGAGTGATAAATATGGTTGGATCACAACATCTATTCTCGGTGACCCACTATGAAGAACAACTTCAAGTGCTTGATTCTTCTCAACGAAGACTGGGATCCAATTGCCAAAATCTCTGAGATATGCCATTCCCGGACTACCCGGAATGACGCGACAGAATCCGGCAGTAGATTCCCCATTTTGTAATATAAACGTAGTCTCAAAAATTGCGGTATCATCTTCTTCGGTTTGCACACGACGTTGCGCGACATTGGATGTGATAAATCCCGGCAAACTAGATGAATAAATCATGTCGCCAAGTTGTTGCTCAAAGTCAACTCCGTGTGCTTCAGTCACCGAGAGGAAATCATCATAGCTGAAGTTGTGTCCTCGAAATTGTTGTCGTAGCTCCGCAATGATCGGAACAATTACATCAGTTCCCCATAGATCCATCAACAATCTACTTATACCAAGAGTCCGTAATCGCAATGCTCTTCTTTCCACTGTGGACTCATTACTAGGTTCATAATCCGCTAGTGATAGGCTTTCGACTGCTTCCATTACAGCGGCAGAGGTCAATTTTCGATTGCGCGCAGTGAACCATTCTAAGATCTGATCCCCTATTTCCATTTCGATGTACCGTTGATGAGGACTTGCCTCGATAGATCTGAGAATATTTGCGATCTGAACTGGGTCAATGTGGCTTAAATCCAGTACCTCTCGGTCCAGACCAATGTCGAACTCAAATGAAATTTCGCGTTCTTCAAACACTAAATGAATCATTTGTTCTAAAATCAGGTTAAGCATCTCCGCGCGAGGACCAGTTGCGCTGACCTGATCGAAAAAGACTGACTGATAAAAATGGATTAAGTGATTGCCGGCAAATTGTTCGATCCCAAAATAGGTCCTAAGTCTATGTATTTTTGATGTCACCCAGTTACGATCAGCCCAATCAAGATCCCCAGCACGTTGATAATCATTTTCTGCGTGAAGGCTATCCAAATGCATCGTTGGTAACGAGGTTTCGGGCATCATTAAGATTCCTGGCATTCCCAATACAGGTTTCAGCGAACGACCACCACCGAATGTACGTAATGCGGTAGGAACCTCTACTAAAGAATAGACTGAGAAAGGGTAATCAAGACTGCTTGACCTCATCTGTTCCAATTTGTGCTCAACTATTGGTAGGTGCGGCGGATTATCAGGCAAAGTTAGAGCGTCAAAATTTCTTTTGTGTACTCGACTATACAAGAGCTCAAATTCGATACCGTCAACCTGATGTGAAGCACTCTCAAATCGAGACGCTACCAGAGCGATTCGTGGCAGCGAGTTATTCGATCTAAAACGAAAAACCGCACGATCATTTTCTTCAGCTAATTCTCGCTGAGCCGGACCTGCAACAAGCCAGCCCGACGGGACAGAAACATGCATGTCAACAGTAAAAAAATCCTTCCGTCTTCTACTCCACAGGTCTTCGTTCGTAGCCGTTCCGGAAGTTGGATACCACTTCACTCCTGGCATCAATGTCACAAATTCCGGGTGAAAAATGTAGTTTTCCGTGCCTAGATAACGAAGTTGGCGAGCCTCTAGACCGACAACCTTCGATATCCGCTCCACCGAATCCAAATATGCAAACTGCGATTTTGGCCGACCCTTCGCTTTCAATTGCAGTTCCACAATGTTTTCCGAAAAGTACTTTCTTGGTATTCGTAACAGCCCTTTCTTGAACTTAGCATCTTTGATTGACTCACCTGAAATGCTAAGTTCGCGTATGCGATAATTAGGATTTAAAGAAAACAACACGAACTCTCCTGAATGCTCGCCTGCTATTGAAACATCTAGAGTGAGATTTAAATCAATAGTACGTCCCGGGTAAATATCTACATTGCCTCGAAGTTTGTGGATATCTGGGAATGAATCTGGCTCAAAATGCTCATCGTGAAATCGTTTCCAGCCCGCAATCTGCTGCTGCTCCATAAACTGCATACCCAACATTCCTGCAATCAGGAGAATGCCCCCGCCGAAGGTATAGAGACCCAGTTTTCGCGGTCCTAAATTCGAGCCGGTATTTCGCGAATGGAGAGACGCTAGCCAATACAGGAAACCTAATCCCATCAAAATCAACGCGATACGATTTAAGACAATTTCAACGGTCCAGAGTGTAGGAGTAATTTCCGAAGGAAAGATAACGTTTCCTGTTACCATTTGCAGGGGCGAGGTGAGAGCCCAAGGCAGGCGACTAGTGATCCATTGCAAACCAAACATACAAAATGCTACTAGGAGTAATGCTATAAACCGTGGTCTGATGATCCAAGCGAGCAAAAGCACTAGCGCTCCAAAGAAGATAAAGTTGGGTAGTACATCCAACAGCAGAAACGATGCCACGCTCCATGGTTCGATAGGCTCTCCAAATGGAATCGCGAGCGCCTCCGACAACAGTCCATACGCTATGGCGAGCGTCAGTACGAGCAATAGCAACAGTCCCATGATGAGAAATACGCCAAACAACCGTCCTAAGAAAAACTGAAGACTGCCGACCGGTTTGCAATCGAGAACCTCTTGGATGCGGTACCTCTCGTCTCGAGAATGTATATCAAATGCGAAAAGCAGAACGCCAATACAGAACAAAGCTAGGAAGTTGCTACCGAGAATCCCAAAGAAATATCGCGGACTAATGACTCCATACATCGGTAAAACCCCGGAATCCTGCATTTGAAACAACGTCACAATGACGAAGTACCACAGACAAGTTACAAAGGTAAGAGTCAGAATGAATTTTGTGCGGCTTAGCCTAGTACACACGCGGATTTCGTTCCGAGCAAGCACCCACCACATTGGAAGTCTCATCTTCTGCTAAAGCGATTTCGCGATAATGTCCTACTACTTATTATGCTAATAAATACATCCCACAAATTGGTGTTTACGGACGCACGAAACCTTTCGTCGGTTCCAGATAACAGCGTGCATCTCGTCGTCACGTCTCCGCCGTACCCGATGATTAAGATGTGGGACCACATCTATTCCACACAGAACGAACACATCCATCACGCACTTGAGAGTGGAAAAGGTAAGGACGCTTTCGAGCAAATGCATTGTCTACTTGATGCAGTATGGATAGAAGTGGATCGCGTTCTAGTATCTGGTGGTATTTGTTGTATTAATATCGGGGATGCTACGCGTTCTTTCGGTGGCCAGTTTGCACTGTATCCCAATCACCAAAGAGTCCAACAAACCTTTCTTACACGAGACTACCACTGCTTACCAAGCACGATATGGCGCAAAGTCACCAATGCTCCAAACAAATTTATGGGATCAGGGATGATGCCGCCAAGTGCCTACGTGACTCTGGAGCATGAGTGGATTCTGATCTTTAGAAAGAATGGTCGTAGAGCGTTCGAAACTGAAAGTGAAAAGTCAAAGCGTTTAGCTAGTGCATACTTCTGGGAAGAACGCAATGTCTGGTTTAGCGATCTCTGGCAACTACATGGTACTACGCAAAACATTAGTCTATCGAATACAAGACGATCGCGAAGCGCGGCTTTTCCATTCGAATTACCCTATCGTTTGATCAACATGTACTCCGTCAAAGGTGATACTGTTCTTGATCCTTTTCTTGGGACCGGTACGACTATGTTTGCTGCAATAGCATCGGAGCGCAACAGCATTGGGGTTGAAGTCGATCATAGTCTTCAAAAATTGATTCAAGCCCAAATTTCGACTGAGAGGGTACTAGCGATAAATCAATACACGACTCAGCGTCTGGGGCACCACGAACAATTTGTGAGGAACTTCAACAAGCCACTGAAACACTTCAATGCAATCCATAACTTTGAGGTGGTTACCCGCCAAGAGATACAACTCAGGCTACGTTTCATCGAGTCATTACAAATTCACGATACACAGATTACCGCCAATTACTGCGACGAAGAACCAATAATCCCGAAGGTGTTTTAGTCCTTATCTCTCTAATTACTCGACGGTAACGGACTTTGCGATATTTCTAGGTTGGTCGATGTCCGTCCCTTTGTGGACTGCGATGTGGTAGGCTAGCAATTGGAGCGGGATGGTGTACACAATCGGCGATAGTACGCGATGTACGGTGGGTACTTCAATAGTTGTTACATCTGGTCCGGGGACAAATTCGGTGCCTTCATCGGTAAATACATACAACTTGCCGCCGCGAGCGCGAACTTCTTGCAAGTTCGATTGCACCTTTCTAAGCAATTCATTGCTTGGTGCGACTGCGACGACGGGCATCTTTCGATCGACGAGAGCGAGCGGACCATGTTTTAGTTCTCCTGCAGGATAACCTTCTGCATGGATATACGAGAGTTCCTTTAACTTGAGCGCTCCTTCCATGGCGATGGGGTAGTGCGTACCGCGACCGATGAAGAGAACATGTTTCTTCGTCACGAACTCTTCGGCAAGTATTTGCATTTGTTCCTTCAATCCTAATACCTGCTCGATTTTTTCGGGTAGCGTATGCAACGCTTGAACGATTTCTTGTTCTTCTTCTTTTGGGAATCCCCTTGTCCGAGCAAGTACCAACGCTAGCAATAACAGATCGACTAATACTGCAGTAAACGCTTTTGTTGATGCAACACTTACTTCGACACCGGCTCGCATTGGTAGTGCGGAATCAGATTCTCGCATGAGAGTGCTCGTGGTGACGTTACCAATGTTCATCGTGTGCAAGTATTCGCGCGTTTCGGCTAAGCGGAGTGCGGCAATCGTATCTGCAGATTCACCGGATTGCGATAGCGATAGGAAGAGTGAGTTCTTTGGCACCGCGGCGTTTCGATAACGAAATTCTGAAGCGATTTCGGCATCACAGGGAACCCGCGCGAGGTCCTCAATCCAATACCTCGCCACCAGTGCCGCGTAGAAACTCGTCCCGCATCCAACAATAGAGAGTGCCTCAGCCTTTTCTAGTACTTCTACAGCTTCAATACCAAAGGTTTGAACAACGACTTCTGAACTAGTGATGCGACCTTCTAAAGTATTTCGTATGCTCTCTGGTTGCGCGTGAATTTCTTTTTCCAAGAAGTGACGATAGCCACCTTTGTCTATCTGATCTCCTTGATCTACGACAATTTCCGTTTCTCGCTCGACACTATTCCCGTTTCTGTCGAGGATTGTTACGTTCGTTCCATCTAGAACTGCGATTTCATCATCTTGGAGAAACAAAAATCGGTCGGTGAATGCACGTAACGAAAGTACGTCGGAAGCAATAAAGTTCGCGCTCTTTCCAATGCCAATCACCAAAGGACAGCCGCGTTTCGCTGCTACTATCGTGCCCGGTTCGGCTTGCGACATTAAGCCAATTGCAAAGGCACCTTCAAGCATACACATCGCTGTTCGAACAGCTTCCGAAAGAACCAGTCCTTGCTGTGTGAATTGCGCTACTAGGTGAACGATTACTTCAGAGTCCGTATCCGATTCAAACTTTCCGCCTTTGGTAGTAATGTCTGCACGCAATTCGGAAAAGTTCTCGATAATTCCGTTGTGTACCAGTGCGATTCGACCATCAAACATATGTGGGTGGGAGTTTCGCTCACTGGGTTTACCGTGAGTGGCCCATCGAGTGTGAGCTAATCCTGCGCTGCCCACCAAAGGTTCACGTTCAAGTTGGTCAACTAGCTCATTGACTTTACCCACAACACGTACTCGATTGAACGATCCATTGGTAGTATCTTGAATTGCGATTCCAGCAGAGTCGTAGCCACGATACTCCAACCTTGAAAGTCCCTCGAGTAGGTTTGCTTGCACCGCGTTAGTCCCGGTTGCGCCGACAATACCACACATATCTAAGGCTTTTTCCCTCGCGCTGTTGGAGGTACCCAATTCTGAATTTCTCGCTGGCGAGTCCTCGAAACGACTAAAACAGGATTTTTAACATCCCGTGTCACCGTCGTACCAGCCGCAATGAACGCACCCGTATGAATTTGCAATGGTGCAATCAATGTGCTATTCGTACCGACGAAAACATCGTCACCAATGACAGTTTGATGTTTGTTTGTGCCGTCAAAATTACAGGTAACCGCACCAGCTCCGATGTTTGTATTCTCGCCTATCGAGGCGTCGCCAATATACGCTAAATGACTGGCTTTTGCACCGGCACCAAGTCGCGATGCTTTCACTTCTACAAAGTTCCCTACTCGTACATCGTCGTCTATGCTAGTTTTAGGACGAATACGGGCGAAGGGTCCGATGGAACATCGTTGGCCAACACTTGCGGACTCTACGATCGAGTATTCATGTACTTTCACATCGTTTTCGATCTTAGTATCTCGTAAGACACTTCCAGGACCGATATATACTCCATCGCCTAAGCGAACATCCCCTTCGATCAATACATTGACATCGATAACACAGTCTATTCCTACATTCAAACTTCCACGTAAGTCGAACCGATCTGGGTCCCGCACTGTGAGTCCGTTGCGCATCAATTCCTGGATGCGGCGATGTCTGAGGATTTTTTCAAGCTCGGCAAGCTCAACTCGATCATTGACACCACGAATCTCATCAGGATCAGTAGACATAACCGTCGTCACGGGAATTCTTGCTTCAACAGCAAGTTGAATGATCTGAGTTAGGTACAGTTCGTTTTGTGCGTTGTTTCTGGATAGTTTACCGAGCAATTGTTCAAGTACTTTTCGCGATGCTCCAATGATGCCGCTATTTACCTCTCGTATTGCTCTCTGCTCCGGTGCGGCGTCTCTGTCTTCTACAATTGCAATGAATTGACCTCCCGCGTCTCGTACGATCCGCCCATATCCAGTGGGGTCGTCGAGTTCGGCAGTAACGACAGCAACACCGTCTGAA
Organism: uncultured Pseudomonadales bacterium; assembly: GCA_964511425.1. Classification (GTDB taxonomy): domain Bacteria; phylum Pseudomonadota; class Gammaproteobacteria; order Pseudomonadales; family Azotimanducaceae; genus Bin55. The sequence goes on from CAZEFI010000003.1 coordinate 65,812, forward strand.
CATGCGCTTCCAGCGTCCTGTATCGTTCGTGCTGAAAGCAAGGGTGTATCGCCAGTTACTATCACGACTGTTGCGTCCTCGCTTAAATGAGGCATTGCTTGCAACATCGCGTGTCCTGTACCGTCCTGCGTCTCTTGGTGGATCCAATTTACGTCGTGTTGCGCAAGCATTTGCTCAGCGAACCGTTGCATACCCGGCTGAATAATGACGTGAATGCGCGCAGGCGAAGTGGCACGTGCGGAGTCCACGACATGAGTAAGAATGGGAGCATCTAAAAGAGTGTGGAAAACTTTTGGAACGCTCGAGTGCATGCGCGTTCCTGATCCTGCCGCTAGAACAACCACTTCAAGCATTGGAAGTTTCTCTCGACATAAGAATATAGCACCTAGAGTCCATCAGCATTCATTGGAACATATCAATGATATGAAAATCCCCAGGTAAATACACCAAGATTTGGTGAGGGGGAATTGACTAACGCCGACGCTTGCGGAGTTCTTCGAGAGTGCGTTGTTGGCCGAGTGTATCTGCGACCATCGATTCTGCACGGGCGAAATCGATTTCATTTGCTTGTTCATCCATGAGTTTGCGAGCTCGTTCCTGAGTTTCTTTGGCTTCTGCTTCATCAATGTCATCTGCACGAATCGCAGTATCCGCTAGGACTATTACCCCACTGGGTTGTACCTCTAAATAGCCCCCTGACGCAAAAAAGATCTCTTCTGTTTGGTCTTCAAGCTTTAATCGAACTGGTCCAGGCTTGATCCCGGTAAGCAAAGGTGCATGACCCGGAAGAATACCTAGATCTCCTTCGGACCCGGACGCTACTACCATCGTGACCTTGCCAGAGAAAATCTCTTGCTCAGCACTGACGATACTACAGTTCATTAACGAAGCCATTACACTACGCAGCTCGGTCGGTTAGCGATTCCGCCTTCTCGCGAGCACTGTCTATATTCCCCACCATGTTGAAAGCCTGTTCCGGTAGATCATCTACTTCTCCGTCTAGAATCGCTTTGAAGCTGCGAACCGTATCTTCTCTTGATACATACTCACCGTCGCGCCCAGTGAACTGCGATGCGACAAACATGGGTTGCGAGAAGAATTGTTGCATCTTTCGGGCTCGATATACCAATGCCTTGTCCTCTTCTGACAATTCGTCCATTCCAAGAATAGCGATGATGTCTTTTAATTCTTGATAACGTTGTAGAACTTCCTGTGCCCCACGAGCTACCGAATAGTGCTCTTGTCCAACGATATTTGGATCTAGCTGTCGTGAGGTTGAGTCAAGTGGGTCTACGGCCGGATAAATACCCAGGTCCGTGATGGCACGACTCAGAGTAACGGTTGAATCTAAATGTGCGAATGTCGTCGCTGGGGACGGGTCGGTCAAATCATCAGCAGGCACGTAGATCGCTTGCACCGAGGTAATTGATCCGGTCTTTGTAGTTGTTATCCGCTCTTGTAGGATTCCCATATCTTCTGCTAGGTTAGGCTGATATCCCACTGCAGACGGCATACGTCCGAGCAAAGCGGACACTTCTACCCCTGCAAGGGTATATCGATAGATGTTATCAATGAACAACAACACATCGCGACCTTCATCACGAAATTGCTCCGCAAGAGTCAGACCCGACAACGCGACGCGCAATCGGTTGCCTGGAGGCTCGTTCATCTGTCCAAACACCAAAGAGATCTTGTCGAGGACGCCAGCCTCCATCATCTCGTAATAGAAGTCGTTTCCTTCCCGAGTTCGCTCACCCACACCAGCAAATACTGACAAGCCAGAGTGCTCAATCGCGATATTTCGAATCAACTCCAACATGGTGACGGTTTTACCAACGCCTGCACCACCAAATAAGCCAACTTTACCGCCTCGAGCGAAGGGACACATCAGGTCTATAACTTTGATGCCTGTCTCTAAGAGTTCATTACCACCCACTTGATCTTCGTAGGATGGAGCTTTTCGGTGGATCGGTTGTTTGATCTTCGCCTCAACAGGCCCTTTTTCGTCGATCGGATTTCCCAGTACATCCAAGATTCGACCGAGTGTGGCTTCCCCGACAGGAATAGCGATCGGCTGGCCAGTGTCGACAACCTCTAGCCCGCGAGACAGACCTTCGGAAGATCCAAGCGCGATAGTTCGCACAACTCCATCACCTAGTTGTTGTTGCACCTCCAAGGTGAGCTCTGTTTCGATTACGGTGAGCGCATCGAACACCTTTGGTACGCTATCGCGATCAAACTCAACGTCAATTACCGCGCCGATTATTTGAACGATTTTTCCGTTACTCATACTTCTCCTTAAATTTCTAAGCCCTTCGCCATCTAGTCCATCGCTAAATCGCTGCTGCACCACCAACTATTTCTGCAATTTCTTGGGTAATGGATGCTTGTCGAACATTGTTGTATAGTAGATTTAGGTCGTCGATCATGGCAGCTGCATTGTCGGTCGCGTTTTTCATTGCAATCATCCGAGCAGACTGCTCACACGCAACATTTTCAATCACCGCTTGATATACCTGCGATTCAATGTAACGTTGCACCAAACCTTCGATCAACACGCTTGCTTCTGGCTCATATATGTAATCCCAATAGTGCGTTGTTTGCAAATCGTCAGACTTGGTCAATGGTAATAACTGGCGAACGTGTGGTCGCTGGGTCATGCTATTGACGAATGTGTTCGACACTAAATCTACGCGTTGAACCTTTTCGTTCACAAAATCATCGAAGACCACCTTCAATCCGCCGACTAGCGGTTCAACTTCGGGTAATTCGCCAATGTCTGGCATGGCTGCTTTAACGTTGCCGCCGACCGACCGAAAAAAAGTGATCGCTTTGTTTCCTAACAACGCGAGATCCGACTCAATTGCTTCTTGTTGTCGCTGATTGATATCGCGCAACAGCGCGCGAAAGAGGTTGGCATTTAACCCACCGCATTGACCTTTATCCGTAGATATGACGATATAACTGATTCGTTTTACTTCATCAGGTTCAGTCATGTATTGATGAGTGTATTCGGGGCGAGCACTCGCGAGATGACCAATAATCTGCCGCAGCCGGTGGGCGTAGGGACGTGCCGCATGCATGCGTTGCTGAGTGCGACGCATCTTGCTCGCCGCTACCATCTGCATCGCGCTCGTTACCTTTTTGGTGTTTTGAATGCTACCGATCTTTTTCTTGATCTCGCGTCCCGCAGCCACTAGTCGTCTCCGTACGAATGAGTCGCGACAAACTCATCTACAGCTTTACGCATGTAGTCGACGATCTCATTGTTATAGTCCCCAGTCTCGGTAATCTCATTCATCCAATCGCCGTGATTGGTGTTCATGTAGTTGAGTAGATCACGCTCGAAGTCCAGTACTCTAGAAACGGGTACCTCCGCTAGATATCCTTCGTTTCCAGCAAAGAGGGACACTCCCATCTCTGCAACCGACATCGGTGTGAACTGCTGCTGTTTCATGAGCTCTTCGATTCTTTGTCCATGTTCCAACTGCTTTCTCGTAGCTTCGTCGAGATCTGAAGCAAACTGTGAGAACGCTGCAAGTTCACGATATTGGGCGAGAGCTAACTTAACTCCGCCCGATAATTTTCGAATAAAGTCAACCTGCGCAGCCCCACCAACTCGAGAGACTGAGATCCCCGGGCTCATTGCTGGACGCAGACCAGCGTTGAAACGGTCGGTCTCCAAGAATATCTGCCCGTCCGTAATCGAAATAACATTAGTGGGTACGAATGCGGAAACATCTCCTGCTTGAGTCTCAATAATGGGTAACGCGGTGAGAGAGCCGGTTTGGCCTTTGACTCTACCGTTAGTTACCTGTTCTACATACTCGGCATTGACACGTGCTGCGCGTTCTAGTAACCGCGAATGGAGGTAGAAGATGTCCCCAGGATACGCTTCTCGACCCGGCGGTCGACGTAAGAGCAGCGACACTTGACGATAAGCCCAGGCCTGCTTGGTCAGATCGTCGTAAATAATCAATGCGTCTTGACCCGTATCTCGGAAATACTCACCCATACTGCAGCCAGCATACGGTGCAATGTACTGCAGCGGTGCTGGCTCAGAAGCAGACGCAGCCACAACTATGGTGTTTTCTAATGCGCCGTTTTCCTCTAAGGTTCGAACGATATTGGCTATGGTCGACATCTTTTGTCCGATTGCCACATAGACACACTTAATGCCTTTATCTTTTTGATTGATCACAGTATCAACAGCGATTGCGGTTTTTCCGATCTGACGATCTCCAATGATCAATTCGCGTTGACCACGACCAAGAGGGATCATTGAGTCAATGCATTTAATACCCGTCTGTACGGGCTCTGTTACCGATTGCCGTGCAATTACGCCCGGTGCAACTTTTTCAATTGGAGCAGATTCTGAGGCGTTGATTGGACCTTTGCCGTCAATGGGATTACCTAGTGCATCGACAACCCGACCAAGTAGCTCTGGTCCTACTGGTACTTCCGCAATGCGCTTCGTACAGCGCGCAGTCATGCCTTCCGACAGATTTTGATAGTCCCCAAGTACTACTGCACCGACGGAATCTCGTTCAAGATTCATCGCCATGCCCATAACACCGCCGGAGAATTCAACCATTTCTCCATACTGGACGTCAGCAAGGCCGTGAATGCGAACGATGCCGTCCGCAACGGATACAATCGTACCTTCGTTTTGCGCTTGCGAAGACAAATCGAGATTCGCGATCCGATCTTTGATGAGGTCGCTTATTTCCGATGGGTTTAGTGTTTGTTGCTTCATTTGTTCTGTACTTTAACCTAAGTTCTCATTAACGATGTTTGGAGTTTCTCGAGTTTACCACGTACGGTGCCGTCAAGCACAGTATCTCCGGCACGTATGAGAGCTCCGCCGATAATGTCGGGGTTTACCTCGACGGACAAATTAATTTCTCTTTGAAATTTTCGGGTAAGGGCATCGTCGAACGCTTTAACTTCGTCTGGAGTAAGTTCCACCGCAGTGGTAATCTCAACAGTGAGGGTCTTCCGTTCTTCTGCTAGTAGTTCTTCAAACGTTTCGCGAATTTCAGCAATGAGGTCGAGACGCTGATTCTCTGCGAGCACACGGACGAATCGTTTTGTGCTTTCCGTTAAATCGTCTTCAAGCAGATCCACCACAGTAGTAGCCTTTGCAACCGACGAATGGACCGGCGACGATAGATACTCACGTATCTTAGGTGTGCTAGTTACATGTGCTAACTGTTCTAGTGCATGCGACCAGTGATCGAGCCGATCGTTTTCCTTCGCGATATCAAACGCGGCGAGCGCGTACGGCCGTGCTAAAGTTGTTGCTTCAGCCAACTGTTAAAGTTCCCGGATAAGATTATCGAGCATTGCAGCGTGTTTCCGTCGGTCTATTTCACTACTCAAAATACGTGACGCTCCTACCACGGCTAGGTATGCAACTTCTTGACGTAGACTCTCGCGCGCTCGATTAATTTCTTGGGTGATTTCCGCTCGAGCTAAGCTGAGAATACGTTCTCCCTCTTCATGAGCATGAGTTTTAGCGTCGTCCACGACCATGGCCGCTTGAGCGCGAGCTTGTTCAATGATCCGCTGTCCTTCCGCACGTGCATCGCGCAACAGAATCTCTGCATCAGCGTTCGACTTTGCTAAGGCTGCTCCAGCCTTTTCTGCATCTTCGAGACCTTGTGCTATACGTTCCTGGCGGGCGCGCATTGCATTGATGAGCGGTGGCCAGACATATAGTCGACAAATCACAATAAAAGCAAAAAATGCAAGTGTGATCCCAATTAGTGTAGCGTTAATATTCATGGCTTCTTACTCTTGATTAGCCGCCACTTCCCGCGAAAATGATGTACATGCCAATACCTACTGCCATCATTGGGATCGCGTCGATCAGTCCGAGCACGATGAACATTTGGGTGCGGAGTAAAGGGAGCATCTCTGGCTGTCGCGCAATTGCCTGTAGGTAGCTATTTCCTAAATTACCCACCCCCAAAGCAGCTCCGATCGCAGCCATCCCCAGCATTAGGGCACCGGCAGCGAAGGCCGCCATTTTTAGTAGTACAGTAGGGTCCATATTTTCTCCTGTGATTGAAAGATCTAATGTCCGTTTTCTTCTGGAACTTCGTACGCTTGAGCGATGTACACCGTCGACAGTACCATGAAGATGAACGCTTGTAAAACGATAACTAAGATGTGGAACAATGCCCACATGAGTTGTAATACTCCACCGAGTAGCGCGAGCGCGATGCCAGCGGAGTACAAAAGGGCGATGAGCATGAAGATCATCTCGCCCGCGTACAGATTACCGAAAAGCCGCAGAGCTAAGGATAGGGGCTTGGCTAGCAAAGTCACGCTCTCCAAGACAAAGTTAACTGGGGCTGCGAACTTCGGAAACGGATGAAACGCGAGCTCCGCAAGGAAACCGCCCGGTCCTTTACGTTTGAAGCTGTAGTAAATAACCATCAGAAAGACCCCGACCGCGACTCCCAAGGTCACGTTGACATCCGTTGTGGGTACGATCTTCATATATTCGACCCCCATTACCTTAAACAGCTCGGGTACCCAATCTACAGGAACCAAATCCATTAGGTTCATCAAGAATACCCAAATCAGGATCGTTAGTCCCATGGGTGCAACCCACGGGCTCTTATGGGGAAAAATGTCCTTTGTAGTTGTGTCGACGAATTCGACTATTGCTTCAATAGCACCCTGAAACATTCCGGGGACGCCAGCCGTCGCGCGGCGCGCAGCCAACCAAAACAAAAGTAGAAATATCAGCCCTAACCCGACCGCCCAAGCAAGCGAATCGACATGGACGCTCCAAAACCCCATTTGGGCGGCTTCTTCGGCTGAATGGGCAAATCCCCAACTACCATCCGGTAACTGGCCGAATGTTAAGTTCGTTAAATGGTGCGAAATGTAATCTTGTGCGTTGGGTGCACCTTCTTTTTCGGCCATAAATCTCGATCCCTTAAGAGTCCCTTTCCTAAGTTAGGATTCGATCGATCGTTCTCCCGCGAAACTACTGATGCACATATTCGCCAACACATAAACGACGTGTGCACCAAACATTGCGAGCACACTGGTTAACGGGTCTTGTTGCAAAAATTTAATAACAGCTGCCGTGCCAAGTATGTACAAAAAAAATCGTATCAAGTGAAAAACGAGAATACGACCGGGCGCGTTCGTCGCGCGTACCGCCCACGCGAACCACACATTAGCTAAAACTACAACGCCACCACTCAACCATACCGCGCTGGCGTTCGAGACATTGAACAAACTCATGCCAATACCAACTAAGAAAACCACCAGTCCTTGGATTACAACCGCCCAAATGTGTGGTTGATCCTGATTAGCGGTGTTTAGGTTTTCGTCAGAAGGTTGGATGGGTTTAACCTAGTCACCCAAACCAAGTGGGTGCGACTAATGTTGTAATTCATCGTGAAAAGCCGTGCGAATTATACAAAGATGGTGTCGCGCGGGAACGACGAAAAAGCTATTATCAGTGGTTAGCGTCGCAAATGTTGGAGAATCCCATCTAATTCGTCGAGAGAGGAAAATCGAATCACAACTTCGCCTTTTTCCTTACTCTGGCCACGCATGCGAATATTCGTAGTAGCACCAAGTTTCTCGGACAGTTCATTTTGCAATGTCAGCACGTTCGGATCAAGCGTTTTTACCTTGGTGGTGGTTCTTCCACGTTTGAATTTTTGGATGAACTGTTCCGCTTGTCGAACTGACAATTGGCCTTTAACAATCCGTCGCGTCGCGAGTATCTGCACATCATTCGTGAGCCCGAGCAGGAGTTTAGCGTGCCCCAATTCGATATCTCCATCGCGCAAATGGGTACGAACTCGAGGAGGTAGTTCACGTATTCGTATCAAATTTGTCACAGATGAGCGCGCTTTACCCAAAGTAGATCCAATTTCACTGTGTGTGAGTCCAAACTCGTCGTGGAGTCGAAAATACGCGTCAGCTTCATCCACGACATTGAGATCCTCTCTCTGTAAATTCTCAACGAGTGCAACGAGCAATACTTTGTCATCGTCCAGCGGTCTAATAATTGTGGGAACAGTAGCTAATTTGCACAGTGCAGCCGCGCGCCAACGGCGCTCACCAGCAACGATTTGAAACCTATCAGAACCTATTGGTCGTGCTAAAATCGGTTGAACGACACCTACCTGTTTGATAGTGTTCGCAAGTTCTTGCAAGCTTTCTTCCCGAAATTGGGCGCGGGGTTGATCCGGATTCGGTACAAGTTTTTCGATTGGAATCTCTTTCGGTCCGAATTTTTCATCACCGGTTCGAGGTGTAGTACTATCCGATTCTGCTGTTGAAATTGGTTTCAAAAGCTCTTCCAAACCTTTCCCAAGCGTTTGTCTAGGCATTAGTTGTTTCTACCTCATTGTGTTTCGCATGTCGTCGAAGCATTTCGTGAGCAAGGGCACTATGTGCGATCGCACCCCTGGAGCGAGGATCATAGACTTGCACTGGTATGCCATGACTTGGTGCTTCCGCTAGTCGAACATTCCGCGGTACAACTGTGCGGTACACACTTGTACCAAAGTGATCAAATAGTTGACGGGACACTTCCCGAGCGAGTTTATTTCTAGGGTCATACATCGTTCGGACGATCCCGTCGATGTTTAAATTCTCATTACCTGATTCGCGCACCGCTTCGATAGTTTTCAACAATGCACTGAGTCCTTCCAGAGCAAAGTATTCACACTGCATCGGAATTAATACGTGGGTCGCACACATCAACGCATTAATGGTAAGGATACTTAGGCTCGGGGGGCAATCAATGATGACATATTCGTACGTGTTTTCTACTTGCAATAAGTCCCGCATGCGCTGAGTTCGATCATTAGCGTCGAGAAGCTGTAATTCAATAGCGGTGAGATCCGAGGTGGAGCCAAGGACTTCCAAACCAGAGTCTAGTTTGTGCACAACTTCCTTTAATGGTGCCCGACGTTGAAACCAGTGCCAACTCGTGGATTGATCCCCATTTGTTGTGACCCCGACATGCGTTGAGGCATTCCCTTGTGGATCCATGTCGATCAACAGAACTGTCTTGCCTGATGTTGACAGTCCAAAAGCTAAGTTAACCGCAGTGGTAGTTTTCCCAACGCCACCTTTTTGATTGGCAACTGCAATGACGTAATTCATGACGGACGAAACCGTGCTACAGCTGTGATCGAACCTCGCACACTTGGTGTGCTGGTGAGCACAACCCCTTCCGAAAATCCTTCGTATTCGTTGCTAAATCGGGTGTGGGTGTGCAGTAATACCATTCCCGTTTCTCGAAGTAATGGTCTAGCTAGAGACCAAGCTTGTTCTGGCGGAGCAACGGCTCGGATGCTAATTGTGTCGTATCGTTCGCTCGGCAAAGATCTTGGTCCAATATCGTGTTCCTGGACGTCGACGTTATCAAGACTTAGTCGAAATTTCACCTCTCGTAGAAAACGACACTTATTCGAACTTCGGTCGTTCAATACGAACCGTACGTCTCGGCGACAAATCGCTAGTGGGACACCAGGAAAGCCCGCACCAGAGCCAATGTCTAGATGGTCGCTGGCAGGTTTGAGAAACGGTTCGATCGCAAGGCTGTCCGCAACATGTCGCTGTTTCAATAAATCCCGATCACCTTTGGAGACGAGTGAATGCACTCGATCCCATTTCTTAATCAGCGCGATATATTCGTTAAGGAGTGCCGATTGCTCTGTTGAAAGTGGTCGGTTTTCGTGTGCACCACACTGAGACTCTGTTCCTAGCTCAAGCAATCTTTCGTTGTTCTCGGTTTCGCTTGACATAAATTGCTAATAACGCTAATGCGGCAGGAGTCATCCCTGGAATCTTAGCCGCAGAAGCCATACTCTTAGGTTGCACTTCGCTGAGTTTCTGTTGCAGTTCTGTAGAGAGACCGTTCAATTCGGTGTAGTTAAACGGCGTAGGAATCTGCATCCCTTCCGCTTTCTTCGCTTTTTGAATCTCTTGATCCTGTCGAGCGATGTACCCTTCATACTTGATGTCTATCGCAGCTTGTTCAGCAATCTTTGAGTCGATGTCTTGAATCCAGCCAGCCCGCTGAATTGCGCTCACGTTCACTTTCGGGCGCTTAATAAGCTCCGCGAGTCGAACTTCTCTTGAGATTGATTCTCCAGTGTCTTGCTCAAGTTGCGGTACGCCCAAGTCTGTTGGTTGAATGACGATTTTTTGCATTTTTTCTTTCGCGCTACCAATCTCTTGATATTTTTGTTGGAATTTTTTCCATCTTTCGTTCGAAATCAGGCCTAACTCGTACCCAGTTGGAGTGAGTCTTTGATCTGCATTGTCTTGCCTTAAGCGCAAACGAAATTCGGCACGACTCGTGAACATGCGGTAGGGTTCATTCGTCCCGTAAGAGGTTAGGTCATCAACTAATACCCCAAGATATGCTTCATGACGGCGCGGGTACCAACCTGACTTGCCTGCTGCTTGCGACGCAGCGTTCAGTCCAGCCAAAAGTCCCTGGGCGGCAGCTTCTTCATAACCTGTGGTACCGTTAATTTGACCGGCGAAGAACAAGTTCTCTATCAGTTTGGTTTGCAACGTAGGTTCTAGATCTCGTGGGTCGAAAAAATCGTACTCTATCGCGTAACCCGGCCGTGTGATGTGTGCATTGGAAAATCCACGTATTGATCGGACAAACTCCAACTGAACCTTGAACGGTAAACTTGTGGAGATTCCGTTTGGGTAGAGTTCCGTTGTATTTAATCCTTCTGGCTCGACAAAAATTTGGTGCTGGTTCCGTTCTGCAAAGCGCACGACTTTATCCTCGATCGAGGGACAGTAGCGTGGTCCTATACCTTCGATCGCGCCGGAAAACATGGGCGAGTCTTCAACACTTCGGCGAATTATGTCATGGGTTGCAGAATTCGTGTGCGTAATGTAGCAGGGCCGTTGTGCTGGATGTGATTGTTCATTTTCTATATACGAAAACACAGTGTGGTTTCCGTCGCCAGGTTGTCGCTCAAGCTCTGAAAAGTCTACAGTCTTTCCAGCCAATCGCGGTGGTGTACCGGTTTTTAATCGGTCCACCCGAAATGGTAGGGACCTCAGCCTTTGTGCCAGTACATTGGAAGGAGGATCCCCGGCGCGACCACCTTCGTGCTGTTCGTGTCCAATAAAAATTCTGCCACCTAGAAATGTACCAGTTGTGAGTACCACAGTACGCGCCGATATTTTGACTCCTGTTCGAGTTACAACAGTTTGAACTCGATCTTTAGCCAACTCGAGATCAACCACACTATCTTGAAATATGTTTAGATGCTCTTGATGTTCCACGATTTCGCGGATGGCCGCCTTGTACAACGCACGATCTGTTTGTGCGCGCAATGCTTGAACTGCAGGTCCTTTGCTCGCGTTCAGGGTGCGAAAATGAATCCCCGCTCGGTCCGTCGCTAGAGCCATCGCTCCTCCCAACGCATCAACTTCTCGAACCAAGTGAGTTTTACCAATGCCGCCAATCGCTGGGTTGCATGACATTTGTCCTATTGTTTCTACTGACTGGGTGATTAATAACGTGGAAGCTCCCAATCGCGCAGAAGCTAAGGCAGCTTCGGTACCTGCGTGACCGCCGCCAATCACAACAACATCAAACAATCCTAAGTGGTTCATCATTAAGTACTACACGACTCGCACATTACAGAAAAAGTGATCAAAAACCTCATCTGTCGTGTTAGAAGTTAATTATGTCAATCTCCCGTCGCACTCGATATCTTCGAATACATCGATTCTCTCTTCTACCAATTTTTGAATCCAAATTGTAACAGGGTGCACAAAGACGTTTACAAGTTTCTCCTGTGTGCCAAATAAAGAGGGGCATGTTGGAGTGGCGCGATCAGCCTGACAGGTTCGACCTTGTGAACGCCTAACCGTCAATCAGTAACGTCTGCGCGCGTCCAACGAATTGCGTCCGCCCACAAGTCTCCCGGGCCTCGTTTTGTCGTGCCAATCAAATCAACATTAACGACTCCCGCTTGAACATCAAACTCGCCAATTGAGTTCCAACCATGGTGCCACTTTTCTACAGCCAATTCTCCATCATAGGTGTTCTCATTGTCATGAATCTCAAACAGGTATCTCAGATCCTTCCGCCAGCCACCTCTCCAAGGGATTGCTACGTGATAATCCAGTTGCCACTCTCCTTGCTCTGGAATTTCTGCGGAAAACCGAATCCGTGGAAAATCGCGTCGAAACTCAACGGTTGCAAACGTATGTCGATACGTACCGAACGCTTCCGCCTCTTCGACCCGTCCCCACACATCGGGAAACATCCTGGTGTCAGTTGGACGCTTGAGCTTTAGTAAACCGTGATCCAAATCTCCTTCCAGTCTTGGCGTGAAAATCCACGAAATGGGACCGAATCGCGAAAGAAGTCTGAATTTCTCCTTGGGCTGAAGGATGATGAAACCAGTGTCTAAATCATCCACGATGACACTACTTTGCAGCGGTCTCCAATCATCTGCTTCCGAAGACGGTGCTAATTGTGCCACTGGGGGTGCTGATTCAAAGAGCCCCTCTAAAGAGACCGCAAATGGATAACGGTTGTAAGACAAACCTACTGGGACAATTTCGATGTCCCTCATAGATCGACTTGCAATTAGTCTAATTCGCGTTGAAGAATGTCCATCTATTGGTACCGGGTGCGATTGGGTATATCCCGTTGCTGGATACCAGTTGTCATAACGAACTTGGACGAAGCCTCTGGTTGGCTCAGCGTTATGTACAGACACGGCAATCTGGTATCTTACTTCGTCTTCATTCACTGTAGCTTGTGTTACCGTAGCAGGGGACGATAGGTAACCTGGAAGTTCGAAAGATTCGATCCAATCAGTTAGAAACGGCTCCACTACGACATCGCGCGCTCGCGCCACTTTTAACAAATCTTCGTGTGTATAAGTGCTGCCTTTAAATTGTTGTTGTAGGTCTGCAAGCCACTGAAATATTTTCGTTCTACCATTGACCGCAAGCAAACCACGGGCAATCTCATTGCTTTTTAACAAAAGAGTTTCCAAATGTTCCTTTTTCGACAGGTTTTGGTACGTGCTGTTGTTATCGACACTTTCGAGAGTGTTCCAAGCTGAAGCGCGTTCTAAATACTCCTCTTCCAAATTCCAAACTCCAAAGAACCTTTCATCCTGAGATCCGATCTGGCTGACTCGCCACAGCCCTATTTGAGCTTGTCGAAGATCAATTTTCGTCCGTTCCGCAACGTGAAGAGTTGAATAGATGGAAAAGAACTCGAAGGAAGTTCGCGAGCCAGATGACAGGAGTGCTAAAGGTATCTGTTGCAAAATTGCTGAGTTTTCCCCGGTAGCAGAAGTTGCATGTGACCAAATCAACTCCGGGATGGTCATCCATGGATTGTCAGTACCGATACCAGCATTCAAGTAGCGGTACAGGAGTTCGATTTGACCGGGTAAGTGTAGCTTTTCGAGTAAATTTTGCTGCACGAACAACTCAAAATCCTTCTTCATACGCACACGGGGTAATCCATATTCCTTGAGAAGAACAACTCCAGGTAAGGCGCATAAGTTCTCCATGCGCCAACCACCACCTACAGTCCGAAGTTGGTTCGGCACTTCGACAAGCGACAACTCATTACACGGTATCTCCAAACCGAAGTCGGTGAACTCTCTCAATATGTCATTGGCGGAACTGCGTACAACATCTTCTAGCTTTGTAAAATCCGCTCGGGTGTGTGCGTGCTTTTCATGCAAGAAGATTGAGAACGGCATGCCTTGTAATATGATCGTTGCTTTCTCAAACTTGGATGCAAACAAACCAATCTCACTCACGGCGCAAGAAGGAGTCACATTAAACTTAGTTCCATCCTCGTCACTTTCAATCAGAGATGAACCTGCACTCGCGAGTTGCCAGTTTCGACGGGATATATCAACGTCGAGTTCAATATTTAAAAAATCGCGGGTTTCAGTCAATGGCACGGGATACCAATAACTACCTGGCATTAGGGCAACGTATTCGTTGCGAAAAATAGATGCATCTCGACCCAACAACTTTGCTGTACGTTTTGGAACTTCGCGATCAATGAGATAGTCCACAGCACTATCCAAATAAGCGAAGCGACCGTCTGGTATTCCATCTGCGACCAAGTTGACTACATAACTTTGATCAGGGAGAAAGAAACCAGAACCTTTAAGAACCAAAACTCCGTTATGGAATTCCATCTGAGTGTCGAAGTCTTCAACACTGAACTCGCGAATCTTCATTCCCGGATTGAACAAAAAAAATACTTGGTCGGTGTCTAGATTCTTCGTGCGAAATGTTATGTTTAGGTCAAGCTCTAATCGTTCACCTGGATCAATCCTGACCGTCCCCGACATTTGAGTTACATCAACTTCGTTGACTGAAGTTTGCTCGACAGCTCTCGCCCAATCGTCAAGCAAACTTGAATGATTCGTGGTCCACCATATCACTCCAAGATAAACAGTACCCGCTAAACTCGCTACCACTGGGGCTAGTAGCCTAGTGGAACGTTTTGATGAAATCTCAGAGCGCTTAACAAACCGCGCACCAAATGCTAAGATAGACAGGGTTGCAATGACCGATGCAATTCTTGTCATGACCGTAGTCCAAGCCGGCCGTTCCATAACGATCTCTGATAGAAAGAACGCGTCACTCGTTATCGGCGACAGGATTGATGCATACCAATACGGCGCATTTACTGTGATAACGGACCATCCAACCATGGGAACTAGCACGAACAACAGTACAAGTACGCGGGACTTTATTAGGACGGAGCAGGCATTGACCACGGCAGCCCAAAACATCAGCGTCACCGGCGCATCCAAAAAAAGAAGTGTGCAGAGCGATTGCAAGTGAAACGGTTCAAACAAAGATGGATCTAAGGCCTGAAATACCATCGCAAACATTTGCATAGCAATAAGGTTGCAACCGATAACAATCCACACAAGACCAGCTAATCCGACGGTTTGACCAGCAATGTATTCAAAGTTGGAAATGGGCATGGAATCGAGGACTTCATGAATGCGGTTGCTTACGTCGCGGTGTGCACTATCAAACCCGAGCCAGAGTAGTGCAAATTGGAATACGAAGAAGAAAGTTGGATCGATCCAACTGAGTAAAAAGTAAGGTGTGTTAAAACCAAAGCTGGGAGACACAGTCGCCATGAACCCGCCGTAGATGCCACCTACAACAAAGCACGATACCAAAAATCCTGATACGAGTATTACTAGAAGTCGGAATCGAAAGAGCCGGGTAAGTACTCTAGCTTCCGCAAAACCAGCCGCGAGCACATTTAATGCAAATTGACGCATAAATCTCGAGTATAAATTTTAGGTTCGACCTCTCGAAATACTAGGTATACACGCTTTGGATTGCAGAGACGGAAGAGATGCTCAGGCGTTGCCGGTCAGCTTGAGAACTACTCTACACAATCCACAGATTTTCAGAATGATGGCAAGTCTTAGTAGGGGCTGATATCGATCAACAGGCCAGCGAGAAAAAAAGAACTAGTTTCCTACACGATTGGTCGCTGCTAACCACGTCGATCTCACGCTGGTGGTGAGTCTGTGCAAAAGCGTAATCTCACTCGTATTTCACCAAAATATGTGATCCAAAAAGTTTGTCTGAGGCCTGTAAGGGTGCAAATATTCCAATGGACTTTCGCACTTGATGTCCGTGTAGGAGTCTTTCATTTCTTCTACAAATTTACCCCGAAATGCTGCCGAACCCTCAATTCTCACGGTGAGAGAGGTCATTGCGTGAAATTTACAGTTTTCGATATAAGAGTAAGTCATGGTTACATCGACAGAAATGAAAGAATACTGCATTCGTTTTCTAACCGGTTCAAGAAGACGAAATTTCATTGTTTGGGGGTCTTGGCGTTCTTTGTCTACCGAGATTTCGATAATCCAATCCGCTTGATCCGCAAGCAATCGAATCCATCTGTTTGCACGCGCGTGTGCGAATAGCAACGTATCCAAGGGAAATGAAAAAGTCACCCCTTTCGACGTTTCCGCTGCAACCGAACCTTCTGCTAAGCTGAATGGTATCGCCGGAATATACACAAAAGGACTCATTGGCGAGCGAAGGGGTTTGCCGTGGGATATCCTTCCATCTGGTAGTTCACCAGCAAAACGTTGACCAAGTGTGCGCGTTACATTCCACTTTCCCGATTCGCTGGATTCTTCAAATAAATCACCTTGTACTTCATGCAACGATACATAAGAACACAGAGGAATACCCACATACAATTTGCTCAGTGCTTGTGCTAGAAGCTCTTGATGCTCTTTTGCGAACGATGTTTGATTGAGTCCTGAAACGACATCGTTATATCGTGTCATCCGATACTCATTTTTGCTCTCAACATCGAAGGTAGCATAGCCAGACCTCAATTCTCGATGCAAGAGACTCGCAAAGTCTCTTTGGGGAACGACTTGTTGTCCGCCTACAGCTAGCATCAACAAGATGCTAACCATTAATGGTTTTGAAAATCGTCCAACCATCTCCACCGACTATCATTCTAGTCATTTCTATAGTGTTTTTTTTTGCGAGAAATTGAGGAGAGACTCTACTCAAGGTGCTTCTCTTAGTCTTGCCGTTCGGTCCTTCAACACCAATGCTATTAACTTCTGTTCTAGTTGGAAACTTATGCTGTACAACTTCCACAAAGAATGTTTTTTCGTCTTTACCTGATACGTTTTAGCACTCTCGACAGAAATTCAAGACAATAACGAATCCCAATCATATAATGGGTAAGACAGGAGGAAATGCGTGGAACATAAAGGTAAGCCACCTCAAGAAGTCATTTTTGAAATACGAGAGGCGGTTGAGGGAGGATATACTGCCAGAGCACTTGGCTACAGCATATTCACTCAGGGTGAAGATTGGGAAGATCTCAAAGCTATGGTTAAGGACGCGGTCAAATGTCATTTTGACGACGAATCGATTCCAAAAGTAATCCGGTTACACTTTGTAAGAGACGAGGCTATCGCTGTTTGAAGCTACCTCGTGATCTCTCTGGTGAGGAGATGGCACGATTACTTCGGCGGCACTTCGGTTATCAGATTACCCGAACAAAGGGAAGCCACATGATATTGACCGCGAATGTTCGTGGTAATAAACACAATGTGACAATACCTAGACATCGACAAGTCCGTATTGGAACTCTTGACGGCATATTGACCGATGTAGCAACTGCAAACCGTTTACCAAAGGAAAAAGTACGTAAAACGCTCTTTGGCTGATCTATTTTCCGTCGATATTAAGCTCAACACACGCGCAAAGGTTAGTCGTTAAATCCGTGAGTCGCAGTTTGACTAAATAACTTTTGCTCACACTGAGTCAAGAGAGCGTAATCATACAAGATCAAAATTTTGTCGCGACAAAGTGCGAACTCTTGCCTACTTACCAATACAGAACTTAGAGAATATCTCCCCAAGCAAGTCCTCACTACTAGTCTCGCCAACGAGTTCTCCAAGTAAGCGGTGGGCTTCTCGTAATTCTTCAGCTACTAACTCGCCCATACCGGTCTTGAGAAGCTCTTCGACTTCTTGTAGATGAAGATCGATAGCAGCAAGCGCGGAAATGTGTCGTGGGCGACCGGCAAACGCATCGTCTGACACACGATGTCCTGCTTTTTCCGCGATCAATTTTCGAAGTTCGTTCAAACCGGCTCTTTGTAATGCACTAACGCGTACGCTTGTATCGTTGATTAAACCAGCGGAATTATTGGTAAGATCACACTTGTTCAACACCAACACATGTGGTACCGTTAATTCACCTGGTTGTTGCACATTACTATCTTCAGTTACCCAGAGAATCAAATCTGCGTGTTCAATTGCAGATTGTGCCCGCGCAATGCCTTCACCTTCGATTCGATCTGCGCTTTCGTGTATGCCAGCGGTGTCTATTAGCCGTACTGGCATTCCATGAAGGTGAATCGTTTCACTCAAGGTATCACGTGTTGTCCCTGCGACTTCGGTGACGATCGCTCGATCTTCATTCAGCAGGGCATTTAATAGACTCGACTTACCTACATTCGGAGCACCAGCAATAACGACCGTCAAACCGTGATGCAAGGCAGCTCCCTCTCGAGTACGAGTGAGAAGCACATTTAACTGCGTGCGTGTTGTTTCCACTTGCTGCATTAGTGCGCGACTAGATAAGAAGTCGATGTCTTCATCGGTAAAGTCAATCGCCGCTTCGACATACGTTCTCACTTTGAGAATGTGCTGATCCAATGCATGAACTTCCTTCGAGAACAAACCAGACAACGATCGCGAACTCGCTTTCGCCGCTTCCACGCTTGATGCATTGATTAAGTCCGCGACCGCTTCGGCTTGAGTCAGATCCAATCTGTCATTTAAAAAGGCTCGTTGCGTGAACTCGCCAGGATTCGCAATTCGTGCTCCTAGCTCCTGTACACGCCGACACACCAACTGTTGTACGACGACTCCTCCATGGCCATGCAACTCGAGGACGTCTTCACCAGTGTATGAGTTCGGTCCTTCAAAATAGAGCGCAATACCGGAATCTATCAGCTCATTGTTCGCGTCCCTAAACCAGCCAAAATCCGCGATGCGTGGTTGCGGTACGCGTCCAAGTATGCTATGTGCGATATGTTTGGCTTTGGGACCTGAGACTCGAACGATACCGATACCGCCCGTTCCCATCGGTGTTGCAATCGCGCAAATTGTGTCGTTCACAACGCCGGCTATGAAGGTTTAGTAGCTCCAGCTCTTCTCAACGCGAAATAATGATGTCCCATTGAGTACAGGTTGTTGGTGAACCAGTACAGCACGAGCCCCGCTGGCATAAAAATACAAATGACGCAAAACATAACCGGCATGATCATCATGACGCGCTGTTGCATAGGATCAGCCATGGGGGGATTCAATCGCTGCATCAGAAACATCGACGCGCCATTGAGAATCGGTAAGATAAACCACGGATCCATCGCGCCAAGATCCTGAATCCAGAGCATAAGGGGAGCTTGTCGCAACTCAACACTTTCAATCAACACCCAATAAAGAGCGAAAAACACCGGCATCTGCAGTAGCATGGGGAAACAGCCGGATAGAGGGTTCGCCTTTTCTTTCCGATAGAGCCCCATCATTTCTTGTCCCAACTTCTGGCGGTCAGTTCCGTATTTTTCTTGGATACGCTTGATTTGCGGCGTTAGCTTGCGCATCCGAGCCATCGATCGGTAGCTCACTTCCGATAAGGGGAAGAGGACGGTCTTGATGATGATCGTGAGCAGAATAATCGATATTCCCCAATTCACTGCCCAAGACTGTATCCATTCAAGTACCGCGAACATCGGTACCGAGAGCCACCAGAAGAATCCATAATCTACCGTAAGCGAGAGATAGTCGGCAAGCGGGCTGAGATACTTTTGGCGTTTTGGTCCGACATAAAAAGTCGCTTCGTACGATCCGGCTGATCCGGCGGCAACACTCTGTTCAGGACTAGTAAATCCATATCGATAGTCTCCCGAACTCAGCTGTTGTGCGTAGTAGACATACATGCCCTCTTGCGGTGGAATCCACGCTGAGATGAAATAGTGTTGTAAGAATGCTATCCATCCCCCTTGTACGCCTCTTGCAGAAAAATCGTTTTCGCGAAGTTGTTTAAACTTCAAACGTTTGTAACGTTTTTCTGGTGTGGTCACCGCCCCACCCATATAAGCTGGAGGACGGAAGAATCCCGTTTTGATTCCATCCGGAGGTCCGTCATCGCGCCTAATATGCGCATAAAGTGCCGCGTTGTACGGGGCCGTGGTGTCGTTTATCACGTCGTACCGTACCTGTAGGTCGTACCGATCCTTGTGAAAAACAAAAGTCTTAGTCAACTTAAGTCCGTCGCGTGCATAGTTCAGCACAACTGCCAGTGAGTCGGCTGCGGCGTCTTCTTCAAGTTTGTATGTTTGTGCGCCGGAGGTGAATACGGGCCTAGACGGTAACTTCTCCGTTCCTCTGGGCTCAATAAGTCCGCTTTGCGCAATGTAGGTA
Source organism: uncultured Pseudomonadales bacterium (assembly GCA_964511425.1). Taxonomy (GTDB): domain Bacteria; phylum Pseudomonadota; class Gammaproteobacteria; order Pseudomonadales; family Azotimanducaceae; genus Bin55. The sequence continues at coordinate 85,833 of CAZEFI010000003.1, forward strand.
CGTCCGAATCGACGGTCTAACAGCGTGGTGGGAATGTCAGGGTTTTCTAAGCTCACAGGGTATTCTGGCAACTTCGCACCGACAATATCTCCACCCAGAGGATCGATCCAAATTTGATGTAGCGGAGTAATCACCTCGATCAGGTCCCGCTCAGCACTTTCGGACGTGGTATTTGATACCTCCTGCTGTGGAGCGACCAAGGAAGGATCCGGAACATCCTCGTCGTCTGCGGTAGCTTCACTTCCATTCGAGACCCCCACATCCGTAGGTACGGTTGTTTCCTCCGATTCCCCATTTGGAGCGATAACGGGTGCCGGGGTACCCGCGTAATCGTCAGTGTTTTTCTGTTGCTGATATGCGACCCAAGACTGTACCAACCAGTAGGCACAAAGACCAATCGCTAATAATATGATCCACCGGCGGATGTCAGGATTGTTCATGCGCTATCTTGGAGTGATCGGGGGAAGTTCCGGGGACAAAATCAACTCCGCCCGGATGGAGGGGATGACATTTACAAATTCGGCATCCAGCATACCAAACACCTTTGAATACACCGTGTGTTTTTATCGCGGTCAGCGCATACTGAGAGCAAGATGGATAAAAACGACAAGTTGGTCCAAGCAATGGCGAAATTAGTAACTGATAGCAACGGATCATCCTAGTCAGACACCACGCCGGAAGTTGCTTTATGCGGTGCGCCAATCTTGTGATCGTCCCAGTAATATTCATCTAACTTTCCAAGCGCTGAACACGATGATCCCAAGCACTTAGTGCTTCGGCTAATGCTACTTTGAGGCGATCACCCGGTTTCACATACTCACGTACAGACAGGACCACATCATAGGAACGAAAGTGTTCTCCGTTCGCTCGAAACCACTCTCGCAAAAGTCGTTTGACGCGATTGCGATGCACCGCGAGGCGTACGTTTCTTTTCGAGACAGTCAAACCGAGACGAGCAAACCCCAAGGTATTGGCCTTTGCGACCAAACGAACTGGATAACGAGTCAAGCGGATATCGGCGTCTTGTAGTACGGAATCGAATTCGGCGCGTTTGGTTAAGCGTTGTGCTCTTGCCAATCCACTCGGTTTGCGCGCGGAATCTAGCAGTTGCGTCAATGCCTAAACGGCAATACGCTTGCGTCCTTTAGCGCGTCGCGCGTTGAGAATCTTTCGCCCGTTTTTAGTCGACATACGTTTACGAAAACCATGCGTGCGCTTGCGGCTCACAACGCTAGGTTGGAATGTTCTCTTCATTACTCACTTCTTTGACGTTTACGGGTGAAGAACGAATTTTAGTTTCCACGCAATTAGTGTCAAATCGTTGCCTCACGTGTTACGCAATTTCTTGCAGTTTGAGGAAGCGACAACTTCTTTTTCTTTCTTATATGTCAAATCAGTCGGCCGGCGTCCCGGAGTTTTCCACAGAACGAATAAAAGAAAGAAAGAGTTAGTGGTTGTTGTAGTGTGTCAAAACAAGGTGGATGAAATTTAGTTATCATCGTTGTAGACGAAACAATTAGAACTCTATCAAGTGGTGCATAACAGTCTAGCAAATACCGGACAAATGCTGGGTAAATTAGGTACCTAAAGTTATCCACAATTTACTCCACGAGTTTTGCGCTAGATATTCAACGAGGAAGCACATCCAATCTCGAATAAATCTGTTCCGCAACACAATGAAAAACAGTTCAAGAGCCATTGTGAGTGCTTGATAGTACATGCATTTTGGGTGCTCTTAAACCGTGCAAAAAATCGGTAAACTTTCTTAAAAAAAGTGGAAATTATCACGTATCCATAACGTAAAATCTAACTTCTAAATTGACCACATAATTGATGCAATTTGAGAGTTAGGAAAGGGACAATTGGCCGCGCCAGAGGTATGGAAACGATGTTTATCGCAGTTCAAACAGGAAGTATCGACTCGAGATTTCGAGCAATTTATTCGACCGCTTAGAGCGACAAATACAGGCGGCCAGTTGATTCTCGTCGCGCAAAACGATTACGTCAGTAAAGAGGTCAACAGAAAACACCTCAAACGAATCTGTGACCTTGTCGCACAATTCAGCGATCCAGGATTCGTCATCACCGAAGTTGAAGTTCGTACAGCTGAACGCCAGTTTGCGAGCCCACCAATTCGAAGTGACGGCGGAAACGGAAAGAACAAAAATACCTTAAAAGACGAATATACCTTCGAACGGTTTGTCGAAGGGAGCTCAAATCAGTATTCGAAAAAAGTTTCGTTGGAAGTGGCTAAGTACCCAGGATCGAGAATCAACCCGCTGTTGATTTTCGGTTCCACTGGGTTGGGTAAGACTCACCTGATGCAGTCTATAGGGAACTTCATTCAAGAGCGCGAACCAAACAAGGCGATCGTTTACATGAACGCACAGAATTTTGTGAGCGAAATGGTGATGGCCTTGACCAAAGACAACGCTTCCCGACGCGTCCGCCAGTTCACCAAACAATTTCGGCGCGCGCAACTCCTACTCATCGACGATATTCACCTGTTTGCGGAAAAAGAACGATGTCAGGAAGAGTTCTTTCATGTTTTCAATGATTTAATCGACTCAGAAAACGTTCAGATCGTGTTGACGAGTGATCGATATCCACATGAGATTTCAGGGTTGGATGCACGGCTTCGATCACGTTTCGTGATGGGTTTCACGACTGAAGTCAAAGTACCTGATTTAGAGACACGAGCTGCGATCTTGGTGCAAAAATCAAAAGAATCTGCGGTCGACTTAAGTCTTGATGTCGCTCTCTACATTGCGCGAAATGTTAAGAGCAATGTGCGGGAACTTATCGGTGCGTTGAAGCGTGTGATCTTTAACGCCGAGTACCATGGTCATACGCAGATTACAATTCAACATGTACAAGATATACTCAAGGATTTATTTGCTGTTCATCGCCGGATGATCAGCATCGAAAAGATTCAAAATGTCGTGGCGGAACATTTTCATATTCGTCTCTCAGACATTTTGGGTACGTCACGATTGCGAACATTTGTGCGACCACGCCACATTGCAATGGCTTTAGCACACGAACTTACGGATCTACCATTACAAACCATTGCTGGACACTTTAACCGAGACCACTCGACCGTGATGAATGCGATCGAGCGAATCGCTGAATTACGTCAAAGGGATCTTCAAACTGACGAAGCATACGACGTGATCACCCGAAAGTTGATAAACTAGCATTTGAGGTTCTTGGTAATTCCACAATAACTGGAGATGGTTTATGAAAATTAGTGTCAGCACAGACAAATTGCGAGATGCCCTGCAGTATGTCACGAGCGTGATTGAGAAACGATTTACTTATCCGATTCTCAGTAACGTCCTATTCGAAGTAGATGACGATGGTGTCTTACACCTCAGAGCGACGGATCACGATCTCTCTCTCATGGCCAATATTGAAACCATGTCAGTTACCGAAACCGGCGCAGTAACAATTCCAGGGAAGAAGTGTCTCGACGTCGTGCGCGCGTCCTCACAAAGCGGCGAGGTCTTAATCCATGCCGATTTAGATGGTGTAACGCTAACCATCGGCCGGTCAAAGTTCAATTTATCGACGATGCCTGCTTCGGAATTCCCCCAACGCCCAGTAATCGAATCTGACGCAACGTTTACGATTTCGACCAAAGACTTCGTCCATATATTGCAATGCGCGATCTCGACCATGGGTGTAGGCGATGTACGTCCGCACCTCAATGGTACTTTGATAGAGTTAACTTCTGTACATATAAGGGCGGTGTCGAGCGATGGTATGAGCATGTGCATATGTACAAATAAAAATTATTCGGTCAAAGGTGGTGAAATCGTCACGGCATTAATCCCCAGAAAAGCAGTATTGGAACTCACGAAAGCATTTGCTTCTTCAGACGATGATTTAGAAGTTTCGGTAGCGGCAAACGCCCTTGTTGCGATAGGTTCCGAACGATCATTAATTACCAATTTAATCGAATCTCCATTTCCCGCTTATATGCGCATCGTACCTGATGCGAGTGATGCATTACTCAAATGCGATCGTAATTTATTCATTCAAGCGATTGATCAAGCTTCGACCCTTGCTGACACCAGTCAGCGCGTCTATTTAGATGTCAGTCCAGACAGCATGGAATTGATGGCAAATACCGAAGCTGGTGATCGAGCTGAAGTCGTTATTCCAGTTGATTTTGGGGACGGCAGTACCAAGGTCGCCTTCAAACATGATCGGCTTCGTCGTATCTTGGACACTTTTTCATGTGATGAAGTCGCCCTACATCTGCCAGAACCTCGAGACGTCGTACGAATCGACTCGGCAGAGGAAGAAGAATTGCTGTTTGTGGTTTCACCGATTAGAAGTTGATCCTAGAGTCGGTTGATGTCCGCAATGTTCGCAACATCCGGAACGTCAGCTTTCGACTGCAACCGTCGCTAAACCTCCTACTCGGACCGAACGGTGCGGGTAAGACGACATTTCTTGAATGTATCCACTTGCTCATTCGCGGGCGATCTTTTCGCCCTGGGTTATTAAATGCCCTCATTTCTTTTGACGAACACGAGCTGTTAGTTACAGCGGCGAGCCGCAAGGAAAACCACCAATATCGTTTCGGCGTTTGTAAGTCGCGGAACGAAAACGTCCGAATGCGACTAAACGGGGCGGATATTCGGCAGATTTCGCAAATCGCTGCACTGATACCGACACAAACATTTCTTCCCGATTTGTCGGCCCTAGTCTTTGGTACGCCATCTTTTCGAAGATCATGGCTAAATTGGAGTGTGTTTCATACGAACAATCACTTTATTGACATACATCGGTCTTTTTTACATCTCCTTCAACAACGCAATCGAGCACTTCAGCAATCCTCGCCGGACTTTAGTGTTTGGACCGAGCAATTCGTGAAAAAAGCAATCGAAGTCTCAGCAATTCGCGAGGCACACTTACACGCACTCGATGGATATTTTCAGCAGACGTTATCTTCGCTTGCACCGGATTTAAATGTTACGATCGAATATGACCAGGGTTGGACGGAAAACTCCTTACTTGAGGGGTTGGAAAGGGATTCGGTGCGCGAGCAGAAAATTGGGCATACGCGTCTAGGTCCACATCGAGCGGACGTTTCGCTTCGAGTTCGGACGACGAGTGGAGATTTACTGGGCTCTGCACTGAGAATTCTCTCGCGTGGGCAGGGGAAAGTGGTCGCCTGCGCAATGAAGCTGGCTCAGCTAGAGTATTTGCGGGAACGCAAGGTTCAATGCGTGGTATTGTTGGATGACGCCACTTCCGAAATGGACGAATATTACACCCAAAGATTTTTCGAACGACTGAGTCTGACGGGCTCTCAAATCATCGCTACTGGGACGAAAAACATGGACTCGATACAAGCGATATTACCACCGCAAATTAACCCGAATGTGATCCCATTAGAAGCGGGTAGGATCGTCTCTGTCTAGCTTATAATATAGAGATGTTCCACGTGGAACATCACGGGCACAGATGCCCGTGCTCAACGAGATATCTTTGCTTTAAAAGGACTTTATGGCAGAAGCAGCACCAAACACCTACACCTCGCAAAACATAAAAGTCCTAAAAGGGCTAGAAGCGGTGCGTAAACGCCCTGGTATGTACATTGGCGATACTGAAGACGGAACGGGGTTGCACCACATGGTGCAAGAATTAGTCGACAACGCAATCGACGAAGCATTGGAAAATCACTGTGATGAGATTCAGGTAACACTTCACGCTGGGGATGGTGTAACCGTTGCTGACAACGGTCGTGGTATTCCGGTCGATATACATCCGGAAGAGGGCGTGTCGGCCGCTGAAGTGATCATGACGACTCTCCACGCAGGCGGAAAGTTTGATGCAGACAGCTATAAAGTTTCTGGAGGGTTACACGGTGTTGGGCTCTCTGTTGTCAATGCATTGTCATCATTCTTTCGATTGACCATTCGCCGAGACGGCAAGCTCTATGAACAGACCTATCGCCATGGTGTACCAGATAAACCAATGGCCGTGGCAGGACAAACCAAACGTCGGGGGACGACTTGCTACTTTGAACCCTCTAACGATACGTTTGGCTCCACTAGTTTCTCGTATGACACCATCGCGAATAAGATGCGTGAACTCGCATTTCTAAATTCCGGGGTTAGCCTAAAACTTAAGGATGAACGTACGGGCGCGGAAGAAAATTACTTATACGATGGCGGTCTCGTATCGTACGTGCAACACCTAAATCACAACAAGCATGCGATTCACGACGAGATTATCTATTTTCGAGTCGAAGGGACGATCGGCGTCGAGGTGGCGATGCAGTGGAATGATAAATATCAAGAAGATGTTCGGCCGTATTGCAACAACATACGGCAGGTGGATGGTGGCACACACTTGCAAGGATTTCGTGCCGCACTTACTCGAACTCTGAACACTTACATTGAGAACGAGGGATTAGCGAAAAAGAGCAATGTCCAAACGACAGGTGACGACGCGCGGGAAGGCCTCTCGGCTATTGTGTCGGTCAAACTGCCCGATCCCAAGTTTTCGTCGCAGACAAAGGATAAGTTAGTGTCCAGTGAAGCAAGAACCGCGGTGGAACAGTCTGTAGGAGAGCAATTCAACACCTATCTACAGGAACATCCAAAAGAAGCGAAGTTAATTGCCCAACGGATGATCGAAGCAGCGAGAGCACGCGAAGCGGCGCGAAATGCTCGAGAGTTAACCCGCCGAAAGAACGCGCTGGATCTTGGTGGATTACCAGGTAAGTTAGCGGACTGCCAAGAAAAGGATCCTGCATACAGCGAGCTCTTTATTGTCGAGGGGGATTCAGCAGGAGGTTCGGCAAAGCAGGGACGAGATCGAAAGACCCAAGCTGTTCTACCACTACGAGGCAAGATTCTTAATGTAGAAAAAGCGCGCGAAGACAAAATGATCGCCAACAACGAAGTTAAGTCCCTATTGACAGCACTCGGTTGTGGTTTTGAATCATCGCGGGAACGATTGGAAATAGAGAAACTTCGCTATCACCGAGTCATCATCATGACTGATGCGGACATCGATGGTTCTCACATTCGAACGTTACTCCTCACGTTTTTCTACAGGCACATGGCCGAGTTGATCGATCGGGGGCACATTTACATAGCACTACCACCGTTATTTAAAGTTGGTCGAGGAAGATCCGAACAGTACATCAAAGACGAAGCGGAACTTGAGGCATACTACCTAAGAATTGCGTTTGAAGACGCTCTAATTTATCCTACCAAGAATTCGCCGCCGCTTGCACCAGAACCTGTGGCCAACTTATCTCGAAAGTACTTTGAGGTCTATAAACGACTTCAGAGTATGCGGCGTATGTATCCGACATATATCACCAAGTTGTTAATAGGGTTGGCACCGGTGGATTCAGCTATGTTGTCCCAGGAGTCAAAGATGCGAGCATGGGCGAAGGACTTGCAAGGTTTGCTCGCCAGCGAAGAGGGGACGCACGAGGTTAAACTACAATTCGAACCCGAACACAATTTCTATATTCCCGTAGTGCATCGAGTCTCACGCGGACTCGAGAGTGTAACTGAGCTGGGAATCAATTTCTTTGAGTCAGGAATCTATCGATTGATTCGAGACATTCACGAACAAACTAGTGATCTATTCGAAGAGGAAGCTAAAGTTGTTCAAGGGAACGCAGAACATGAGATTACTTCCTTTGCAGAAGCTTACGAATGGTTGCTCGCTAGAGCGCGTGAAGGTGTGCGTTTACAGCGCTACAAAGGACTTGGGGAGATGAATCCAGAACAACTGTGGGAGACTACGATGGATCCTAATGTGCGACACATGTCCCGTGTCTCTGTGGATGATGGTAGTACAGCGAACGAGCTGTTTTCTACATTGATGGGTGAAGATGTGGAGTCTCGAAAAGCCTTTATTCGAGACAACGCCTTGTCGGTGTCTTTAGAGAGCCTCGATATCTAGTCCACACTCCTACCATTTCGATCAGAGGAACAAATCTCTGAATCGAATCGGTCACAGCACCGTCAAACTATCCTCGCTGTGCTCGGACATTGTTAAGTTTTAAGGGACAATCTATAACCGGTAGCAGCGAACAACGGGATTTGCACGACATTGATGAATTTCCAGAACAACAGATCGTCTTTACCGCCAGCTAAATTCCCCACGAAATTGTGTACGAATGCCAGCGCGAGACCTACAGAGACATAAAACGCGATATTTGACGCAAGTTTCGTCCACGTGATCGTATCACTACCGTTGCAGGAACGCATGTATAAATAGTTGGTCGGTACGCATATCGCAAACCCAACCAACGAAAACCAATCAAGTACGAACCAGACCTGCAATGAAGTGATCGGTGCTGATTCGTAAACAAACTCGACTGAGAACTGAATGGCGATGATGATCGCTAGTGCGATTAAATACACGCCGAAGAATAGATTAAGGAAATTCCTAGACACATTCACTCTCTAGTGCTTCGGCAGAACCGTTCCCAAGAAATTATGCGGAGCACCCTTTCGTTCAAATCCGACCAGCACACCGCCGCGAGTAAGAACCACGCAGCGGCGCGTTTATTTCGGTCTAAAATGCGATCAATGAACGCAACTACGTCTTATAAGGACCCTACCAAGAAAACTCTTTCACGACGTCGAGAAAGATAACACGACGTCGAAAGTCTATGTGCGCAGAATCCACACCACGATAACTGTCGAAGAAGGGGAAGTCCGCATCGAAGAGATTTTGTACTCCTGCCGTAATGTGCCATCTTGAATCGGGAAGCATATACGATCCTTGCACATCGACTGTCCTGTAGCCGTCTACATCGGTTCGGGCAACACCTGCGTTAGTGTTCTCGTAGTTACTTTCGAAATTCAGAGTGACATTCCCTTTCCACGTCCCGCGAGACCAGTCAGCGAATAGGCTTCCTTTCAGTTCAACAGGACCTTGATTCGTCCCTTGCTGTTCTACGGGATCAACTCCAGGACCGGCCGTGGTCTCCAACTTGAGCGTCTGTGTTCCGATAAAACCTGCTGTGATTTTGCCGTACTGTGAGTCAAAACTGTATCGTACATCAAAGTCCAAAGCCTCACTGGTCTTCGAGGAGAAGTTAGCCCATTGCATCGACACATACGTCAGAACACCGTCGTCATCACGGCGCACTTGATCCGGGAATTGCTGCCAATTCTCAAACGCATAGACTGGAGGCCACCCAAAGACTCCACTCAAAGTCCCAAGTATGTCTTCGAAATCCGTCTTGACCCATGAGGCAGACACGGTGAGTCCGGGCATATTGACAGATGTGTACTCAAACCCTAGGGTGGTAGTGTTTGAAGTTTGTGGTTGAAGATCAGCGTTACCTCCAAGAACAGTAACCGGAAATACTGACGCAAACGGACCACCATTTTCAGTAGGGTTGAGTGGATCGAGAAAACGGAAAAACGTAATTTCGCGTTTTGGTGCAAACAATTCCGGCAATGTTGCGGAAAGAAATGCCTGTCCCCAGGTCCCCCGAAGCTTGAGATTCTCTGTCGGGTAGTAGACCACACCTAGTTTCGTTACAAGATCATCAAAAGTACGATTGCTAGAGGGTTCCAAAATACCCTCAAAAGGTCCTTCGATCTCGTATTTGTCATAGCGGCCAGCCACATAGACTGTCAATTCATGGATCTCTGCGCGGGCGTTTGAATCCCCGATCAGAGGGATGGAAAGTTCGTAAAACAGCGCAGTGTTGACGGATTCGGGAACGATTTCAGGTGCATCCGGTACTCTGAAAGTGAATGGATTCAAAAGGAACGAATCGAAGTCAAGAGTGTCAGTTCGAGTTTCGGCGCCTACGGCTATTTCGATAGATCCGCCCGCGAGCTCAAAAATCGAGCCAGACAAGGTCGCTCCCCAAACATTCTGCCGACCCTCTCGCGCTCCTCGTGTGGCATATTCTGAAAACTCGGCGAGTGATTCACGCTGTACGGTCCCATCACCAAACGGATTAATTGCTTCTGCGGGGTCGCTACTAGCGAGGGCGGCTTGAAATGCCGGGCCGTTGTAGTTGAAGGAGCCTGGGTAACCCCCGTAAGGATTGTCTTTACCGGTATTGAATGAAAAGACTGCTGTCCAGCCTTCTATTGGTGTTTCCCAAGTCAAAGAAGTACTTAGATTCACCCGATCTAAGTCGGTAGTTCTCGCGAAGCCGGCTAGTTTTCCATCAGCGATTTCACGCTCAAAGGTATAAGCGATGTAGACAGTTTCACCAAAGGGGTTGTAATAATTACTAGCTGGAACGCGACCGCTGAAAGAAGCTCCCACAGCCTCTTGGATGGATTCTTGTCGTGCGAAAGTTCCCGAAATGCTCAGTGTTAAGTCAGTCCCAAATTCTTGTATTACATTCACATATCCGGCCACGTGCTCCGACGCAGGAATCGCCTCGCCGGGTGCATTCGCGGAAAGTCCCTTGGGTAAAAGGTTGAAGTTACCAGTTTGAGTTGCTACTTCCTCATTGGAGACCCAAATGACGTCTTCCGGGCTGAAGTTCGTGCCGTCTCCAGGTGGTAGAATTCCATAGGTTGTGTTCGGAGGTGCAATAGACGGGAGCCCAAATCTTAGGATGACACCGGGTTGCCCAAATGTGTTGGGGTAGAGCCTACCACCCTGTTCACGATAGTCGCCGTCCGTATCCAACCCTGCGTCGCGCATAAACACTGGTTCATCTTCACGATAGGTTAGGGATGCCGTCAGATTGCCGGTGTTCCACGAATAACCGAGCGACTGCTCAAAGATGGTCCGGTGACCACCTGAGCTACTGTTTTCAAATCGCATTGACGCATCAGCTCCTCGGTAGTTCTGCTTCATGATGAAGTTGACCACACCCCCTACAGCATCGGAGCCGTACACGGAACTAGCTCCGTCCGTCATCACTTCCACCCGCTCGATCGCGCTAAACGGAAGTGTGGACACGTCTGTAAACGTACCTGTCTCGGCAGGTGATGCTGCTAATCGTTTACCATTTACGAGAACTAGGGTGGAGCCTTCTCCGAGGCCACGTAGATTGACGGTTACTGAACCGATCTGAAATCGCGGGGAACGGTTGTCGAGACTTCCCCCGTTCGTAATCGTGGAAAAGTTCTGTGGTAAATAGCGGACAATGTCCTCAATATTCGTCAGTCCCCGGTCTTCCAGCTCAGCCCCAGTAATTTCAAATATTGGAGAAGCGCCGAATCCGGTAGGTAATCGACTACCGGTAACGATCAGTTCTTCCATTTCCTGATCTTCCGCATCATCATCGTCTGTATCATCGCTGTCCCCATCTTGTGCGAATGTCGTCAATGGTGCAACGAAAATGATTAAAAATACCGCTAGCCAGCGGCTATGATTTGTGAACACAATGTTCCTCCTTGCCATACTTAGCGAATAGAAAGTCGTACAACGAAGAAAGTGCGAGATCGCAGTTCTTTCTGTGAATAGGTCTCTGATTATATCAGTTCGCTCGCGATCAGACTTCAAACCCAGTCGTACCTAATAGTCATGCACCACTGAGTGAAGCACCAGCAAAAAAATTGCTTGAATGTGAGTCTTGAATCGGCGTTTCTCAGAAAAACAGTTGAACGCGCTCATGTTACCGGAGCAACATACACGTCGGAAGCATTAACAAAAAGTGTTCCACGTGGAACATCTACAGACGATTCGTCAGCGACGCCAGTATCTTGGGGCAAATAAGACGAGCAAAGTGAAGATCTCTAAACGACCCAAAATCATCGCAAACATGAGAATACACTTATCCAAATCTGCCAAAGAGTGATAGTTCGTTGCGACAACACCGAGACCTGGACCCAAGTTGTTTAAACACGCAGCTACTGCAGAAAATGCAGTGACCAGATCCAATGACGACACGAACAGAAGAGTACCTAAGATAACAGCGAAACTTATACCGTAAACGGCTATGAAGCCGACGGTAGACTCCACCATACGGTCACTAATGTTCTTCCCATTCATACGTGCTTGGAAAATTGCTCCCGGATGAAGTAGTTTCTGAATTTCCCGTACGCCTTGTTTGAGCAAAATCACGATGCGGAACACTTTAAATCCCCCGCCCGTTGATCCTGCACACGCTCCGATGAAGCTAACGTATAGCAGAAACACAGGTGCCATGTTCGTCCAAGAGTTTAAATCGGCGGTCGTGAATCCTGCAGTGGTCAAAAACGAAACTGAGTGAAAGATCCCTTCGCGGAATAAATTGCCTTCATAATCGCTATCCAAAGCCAGCTTGGTACAGATTAGAATAGATGTGAGTATCAGGGCACCAAAGTAGAACCTGATCTGTGCATCGTTAGCGTAAGTACGTACAAAGTGTGCTACGCGACCAGAATGGCGACCAGGCCGGTGTATAGCCGCGTAATGGAGCATGAAATTACAACCGGCGATCACGATAAACACGATCATCACACACTCAATTACGGTGCTGTCAAAGTAGCCGATGCTCGCGTCATGCGTGGAAAACCCGCCAATCGCTACTGTTGAGAACGAATGTGCGATCGCATCGAATGGTGTCATCCCGGCAAGCCATAGACTCACCGCGCAAAGTACGGTCATACCCACATAGATCTTCCAGAGAGTCTCGGCGGTCTCTCTTACTCGAAGAGGAACCGACAACTTGTTTTGATCGCTGGACAACTCTGCTTGGATCAATTGAGCCCCCCCAATACCCAGCATGGGTAGGATCGCGACTACCAGAACAATAATGCCCATACCACCAAACCAACAGACAATTTGGCGGTAGAGAAGAACAGATTTAGGCATTTCATCTAACCCAACCAATACGGTTGCACCGGTTGTGGTAACCATGGATACTGCTTCAAACAGCGCGTCAGGAATAGATGTCGCAATGTTTGGTACGAAGATCAACGGTAGCGAGGCTAATACTGAAATACCAAAATACACGAGGGTAACAATAAGGAAAGCATCTCGTGCGCGTAAAGATTGTTTTTCCCGCACTGCAAAGAAACATAGACCTAGACCAACCGCGATACCTGCACAAAGAGCAAATTGAAACACGGTGGGTTCACTGTAGATCAGTGCTATCCCGAGGGGTACTATGAATACTGGGCTAAAAAGGAGTATCGCGGCACCCAAAACCCCGATTATTACACGAAAGCGCATCGTGTTAAGTGAACGAAAAAGCGCTTAGCTGGAAAAGTCGCAATACTTTTTGAATCAGCGCGGCTTCAGCTACATAAATGACGACGTGGTCGTCTTCTACGAATTTTGTACTATCGTCGATTAGGAGTACTTGACCATCCCGCACAACTGCTATTATTGAGGAGTGTGTAGGTAAGCTGACTTTACTCACCAACTTGCCGGTAACCTTATTTTCTCCCACTTTTCCTCTCACCACAGTCTCAATAACCTCCCCCGTACCAACACGTAGGCGGTGAGCTGATCGAATGTTATTTTCATGGACAAGTGAAAGTACGGAGCTGGAGGTCGCACGTTGTGGCGACAGTGCAACATCTATGCTGGTCTCGTTCAAAAAACGTACGTACGGATCTTGATTCAGTAGTGCAATTGTCTGTCGGACCCCTTCCTGTTTTGCCAGAAGACATGACATCACATTTATCTCATCGTCATTGGTTACTGCGACGAAGAGATCGGTATCCCCTATTTCACACTCGCGTTGTTTAACTACATCCGTAGCATCGCCTGGGTACACGACACCATCGTTTAACTTGTTCGACGCTTGATAAGCGCGATCCGAATCTCGTTCGATAACTCGAACAGAGTGATCGTCCTGTAAGCGTTCGGCTAGCTCGGTACCGATACGCCCTGCTCCTGCGATGAGCACTTTCCGTTCTGGTTGAATAGCCCCCAAGCACTCCCTCAAAATGTCCGGTACATCCGTAGCAGGAGCACCAAAATAAATTTCGTCTTTTGGACGGATTTCAGTCGTATGATCGAGCGGTTCAAATTTTCGAAATGCCGCGACAAAGCACGCTCGGGGCGTTGGGTTCCAGTTTACTAGATCGTGCGTGGTCATACCACAAGGCGGCATGTCTTTTTGGGCACGAAATCCTACGAAAACCACTTCGTTGTCGACAAGTGATGCAACTTCAATCGTATACGGGTACTGTAATAGTCGTTCAATCTGTGCACGTACTTCGCTTTCGGGATTGATTACGACGAGATTATCGAGGTATTGAGATTTGTAGAGTTCATTGCCTGCGTACTCTTTTGATCGCATTCGGATAATCACTTTAGGGGTATCGTAAACTGAACGTGCGACCTGAGAAGCTACGATATTGATCTCATCTCGTCCGGTGACGGCGATCACCATGTCAGCCTCTGCGACATTAGACTGTTCAAGAACACTGGGATCAGCGGCGTTTCCCGCAACTGTAACTACGCCATCGAGTCTACGCAATCGTTCGAGATGTGCGAGATTTTCGTCCACCACGGTGATGCGATGGAGGTGGTCATTGAGGGTGTCAGCTAGTGTTCCGCCGACGGCACCGGCTCCAAGGATTACTATATTCATGTATTGCGCTGTACTTTTTTCAATCGGGCGAAGTAAAACCCATCGTACTCATACTCGAGGGGAATCGTCTGCCAACCTTCTCGAGTGGCTCGACCAATCGGTAGTTCAAAAGAGTCGACTGCTGCATCCTTGTGTTGCGATAGGAACTGTGCAACAACATCGTCGTTTTCCTCTTTGAAAATAGAGCATGTGCAATACACCAAAATTCCATCGACAGCGATGACCTTCCAAACGTTATTGAGCAGTTCAAGTTGTAATTTTGCCGCTTCAGTGACTGCCGCGTCTTGGCGGGTAACTTTGATGTCGGGATGTCTACTGAGAGTACCCGATCCGGTACACGGGGCATCCAACAATATTCGCTCGTAGACTTGCCCATCCCACCACGCAGTGGTCGTTAAATCTCCTTGTTTAAAGTCAATATTTTTCCAATTTTCATGTTGTACAGGGATGTTCCACGTGGAACATTGAGGCTTAATATCATAGGCGTCCACAAGGTTTTTGGGAAATTCATCCGCTATTTGTTGGGACTTTATGCCTGGCGCGGCACAAGCGTCCAGTATTCGATGTTCTGGCAGTGGCTTAAGTAACGATACCGGTAATTGCGAAGCAAGATCTTGAACACAAAAGTACCCTTCTTCATATCCCGGTAGATTACTTTTTGATGTGGGTTTTTCGAGCGTTATCGCGTTTGTTAACTCAGTTTTCTTGAATGGAATTTTATGTTCGTCTAGAAGCTTACAGTACTCTTCAGTACTAATCTCGCTGACGTTGATTCGAAGTGTCATCGGTGCCCGGGAGATACTAGCTCGAAGAATATCTTCCCATTCGTACGCGTACTCCGCCTTTATTCGATCGATTATCCAGTGAGGCAACTCAACGCGTCCTTCTTCGGTTCTTGGTGTGACATTGGTGTCGTAGCGGCGCAACACCGCGTTGATCAAACCGGCGGCGGAAGTTTTACCAAGTTTTTGTGCTGCGGAAACGACTTGTGCTACGGCCAATGGGGCTGGCAGAGTCGAGTACTGCAGTTGACACGCGCCTAGCAGTAACAAACATTTCACTTCGATATCCATACGGTCAAGCGGCCGATGGGATATGTCCGATAGCTTTTCGTGTAATGAGAAATAGTGGCGTAAAGTGGTATAACAAAGAAAGGTCAACAACGCGATGTTTTTGGATTCGCGATGCCTGTACAACGCATTCTCTAGTGTTTGGCCGTGAAACACTTTGATGAGAACTTTAGCTGCAATGAAGTTAGGACTATGTCCCCTAGTCGAATTGGATGCCATGTTCAAACAATCGACCAAAGCCGTTGAGCATTGCGTCGATGCTCTGTGGTGTTCCTTTCCCGCGATTCAATTGCACTGTTTGTAGCAACAAGCCATCGTGCTCGCATCCTATGACTAACCTATTGGCCGTACGATAGAGTCGTCCTGCCGAAAAATCCCCTTTGTGTACTTTCGCCTCCAACACTCTAAGGCGCAAGTCACCTTGAGTGGTAAATGCAGGTGTTCGCCCGACGAACGCTCTTACTTTACGTTCATTAGCCTCAGCTGTGTGCTTCCAATCTAAACGTGCATCAGCAGTTGTCAGTCGCGGTGCATACGTGACGCCAACCTGTGTCTGGGGTTGAGGTCTTGGAACGTCATCTTGCGCAAATTTATACAACACTTCGAGGAGTGTGTGTCCGCCCAAAAGAGCTAGATTCTTAGATAAAGTAGTGGTGGTTTCGCTACCATCCAGTGTGATGGTTCGTTGTAAATATACTGGCCCAGCGTCTAGTTTTGATTCGATGTGCATGATGCTAATACCGGTAGCCTCGTCACCATGCAGGATTGCGTGTTCTATTGGGGACGCACCACGCCAGCGAGGTAGTAACGAAGCATGTACGTTTATACATCCATATCGAGGGGTCTGAAGCACGGTCTCAGGGAGAATTTGACCGTATGCGGCCACGGCGAGTAAGTCCAATTGGTCAAGCGCGATCGTGCATTCTTCGATTTTATTTGGAGTTGCGATAGGAATGTTGTTGCGACGAGCGAGTGAGTACACCGGTGTTTGTTGAATCTTTTGTCCCCGGCCGGTTGGTTTTGAGGCTTGGGTAATGACCAATTGAGGGCTGAGACCGGCATCAAGAATAATTTGGAGAATGTCTGCTGCGAAAGTTGGACTCCCAGCAAAGCCGAATTGCATGGTGAACTTCGCGTTGTCACGACCTCGCTTTGCGGAGTTTTTGTCGTATTCGAATCTGTTTCAATCGGGATAAATAATCGACAAACAATTTTCCGTTGAGGTGATCGATCTCATGCTGTATGCAACTAGCCTCCAAGCCTGTTGCTTCCTTCTCAATTTCGTTTCCATACACGTCGTATGCGGCAACTTTAACGTGTGAAGGACGTTCGACTTCGTCGTAATAATCGGGTACGGAAAGACATCCTTCTTCCAAGGTTTGTGACCCGTCCGTGTATTTCAAAGTGGGATTGACAAATACTTGAGGTGCTTTCCAATTACCTCCGAGATCAATAACCAAAATACGAAGTTGTACATTCACCTGAGTGGCCGCTAAGCCAATGCCGCCTTCCTCATACATAGTATGGAGTAAATTTATTGCGAGTTGTCGAAGTTCCGAATTGAATTCTTCAACTGGCTTTGCCACCATTCGTAGATTAGGGTGGGGATGCACTAAGATTGGTAGGACTTTCGAATTTAGTTTATCAGAATCCGAAATTTCCATGAGAACTGCCGTGAAGAACGATTAGAGATAGGAGCGTCATTAAACAATATTTTAATTTTGATGGTTTTTGTCGATTTCACTTGGTTGGACAGTGTGTTTTCCGAGATGTTTTACCTAGACGACCAGAACTGTTTGATACAAAAGCGAACAGATGAGAGCTCTGCTGTCGATAGCTAACAGTTTGACGTTCATGCGCTTACTCGTTTCGCCCGCCAATGTGTGGTGTATTCTAGAGCGAAAGTTTTTACTAAGTGGGGCATTGTTTGTCTTCGCGGTCGTAACGGATGTGTTCGATGGAATTATCGCTCGGCGACAAGCAAACCCAAGTAGAATCGGCGGGATTCTTGACCATAGTGCTGACTGTCTCTTCGTGTCGAGTGCCCTATTCGCGCTCGCAGTTCACGGTAGCATCCCGATCCTTCTGCCCATTCTGGTATTACTAGCGTTCCTGCAGTATGTTCTAGACTCTGGTGTGTTTCAGCGAGAGAATCTCATTCCTAGTAAGCTAGGTCGTTGGAATGGAATTAGCTACTTTGTCCTTGTTGGTATTGTCGTAGGCGAAAATGCGTTTAATTTCGACTGGATATCAAATCTTTGGATTCGACAAACGTTCTCTTGGGTCTTGATCACCTCCTCGATCTTTTCTATGGGAGAACGGCTATGGTTGCTGCGCCGTAGGAGAGCTCCTGAGACTGCTAGTGTTAAAGATCCAAAAACTTAACAGACACACGAACAAATGTTTGAATCAAATTTCATGCTTCAATCAATTAGTCGACGCCGACAAGTGTTCGCGTAAGAGAACTATCTGGATTAGCTAATGATGCGATTACGTTAAAGTGATGGCGACCAGGTTCAATTACGAGTTGTATATCAGTTAATTTATTTTTCCAGCCATCTCGTAGTGTCGTAGCTTGACTCAGAAACTCTGGTCTTTCTTCTGAACCCACCCAGCAAATCACTCGCGCGGAATCGATTGGGTCTTGCAGCGCGGGGCTCTCCGCGATTGCTTCGTCAAGGTCTAGTTGAAGATGTTCGTTCATTCGGGTATGTCTTAGGTTTCGTAAATCATGCAAACCGCTTATCGATACCACCCGATCAATACGCGCTCTCGTGTCAGTTCGCAACGGCGTTTCTTCACAAACCATCCGTGTGACCAAATGACCGCCTGCAGAATGTCCTGAGAGAATGATTGGGCCGTCGACTTGTTCACTACAGTGTTCGATGGCTCTAGCGATCATTCGCGAAATATCGGATATTCGCACCTCAGGTGCAAGGACATAACTTGGAATCGCAACGACCCATCCGTGCGCGCACGCGCCTCCTGCCAAATGCGACCAATACGATTTATCGAAGTCCAGCCAATATCCACCATGAACGAAGAAAGCTAAGCCTTTGGTTTCAATCGTGGGCCAGAAAAAATCAAACTTCTGCTTCGGGTGTGGTCCGTAAGATAGGTTCAAGTCCATTCTTTGGTGCGCGTTGATAAACGCGCTCGAAGACTTCCTCCAACGGCTCGGATAGGAGGCACCATCTGTTATATAAACCGAGTTAGCGAAAGCAGTGTCCCAATCGGTAGTGTTCATCGATACGACCCATGATTAGCACTCAAGTCCTTAGGTATGCTGGCGTTAAGAATTAAGTGAATAACCCAATCCGGAGTGCAGCATTCCCCATTAAATTTCATACGATTAGTGTTCATTCGACGGATGGGTGCACACATAGACTTTAAGGTTCCGGTTTTAAATATATGATAAGACGATATGTTAAATGGCAGAACTTTTGAAACGACGAATGCAAAGACGAATTAGTCAGGAGTTTTAACTCGAAACGAGGGGCTATTCTTTTAATACATAGCAGTTCCGCCGTGCCAGAGCGTCCCATGTCGACGCATGTTCCCGTTAAGAATACGAACGTATCTTAAACTAGTGTCGGAGCGAGAATTAAAATCTCGCTTGAGTTTTATTTACGCGTCGACGGTAAGCGAACGAAATCTTCAACAAAAAGTATGTCCTGTGAGTTTAAGTAGTACCGACAAACAAGCCCCTCCTCCGATTGTACAATCGTACCACGACCATTTAAATCTCGACTCCATCTTATGTGCTCAAAAAACACTCACTAACGCCCATGATGAGATGCTGTTCATTATTCAGCATCAAACTACCGAATTGTGGATGAAGTTGGTGATCCATGAACTTTCACAGGTGAGAAAGGATCTGGAAATCAATCAACTACAACGAGTATTTAAAACATTGAGTCGAGTCGCTCGCATATTCGATCAACTGAATGGCGCGTGGGAAGTGTTGCGCACGATGACACCAAGCGATTACACAGAATTTCGATCAACTCTAGGCTCAGCGTCCGGAATACAGTCCTATCAATATCGAATGATTGAATATATGCTCGGTAATCGGGACTTGAACAATCTCAAGATTCATGAGAAGAACGAGGAGAATTACGAGATTCTCGTCGCCGAACTTGATCGCCTCAGCATCTATGATCATGCTGTTCGAATCCTTTTTACTGTTTTGGACGGGAGCGAACACCAATTACCCGATCCACAAATGCGGCAACCGCGACAACCAGACAAGAACATTCAAGATCGCTGGCAAAAGGTATACGAGAATCCGTCCAAGTATTGGGAACTCTATGAACTGGCGGAAAAACTCGTAGATCTTGAAGATTATTTTCGGCGATGGCGATTCAATCATGTGACCACGGTTGAACGTGTTATTGGAAATAAAACAGGTACCGGTGGATCATCTGGTGTCCCATTCCTGTCGAACAGGTTGAAAGTTGTCCTATTCCCCGAATTGTGGCGTGTGCGAGGGGACCTTTGACTTCGAAATCGTCTCTGCCGCGCAAAGAGCTCTTCGATATACCCAAAGGAGTCATCTATCTCGACGGTAATTCGCTCGGACCGCCGATCCGAGGTAGCACCGATTGTGCGGATCAGGTCATTCGTGAAGAGTGGGGACAAGAACTCATCAAGGCTTGGAACACTGCGGGCTGGATGTCACTGCCACAATCAGTTGGAAACCAGATCGCACCCGTAATAGGGGTATCTCCTGACACAGTAGCGACCGGGGACACATTATCGATTAAGCTATATCAAGCTTTGGCTGCGGCTTTGAGTTTACGTCCTGATCGACGCATCTTACTATCCGATTCGGGAAATTTTCCGACAGATCTGTACATGGCTCAAGGTCTGATTGATACGATGGATAAGGGACACAGGCTTCGAACTCCACCGCCAGAAGAGGTGTTGGACTCCATCGACGAAAGTGTTGCGGTAGTATTCCTCACCCATGTTGATTATCGAACAGGTCGTATACATGACATAGATTCGATCACTCGCCGCGCGCAGGAAAAGGGCGCGGTCATGATTTGGGATCTAGCACATTCTGCGGGTGCGCTTCCATTGTCCATAGGAAACTCGAACGCAGAGTTTGCAGTGGGTTGTACGTACAAATATCTCAATGGTGGTCCAGGCGCACCGGCGTTCATTTACGTTCGACCAGACATAGTAACATCGATCACCCCCGCTTTGACGGGATGGTTGGGACACCAAGATCCATTCGCCATGGAATTGAAGTATAGACCGTCTGCCAGTACGGAACGCTTCCGCATCGGTAGTCCATCAATTATCCAGTTCAAGTTGCTAGAACTAGCGATGAAAGTTTGGGAGGAGGTGGACATGACAGAACTCCGAGCTTCTTCAGTATTGTTATCTAGCCTGTTTATTGAGGAGATCGAGCGACGATGTCCTAATTTGACTCTAGTCACACCGCGTGATCCAGAACAACGAGGGTCTCAAGTGTCTTTTGCTTCGGATGATGGATATGCAATCATGCAGGCATTAATCGAACGCGGTGTAATTGGAGATTTTCGTCAACCCAATATCATGCGCTTTGGGATTGCACCGCTCTACCTAGACAAAAATGACATTAATGAAGCTGCTCAAATTCTCGAAGAAATCATGATTAATGAAGTTTGGCGGGAACCAAAGTTCCAGTTGAAGAAGGAAGTAACTTAACCGTTTACGGTCTTAGGTGAACTCTCGATTTACGATGCGTTCTTCGGTCAATGTTCTAGTTTGGGCTCGAACTACCGATCAAACAATTCATGATTCGCACGGGGGAGAAAACAGACACCGATCAGTGCGTTGAATAACACGAAGAATGTGTGCATAACGAGGCTAAACGCGCCCACCTCTGGATAGTCTGGAAACACCACCGTCCAAATCACTAACGCTCCAGCGTGGAACGGCAACGGAAGAGCTGCTGCCAAGAATATTAACGGTAAAAACACGAGCATTTGTCCGGTATTTGCTTCTACATTGAACACGGCAAGTGCGATCGTATAGACGATTACGGCACCAATCATGTTTGGTGCTTTTAGTGCAATTGTTAGTACGTAATGACGAAACTTAGCTTCTCGCAGAGCGTGAAGGACACTGACATCACGCAGTTTAATACCTTTGAAAATTTGCCCGCGGAAATACGCAAGATGGATCGGGAAATAAACAAGCGCAAAAATAAATACAGCAGGCAAAATGTAGTCGAGTGGCAGCACAGTCGACGCTTGTTGTACGTAGCTATAGAAAATGATGAGTCCTACAGAGGAGAACAGTAATAGCTGATAGATTTCACATACACCGATAAAGATCATCGACGATAGTGCTTTCCATCCGGGTACTTGATACGTTTTGAAAAGGTAAAGCGACATTGCACCTTTACCAACCTGCTCGTTAACCAACGATAAGATATAAGCACTCGCTCGAATGGGGAGCACGCTGCCATACTGTAGCTCTGGTGCGTTGAACCAGCGCAGTACACGCCAAGTAACGTTTGAATCGATGAGGAAGAAAAACACCGAGTACGGCATCATTACTGATAACCATAGCAACCAATTGGCTTCTCCAAGGAAATTGATCAAGTATCGCCACGCGGACAAGTCCTCTTTCGCTGCCGCACCAGCAATCTTCGTATAGACCCAATAGAAACACCCAGCAGCTAAGAGCCAAGTCAGCGTTTTGAACAGAATGCTTAGAACGCGCTTGATACTAGTGTTCTGCTCTTGATCCTGCATTTCTTAAATTTGGAACTGAGAGAAACGGTAAACAGCCACTTAGTGGTAACTGAATGGCTTAGAGATCAAGAACGAGCACATGCGTGCTCGTTCTATCACGTGTGAAAAGCACGACGAACCTTGAAGATCGTTCGAGTTCTTTGGTTCATCGTACCGTTATAGATATGTCGTTAGTCTAAGAGCCTAAGTCTTTCGTTTCGGGTGGTGGCGACAGAAATTATGACAACGCGTCTTTGGTCGTTCGTACGATTACGGAAGCGACTTTATAGGGGTCTGCGTTGGACGCAGGTCGACGATCTTCTAGGCGCCCCTTCCAACCTTCTTCGACCGTGCCGACAGGAATTCGGATGGACGCTCCCCGGTCAGAAACACCATAGGAGTATTCATGAATCGATTGTGTCTCGTGTAGACCCGTGAGTCGTTGTTCGTTATCTGCACCGTAAACGTCAATGTGCCGGCGAATGTTACGCCCGAACTCTTCGCAAATCTTTTCAAAAACGCTCTGATCTCCACTCTCGCGCATTATCGCGTTGGAGAAATTCGCGTGCATGCCAGAACCGTTCCAATCGGTCTGTCCGAGAGGCTTAGGATGCCAATTGATTCCGTAGCCCCACTTTTCTGCGTTTCGTTCGGCTAGGTATCGCGCAACCCAAGTTTGATCGCCAGCACTTTTAGCACCTTTGGCGAATACCTGGAACTCCCACTGTCCTGCCGCTACCTCAGCGTTGATGCCCTCCACGTTGATGCCAGCTTCAAGACATTGATCTAGGTGATCTTCAATACACTCCCGACCAAAGTTATTCTCCGCTCCAACAGAGCAGTAATACGGCCCTTGTGGCCGAGGGAATCCTTTCACAGGAAAGCCGGGTGGCAATGAAGTTTCCAAGTCCCAAAGAAAATACTCTTGCTCAAATCCAAACCAGAAATCATCATCGTCGTCGTCGATCATGGCACGACCATTACTGTCGTGAGGCTCGCCATCTGGATTTAAAACTTCGGTCATTACTAAAAACGCATCTTTTCGAGCGGGATCGCTGAAGATCGCTACCGGTCTTAACAATAAATCCGAATCAGCACCTTCTGCTTGCGCCGTGGAACTACCATCAAAGGACCATACCGGACATGATTCCAAACGCCCATCGAAATCTTCAATTATTCGGGTTTTACTTCGCAGGCTTTGCGTCGGGCTGTACCCGTCAAGCCAGATGTATTCAAGCTTTGCTTTCATTTAAGTTATTTCTCCAAAATTGCAAACTGTAGGAAACATCGTCGATAGATTATCGAGCGAAAATATGAAATAGACTATGCCTTTGATCGCTAAACGATCAAACGGTACATTTTAATGTTCGATTCGCAAGTACAAGTAAGCAATTAGGTATTTTCGTGCAGGGAATCTCTCCGCGCTTGTTTTTTCGCCGAAGTCTTACGTTTTTGATCGAGTCGATCCTGTTTCACGCGTGCGGATGGTCTAGTAGGAATACGTGGTTTAGGCGGTTCTTGGGCTGTTTCGATTAACTTTTCGAGTCGATCAATAGCCTCTTCTTTATTTCTCTTTTGGGAACGATGTCGAGTCGCGTGAATGACGATCTCACCAGCAGAGTTCAAGCGCGATTTTCCCACCTCGAGGATTCTTTTACAGACGGACTCGGACAAACCACTCTCCTCGATATTGAATCGAAGTTCTACTGCAGTCGCGACCTTGTTCACATTTTGACCGCCCGGACCTGTCGATAGGTGAAATTTGAACTGCAGTGCCGATTCGTTTATTTGGGACTTATAGGGAATACTACACAAAGTGTGGATTTCCTACCTTTTGACGGCTCTTCGGAGTGGCCAACGCCAACGCTCCTCCCCGTCCAGATGCCCCAGTCCCCAA
>CAZEFI010000004.1:0-62800 GCA_964511425.1 uncultured Pseudomonadales bacterium
TGAACTGTCAAGAAGTCTCCGTAATTAGCGTGTCAAGTTATCTACGGAATTCCCACTTTTAGGAATGTGAGATGCGAAAAACCCATTACGTATCTCTTACCTGAGGCTAAAGAGCTCGAATTTATAGAACCGTTTTGACCAACTCTTCGCACATTTGCGATTCAGCTTTATTTTGTCTCTGGTTGAACTACGAACAACAAATCTCCTTGGTTAACTTGCTGACCAGTGTCAACGTTTACACGAGTAACCTTATAGTCGTTGGCGTCCGAATATAGTAACTCTGCACCAGAGTTCAAGTCTCGTAAGCGTAGTGGCGTAAAAATCTTGAAGGCTTCGATTTGACACAATGTCTCATCTATCGAAACGCAGTCTCCCGGTTGTACATAGTCATTATCAGCTGGAGTAGGTTTAGCGTAAAAGATACCGGTTGAAGGTGACAGCACCTTCAATTCTTTGCTGTCTTCGATACGTACGCTATCCATCCCCAACTGACTTTCTTGATGCCCTTTCATTTCTTCCATTTCCGCGATCAAGGAATCTGCGTCAGTACGTATCAGAAGTTCCGGCAAGTAATCTGTAGTGAATGTTCCACTTCGAAATATCTCGTCCTTAAGTACGCGTTTCAACAGAGCTATATTTGTACCGATTCCTTCAATTTTCACTTGATCAAGAAACTTAAACAAACGATCTGCTGCTGAATTTCTGCTCGACCCTTGGGCGATCACTTGAGCGATCATACTGTCGTAATAAGGAGATATGAATTTGTCCTCAGCCGCTATGGTGATGACATCCACCTTGGAATCGTTTGGAAACGAACAGCTGGTAATACGACCCGCACTGGGACGAAAAGTAAGCGTACCATCAGCCGCTCGAACGACTTGTTCCGCGTTGATTCGTGCTTCTATTGAATATCCTCGACTACCAACTTTCAGATTTTCAATACTCTCTCCTGACGCGATACGAAATTGCTCGCCAACAATATCCACCTCGGACACTTGTTCGGTTACGGGATGCTCTACTTGTAGCCTTGTATTCATTTCCATGAAATACACCTCGTGCCGATCTACGTCATAGATAAACTCGACGGTCCCTGCTCCCACATATCCCACCTCCTCAGCCAATGATGCACTGTGCCTGAACACTTCTTTGGCTAACTTTGACGGGAGCATGGTAGAACCTGATTCTTCAAACACTTTCTGGCGATTTCTTTGTACGCTGCAATCTCGCAAGCCCAACACCTTGGTATTACCGTGGTAATCCCGAAGCACTTGTACCTCAATGTGGCGAAGTTGCTGGACGAACCGTTCTAAGTAAACATCTCCACTTCCAAACGCCGCTTTGGCTTCAACGGAGACTCGCTGAAAAAGTTCCAAGAAACTGTCCGCAGACTCAACTAGTTGTATTCCCTTTCCGCCACCCCCATGTACCGCTTTTATGAGAACTGGAAAGCCGATTTCTTCGACGATCTCCATCGCTTGCTCTACATCATTTACGATGCCGTGACTTCCCGGAACCACAGGAACACCCAAACGTAATGCGGTATTTATGGCGTTAGACTTGTTACCCATGGTTTCCATGGCAGACACAGGTGGTCCAATGAAGTTGATCCCGTGGGTACGGATCAACTCAGCGAAGTTACTATTTTCCGACAGAAAACCGATTCCAGGGTGAAGTGAATCGACACCATATTGCCCGGCAATGGTTAGCACGGACCTAGCGTTTAAGTAACTTTCGTCAGGTGTGCTACCCCCGATACAGACCAATTCATCACTCTCATTCAATGAATCGGCTGCGAGTGATTCCATGTCCGGATCGGATTGAACAAGTACTACTTCAATTCCAAGTTTTTGCGCTATTCGAACGATCTTGACGGCCGCGCACCCCCGAGTATGGACCAGCACTCGTTCGATTGGTCTGTACAAGTCATCTTCCTGTACTCGACGCTCTGGTGCAGGTAGCTGTTTCGTGGTTACCGCGGTTAACGATCCTTCCATTACTCCCGCGATAACATCGAGTACGGTATCACTTGGGATAGGAATATCGGGATCAATCTCACGTAATTCATCGTCAAGGTCAGTGTAAAACGGATGTTTAATTAACCCCTGCATCGCACCAGGAGTGGTGATTAAATAATTGGAGAGGATGGAATCTAGAGGTAGGTAACTCGGTACAACAATCTGCCCCGCAAAGGGCATACTGGTACCCGAAAAGTAGTAGGTGTGCACTAGTGGGTGAGTCACGAAACTAGCCTGTGCTCCACCGGTACAGTCGCCATATCCAAAGACTATTACTGGTAAATCGTAATCTCGGACGAAATGCGTAATGCGATCATTAATCGTCGCCATCGAAAATAATGCACCTGCACCTTCTTTGGTCTGCATACCACCGGACGAAATAAAGCAAATGATGGGCAGTCTAAGTTCTGCACAACGATGTAATAATCTGCAAAACTTCTCGGCACTAGCCATATCAAATGCACCCGCTTGAAAACGAGAATTCGAGATTACAACCCCAAATTTCAGAGTATCTTCGACACCCTTTAACGAACCTATACCTGTCACCGTTCCACAAGGTGGTTCGTTCTCATCGAGCGCACTTTCGATCGCCAACCGAAAACCGGGAAATTCGACAGGATCACCGCTGATCAGATCACTGTACAGTTCCTCGAAATCTTCAAAAAACTCGTCGCGGAAAGCCTGATACGTCAATCCTTGAGTTTTTTTGTATCGTGTGAGAACTTGCTGAAGCTGAAGATCGCGGTAGGCATTGTTTAACCGATTCCAAAAGTCGCGACGACGCCCGATGTTTCGAGGTGTAATCTTGCCATTGTAGCGTATGCCGTCTCCTTCGTAACGTAGATACGAAACCAAGATCTTCTCAAAAACGAACGTGACGACGACAAATAGAGTATCAGACAAGTGGGAAAAGCTTGACTTCTTCCATTCTTCAACCGTTAGCAGAAACTTGCGAAAGTTCGGAAGTGTAGAAAAACGTAAGTACCACGCGAAAAATCGCGCTTGTAAGTCTTCCAAAGAGGTGCCTTGATCCAACAGATGACCAAGAGCATCGCGGATTCCTTGTTCGCTGTGTGTCAATAACAGTTGCCGTACCGTGTACGGTTCCAGCGACTGAGTCTCCTTTGCCTCTGCTGAAATAGACTCCAAACTCTTAATCACACCGTTGTAAACCGCATCAAAGATGAGTTGATTTTCAAATTCCTCTACAAATGCTGGCTTAAGTTCAGGCACCTGAACAACATCTAAGACTGTAGCCACAGACTCTTCATCAACTACTGCGAACCCAACGCTACGACCACGCAAAAACTGTGCATATGTGCGGTCTATAAGTCTCCGATTGTGCGTAGCGATTTCTTGCTTCCTAGCAGTTTCATCAGCAATTACGGGTAACTGGGTATCACTCTCAAAGCTCTCTCCGGTGATCGCAAGATTCAGTTCTAAAGTCAGTTGCTGTGCAAGTTGATCTTCTGGCTGGTCCTCACCAATGGGCGAATGAAATATTCTGGTACCTTGGTGCGAAAGTCTATGTCTAAGCTCTGCACCAAAACCGTCATCATGGTCAATGTGGTGGAGTAGTTCTCGAGGATTAATTACTTCCATTGGATGGATCAAGTCGTACCGTGCTGACTCGTGGCGTAAGTAGTCTAGAAGTAATTTGAGATTGCCAGTCGAATCAACTTTCCAGCGATTTACAAGAAACGCGCCAACGCTACCAAATAAATTGCTCTTTGCTGTCTCAAAATTTCTCCGTGGTTCTCCAAACAACATGCGTTGTAACCGATTGCGGCTCTCTCTCAACGTGGCTTTCCGGCTAACGTAGTTCCGCCACGCACCTTTGAGCGTATCGTCGTACACAAGATGGTCTGGATCTTGTAACCAACGGAAGAAAGCTCGTCTACGATCTAAATCTAAGCGCTTTTGAAGTTCTCCCTCTGGAGTTTCTCGATGTGCTAGGCGGCCATATTGATTCGTGCTTGTCGACTTGATGCGACGTCGAACCCTTAAAAATCGCGAAAACCGGTAAGCAACACCGAACACGTTGAGATAATCGGTAGGATTTTCGACAAACTCGAAAAGTGATGCACTTTCAGTTTGTTTCATTCGTTCTGTAGGGAACAAATATCGATTGAGTACATGTCGATATTCCTCAAGAAACATTTCTTCTTGCGCCACGAATGTCTTGGTACTAGCTTCAATTGAGGTGACTCCTGAGACGATTGCTTGGCGAAAGTTCTCAAGCTTACTGTTTTTTTCTCCCGGAACATAGTCAATAATTCCATCAATACAACCTTGTTCCAGGAGCTCAAACGGAGAAACCCCGACGTGTTTCGCACATTCCTGCCAAGACAGATTAAGGCGCCGCGCGATGTTTGCTAACCCACGCGGTTGGATCGTACTGAATATCCCATCTCGAACAGATAGGATCATGTTGCTTGCCGCTAAAGGAATAGCACCACCCGAGTAACCGATTCCAAATATGACTCCTAAATTTGGGACGTCGATATCAGACATTACCGCGATTAACCGGGAAATATTGTGTGATTGATTACCGCGGTTCGCTTCTTCGTCCGCAGCAGCACCAGGTGTGTCCATCAAGCTGACGATTGGAATTGAACGGCGAGAACATGCCTGTACGAATTCAGCGGCCGCGAAATGTTCCGATGGACCCCAAACGCCATTGCGATGATTACGATCCTGAGCCAGAAATGCTACAAGCCGTCGATCCTCTGGAAAATCCATCTCCAGAATCGCGTCGAAATATGGACCATTACTCGTTGCTTGGGTTACTTTACCTAATTGATGGATGACTTCTGAAGCAGGAGTTCGATCCGGCATCTCTGCTGGGCCCACCACCTGATCAATGTAAGCATCAACGCCCAGATTTTTCAATTCGGCAGCGCGCGCTGATACGTCGCGAGAGCTTAGCACTCCGCGAACAGAGAATTCAGACTTAGGGTCTGCGGAAGGAAAGAGGTTGAAATCCTGCGCGATCCGTTCGGCTTTTAGGAAGAGTCGTTCGTCGTTCAAGGTACAAAATTTTATGAGTTACATCGTATTGTCCATATCATTTAGGCAAATGCACAGTTACAATGCATTTCTTTGTAGTTTTCTGATATGGTTTTGCTGTTTATTTAACCATATTTTTGTAATTAATGAACATTGCCGTATTAACGATCTCCGATACTCGCAGGCAGGCAAACGATACCTCTGGCGACTACTTGGTTACGGCTATGCAAGAATCGCACCATGTCGTACATACTCGAAAAATTGTACGCGACGATATCTACGCGATTCGCGCAATAGTCTCCGATTGGATTAGTGATGAGCGGATTGAAGTCATAGTTACGACTGGTGGCACGGGTTTCGGTGGTCGAGATTCCACTCCTGAAGCACTTGCACCGTTATTCGATAAACACATCGACGGCTTCGGCGAACTGTTTCGTTCTCTTTCCTTTTCTGACATCGGCACTTCCACCATTCAATCTCGCGCACTAGCTGGGTTCGCAAACGGGACGTTTATCTTTGCTCTGCCCGGATCGACTGGAGCATGCCGTTTAGCGTGGGAACAAATTCTCGTCGAACAACTCGACGAGTCGTTTCGCCCGTGTAACTTTGCGGAGTTGAGCCCTAAATTGAAATCTCCGGCAATATGAACACGTATGTTCTCGGAGCAAAACGCACTCCCATCGGTAGTTTTCAAGGTGCCTTGACCAAGTTATCTGCAACAGAGTTAGGGGCACACGCCATTCGTGCCGCTACTGAAGACGCGAAGTTGCCGATAAATTTTGTTGATGAAGTATTCATGGGAAATGTCATAAGTGCAGGTTTGCGACAGGCACCCGCGAGGCAAGCAGCATTAAAAGCTGGCATCAAAGAGGGAACTCCTACAACTACAATAAATAAAGTTTGCGGTTCAGGTATGCAAGCGTGCATGCTAGGCACTGACTTGATAGCTGTTGGTAGAGCGAAATGCGTCGTTGCCGGCGGAATGGAGAGTATGACGAATGCACCTTACTTGGTGCCAAAAGCGCGTGCTGGACTCAGGATGGGACATAAGACATTGCAGGATGCGATGTTTTGTGACGGTCTGGAAGATGCGGAAACAGGCCGATCAATGGGTAGCTTCGCACAGGAAATTGCAGACTTACATCAAATGACGAGAGACTCGATGGATGAGTTTGCCATTGGTTCCCTTAATAAGACCTTGCATGCGATGGATTCTGGTTCATTGATGAAAGAAATATCTGAGCTTGAAGAACTTGGGGAAGATGAACAACCGCGAAAATCTCGCGTCGAAACAATTCCAAAAATGCGCCCTGCATTTGCTAAAAACGGTACGATCACGGCTGCAAACGCTAGCTCTATTTCTGATGGTGCCTCCGCGGTGGTGTTAGCAAACGATGAAATAACAAAGCAAGTTAAGGTAGAACCCATTGCACGCGTGGCAGCTCATGTGTCAGTAGCGTTGCACCCCACTCGATTCGTCCTTGCTCCGATAAAAGCGATTGAGACATTACTCCAGAAAACTGGTTGGCATATGGATTCGGTAGATATTTTTGAAATCAATGAAGCCTTTGCGATGGTGACTATGTTGGCTATTCAAGAATTGAAAATAGATCCAGCGAAAGTCAATGTTTACGGAGGCGCGTGTGCTCAAGGACACCCGTTAGGGTCCACTGGTTCTCGTCTAATTGTGACCTTAGCAAACGCGATGCAAACTCGACAACTGAGTCGTGGTATCGCAACACTGTGCATTGGCGGTGGCGAAGGCACTGCCATTGCTTTGGAACGAGACTAACGATCCCACATCTTCGTTCAATTCAGATTGCTTCTCAACACATTACTTAAAACTTAAGGTACCCAAACTTTTTGATACCACTTCCTGTCATCGTAGGCTTCGGTGGAATTAACCCCGCAGGTCGAATTTCAAATCATCACGCTTACAAACGCCTCGTTATCGACGAACTTCCAAAACCCGATGCGGACCATACTTACCGTGCTCTGCAGAGCTTAATGGGATTGGAGTCTGGCCCTATATCGGACGATATTCGGCAATTCATACTCAAACACACACTCATCCGCAAGATCGAACTGATTGATACAGAAAATATCAGAGTTCATCGAGCGACCAGTTTCCACCCAACGGGAGAGTCGATAGAAGTCTTGCTTCCGACACGCCAATTACCCCAGCCCTTACCCGAGGGATGGAAAACCATCGAGCGTATCGGTAATAAGACAAAAGTTGAAATCCATACCAAGGTACCACTACTCCTACCTGAGACTAGATCGTCCCGAGTAACTGCGGCGGGTCAGCTTCCTACTGGTTTCAACCCAGCCAAGACCTATGCTAGTAGAAGTCACCCTCGCGGGTTGCAAATGACCATATATAGCGCTTCGGACGCTCTATTGTCGACTGGGATACCGTGGGCGACTATACGAGACCGCCTCCGGCCAGATGAAGTATCTGTTTATGCATGTAGTGCACTGGGTCAGTGTGATGCAGATAGCCTTTGTGGTCTATTGCAAGCACCATGTCTTGGTAAACGTCCAACGTCCAAACAAGCTGCGCTCAGCCTTGCTGAAATGCCAGCTGACTTCGTCAATGCCTATGTACTCGGGTCGGTTGGTGGAACTACTGGTGCGATGGGTGCATGTGCAACTTTTCTTTATAACGTAAAACAGGGTATAGACGACATCGTTCAAAAGCGTGCAAAAGTTGCGATGGTTGGAGGTGCGGAAGCTCCTATCGTCGCTGACCTAATTGAAGCGTATCGAATCATGGGGGCTATTGCCGAAGACGAGGCAATCATGAGCCTTGACAACGCAAATGAATTTGACCATCAACGCGCCTGCCGGCCCTTCTCGTCCAATGCTGGTTTTACGCTTTCCGAAGCAGCCGCTTATCTGGTTCTCATGAGCGAAGAGTTAGCAATGGATCTCGGTGCTGAAATTTATGGCTCAATCCCTTCCGTCTTTATCAACGCAGACGGCTACAAGAAGTCCATCCCGGGACCAGGAATCGGTAATTATTTAACGGTCGCCAAAGCGATGAGCCTAGTCCGATCGATGCTCGGACCGAAGTCGTTACAACATCGGTCGTACATTCATGCTCACGGCACCGGAACACCGCAGAATAGAGTGACTGAGTCCCACATTTTGAACGAGTTAGCAAAGGTTCATGGTATTGCAAACTGGCCCGTTACCGCGGTGAAAGCCTACTTAGGACATACACTTGCCGCAGCTTCAGGTGATCAAATCACATGTGCCCTGGGAACTTGGAAATATGGAATAATTCCAGGAATAAAGTCGATTGATCACGTAGCAGAAGATGTTCATAACAGCAACCTTCACATTGGATCGGAACACATACACATTCAGCCGGACAGAGATATGGATGTCGCTTTAATTAATTCCAAAGGTTTTGGTGGAAACAACTCGACAGGTGTCGTCATTTCGCCTACTTATACGCATCGGATGTTGCAACAGAGATATGGTAAGAAAGAATTCAAACAGTATCTCAATCGAAACGACGTCATTCGGGAAAAAATCGAAAAGTACGACGATGACACGATAAAGAAAGGAGTAGCAACTGTGTATAAATACGGCGAAGGCGTTGTTCAAGGGGAAGAACTAACCTTGAAAACAGATGAAGTCACAATTCCCGGTTGGAGTCAATCAGTCAAGATGGATTTCTCGAATCCGTACGCCGATATGTCCGTTGGAGACGAAGACTAACGCACTCAATACAGGCGCGAACTCTACTGAGCAGCGACAGACGCATGTTCGCGACTAGACGAAAATGACACGTCTGGCCATCTTTCTTCGATGAGTTGTAAATTCGGTCTTGATGTGGCTAACAACGCTAGATGATCGCCCCCGTCTCTTGCGAGTTGCGTTTGTGTACGAGCGCAAAATTCTCGCATGAGTTTTTTATCTTCACTGCTAACCCAGCGAACAGTGTAAATATTGCACGGTTCATACGTGCACTCTGCACCGTATTCATTCGCCAAACGGAACGCCACTAAGTCAAACTGCAGTTGGCCAATTGCTCCGAGAATCACGTCATTATTGGTCATCATGCTGAAGACTTGGGTTACACCCTCTTCCGATAGTTGTTTGATACCGGTTTGTAGTCGTTTCATGTGTAATGGATTCTTCGGACGAACCCGTTTAAATATTTCCGGGGCGAAGTTTGGCACACCTTTAAATTGCAATTTTTCACCTTCGGTAAACGTATCCCCGATGCGGATCGTACCGTGATTGTGAAGCCCGATTATGTCGCCAGCATACGCTTCTTCAACTCGTGCCCTGTCCCCAGCCATAAACGTAACTGCATCGGCAATTTTGATATCGCGATCTAATCTTACATGACGCATTTTCATGCCTTTCTGATAGGCTCCCGAACATATGCGAAGAAAAGCGATTCGATCTCGATGTTGTGGATCCATGTTCGCTTGAATCTTAAACACAAAACCACTAAACGAATCGCAGTAGGGTGAAACCTTACCGTCATTCGTCTCCCGTTCAAGTGGAGGTGGAGCTTTCTTAACGAAAACATCCATCAAGTCGGCGATACCAAAGTTCTGTAATGCCGATCCGAAAAACACCGGAGTCTGGCGTCCTTCACGATATTCTTGTTCGTCGACGACATGGCCCGCTCCTTTCAGCAATTCAATAGTCTCTTGAGTCTCTGCGTAATCTACACCAAGCCACTCTTTCGCTTCCCTTGAGTCGATACCTTGGATGACCTTGTACGCATACGTTGTACTCCCATGTCCTTGCTCGTAGATCTTGAGCTCATCCAAGTCCAAACGGTAAATTCCTCGCAAAGTTCGGCCCGACCCGATCGGCCAACTCATCGGTGTACATTCCACTTGTAGTTCGTCTTCAATGTGACTGATCATATCGAGTGGATCCAAGCATTCTCGGTCTAATTTGTTAACCAAAGTAACGATTGGCGTATCGCGCATGCGGCAGATCTCAACGAGTTTGCGGGTACGTGGTTCCACGCCTTTAGCTCCGTCTATCACCATGACCGCTGAGTCTACCGCTGTCAGCGTGCGATAAGTATCTTCGGAAAAATCCTCATGGCCTGGAGTATCGAGAAGATTTATCACATGATCCTGGTACTCAAACTGCATTACCGAAGTCGTAACCGATATACCTCGCTGTCGTTCCAAAGCCATCCAATCTGATTTTGCTTGTCGACCACTTTTCTTTGCTTTTACGGTCCCGGCCATTTGAATAGCATTGCCCATCAGCAGCATCTTTTCTGTCACCGTGGTTTTTCCCGCATCTGGATGGGAGATAATGGCAAAGGTACGCCGCTTGCTGACTTGTTCTGAATTTCGCATCAATATTGTTTTTTATGGTACTGTAAAACTATAGCGACTAACGATACCACCAGTTTTGATTGTCTTGGTATCGCTAACAAACTCCAACCAATCACTCGTTTAACTCCAGCGCAAATACATCTGCATGCTCTCGACCTTGAACCGATTCGTAATAGTTGTACCGTCGATCAATTTTCTG
Source organism: uncultured Pseudomonadales bacterium (assembly GCA_964511425.1). GTDB lineage: Bacteria > Pseudomonadota > Gammaproteobacteria > Pseudomonadales > Azotimanducaceae > Bin55. The sequence goes on from CAZEFI010000004.1 coordinate 10,551, forward strand.
AAACCCCATTCCCCGGTAGAGATGTTGTGCCACGGAATTGGAAGCCCTGACCTCGAGAAAGAGATCGCGCATGTTTTTCTCTCTGCAACGAGCGAGCGCAAAACTCAAAATCTGCTTACCATATCCGTTTCCCTGAAAAGGTAGATCGACACAAAGATTCAATAGTTGCGCTGATTTTCCAACAAAATATAGGATGCAGTAACCAATTAAACCTTCGTCGGTTTTTAATTTCCAACATTCGTAAGCGTCGTTGTACAAGCAAGGTTGGAATGTGTTCAATTTCCAACCAAATGACATCACTCGTTGTTCAATAGCTACAACCGACCGTAAATCCGATTCCTCCATCGGTTGAAGCATTGCTTCACTGGTCATCTCGCAGGAAATTCCAGAGTAATCGCTTGAACGCTGGAGAAGCGGAATCATCAAAACTGTGCAAAACACGCGCGCCGTTGAATAACTTTTGATCAGACAGTTGAATCGAATTTTTACCAATGCCGACAACGTACGAAGGAAGACCTTTGCCTAACGATCTAGCTTTTGCACGAAATGCTTGCCGCGCGCTTTCTAGCGAAGAATCGTTTGAATTTCTTACGGAGCTGAATGGGGCTTCTGTCGGCCAGTTAAATTGGAAAAAAGACAATTGCGATTCATCCGAGTTTAAGCCTTTCAAATGTTGAAATGCGCGAAAAATGTCTTCTGTTAGGTCTCGATCAATTGCACTGTTATCTTTGATCAACAAGAGACCACTACCAATACTACAACACACATCAATCGTGACTTTTTCAGTCGAAGTCGAATTGTGTTTTTCTGGCGATTCCTTTTTTCTCAAAGAAGTTGCCAGGTCAGCCTCGGTCGCCGTCGAATAACCGTCCTTGCTAGTCGTATTTGACGTTGAAACATTTACATTTTCTGTAATTTCTTGAGTAGACTCTTTAACGCTCGTTCTTTGGAAGGTATCTTTGACTGTACGAGGTCGCCAGACATCAATCCCCATGCGTTGTAGCCATTGAACTTTGCTTGACTTCATGAATAAAGGTTTCCGAAACGCTTCACAGAAAGACTTTTAAACGATGGCGGAGCATGTGCACTGAGCAAAAATAGGTTACAGCGAATTGTGAGGATCTAGTGCTGAAAATGAAGCACCAGAGATGGAGTGCCGAGAGGCTAGAACAAATTGTCGTTAAACGCTGGCTTTCTTCTTTCGAGGCGGTTGTGGTTTGCGTGAAATCACAATGTGCTTACTTCGGTTCTTTTCGTCTTGTCCGGTCGCGCCGGCAGGTACTGATTTTATTTTCATACCTTCTTTAAGATATACTTCTATATCTCTTTCTAACTCCTCTCGCGACTTACGCATTGAAGCTAAAGTCGCTGTGACTTTTCTAGCCATGAATTTTAGTCTTTATCCTTACAAACCGTATAGTATAACACAAACATACTTAGAATACCTTATACATATGTATATATCTAGTGAGTATCAACGAAACTAGGACAACTTCCGCGTTTAAACTAGTATGTCACCAACTCTATTGAAGCGATATTGCCCTTGGCAATCAACCCATCTACTGTTTATACGAAATTTTGATCGGCGTTCGCAGAAATTGACGTACTCTCGATTGACACATTTAAGTAATGACAAAATCACGAACAAGATGTTCCACGTGGAACATTTATACAGTATTAAAAATCTGGTCGCATCTAGCTGCCATGATGAAGTCGTTTAGATGCAATCCTCCAACGGAATGTGACCACCATTTCACTGTCAGGTAGTGATATTCAGTAGTCATCTCAGGGTGGTGTTGCACTTCCTCAGCCAAATCCGAAACTTTGTGGTGAAACGCGACAACAGCAGGATATGCCGAACACTTAAATTTTCGTTCAAGATAGTAGAACTTTCCCTCTACTGAATAGTTCACTTTCCATGCTGGAATCTCCTTCAAAAGGTCTTTGACTTCTTCTGCGGTCAGCGACTTAGACTCCTTTGTAAGCGGTTCAATCTTTCGATCTGATATAGCTGTCATAATTCTTTGAATCCTCTTGGTTGTGTTTGGAATGACCAAGTTTAACGACTAATTCGTTGCGGTGGAAGTGTTTGTCGGAGCTCTTCTTTGTCGCAATGTATGAACTATTCGTTCAATGAAAAGGAGAAGGAGGATTGACCCGTAGACTACGGTGTCTGTAAAAGTCGATCGTTCCTGCATCCACAAATGAACTAGTGCAAGTACAGCTATCACGTAAATCAGACGATGGAGTCGTTTCCAATTCAATTTTAGTCGCTTTCGCCAGCCCCGTGTCGACGTAACTGCTAACGGTATTAAGAGTAGCAACGCAGACAGACCAAAAATGATGTAGGGACGCTTCGAGAAGTCTCCCAGTAGAGTATTGAAATCGAACCCCAAAATCGCAGAGAGATACGCCAAAAAGTGCAGAACAACATACGTGAATGCAAACAATCCACAAGTTCGTCTGTGTTGCACAAGCACCGGGAGCTTAAATAGTCTCGATACTGAGGACACTAGTAGCGTCAAATACAGGAATCGTATGGACCACGTACCCAATCGATCCACGAGTACATCACCTGGATTCGGACCTAATCCAGAACCAGGGTCGAATAACTCTATTCGAACATCATTGAGAATTAGCACTAGCGGTATTGCGAGCAACAGTCCCACAATCCATTTTGCTGGTTTCTTTGCAAGAAACCCGAGTCGGACCCGTGCCACCATTCTTACTTTTGACGCACCATCAGGCAAGATACACGCACTAACTCAAAAATCAGTGTGTGTTTTCGACGATTTCTCAGTAGCTCTTCTCTAAATCCATCCCTTCGTAGAGACTAGCGACTTCTTCGTACCCGTTGAACATTCGGGTCTTCGTATTCCGCGCAAAAAGTCCTTGCGGCAGTCTTCTCTCCGTAGCTTGCGACCAACGTGGATGGTCAACTTCGGGATTCACATTAGCGTAGAAACCATACTCGTGCGGGGCGGACAAATTCCAAGTTGTACGTGGTTGTCGCCTTGTGAGTTCAATTTTGACTATGGACTTAATGCTCTTAAACCCATATTTCCATGGAACGACTAGTCTAAACGGGGCACCATTTTGTTTCGGCAGTACTTTTCCGTACATACCAATGGCAAAAATCGCGAGTGGATGATTTGCTTCATCAATACGAAGTCCTTCAACGTAGGGATATTCGATAGTCGCGAACACACTCTTCGTACCAGGCATCTCTTTCTTCCGCAATAAAGTAGTAAACTTAACGTACTTCGCACTACTCAATGGTTTAAATTTATCCAACACTTTTTTCACTGGAAAACCGATCCACGGGATCACCATCGACCAAGCTTCTACACATCGAAGACGATAGATTCTCTCTTCTAAATCTATTCCTTTGAGTACATCTTCAAGGTCTAACTTACCCGGTTTTTCCACTAATCCTTTTACTTGGATAGTCCAAGGATCGACGGTCAATTGGTGCGCGTGCGCGGCCGGATCTCCTTTACCGGTACCAAACTCAAAAAAATTGTTATAACTTGTGGCATGCTTCTCTGGTGTGATATCTTCCCCGATTTCCTCCCCAGGTTCATAGCCGTGATCTTTAACCCAATTCTCTGGTAGAGCAAAGCTCGAATGTGCTAACGCACCTGCTGCTACTATGGCTGAAGACTGGCCGATGAATTTCCGCCGGGACAGATATATAGCTTCCGGAGTTATTTCCGTACTAGGTATTTCTTTCTTCGTCTTGATTAGTACCATCTTCTTTCCTTTGCTACGCTTTGAGCGATCTTCACAAATAAGCATTGTTCACTATTATTCTACTTCGAGGGTATAGAACACTTAAAATCTACACCGACAAAGTACAAAAAGATTGACTTCCTTCTTACCCCTAAGTTCCTTACACTAAAAAAATATGTCGACACCCACGCTCACCATCGCCGAAGAAGTTGTGCTTTTACAGTTACACGATGAAGACGGTACTTTTATTCATACCACCGATTGGTCTAACCGGTATGCCATGAGCGGAGCGATACTTATGGAGCTTGCAGAAACCGGAAGGATCGATTCAGACTTAGAAGAACTCTTCGCCACGCAGAACGAGCCTATTGGACAGCGCGTCGCGGATGAAGTCCTCAACGACATTGCGAATCTCACTGAACGACGAAGTATCCGCTACTGGGTCGAGTTTGTGTCCGAACGAGCCGACGAAATCCGAGACGAGGCCATTTCCGGTTTACTCAGTAAAGGTGTTATAGAACAGCAGGACGCTCGGTTTCTGTGGGTTTTTCGTTCGCGCAGATACCCTGTTATCGACGGTCGTACAGAGAAAGAAGTGAAACTTCGGCTTTACGAATTACTATTCTCTGACAATATCCCCACCCCTCGTGACGTTATTTTGCTTTGTTTGGTTCACGCAACGGGAATCTTGAACGCACTTTTGCCTGCAGATCAGGTCGAGACGGTAGCGGACCGGATCGAACAAATTCGTTCGCTAGATCTCATTGGACAAGATGTTGTATCTGCGATCAAAGACATTGAACTGTCTATAGCGATCGCGACAGCACCACTTTTCTGAACTAATTAACGGATTTGTCGACGAGTTTCTTTTCTTCAATCCAAGGCATCAATGATCGTAAGCGAGCACCAACTTTTTCGATCAAGTGTTCCTTACTAAGCCTACGCATAGCATTCACGGTTGTTGCTCCAGCCTGACTTTCAGCAATGAATTCTCGAGCAAATTTTCCGTTTTGAATTTCCCGTAATATTTCACGCATCTCTCGGCGTGTTTCCTGTGTTATGATCCTATCGCCACGAGAAATGCCACCATATTCTGCTGTGTTTGAAACCGTGTACCACATATTTGTAATCCCACCTTCATAAAAGAAGTCAACAATTAGCTTGAGTTCATGTAGACATTCAAAGTACGCCATTTCAGGCGCGTATCCAGCTTCTACAAGTGTTTCGAAACCTGCCTGCACTAAAGCAGCCGCACCACCACATAAAACTACTTGTTCACCAAATAGATCGGTTTCGGTCTCCTCTCGAAACGTGGTCTCAATTATGCCTGCTCGACCTGCACCTATTGCCATTGCATAAGATAACGCCGTGTCCTCTGCACGACCAGAGTAATCTTGTGCCACTGCGTACAGTGCTAACATACCGATACCACTTTCGTAGTTTGCCCTTAGAGTATGTCCTGGACCTTTCGGGGCAACCATAATCACATCAACATCCGACTCTGGTGCAATCAGTTCGTAGTGCACGTTAAAACCATGTGCGAACGCGATCGTCGCTCCACTCTTCAAGTTTGGACCAATTTCTTCGCGGTATACATCTCGTTGTATTTCATCGGGTAGAAGGATCATCACGATGTCGGCACTACTGACAGCCTCTGTTACTGGCAATACCGAAAATCCTGCTTTCTTTGCTTTCGCCGCAGAAGGAGCACCTTCGTAAAGTCCAACAACAAGATTTTCGACTCCACTATCGCGGAGGTTGTTGGCGTGTGCGTGCCCCTGAGATCCGTATCCAAGCACTGCTACATTTCGTTGTTGAACGATTGACAAATCGCAGTCTTTATCGTAATAAACTCGCATTATGCTCCTTTCGTTACTGCTCCTAAAGATTTCGCACCACGACTGATACCACACATACCAGAACGCACGACTTCAAGTATGTGCGCTCGACCAATAGCTTCTAGAAATCCTAACAACTTAGGGGTTGGCCCTACTAGTTGTACCGTGTATGTATTAGTTGTCACATCGACAATTTGACCTCGAAAGATGTCACATGTTCGCTTTATTTCCTGGCGCTCATCACCTTCCGCACAGACCTTTACCAGCATGAGTTCTCGTTCGACATGTTCCACATGGACGAGGTCTACAACCTTTATTACACCAATCAATCGATTGAGGTGCTTCGTAATCTGCTCAATCGTCCGTGCATCTGAAATTGTGAGTAAAGTTAGTCGCGAGAGCGTGTCATCTTCTGTAGGTGCCACCGACAACGACTCGATGTTCACACTTCGTTGTGCAAACAAGCCAAGCACTCGTGCAAGTGCTCCTGCTTCATTTTCGAACAAAATAGCGAGAATGTGTTTCACAGTTGCCGATCAGCCGTTATGGTTTCGTTTAAGGTGCCACCTCGTTTCATCGTCGGGAGGACGAGCACGTTGGGATCTATTGTCACATCAACGAACACGGTGTCGAATCTACACTCATCGCTGAACGCGAAAGTCAATGCGTGTTGTAATTCTTCGTCCGTAGTCGCACGTAAGGCACGATGACCAAAAGACTCTACAAGGTGGACTAAATCAGGCATCGATTCTCGGTATCCCGATAATTCACATTCGCCATCGTTAAGGACACTCCATTGCTTAACCATACCAAGAGTGCCGTTGTTCAAACAAATTACTTTAATGGGTAACCCATACTGTCGGCATGTCGAAAGTTCTTGGAGATTGACCAGAAAGCTACTCTCACCAGTGACGCAGACCACAGTCGCATCAGGATGTGCAAATTGAACACCTATTGCTGCGGGTAAACCGAAACCCATGGTACCGAGCCCTCCTGGAGTGACCCAGCGGCGAGGCGTTGAAAAAGTATAGCCTTGAGCAACAAACATCTGATGTTGCCCGACATCCGTAGTAACAAATGCGTTTCCCCCAGATTCTTCATGAAGAACTCGCACTACTTCTTGTGGTCGAATTGGTGCTGAAGCACCAGAGACTTCCACGACTGACTCTTGCTGTGTTGTTTCTTTCCTCCACTGGTTAATTTGTTCCCACCATGGGGCAAACCGATTGCTTTCCGCTGAGGAAGTTTCTTTATGCCCCCGTGTTAGTTCATGGAGGCGTGTCAAAACTTGTTTACAGGGACCCACGACAGGTAAATCCGCATTAATCACTTTGGAAATCGACGCAGGGTCAATGTCGACGTGAATGACTCGAGCTTGTGGGCAAAACTGCGTCGGGTCATTGGTCACCCGATCATCAAAGCGCGCTCCCAAAGCTAAAATTAAATCAGAATTTGCCACTGCGCGGTTCGCCACATGAGAACCGTGCAAACCCAACATGCCCAGAGAGAGTTCGTGCGTGCCGGGAATCGCTCCTAAACCCATAAGAGAGGTTGTTATCGGCAAATTCATACAGTCCGCGAAAGACTGTAGCTCTAAGGCCGCATCGCCGTGTACCACACCACCGCCAGCATAAATCACCGGACGAGAACTGTTCAAAATCGCGTCTAGCGCTTTCTTAATCTGGCCTAGGTGTCCACTCTCTGCTGGGCGATACCCTCGGAGTGAAATCGATTCCGGCATAATGTATTCAAACCGAGTATTGCTATCACTCGCCGAGCTTGGGATATCGATCACCACAGGGCCTGGACGACCCGTCGTGGCGACATAAACAGCCTCTTGAACCACTCGAGGAATATCGGTCGCACTTCGCACTACATAGCTGTGTTTCACTACAGGACGAGATACTCCAACCATATCAGTTTCGTCAAATTGATCGTTTGCTTTGATGTCCGGTGAATCTCGACCGCAAATCACAATGATCGGGACCGAATCCATATATGCGTTCGCGATTCCTGTTATCGAGTTTGCTGCACCCGCACCCGATGTAAGCATGACCACACCTGGTTGCCCAGTTGTTCGTGCATATCCGTCGGCCATGTGGCATGCTCCAACTTCGTGCCGCACTAGCACCGGTGATATGTCTGCACACTTGGAGAGTGCTCGGTAGTACGGAAAATTTGCCCCACCAGGATGCCAAAAGACAAACCTTATCCCTTGATTACTCAATGCTCGTACAAGCAATTCATCACTGGTCAACATCTCGGTCATGGCACGTCGGCCAGTTTAAGTTGCAGTTTGAGAAATATCGTAAGCAATGTCATCACTCGTACAAAAATTCTACACTGTCTCGACGCAGTATTTCGAGTAGTTCCTTCATATCCTGTGGCAATTCGCATGAGAACCTTAACTCAGAGTCTGAGATTGGATGTACAAATTCCAAAGACTTTGCATGTAAAGCTTGACGAGAAAATCCACGAACCGCATCGGTGACTTCGGGTAACGGCGTACTAGGTAAACGACCTTGTGCACCATAGGTCAGGTCTCCTACGATGGGTAGTGACAGCGCACTCGCATGCACTCGAATCTGATGAGTACGTCCCGTATCGAGTTGGGCTTGTGCGAAAGTATGACTGCGAAATTGCTCAATTGGGCGAAAGGTAGTGCGGGCTGGTTTTCCATCTGGTCTAACCTGCTGTTTAGTACGATCTTTGGCGTGCCGACCAATTGCTAATTCTACCACCATGGCGTGGGACAGGATACCTTCCAACACACACTCGTAGCGACGCGACACCTCACGTTTAGCGATCATTTCCGATAGCTGACTACTCGCCGCCAATGAACCTGCTACGACCATAATCCCTGAAGTGTCTCGGTCAAGTCGATGCACGATTCCGGCACGAGGTAATTGCGCGAGCTCGGTACGATGTGCTAAGAGACCGTTAACCAATGTATTGCTTTCATTTCCTGGTCCGGGATGGGTAACGACGCCTGCGGGTTTATTCACTATCAATATGTGCTCGTCTTCATGAATTATCGTGAAGGGAACTTCTGCTTGACTCTCCCAGTCTAATTCCACGAATAATTGAGTTTGGACTCGTACATGTTCATTACCGCGAACTCGATAGGAGGGTTTTGTTGGTGCGCCGTTGACCTGCAAGGAGTTGTCTTGAATCCATTCGTGAATTTTTGAACGTGAAAAATCAGGCCATAACCTTGCTAACACTCGATCCAACCGCTGTCCCACCCACTCGATTGAAATCACTATCTCACGTTCAAATTCTTCACACTTCATTTAGATTTATGTACCATATTACCTGCCTCTCGCATATTTAGATTGACATCGTGAATCCAAGAAAATATTTACCAATGTTTATTGCCGCTGCTTTTTTTCTATCAGGTTGTGCTTTTTTTGGATCTGGTAACAAACAGGGTGGCGTAAGTCAAGAAGATTTAGAAAGTGGGGAACGAGTCCTGTACCGAAAAGCCCAAGAAGATTTAATTCGAGCTGACTACGCTGCTGCGATCGATCGCTTAGAACGATTGGAAACTCATTTTCCGTTCGGACGCTTTGCCGAGCAAGCACAGCTCGAGCTCATATATGCGAATTTCATGCGAACGGATTACGATACGGCGATTCTCGCAGCAGAAAGATTTATCAATCTTCATCCCCAGCATCAAAATGCCGATTATGCGTATTACATGAAAGGTTTAAGCAACTTCCAACGAGATCGAGGGTTCTTTGATAGACTTCTTGGTACACCAGAACCACTACGAGACGTGTCGTCGGCACGGACAGCTTTTTCCCAGTTTGAAGAATTGTTAACCAATTATCCGAATAGTAGGTATGCGCGCGACGCTCAGCACCGCATGTACTATCTGCGTAACGTCTTAGCTGAAGCCGAACTCAATGTCGCATACTTCTATCTCCGCCGCGATGCTTGGGTGTCTGCAACCAATCGAGCCAGAGAGATTGTTGAGCATTACCCTCAGTCCGCCGTGGTACCTCACGCATTAGTTGTATTGATAGAAGCTAACCACAAACTTGGGTTCACAGACGCCGCGAACGACGCCCTGGAAATACTAGCCCTAAACTTTCCCGAGTGGCCTGATTTCAACGACGAGGGTGAACTAGTCATAAAGAGCTCCGTCAGAAATAAAGATCGTAGCTTCCTGAATGTAATCACATTAGGACTACTTGACCGACCCAAAGCGAAATCCATCTTGAAGTTAGACGCTCCAGAAAGTGACGCACCTCGCCCCCCTCATTTAGACGAATCCTGACTATTCTTCCTTAAATTCAGCAGTGTCCAACTCGGTAGTGTCGTCTTCTTTATGAAAGAAATGCACGGCTAACCACGTGATCGCACCTAAAGTGATACAGGTGTCAGCTAAGTTAAAAATGGGGAAGCTTAAGTCGCCAACGTAAAAGTGTAAGAAGTCGATGACACATCCACGAAGTGCTCGATCAATCAGGTTACCGACCGCACCAGCAAGAATTCCAGAGAAAGCGAGCCCTAGCCAGAAACGATGATGTGGTGTCCTGAAAATCAATACCACGAACAAGATCGACGCCGCGACACTAAACCATAACAACAAACTACCGAAATTCGAGAATAAGCTGAACGCAGCACCACTATTGCATGCATAAGTGAGCGCGAAAAAAGGTATCACTTGGACTGATTCAAACTCTAAGAAATGAAACGCTAAATGTTTTGAAGCGTAGTCCAAAAGGACCAACACAGTAACCAAGCTAAACCACTTTAGTCGCGATTTCCATTGAGGACTCATAGACACCGAATCTCTAAAACGAACGCGACCGTATCCAATGTTGAATCGTGTATATGTCTTTCTCCATTTGTGCCTTTAACTTGTCAATGGTAGCGAACTTCTCATCGGAACGTATTTTCTTCAAAAATAATATCTTCAAATGAACACCGTAAATGTCATTGTCGAGTTCAAAAATGTGTACTTCTAGCAAAGGTTCCAATCCACCTAGAGTCGGTCGCGTTCCTACATAGGCAGCACCAAAGTAGTCTTTCTCCAAACCTTTAATTTGGACGGCAAAAATACCTTCCAACGGAGATCGATATCGTTGTAACCGTATGTTTGCTGTTGGAATCCCTATATTACTCCCCAATCGGTTCCCTACCACGACACACCCCATCATAAAGTAGTTCCTCCTCAACATTGCTTCCGCGTTGTCGAAGTCGCCGTGCTCTAGAGCCTTCCGAACACGAGTGCTCGAAATTGTTGCCCCATCGTATTGACACGGTTCAATTTGAGTAAGGGTGAAACCGTGCTCTGAAGCTGCCCTACGGAGCTTCGCTACATCACCACGAGCATCTCTCCCAAATCTAAAGTCGCTTCCGACGACGATGTGCTGAATGTCCAGCGCGTCCACTAGATAATCTTGAATCAACGAGTCGGCGGATGTGGTTTGCAACTGTTCGTTGAACGGCAAACATAGAAGATGCGAAATCCCCAATTCTTTAATCAGTTCAACTTTTTCCCGGAAGCGGGTTAATCGTGCAGGAACGATACTCCCTCGGAAGAACTCTCGAGGTTGTGGTTCGAAGGTGATTACTAGCGAGTCTGTTTCGCGCAGCATTGCTTCTTGTTGTACTCTTTGCAGTAGATCTGTGTGACCTGCGTGTACTCCATCGAAATTCCCAATCGAGCACACCGCGTTCCGATGGTACGGTCGCACGTTGTGTAAACCACGAATAATTTCCATCGATGGAAATCTAACTCGGTCCGGTCAAGTGTTGGGGACGAAGACCAAGTAGCAACCCGACCACAAAGTAACTTACGATCCCTGCTGCAACGAGCAAAACGATCCACATGATTCGAACCCAAATCGAAAACTCTAACCACAGACTACCTGCAGGACTTAAGAAATGCAACACCCCGACCATAAACGTACTGGCAATTAGGACTTGTAGGCACACTTTGATAAATGCATATGAAAAGGCAAAATCACCTCGTCGAATCAAGCTTGACACTAACAAAGCAGTATGTACGAACGCCGCAACGCTCGTTGCGACAGCGATTCCAACATGGTGAAAAACTTTGAACAAACACAAACTGACAACGATGTTCACCACTACGCTTATCGAAGCATAGTAGAACGGAGTTTTTGTATCCTTCTTCGCAAAGAACCCCGGTGCAAATATTTTTACCAACATCAAGGGTACTACCCCCACTGCAAAGGCTCTAAGCGCGAGCGCGACCATTTCGACGTCGTTCCAAGTGAACTCTCCACCGAGAAAGAGTGTCGCTGTCAGAGGTGTCGCTAAAACAAACAACCCCACCGCAGCGGGTAAGCCGAGTATAACCCCAACTTGAGCTCCCCATTCTAAATTGCGTCGAAATCCGATTTGATTTCCACGATTGTGCAACTTCGAAATATTTGGGAGCAAAACAGTCTGCAAAGCGATCGCAATCATTCCTACCGGCAATTCGATTAGGCGATCCGCGTAGTACAACCAAGACACACTTCCTCGGTCCAATGAGGCGGCGATCTGAGTGCCTACCAGTATGTTTATTTGTCCCGCCGAAGCCGCGAACACCGCAGGACTGAATAACTTCAGCATTTGGGTGAAGCCGGGGAGTCGCCAGTTAATCTTCGGAACTTTTAGCAACCGAAGTTTTACAAGAGAAGGAAAGTGCCAGAGCAACTGAATGATCCCTGCAACGATGACAGCCCAAGCCAATGCGAAAGCACGCTCCTCGAACCAAGCTCCACCTAACAGCATCGCGCAAATCATTGCAATGTTCAAAATCACCGGCACGAAAGCTGGCACAAAAAAACGATCGAAGCTATTCAGAATTGAACCAAGGAATGCCGTGAACGAGATCAACCCAAGATACGGAAACATTACCACTAGAAGACCGGTCGCCAAGTCAAAACGACCATCGGCTAGCCACGAAGGAGTAGAACCCACAGTAAAAATCGTGATAAACGCAGGTGCGAATAAAGAGCCTAATACACAAACAACCAAGAGGACTACACCAAAGTTTCCAGCGACAACTTGGATGAATTCTTCAAGTTCTTCCCGAGAGCCAGTCTCCTGAAACTGTGCTAATACAGGGATGAACGCTTGAGCAAACGCGCCTTCTGCGGTCAATCTCCGGAAAAAGTTGGGTACGCGAAACGCGAGAAAAAAAGCATCCGCAATCGGCTTGGCTCCAGCACCTAAGAAGGTGGATTCTGCGATCGTTCGTAGTAATCCTAATACGCGAGAACACCCTGTGAGACCACCGACAATGAAACCACGAGAACCGATGTCCTTCTTGTTCCCGGTGTCAATGGGTTGGTCTGGATTATGTCCCAATGAATAAATCTCGGCTGCTCAGGTTTGCTAACGAACGCAGTGCATCGAAAGAGAGTTCATATAATTCGCTTTCTCCACGATCCCCAATGGGACTCTTCGTCTGAACGAACTCGAGGTACTTACGACTTTGGCAAACAGTCCACAAGCCCGCAAACGTGCTCGGCAAGCAGAAACACACCGCCAGCGCAACAACAGTCATCGATCGAAATATCGCACCTACATTAAACAGGTTGATAATTATCTTGCTAAAGGCGATCTTGAGTCCGCAACTCAAGCTTATAAGGACGCAGTACCGATGATCGATTCGCTGGTTAACCGAGGTCTCATTCACAAGAACAAAGCTGCTAGGCACAAATCTCGACTAAACAGCAAACTTAAAGAACTAAGTACAGCCGTGTAACCGATTTCACTAAGTGAAAGCAACAAGTAATTCTTAGCGTCAAGAACTTTTAAAGTATTCAACTTCGCACAAGACTGGGAGATTCAGATTGCGTCAACGCACGTTCTCGACGATCTGCTACCGAGTGTGCTAATACATCGTTAGCTAGTTGATCCGATCGCTCTTGCGCTGCAAATTGCGAATCTAAATTGGATACATTTGACGTTTTTCGCTGATGAACTGCAGAAGCGAGAACGTTGATGAGTTCGTCGACCCCCCGCCCTGTGTGCGACGAAATTGCAAACACAGCACGATCGGGTTGTTGCTGAATGAACAAATTTTTAATCCGTGCTAATTCAGTCGGTGAAACGCAATCAATCTTTGTTAGCACGGTAAAAATGGTCGTCTCTGCGAGAGTCTGGCTGTATGCAGCAAGTTCGTCTTCTATGTCTTTCGCGTTCTCGTAAGGGTCGGATTCATCGAGTGGTGAAACATCGATTAAGTGTAACAGAAAAGATGTCCGCGTCAAATGTCGCATAAAGCGAGTACCTAGTCCTGTCCCCTGAGACGCACCGCGAATAAGCCCTGGTACATCCGCAAGAACAAAACTCTGATCTGAGTTGGCTTTTACCACCCCCAAATGTGGCCTGAGAGTAGTAAATGGAAATTCAGCGATCTGCGGTTTCGACGCTGACACTACTGACAGAAATGTTGATTTACCCGCGTTTGGCATTCCCAACAATCCTACATCGGCAAGCATGCGTAGCTGTAAGCGAAGTCTTCGTTCCTCCCCCGACGTGCCCCGTGTAATTTGTCGTGGTGATCGATTCGTGCTTGATTTGAAAGACGCATTACCACGTCCGGGACTCCCACCTGATGCGACTCTCAGTCGCATGTCTGGGGACGTTACATCGCCGACCAATCGCAGAGTTTCATCATCTATCACCGTTGTTCCTACCGGTACAGGTATCGTGAGTGTTTCTCCGTCTGCACCACTTTTCATCGAACTCCCGCCAGGTGTTCCATTACCTGCTTTTTGAATTGGTTTATATTTCAAATCGATGAGGGTCGATAACGATGCATCTCCGATTAGATACACGGATCCACCGGTACCCCCATTGCCACCGTTTGGACCACCTTTAGCTTGGTTTGCACGACGCAAAAAACTGAGACACCCGTCTCCGCCACGACCGGCATTAACCGTTATCGTAACTTCATCAAGAAAGTTCAAAATTGCGTGCCTCCCTTCGCTAGTACGGCACGAGGTGCAGGAGCTTAGCTCGCCGCGATTATGCTTACGAAAGTCCTTTGAAGTGGTCCATGTTTACGAAACTCGACAGTGCCATCGGACTTCGCAAAGAGCGTGTGATCTTTACCGCAGCCAACATTTGATCCAGGATGAAACTGTGTCCCTCGTTGCCGAACGAGTATATTGCCAGCTTGAACGACTTCTCCACCGTACTTCTTGATCCCTAACCGTTTGGATTCTGAATCGCGACCGTTTTTCGTCTTCCCACCTGCTTTTTTATGTGCCATGTTTAAGACCCCTCGTGCTCAATGGATGTGATTTCGACTAAGGTGATGTGTTGTTTGTGTCCTTTCCGTCGTAGGTAGTTCTTTCTCCGTTTGAACTTGATTACAGTAATCTTTGGTTGGCGACAATGGTTTATGACCCGCGCGTTGACTTTGCAATTAGAGACATAAGGTGTGCCTATTAATCGTTCATTCTTGTCGCGGTCTTCAACCATCAAGACGGAATCAAAAGATACATCAGAACCCAAAGGAGCATCGAGCCGCTCCACCGAGACTGTTTCTCCAGGTGCCACGCGGTGTTGTTTACCGCCGCTTTCAATCACTGCATACATTAATGTAGTCTCGTCGTCTCGTTTTGGAAATTGGGTTTTAAGTCGAGTAAGAAGCTGACATAACGATGCTTCTATCGAACAGTACGAAAATTTTGCAAGGAATTTTACACGAAATTTGTCCGACTAGCACATTGCGATAAACGGCGTGATGAGTGTTACTTCTACATTCGAATGGGTGTCGGTTATTCTCCCGAGACGTTCGTGCAAGAAATCCGCCGAGCGAATCCTTCAAATTGTTTCATCGAAAAATGTGCTCGAGTTTGGGAATGAAATATCGGTCAAAAAGTTTTCGAAGTTACAATTTGTTTGCAGAATGCGTCAAACTCACCTCAATGCTTAACTTGGAGTAGGATCAATCATCGCATTTGAAATGTCAAAACATTTGACGGCACTTCTCACATGAATGCCCATGTAGCTAACATTCACGCGAGTCCAACGCTAAGCGAAGTTAGTGCCCTAGTCCAACACGATTTCGACGAAGTGAATGCACTAATTCACCGGCAGTTGCACTCCCGAGTTCCTCTGGTTGTAGAAATTGGTCACTACATCATAAATTCTGGCGGTAAGCGACTAAGACCTTTAATAGTGTTGTTGGCCGCGAAGGCTTGTAACTACATCGGTAACTCACAAGTCAAACTAGCCGTACTTGTCGAATTTCTACACACCGCTACTTTATTGCACGATGACGTTGTGGACTCGTCCGGGATGCGGCGAGGAAAACGCACCGTCAACTTGCTATGGGGAAACGCGCCAAGTGTACTAGTGGGAGACTTTCTCTACTCGCGCGCGTTTCAACTTATGGTCGAGATTGATTCGATGCCGTTAATGGAAATTATCAGTCACGCTACTAACGTAATCGCCGAAGGCGAAGTACTACAACTACAGAACAGTGGAAACACTGATATCACAGAAGAAGAATATCTAGATGTTATTCGTTATAAAACTGCTATGTTGTTTCAAGCCGCGGCACATTCTAGTGCGACATTGGCTGGTGCTGACTTCCAGGTACGCAACGCACTTCGCGATTTTGGTTGTCACTTTGGTGTCGCGTACC
Organism: uncultured Pseudomonadales bacterium; assembly: GCA_964511425.1. GTDB lineage: Bacteria > Pseudomonadota > Gammaproteobacteria > Pseudomonadales > Azotimanducaceae > Bin55. The sequence continues at coordinate 26,754 of CAZEFI010000004.1, forward strand.
AGCTCATTGATGACTGGCTAGATTTTGCTGGCGATAGCGACGTTATGGGAAAGAATATTGGAGACGATCTAGCTGGGGGTAAAGCTACGATCCCATTGATTTTCACCATGAAAAATGGGAACCGCCATGATGCAGAGTGTGTTCGTGAAGCTATCGCGAATCGCTCACAAGAAGAGCTGTCAACTGTTATCAAAGCAGTCCGAGTGTCTGGCGCGTTGGACTACTGTAAAGCGTTAGCAGAAAAGCACACGCAACGCGGAGTTGAATGCTTGCAGTTGGTACCGAACAACAGTTTTCGCGACGCGTTGATCTCACTCTCCCACCTCGCAATGGACCGTGCGTATTGATTTCAAATTTTTCACTGATCTGAATTAGCATTTCGTCGGAGTGTAGCTCAGCTTGGTAGAGCACTGTCTTCGGGAGGCAGGGGCCGCCGGTTCAAATCCGGCCACTCCGACCATGTTATCGGGCGACGGCTAGTTCTCCATCCACTCCTTCAAGAGGAGACAAGTGCTACCGAGATATTTCGAAAGTACGAAACCAATCACGCCATCGTCGAATATGAAGCCTGAGTGGTACTAGATCCTCTCGCCCCTTGAGCCAGCAAGAAAATTCCGAAACGATATATACCATAGCGAATCCACCAACGAACATCTTCAGCATTTCGTAATCGAACAAAGAGAATTCAGTCTCGCCCGACAATGACTTTACACGAACAAAGAACTTAAAGAATAAGAAAGCCGTGGCGATTGCAGAAGAGATACCGCAAGTATAAAGCCACCATAACACCTTGCTGGGGCGAATAGCAATAAAAGCAAGCACAGCACAAGCGAGAAAACAGCCTCCCATCCATGGGGTTTGCCAAGAGAACAGCGCGAGTATAAGAAATACTCCACCAGTTATTCCAGAGCAATAGTGCACGATCTACTTCAGCATTCTGTTTGGATGTAATAGGTTAGGGAATGTTTAACGCAACGTAGGATGCATGCGACAAAAACCGACATATACGCTATTCGTTCCACCACACTAGAGGACGATTTTACTGTTGCCAAGAGTTAGTATTCAATTGGCATTTATACACTCTACTTGACAAAGCAAGCGAAGTATTTTTCCGGGTGTAGCTTATTGGTACAACCCACTCGTTTCACCGAAAATTGCTGCCTACTACTAGGAAGCCTCACATCTTCTCCACGATTAACGACAACGTGCCCCGCCGCCGTCAGACCAGTTCCCGAGGCTGTACTGATATCGTATACAGTAAAACCCAAGTTGAAACCGTTGTCAAGTAAAGTGTGTAGCGCCCATTCAATTAGTCTTATAGCGATCGAACTTCGCTGTTTGGTTTGTGTTCAAGCGTGCCGCTGTTGAAAGGTTGTTTCACACTCTCACGATAATTACAGCATGAAATCTATGCTACGTAAGTACGTTCCAGCGTGCCTTTAGATTTTGGCGTAAACGCTCGCAATCTGACGAAATCCTACCACAGTGTGGTAGCACTTGACCATCTCACACTAGAGATTCCACAAGGTTCTAGGTGCGTTTTGCTTGGACCAAATGGTGCTGGAAAGAGTACTTTCCTAAATCTCGTTCTTGGTGCACTAAAACCTGACGCTGGTTCGATCACCGTACTTGGGTCGTCGCCTGGACACATTACCATCCGCAGGCGCACGGGCGCGATGCTGCAAATTTCAGGTATCCCTAGTTCTCTCACGGTATTGGAACACTTGCGACTCTTTCGTATGTACTACCCCAATCCACTACCCATACCAAAATTGATTACGTGTGCGAAGCTCGATGGCTTGGAACACCGGGTGTTCGGATCGCTCAGTAGTGGGCAGCAACAACGGCTCAATTTTGCGTTAGCACTCTGCGGCAATCCTGACCTTCTAGTACTGGACGAACCGTCGACTTCGCTTGATGTAGAAACTCGGTTTGCACTTTGGGATGAAATCGAAAGATTTGTCGGAGACCGTCGCACCATGTTGTTGGCCACACACAACTTAGAAGAAGCTGAGCGACTAGGCGACCGTATCCTGATTTTTCATCAAGGACGTATCATTGCCGATGCGAATTCCACTGAACTAAGATCTGTCGTCGGAGCTACCGAAATATCTGCACATACGATAGCAGATATTGAAACGTTTCGCCAAGATCATCATGTAAAGCGAATCGAACAAACAGGAAACCAAGTGCGACTCTTTGTCACTGAAGCAGAAAGAACTGTCTCACAATTGATGCAGTTGGATCCAAATCTCAACAATTTGATTGTTAGACCTGCTTCGTTGCAAGACGCGTACCTCCATCTACTCACTCCGAATTCCAGTGCATGAACTTTTTTAACGATGATTGACCGAACTTTCAGCTTCTTGCGCATACTATTCGCGGAGTCATATACAGAGTGTTTGAAATGTATCCGAACACCAGCCTTCGTGTCTTCAATCATCGGTTTGCCCGTGATCGTTTACTTGTTCTGCGGTATCGCAATCGACTGGGGTGGAGCGATCGAAAAGTCAAATCAATTTTGGCTCATCGCGGCAAGCCTAATCGGTGCTATTGGAACTGGATTATTTGGTTTTGGGGTTTACGTCGCTAACGAACGAGGTCAAGGATGGCTGTTACTCAAACGGATCAGTCCAATGCCTATTCTCGTGTATTTTCTATCCAAGGCCGCGATGGCTGTAGCCTTCTCTGCAATTATCACAGGTATTATTCTGCTTATCGGGTGGTCGTTCGTTTCAGTCCAATTATCTGTTGCACAGTGTGTTAATCTCGTGGTCCTGATGTCTTTTTCCACGATTCCGTATTGCATGATCGGGTTGATGTGTGGATTCATGGTTGGACCTAACTCCGCACACGCAGTCGTGAACATCCTTTATCTACCGTTACTCCTGCTCGGTGGTGTTGCTGTTCCTTTTGATGTATTACCAGCGTTTGTGCAATCGATAGCGGTCTTTTCTCCGGTATTTCATTCAACTCAACTTGCTCTCAAAGTGATACATACCTCACAGGGGCACCCTATCGTGTTACATATCTTTGTACTGTGTACTTTTTCGGTTGTGAGCATAGCATTAGCAGGACACTTCTATGCATCTGAAAGAAAACGCACTTTTACATAAATTCATGAGAAATCACCGACAGATCCCAGATTCCGGAACGTGCCATTTCGATCATTGTTAATGAGCACCACGGACCAGTAACCGTGCAATTTCACACCCTCACCCATAATTCCATAGAGTCTATCGACTCGAAACACTGGAACGCTTGTGCATTTTCGTCGACCACTCGTTACCAACCGTTCGTTGATCACAGATTTCTCAGTGCGCTGGAATTAAGCGGTTGTGTTGGAGCAGAGACAGGGTGGTACCCGTTACACCTAGAAATAAAACTTGAACAAGAAACGGTCGGTGTGGTTCCCCTATATTTAAAAAATCACTCTCAGGGAGAGTATGTCTTCGACTATGCGTGGGCAGAAGCTTGTTATCGTGCCGGTGGGAATTATTACCCTAAGTTACAGGTCTGCATCCCGTTCACACCCGCGACGGGTGCACGAATTTTGACAAAACAGACAGATTCGCGCAAAGAACTTGAACCATATATATTCGACAAGCTCGTTCAACACACGAACGAGTTGGGAGTGAGTTCTGCTCATGTGACTTTTCTAGACGAATCGCAATGGTCCATGGCTCGTCAGTCAGGATTTTTACAACGAATGGATGTTCAATTTCATTGGAAAAACGAGGGATATGATTCCTTTGAAGACTTTGTCGCTCAGCTAGCCACCAAAAAACGAAAGAACATTCGCCGGGAACGAAAAAACATATTGGAACAAAATTTGCGTATCGAGTGGCTCTCGGGTTCAGATCTTCAGGAACATCATTGGGACGCATTCTACGAGTTTTATTTAGAGACTAGTTCGCGCAAATGGGGAAACCCCTACCTCAATCGTGAATTTTTCAGTTATGTGAACACTACAATGTCTGAACAAATTCTCTTGATCTTGTGTCGCCGAGGGTCTAAATACATCGCTGGAGCTTTGAACTTTATTGGAGATCAAACACTTTACGGTCGCAACTGGGGGTGCATCGAACACTATCCATTTTTGCATTTCGAATTGTGTTACTATCAAGCGATGGAGTATGCGATTAAACACCAGATAACAACTCTAGAAGCCGGTGCACAAGGGGGACACAAATTTGCACGTGGATATCAAGCTCACCCGACTTATTCGGTGCATTACATAGCTAATGAACAATTTCGTACCGCGATCGCGAAGTTCCTAGCCGAAGAAACGGAATATGTGAGACGCGATCTAAACTATCTCGCCCAGCAGTCGCCTTTCAAAGAAAATATCGAGATGGGAAACCCAACCTTGGGAGCGAACTCGGTTTCCAATGTCTAGAGTACTTGAGGTTGCATGAGTACGACGCCTGCGTCTCAACAATCGTCTCAAGAATCCGATTGGTCTTCGGTACACGAAGAACGATTTACGCTCAAAGATGTTGAAAAGCTTCAAATTCTCGATACTAAACTTGTTCTCGAGACTCCCGAAGGAGCGGAATTAGAAATACGTCCGGCTGGTTTTTTGGCCAGGGGAGTCGCACTTGTAATTGATGAATTTCTCAAGGTTTTAATTTATGCGGTTCTCATCGGTGTAATTTTCGCGATCAGCTCTAATCTTGGACCAGAATTAGCACAGGTACTACAAGGAGTTATGTTGATACTCTTTTTTGTTATCACGTGGTTTTATGGTGTGATTTTCGAACAAATGAATGTAGGTAAAACTCCCGGTAAAGTAGTCGCGTCCGTCAAAGTAACCAATGCCGATGGTACTCCAGTGGGAATCATGCAATCGATCATTCGGAACTTATTTCGTTCGGTTGACAGCCTTTTCCTGAGCATGCCTGGATTAATCTTGCTCGGATACTTTCCGTTTCTCATACCAATCGGCATGCCAGGGTTGTTTTTTGTGCTTTTCTCGAAAAATTTTCGACGTTTAGGGGATCACTTGGCAGACACCTTAGTCATCCATACCAGTCAACCGAGAGTAGGAACCTACGAGGACTCCGTGACAGATACTCTTGTACCACCAACCATGTCACTACTGGAACAACGAATGTTACTGTCATTCCAAGACCGTAGCGCAGAGTTCTCTGACGAGCGCAAAGTTGAACTAGCCGAAGTACTCAAACCGATACATGGTGCTTCAGGTAAAGAGGCGGTAGATGTATGCTTAGCGTATGCCAATTCAATCCGCGGTGCGCCATGAAAGAAAATCGATTCATACAGGTTCGAGAGGAACTTTGGAACACTTTTGAAAAAGCACTCGATGAGTTTGAACGAACCCGTGCGACCAAGAAAAAAACAAGCACCGAAGTTTTTATTACCCAATACCGAGCAGTATCACACGACTTGTCCATTGCTCGTACTCGACACTACGGTGCAAATTTAATTAGCCGTCTCAATACGTTAGTCCTTCGTGGACACAATTTAATCTACTTCTCCCGAACCGGATGGCTAGAAAAGATTTATCGCTTTTACGCAAATACGTTCCCAAATGAAGTCCGAAAGAACAAGAAATGGATGTTTGTGTCTCTTATCCTATTTTCTCTTCCGTGGATCTTAGTGTCCTTTTGTATCGCGCAGTCCGATACTTTCGTTTACACGATCTTGAGCGAAGAATCGGTCTTCGAGGTTGAACAAATGTATAATCCTAGTAACCCCTTTTGGACTGACGGACCCCATCCAGCGGATCAGCTAACCAATCTTGGTGGTTATATATTCAACAACACCTCGATAGGATTGATTACTTTTGTTTCGGGAATTGGTTTTGGTCTTGTTACGTTGTTTGTCCTACTGTTGAACAGTGTCTTCCTAGGTGCAAGAGTTGCCCATTTGACCGCAATTGGCTATGGTTTAACCTTATATCCATTCGTTATAGGACATGGTGCTTTTGAACTAACAGCGATAGTCATAGCTGGTGCAGCGGGTTTACGTTTGGCAGCAGCACTATATTTTCCCAGAAATTTAGGACGAAAAACTGCGCTCAGGCAAGGAATCCGAGAAGTCATGACCCTTGTCGCAGGATTCTTCACTATGTTTATCGTTGCCGCATTCATTGAAGCTTTTTGGTCACCTCTAAATCTACCGGCGATTGTCAAATATGTCGTTGGAAGCATCCTATGGGTATTAGTCCTTAGTTATTTTTTCTTTGCTGGTCGAAGTGAGATTTCAAGACTCACAAGTTGAACTTCGCTTACGGACTCCCGATGAAGGCGTAGACATTGGTATTTTGCTCGCGCGGAAGTACTGGTGGTCTCTGCTCAGTGCTTGGGCTGTGTTCGCGATTCCTTTTATGGTTCTTGCATATTTCATTCCCTCTACATTCTGGGCTCTAGTATTCTTCTGGTGGTTCAAACCGTTATACGAACGACTTCCACTACAAGTGGTAAGTGCTTCTATTTTTCAACAGAAGTTTGACATTAAATCCTCGTTCAAAGGGATTTTTCAATTCGACACCTTGTCTTGGTTGACGATTTATCGGATTTGTCCAGGTAGAAGCACGTTGACCCCAATTGCCGCACTTGAGGGAATTGAAAGTGGTAAAGGAAAGATTCGACGTCGCCGCCAACTCGTTAAATCTTCGATAATCAATTCATACTTCTTACTTCACGTTGGCATGTTTGTGTGTGAATTCATCATGATTTGTACGGGAACTATTGTGTACATGAAGTTTTTCGAACCTGTTGCAGCCGAGAATTTGTTCCTGTGGGAACAATTAGCAAATCAGTGGAACTGGGTGTGGGACTCACAATCGGGAAAACTGTTGTTAATCTCGCTCATGCTAGCCAGTTCCGCAATCATGGCTCCCTTCTATGTTTGTGGTGGATTTGGGTTATACATTAACCGACGAATTGGACTAGAAGGTTGGGATCTCTATCTTGGATTCCAAAGGATGATCTCCCGACTGAGTATTGTTTGTGTCGCGTTGCTTATTGTTGTGCCGACCGTCAATATAGTCGCAGAAGAAGCAATCTACGATTCACCTACTCAATACGGTTCTCAAAGCGATGTAAGCGCGGAAATCGACGAAATTGTGAAGCAGCAAGTTTTTGAAGAGAGAACCGTAAGACGAATGCGACCCTCCGAACAAAACGCTCCCCGATATTGGGATTTCATTATGAAACTCGTCTATTATCTGATTATGTTTGTGCTAGTTCTTCTAGTCGTTGGTCTATTAGTGTGGGTAGTAATCAAACTTCGTGTCTGGGAGTTTGTAAAAAGACGTAGAAATGCGAGCGCACGCGTCGAAGTCAACGTTGCTATTGTCGAAGATGAACAGCGAGGTTACGAATTGCCGTCCAATGTGATCGCGGAAGCAAGTGTGGCTTGGCAACAGGGTCGATCAAGACACGCACTTTCGCTACTTTACCAGGGTGCTTTACGTTACTTAATCGCGAAACACTCTTGCCCAATTCAAACTTGCGATACGGAGCGTACTTGCGCTCGCGCAATTGCACGACATGTCCCAGCACTGAGCGAGGTTTTTGGTCAGTTGAGCTTACACTGGCAACAAGTAGCTTACGGTAAGAAAACTCTCGCGGACGCTGATTTTCAACAACTTCTTTCTGTGTATGAAAATTCGTTCGCGTAGTTCAAGCACTTGGGTTTACGTCGTCGTCGGGGCACTCGTCCTGTTGATTGCATTGGTCGTCGCCATTATTTGGGTAATTTACCACAGGGTTACGGATGAAACTACGGATTTTGCGTTAACACCTGAAGGTCGCAAAAATCCATGGTTAGCAATTTCTGAGCTTGGAGAACGCTATGGAGTAACGGTAAACACTGGTTCGATCCTCTCGACCAATAACATGCCTGCGCCAACCGATACGATCTTACTTGAAGATGCACAAAGTTCAGTCGTTAGTGAACGCGATAGTGATGCGTTGGAAACCTGGGTTCTACAGGGCGGGACATTGATCTATCGGGTACCTATGATTGGTTTAGCCGATCAACGTCATACGCTAGATACTACGTACTTTCCCAACAATTTGATGGTTTATGAAGTAGGTCTACACTCTGTTGTAGAGCGGTTATTTGAGCAGAGCCAAGAAGTATGGAAACGGAGTTGTTTCCCGTCAACATCGTCGATATGGTTTGAGGATGGCGATGTTGCCACTCTAGAATGGAGACCGACTTTCTTCCTCAACACTAGTTTTTCGCCCTATGCCGCAGACCTCGTACATCTTTCTCAACATAACACATTGCAATTGAACTACGGTCACGGCCAAGTGTTTTTCGTGACCGATATAGATTATTGGAAGAACCATTCAGCCAACTGTGCTGACAATGCCTATGTGTTTTTGCGGTTGGTGCGCGATTCGGTGAACCTGTTACCGGGTTTGGCGAATGAAGTTTCTGTTTGGATCGTTCCGAGAGTTCCTCTGCGAACCACTCGCTTCCTCGAAATGGTTTGGTCCCATTTCCATGTAGCTATCATCGGTCTGCTTCTGACGTTCCTCGTAGCTTTGATCGCAGGCAATATCAGAAGCACTCCAGCAGTGCACGCGATACCCGTCCCCCGGCGAGCAACCATCGATTATGTAACCAGCGTGTCCAACTTCGCATGGCGTAAGAATAGCATCGAAGGCTTTTTTCGTTCTTTAGATTGGGTAAGTGAAAACCCAACGGGAGTTTTTGGACCCACACAAGCCTTAATTTCACGACAAAAGAAGACCGAATTAACAAACACGGATCAAACTGCTCACGTGAACAGCTCGCCAAGAACTGAGGTGGACTTGGTCACTAACGTGCAAAAATTACAAGCGAAGTTGCGACGAAACATGCAACCTTCAATTCGAAAGTCTTAATGGAGTACTAAAAAATTATGAACGATTTTGTGTTAGCGGAATCTGAGAAGCCAGTTCTACAGGTCGATGACAAAATGATGGAAGAGATCGCGAAAAGTTCGCAGTGCTTCACTCAGATATCGGAAAATGTTTCAAAAATTGTTCTCGGACAAGAAGAAGTCGTCGACCACGTCTTGCAATGTCTCATTGCTAATGGGCACGTGTTACTCGAAGGGGTACCCGGCCTTGGAAAGACCTTGTTGGTTCGTGCGCTAGCAACGAGCATACAAGTCGACACTTCTCGTATTCAATTCACACCAGACTTGATGCCCAGCGATGTTACCGGCCACGCACAATACAGTATGAAACAGGAAGAGTTCATCATTCGGAAAGGCCCGGTCTTTACCAACCTACTGCTTGCAGATGAAATTAATCGTGCCCCTGCAAAAACTCAATCGGCACTCCTAGAAATCATGCAAGAACGCCGAGCAACGATTGAAGGTGAGAGTTTCGCGGTAGCTAAACCGTATATGGTGTTAGCCACGCAGAATCCGATCGAATTTGAAGGTACCTATCCCCTACCGGAGGCACAGCTAGATCGATTCATGATCAACGCCTACATTGATTATCCCGCCATAGACGACGAAGTTGCAATCGTCGATCAAGTAACCACCGGTCGTGCCGTCGACCAACTCGACACTTCAGCGATCGAGTCAGTAGCGACCGCCGAAGATGTGTTGACAGCCCAGCGTGTTGCATCCAAGATTCATATCGACGATCAAGTATTAAAGTACGCCGTCGAGATTGTTCGAGCCACGCGTAACTTTAATGGAGTGACTCAAGGTGCGAGCTCACGAGCAGGGATTGCGTTAGCACGCATGGCGCGTGGCGCAGCATTGATGAACAACCGACACTTCATCACGCCTGACGACATACATTCGACGGCATTACCTGCATTGCGTCATCGCATTTCTTTGAGTCCAGAGTTTCAGATTGAAGGACTTTCAGCAGACGAAGTCTTAAACGACATCATCGCGGAGATTCCAGCTCCAAGAACATGAGGCCTTCCAACCTCTTAATTCGAAGCATCGCTGGTCTCACTATATTCGCAGTGCTTCCGCCAACTTTTGGGTTGCTTCAATTCCCTTCGTTTCTTGTTACATTTACGTACATCGCATTCGTTGTGATCGTGAGTTTGATGGTTGCAATCGTGTTATTAGATTGTTTCTCCTTACGTGCTCAGCGGGAGTTTGAAGTACATCGTGAAATGGCAAATAGCTTACCAGTGGGACATAAAAGTACCGTCGGTGTATCGGTTCGACATGACTCTTCACAATCTATAAAAATGGTCATCCATGATCGGTGTCCATTGGAGCTCAATCCTGAAAACTCAAAAATTTCAGAGTCGGTACCTCCTCGTAATACGATAAACTACGAGTATTCAGTCCAACCAAGAGTCCGTGGAAATTTTGAACTTGATTTTCTCGACATTACGTACGACTCTATGCTGGGGTTTTGGCAGCGTATATCTCCTATTCCTTGTACGACTACTGTGCGTGTGTATCCAGACTTCGCCCAAATTTCTCGTTATTTACAGATTTTGTTGGCACATCAGACGCTATTGATTGGTTTGCGTAAACAACAACGCCGTGGAACCGGACTAGACTTTCACCAGTTGCGAGAGTACCGGCAGGGAGACCCGTTAAATCACATTGATTGGAAAACAACGTCAAAACGTCGCAGTTTAATTTCGCGTGAATTTCAAGACGAACGGTCACAGCAACTGTTGTTTCTTGTCGACACCGGTAAGCGAATGCACAGCGACGATGAAGTATCGCCCCTCTTTGACCAGGCACTTGATGCTATGTTGCTTTTGTCCTACATCGCACTGCAACAGGGTGATGGAGTTTCCGTTTATTGTTTCGGTCAAATAAACCGTTGGATCCCCGAAATGAAGGGGCTCTCTTCAATCACGCGGATGTTACATCAAACCTACGATCTTCACACGGGTACGTATGCTTCTGACTACATTCAAGCCGCGGAAAATGCTCTCGCGCGACATCGCAAGCGATCGCTCGTCGTCTTATTGACTAGTTTTCGCGATTATGATCAAGACTTACCTGTTGCTTTACGGTTACTTTCAACTCGGCATATAGTCATGTTAGCAAATCTGCACGAGAGTCTCATTGATCGTTTATATACAACCGATGCTGACACAGCTGAGCAGGCTTTAAGTGTATTGGGAATCGCGAAATATATACAAGAACGTGCCCGTGTCGTCGCGCAATGTAAAGGAGCTTGCAAAATCGTGCTAGAGAGTAAACCCAAAGATCTTCCAATTAACATGGTGAATGCTTATTGGAGTCTCAAAAGATCTGGGCAGTTTTGAATCGGAGTTGACCCAAGTGCAAGTTCTACTTGCACAACACGGGACTTAGTTGAAGAAAGTCAACGTTACAAATGCTACTTCCGATTGGTGAAACGTGGAGCAAATAGTTGCCTCCGAATTTCAACCCTTACCAAGCTACTAAGACCGCAATCACCGAGGTTAAGCCCGTTCTTGAAGAGATCGAGCTAGCTTCTGTACCTCACCGTATCCTTGCTAGGGTGGTTGACTTTTTGTTAATTACAGCTGTTGCCGTTGCGATAGTGATATTGATTGCGTTCGTGTTGTACTATTCTGGGAACATCGACGCTGATTTTTTGGAGTTCATGGCTTCAGAAATTGAGGAAGATTCAAGTCTCTTTACGTTAAATTTGACGAATCCATGGATTTGGATCGGCGTAGCTACCACTCATACTATGTTTCTTGCTCTACACGGTGCATTACTGCATCGATATGGGCAAACAATTGGAAAGAGAATTATGAAAATCGCGATTGTCGACGCAGACACTCACGAGGTAGTTCCGTTGCCTCGACTGTTTGTGTTTCGCTATCTGATCTGGGATTTCCCTTTATTGTTCTTCGAGGTGATGTACTGGATCATTCGCATCCTAGATTTGTGCTTCGGACTCCGAAAGAACCGTAGAACTCTTCACGATCTAACCGCGAACACCATTGTTATCAAAGTAGCAGATTAATCAAATATGGTTCGACGACTTATCGGAAAGTGATACGTATGGCTCTCATCCAGCAGGGAAGAACAATGTTGTAGTGAAAACTGCCCAATGAAGAAAAGTTCCGATTGAATTTGAGAATTTGAATTTCCAGTGTGATGATAGACACCAGTCTTGCTGTGGGTCTCGAGCAAGTTTCGCTAGAAGTTTAGGATAGTAGTTTCACCCAAACTGCCCCGTGTTCTATATGTTCTGGACCCTTCGCAAAAAAAATTCGAATCATCTTGTTGCAAAGATCACGAGCCATAGCGCGGCTTTCACGATACCGAGCAGGTTCATTCCTCGTCGTAGGCAACTCAACCGCACGGTCTAGGGACTATGAGGCATACACCATTCTTAAAATAACTCGGATGTCTCGAATCCTGAAGACCTAGAAAATTTCGTAGGCGTTCTACCCAACAAGACAAACTAGCCCCATTTATGACTGACGTCAACCCTTATCTTGCGCCGAGCTCAGACCTAGATCACGAGTTCGACGTTGATAAGATCGAACCTGCAGGACTTGGAGAACGATTTCTTGCTCGATTGATCGACTTTTTGTTACGAAACATCATATTTTTCATACTTTTTGCAATTTTGTCGCCGGGACTTATTGGATTGTTTGGATTGACTTGGGGACCAAACTTTGAAGACGGTTTAGATAATCCCAATATGTTGATGTGGTATATCTTCATTAATTTCAATAATCCATTAGTTCTATATTGCATCGTGTTGACGCATATTAGCTTTCTAATTCTCCAAGGTATTCCATTAGCGATTTGGGGGCAAACCTTAGGTAAGAAGTGGTTAAATATCGCGATGGTAGATGCTGAAACGTATGAAAAAATCCCTTTCCTAAAGTTGTTCTTCTTGCGCTACTTCGTTTGGGACATACCTGCATTCTTCTTTGGTCCACTCAATTGGCTTATCCGTCTCACTGATCTGTTCTTTGGATTTCAAAACGACCAGAGAACTCTTCATGACAAACTAGCCAATACTGTAGTGATCAAAGTTTAGACTCGAAATATTTGGTCAATAGCGAAGCAACGACCTCATTCCCTTGCACCATTGTTCTGATAAGTCTCCACATACGACGAAATATTAGCAACACTCTTTTTGAATTCGATTGAAACGTTGTGAAAGCCACTGATTCAGTAATTACACGAGCACTATCCGTGAAACAAGCTCTATTTGAAGATTACAGTACCGACGAAATTGTTGTGGTCAAAGGATGGGTACGCTCAATTCGTTCATCTAAAGCAGGACTCTCTTTTATCAGTTTGAATGATGGCTCCAGTTTGGATTCCATTCAAATTGTTGCGACCGATTCATTAGTGAATTATTCCGATGTACTCACGATATCCACCGGAGCTTCAGTCGTTGTTGAAGGTCGAGTAGTCGAGTCGCTCGGTAAGGGACAGGACCGAGAAGTATCCGCAACGAAAATCACCATTGTCGGTCATGTTCGAGATGCAGAGAATTACCCCGTTTCAAAAAAGAGACACAGTTTCGAGTATTTGCGAACTGTCGCACATTTACGACCCAGGACGAACACTTTTGGAGCAATAGCAAGACTGCGGCAAGCTCTCGCTGTCGCAATCCATTCTTATTTTGAGCAACACGGTTTTCTTTGGGTTAACACGCCAATAATTACCGCCAGCGACTGCGAAGGTGCGGGAGATTTGTTCCGCGTGAGCACCCTTGAGCTTACGAACGCTCAGGTTCACTACCAAGACGATTTTTTCGGTAAGGAAACCTTTCTTGCGGTGTCCGGCCAACTCAATGTCGAAGCATTTTGTATGGCACTATCCAAAGTTTATACCTTCGGTCCGACCTTTCGAGCAGAGAACAGCAACACTAGTCGACACCTAGCTGAGTTCTGGATGGTCGAACCAGAAATCGCATTTGCTAACCTGAATGACAACGTTGATTTAGCAGAAGATTTCTTGAAATCGGTGCTCTCCCATGTATTGGACCGGATACCAGACGATATATCGTTTTTCGAGCATCGGGTCAACAATGATGTACGCAACAGATTTGCGAATATCATCGAAAAACCTTTCGTCCGGATGCGATATAGTGAAGCAATCGAAATACTTCAAAGATCATCAGTAAAGTTTGAATTCCCCGTCGAGTGGGGCCGAGATCTCCAGTCAGAACACGAAAAATATTTGACGGAGCACACTGGTTCTGTCATAGTGGTTACTGACTACCCGGCTAACATCAAAGCGTTCTACATGCGCCTGAATGACGACGGTGAAACCGTCGCGGCGATGGATGTCCTTGCACCTGGAATCGGAGAAATTATCGGCGGTAGCCAACGGGAAGAACGACTCGAGGTACTCGAGTCTAGAATCGACGCGGCTTTACATGACGAACTCTGGTGGTATCGCGAATTGCGAAAGTACGGCACCGTACCCCATGCTGGTTTCGGACTTGGATTTGAACGCCTCCTCCTTTACCTTTCTGGAATGGAAAACATTCGCGACGTGATTCCGTTCCCCAGAACACCCAACAACGCAGCGTTTTAGTGATCATTACCGAAACAACGTAGTTGTGTTATGCAAATTGCTAAGCTCGTAAACAGTCGCCCGGAAGTATCGCAATGGACTATTTGCTGTACTTGATACGCGGCTCAGTTACGCCGAACCACGTAGCATAATAATGTGCGTCGAACATTCCATTTCTTCTATTTAATGCCGTGAGTGCTAACACTATTTCGAACGCCAAAAGCGGCGAAAAATACCGTACTCGACATGGTTTTTCCGCAGTACGAGACGGGATACGCAGGAAACGTCGAACGCGCCTAGTGGCGAGCAGCGAGATAACCGCAACCGAACGTAAACCTCCCTGGATTCGCGCTCGACTTCCTGCGGGAAGTAGGTACGAATCAGTACACTCCGCGGTGCACGATCACCAGCTTCACACCGTGTGTGAAGAATCACACTGTCCAAATTTGGGTGAGTGTTGGAGCGCAGGCACCGCAACTCTGATGCTGTTGGGGTCAGTATGTACACGGGCATGTAAATTTTGTTCCGTTGACACGGGCAATCCGAATGGGTGGATTGATTCTGATGAACCTACTAAAAGTGCTCAAGCCGTACAGCTCATGGGTCTTAAGTATGTCGTGCTTACATCTGTGGATCGAGATGATTTACAAGATGGTGGGGCAGCACATTACGCAGATTGCGTGGAAGCCATTCGTGCGATAAATCCAACTACAGTGATTGAAGCACTTACTCCCGATTTTGGGGGAGATCTATCTGCGGTCGACAAAGTTGTCGCGTCGCCAATCAGCGTCTTTGCCCAAAATATAGAAACCGTTGAACGTCTAACTTATCCGGTACGCGACCCTAGAGCTGGTTACGATCAGACCTTACATGTGCTACAGCATGCGAAATCTTCTGGAAAAGTTCAAACAAAATCCAGTTTAATGTTAGGACTAGGCGAGACTGATAACGAAATAGAACAAACCATGCGCGACTTACTCCAACATGGAGTGGACTTCTTGACACTTGGACAGTATCTACGCCCTACAATCAATCATCTCCCCGTCGAACGGTGGGTTCATCCAAACCAGTTCAGCGCGTATCGAGAGCTTGGTTTTGAACTAGGATTTAAAGACGTCGCAGCAGGTCCGTTGGTACGCTCGAGTTATCGTGCCGATCTGCTGATAGACCACTTAAAAAGCAACAACGACAACGCATGCTCGAACGAAAGTGCATGATTTACCCTTCGAAGAGAGTGCTGTTAACATAACACACCTTTGCTACTGTTCGTCGACTACTTCCGACAGCACAATTTCACATCAATTTAAGGATTTTCTATGTTAGTATTTGAACAACCACGAGCCGGAACCATACCCATTGACTTGGTATCAAGTAGCGAGTTTGAACAGTGGCATCAAGGCTGTTCTGAAGCTACGAAGGCTTGGGTCAAGCTCACCAAGTTTCGCGGTAAAGCAAACCAGTTTTTTCATTTGCCCGACACAAACGGTAAACCGAGCAGCGTCGTAGCGGGTATCGGGGACTCTCCCTCTAAAGCGAGCCTAGGACTTTTATCGCAAAAGTTAGGGGAAGGCAACTTCTACTTGCGAGACGCTAAGCAAGACGATGTCTATTCGCTTGCTCTTGGATGGGGTATGGGAGCGTATACCTTCGATAAATACAAAACCAAAGCATCCAAATCGGAAAAACGCGCGACTCTATTCGTTGATCCTCAATTCACTAAGGTCCAGGACGAAATAGACGCAGTCAATCTCGCCCGGGACTTGATTAACACGGGTGCAGGAGACTTACTCCCAGATGAATTGGAAGAAGCGATCGCGCAGGTCTGTGACCGATTTGGTGTCAAACTCGGCGTGACTCGAGGCGATGAACTTCTGGAACGCGGCTTTCGAACCATTCACACAGTTGGTCGAGCAAGCATATCACCACCACGACTCATGGACTTTCGATGGGGCGATGAAAATGCACCAAATATCACCATTATGGGCAAGGGGGTGTGTTTTGATTCCGGTGGTTTAGATCTCAAAAATGCACAAGGGATGCGTGAGATGAAGAAAGACATGGCCGGTTCTGCTATCGCCTTAGGGTTATCCCATTTGATCATGTCGAGAGGGTTGAATGTCCGAATGCGTCTAATGATTCCAGCGGTGGAGAATGCAGTTTCTGATAATGCGTACCGACCTGGGGATGTCATCACCACCTATAAAGGAACCACAGTAGAAGTCGGTAACACAGACGCAGAGGGCCGGTTGATTCTCTGTGACGCGTTAGCTCTTGCCGCGGAAGAAAAACCTGAGTTCATCCTAGATTTTGCCACACTCACAGGTGCAGCACGAGTAGCACTTGGGTTCAATCTTCCAGCGATGTTTTGTAATGACGATAACCTCGCTGAAGGACTAGTGGCCTCCGCAGAAGCAACCTCGGAACCCATCTGGCGGATGCCTTTGTTCGACGAATATCGTGATACACTCAAATCGAGTGTTGCTGACATTTGCAATATCAGCTCGATGGGTGCTGGCGGTGCGATCACCGCCGCCCTATTCCTTGAACACTTCGTCGATAAAGTTCCCTGGGCACATTTTGATTTAATGGGAAGCAACACGAAGACTCGTCCAGCACATCCCGCAGGGGGCGAAGGCTCAGTAATTCGGGCAGCATTTCACTATATCGAAGAACGATTTAACGGTTAACAACTTTTACTATCGCACACTCAGCCCCGAAACAGGACGGGTGCGTTGACTAACCGCACGTTTCTAGCACGAATTCCATGGACCTGCTCTTATACGACACAAAGGCGAAGGAGAAACGTCTTTTTGTACCTATAGATCCTTCACACGTGACAATTTATGTGTGCGGACCCACAGTTTACGATCGCGTACACATTGGCAACGGGCTGAGTGCGGTTGTGTTCGATGTCTTAGTACGACTACTACGCGTACTCTTTCCTCGAGTTACGTACGTACGCAATATCACGGATATTGAAGACAAAATCATCGTCGCTGCCCAGAACAACAACGAACCATGGCAGGAGTTGACTGAACGATTTACTGTGGCGTTTCACGAGGACATGCAAGCGTTGTATGTACTCGAACCAGATATTGAACCGAAGCCCACGCAATTAATCGAAGAGATCATGCAGATGATCAGCACATTGATTACTCGAGGGGTAGCCTACGAAGCAGACGACCATGTACTGTTCTCCGTGTCTGCGAATTCAGCGTACGGATCGTTATCGCATCGAACAATCGACGAGATGCTGGATGGTGCTCGCGTCGAAGTCGCTCCTTACAAACGAGATCCAAAAGACTTCGTACTTTGGAAGCCTTCAACACCAGACCAACCAGGGTGGGATTCACCGTGGGGTATCGGGCGCCCTGGTTGGCACATAGAGTGTTCGACCATGATTCGAACCCATTTAGGACCCACGATTGACATCCATGGTGCAGGTACAGACTTGATTTTCCCACATAACGAAAATGAACTCGCACAAGGTACTTCCGTCGAGGACGACGCAAATTATGTCAACTATTGGGTACACAACGGAATGTTGAACCTAGGAGGCCAAAAAATGGCTAAGAGTGTTGGTAATATCGTGACTATCGCAGACCTACGTCAGCGATATTCGGGAGAAGTTATTCGCTACGCGCTTCTTACAGGTCATTACCGTCAGAGTTTACTGTGGAGCGACCAGCTACTGCAACAAGCTCGACAAAGCTTAGCGACTCTCTACCGTGCGCTGCGGTACGTGAGTGATGTTTTAGGCGAAGAGCCTTTCACATCGGCGAGTTTCCGCTCGGCTGCATTAACTCAGTTTCCGAAGGAAGTGTTGGACCCTTTGGTCGATGATTTGCACACACCAAAAGCGCTAGCAGCACTACATGCACTAGCTAAGAAAATTCAAGCAACTTCCTCGAAATCTGAAGTTAGCAAACTTCGAGATCAATTCCTAGCCGGAGCTTGGTTATTAGGCTTGTTTAACGTACCCGTGCGTAATTACTTTCAGCCTGGAGACAAAGGTACCGACGCAAGCGTGATCGAAAAACTCATTCAGGAAAGGAATGACGCGCGAAGACGCAAAGACTTTGCTCGTGCGGATGAAATTCGAGACGAACTCGCATCGAAAGGGATCGAACTTGAAGATACGCGAGACGGTACACGTTGGTCACAAAGATAATATGTGGTTGAGACCGTAGGTAAAACAACCTAATCATTTCAAAATTAGGAGCACTTCGTATTAGTACACTTTCCCCCACCGAACTCACTCAATACATTGGCAATTTGTGGCATGCACCAATTCTTGGATTGCTCAAACATTACACAAAAATTCCAAATAAATCGCCCATCTTTGATCCCTATTGGAAAGAAAACGGGTACATGGACGACGCTGTTCGCCTACTCACAGATTCAATTCGTTCTTTTGATATCACCGGTCTAAGATACGATGTCCTTGAAGTTGATGGTCGAACTCCACTGATCTTCATCGAAGTTGAAGAGTTCAAATCCGGTAAGGGAAACGTGCTGCTATACGGTCATTTTGACAAGCAACCGGAATTTACTGGTTGGCACGCAGGTAAAGGACCTTGGACTCCGGTGCTAGAAAATGGCCGACTTTACGGACGCGGAACTGGCGACGACGGATACGCCATATTCTCCTGTCTGTCTGCACTTGCAGGTTTACAGGAGCAAGGTTGTGCCCATCCAAGATGCACCATCGTGATTGAAGGTTGTGAGGAAAGTGGCAGTCCAGATTTGCCCTTCTACATACAAGTATTGAGTCCCAGAATCGGAGTACCCGACGTCGTCGTTTGCTTAGATGCAGAATGTGGAAACTATGATCAACTCTGGTTAACCACCTCATTGCGGGGGATGGTTAGCGGAACTCTTCGAGTAGAAGTACTGACAGAAGGTGTGCACTCAGGTGCGGCTGGAGGCATCGTTCCGTCTAGTTTTCGAGTGTTGAGAGATGTCCTTGAACGAATCGAAAACAGTGGTGATGGTGACTTAGCAGATTCCTTGCACGTATCCGTCCCAGACTGGGTTGCCGTACAATCAAACGAAGTCGCGGAAATTTTGGGCGATACCATCGTAGAACGTTATCCGTGGGCGAGTAAAAAACGATATGATCGAACGAACTTAGCTGACATGGTGACCGCGAATACATGGTTTCCATGCTTTGAAGTCGTCGGTCTAGGCGGAGCCCCAGAACCAAACGCCGCGGGCAATACACTACGCCCGAACACAGACGCGAAAATCGTGTTTAGACTACCTCCGTCTGCAAACCACGCTAAGGCTCAATCGTTTGTGAAAAGAGAACTTGAGCGTGATCCACCCAGCGGAGCAAAGGTTACCTTTAATTGCGACGCCGGGGAATCCGGTTGGTTCTCAAAACCCGTTCAACCGTGGCTTGACAATACATTGCATGAAGCTTCCGATCTCTACTTCGGTCAACCTTACAAACGAATGGGTACTGGAGGAACTATCCCTTTCATGAAAATGCTCGGCGACCAATTTCCAGCGTGCCAGTTTGTGGTGACTGGAGTCCTTGGCCCACACTCCAACGCTCACGGACCCAATGAATTTCTGGATTTGGCTACCGCGGAGAGAGTAACGTGTTGCGTCGCTCACCTACTCTTCAGCATGGGAAGAGGAGATCACGTCAATTAGGTAGGCGTGCGCGCTGTTCTTTGATTGAGTCGCGTTTCCGACGTGCGTTCCCAAATTGCGTTTGTAGAAAAGACATTTGGTCACCCAATATCCGGCCAGAATTTATGAGTGCTAGGTACTCAGCTAGATTCGGCGTATAAGGTAGCGCGATCAGTTCCCACCCACAATCTTCAATGAGACGGTTACCTTTGTAATGATTACACCGCTTACAGGCAGCGACGACGTTTGTCCACTCATCGGTACCGCCCATTGATCTCGGTACGATGTGATCTCGAGTTAGGTTAAAGACAGATTGCTTCTGCCCGCAATACATACAAGTATTGTTATCCCGGACGAATAGAGCTTGATTTGTGAGCGGAGGAATCTGATGGTGAGACTTTTGATAAATTCGACCATTGCAAGCGACGATACTGTTGACGTCGACGACTGTCCTACTACCGTCTACACGAGAGTAGCCACCTCGAATTCTTAAGACTGAGTCACCAAGAGTCCATCTTACTAAATCCCGAGTATATAAGCTGACCGCAGCTTGCCAAGTAATCCATCGTATTGGCTGTCCGGACATGTCCAACCGCAAAACTCTCGGAACGCGATGAAATTGATCTAGTGTTGCTAACATTTGTGTTCTAGCTAAGTTCAGTCTCCAAGCGGCCGAAACAGTACAACTTTCGAATTGAGCAATATGTTAGGTCTGTGGTTTCCATAATACGCAATGGTCTGACACAATATCTGTTTAACACTAATCCCTCTTGCTCTAAAGCTCAATTGAAATGTGTTTATTGTGTTTCAATTCGTCGGATGACATACCTAATCGCGACCGCACAACCGCACCATGATACGCGGAATCTTACAAACAGAGAGTCCGCAGCCGCCTGATATGATAAAGAAAAAAGTCTAACCACAAGAGCCATTGATAGTATAAACTTGATCAATTGGACAAATCCGGAGCAGATTGGTTGCGTCAACCTGTCGAATAGATCCGACACTCAATTTACTATTCCTAGCTCTTCACTCACTTGAGCCGGAGAAACTCTAGAACTGCGATACAGTGTCTCCGCTTCGCGTTTTAACTCGTCATTAAAGTGTATCAGAGTTCGTTTTTTCTTAGAATCAGTCATCGATTAATTTCTCCTGTAAATTGTCTTAACGACAGTCCTTTTTTTGTACGCGAACCCAAGCGCGCTCAAACCCGTGCAATTAGACGAGACGAATCAAGACGTGGGAAATTAGCCGGTTCAAACTGTAATTAGAAAATCTTCAAACTTTTTAGCGAAAATGGATTTACAAGTTTACACAAAGTAACCTGCCAAAATTCTTTTGGAACCGCGTTGTAGAAGACACCATTTTTTTGCACACTCACGCGAGTTAAGTCGAAATAAACTGTACAATAGACTGTTGAGTGGGACTAAGTCCTCGACTTTAGGCCCATTTCCACTATCAAACAAGGATGTTTTGAGGATTAAGTTATGAATTCTTGGCAATGGATTGCTATCCCTCTTACCGCGCTCGCGCTTACTGGCTGTGCTTCGTTGTTTCAGTCAAACCCATCTAGTGAAACTGTAGTCGATGAACTGTGGGACTGCACTGAAGTCGACGAAAACGGCGAATGGGACTGTGAAGAAATCGAAGATGGCGTCAGTACTGAAGACTTGGTCGCGACAGTCAGCGGAAACAGCACGTCTTCTTCCACTCTCGCTTTGGTTGGTCCAAGGACGACAGCTCTAGCGTCGGTGCCACAACCGCGTTCAAGTTCCAAACCAGTAGTGACTGCGTTAACTCCATCTGTGCCTACACCGGTTGCAATGTCCGTGGAAAGTGAACAGGAAGAAGAAGAAGATTTACCAGACTATCTATGGCTCGCTTATGAACCTGAAGCCGATACACATATTCAAGATCTTCCTGATAACTTTTACGTGGTTCAACTGGCAGCTTTCGCAACGAAAGAAAAAGCCATTGAGTACGTGTCTAGCCAGAAAAACCTACGCGAATTGAGAGGTGTTCGCGTGCTTGCGAACGATAAAGCTTACTTCAATATTTTGCTAGGTATCTATGAGAACAAGCGTCGTGCCGAACGGGCTGTCAAAAGCGTAGAAAATGAACTCGGTGACAAGACACCGTGGATCAGGTCAATGTCGTCAATCAAAACCGCGATGAAAGCGGCTGACAAAAAGTTCGGTGAAGAGTACTAATCTCGCAAAAAATACTGCGTCATAGTGCACTGAGAATACTCTCAGCGTTGCTGACTTCAAACTTGCCAGGTTCTTCGACCGCAAGCTGGGTTACCGCGCCGTCTTCGACAATCATCGCGTAGCGCTCTGAGCGCGTACCCAATCCAAAAGACGATCCGTCGAGTGTAAGTCCAATCGCTTGAGTAAATTCACCGTTGCCATCGCCGGCCATGACGATGTCATCGGCATCTTGATCTCGACCCCAAGCATCCATGACGAATACATCGTTCATGGAAACGCAGACTATTTCGTCTACGCCTCTAGCTTTGATTGCATCGGCAAGACGTACGAACCCAGGCAAGTGCTGTTCAGAGCAGGTCGGCGTAAACGCTCCGGGGACGGCGAAAATTACGACTTTTTTACCTGCTACAAGATCGTTTATCGATACTTTTGCTGGTCGTCCATCGCGCATGATGCGTAACGTTGCATTCGGCAACCGATCTCCTACATGAATTGACATAATTCTCCTCTCCAAGTTCGTGTAAATTCTAAAAAGGAAATTTTAGTGACGAGGATGCTTTTTTCCGCGTGCAGTGGAAATTCGCCAAGTTAAAGCTCGATGATTTCAAGGATACCACGCAATGATCGGATCGCGATTTTTTTGGCCGTTGCAGTGGTTCTCTGTTGGTCGACGGTAGCGACTGGCTTTAAATTAGCACTACAGCATCTTTCAGTACCTCAACTACTTTTTGCTAGTACCTTAGTTTCCTTCCTCTTTTTCGCGTTGGTTGCATGCTTTACAGGAATAAGAAAACTGAATTGGAAAACCATCGGGCGAGGTGTGATACTTGGACTCATCAATCCTTTTTCATATTACTTGGTATTGTTCGCAGCTTATGAGCGGTTACCCGCACAAATCGCCCAACCGCTAAATTACACGCACGCGATTGTTACGGCTCTTCTTGCAATACCGTTGCTCAAACAACGACCTACCCCGCGAATATGGTTGGGTTTGATGATCGGTTACCTAGGTGTTGTCATTCTTGTAACCAAAGGATCTTTTACCGACTTTTCGTTTGATCGTCTGGGTGTCACGTTAGCGTTGGGTAGCGCACTGCTTTGGGGCGCATACTGGGTTCTGACAGTACGATACGCGGAAGATGCAGTTACTTTGTTGCTCTTAGCGTTTGCCACAGCTATGCCCTGTGCAGCTGCATTTTGTCTTTTGTTCGACAGTCTCCCTGCATTCAATCTAGTCAATTTAGGGTTTGCTCTTTGGCTTGGCGTAGCTGAAATGGGTCTCGCATTTCTACTCTGGCAACGCGCACTCAAGACAGCTACGCAAGTTAGTCTGATCACGCCGATTGCTTACTTAAGTCCGGGGCTGTCACTGTTCTTTATCCACTATATACTTGGTGAAAAGGTACCATTGGTAACGATCTTCGGGTTGGCAACACTGATGGCCGGAATTCTGATCATGTACTTTCGAAAAACGCAGCTCACAAGTTAGTAGTGGTTCAGGTTTTAAATATTGACGGAGCTTGTGTCGCAGTATCTTTGAAAGAGTATTCAACTAGGCGCAGACCTTTATATGAGAACTACAGACTAGGTCTATGTTTCAGGTGAGAACCGCTTCGAACAACTCTAACTGAGGTCCTGCTAAGTAGGTTCCTTGGGGAGCACTTCGTTGCGCGTGTGCCTTTCGAAAAGCTTCTGACTGCGTCCAAGCTTCAAAGGCGTCCTTTGACTCCCAAATAGTGTGGGAAGCATACAAAACATAGTCGGCTACACGAGGTCCTCGGAGAAGTGCAAAGCTACGAAAACCCGGTACTTCATCTAAATAGGACTCACGCTGTCTCCATGTTTCAACGAACTTCTCCTCCAGCGTTGGATTAATGCGAAAACGGTTCATCGCTACGAACATGTAAATAACCTCTTAGTGACTCTATGGAAATGAGCACAACGTTTAGCCCATGCTCGTGACGTCATTCTAGTTACGTCTTGATCGGAATTGGTTCGATAGGGAAGCCGTACCTCAAATAAGAGCGAGCCTAATTCTAGATCTCATGCGAACACTCTACTTATGCTGTATTCGCACGGGTAGCTTCGTAATTCCGTGGAGGAAACTTGACCATTGAAACTCTGGACGACCGACGACTTCGATACGTTTAAAACGTTGTAAGATTTCTTCCCACAAAACCTGCAGTTGCATCTCTGCAAGTCGATAACCGACACAGCGATGAATACCGTAGCCAAACCCTAAGTGGCTTCGAATGTTATCTCGATCAATCGAGAATCGATCGGGTTGAGAAAACACCTCTTCATCTCGATTTCCCGAGACGTACCATAAAGCGAGCCGATCTCCTTTCTTTAATTTCTTCCCCCGAAACTCAATGTCTTCAGTTGCGGTACGAGCCATATGTGCAATTGCTGATTGCATACGAATCATTTCTAAAACTGCTGAAGGTACTAAGTTTGGATTTCGGGTAAGCCGTTCATACTCACTTGGAAAATCATGGAAAAACTTCACACCTCCAGAAATAGAGTTGCGCGTAGTTTCGTTTCCACCGACGATAAGCAGTAACAAATTTCCCAAGAGTTCGTTCGGTGGCATTTCCTTTGTCGACTCACTCTGTGCTAACATGGAAATCAAATCATGACCGGAATCTGAGCTAGCTTTGCGTTCTTCAAATATCTTCGAGAAGTACTCAAAGCACTGCCAAAGTTCTTTAAAAGCTTCTTCTACAGAGGCAAAAAGTTCTGGATTCGTGTTGTTAGTAGCCGCGTCAGACCAACGGATCAAGAGCATCCGATCTTCTTGTGGCACGTCAAACAGTATCGCGAGCATTTGACTTGTGAGTTCAATCGAAACTTCTGATACCCAATCAAACTCCTCGTTTACTGGCAACTGTGCTAAGATCGCTTGCGCACGTTCGCGAATAATGGGTTCTAATGGTTTCAGCGAACGTTGTACAAACATTGGCTGAACGGCTTTTCTTTGAGCTGTGTGTTTCGGCGGATCCATCATGATGAACATGGGTAGATTGAAACGTGGGTCTGCTTCACCTTCATCGTAGGGTTTTCCGGATAGCTGGATCCCACCGTGACGTTGTTCGGAGGAAAACACTTTAAAGTTTCTCTCGATGTCCATGATGTCCTGATGCTTTGTTATTGACCAAAATGGACCGAACATGCTATCTTCGGTGAGATGAACCGGGTCTTCTGTTCGTAACCGAGCAAAATATTTGAACATCGATTGGTGTTTAAACAAACTTGGATGTTCCGGCGATAATTCAGCCAACGGAATTTCATTCACATCGCGATCTGGGTCTACAGCGTATTTCGCTTGAACTTCTTCATTCAAAAGTGCAAAGCGTTCTGCGGTTGTCAGTTCTGAAATATCTTTTTTGTCCATTTTTGTTAGAAGTCACCTCATATGTTTGAATGATAGGAATAACCGCACGAGCTACGCAAGAGACAGAAAATTTCAACTCTCATCGGCACCCCGACTTGAAAAGATCATAAGTCTGGAGGAAGATTTTCGCGGAGAAATGCATCAAACTCCTCCGAATTCAAAACTTTTAATCCTAACTCCTTCGCTTTCGTTAACTTACTACCAGCGGCTTCACCCGCGACCACAACGTCGGTTTTTTGCGAGACAGAGCTCACAACCTTCGCACCAAGTTGTTTAAGTTTCTGTGTCGCTTCTGGTCTTCGAATCGACAACGTTCCGGTGATAACCCAAGTTTGGTTAGACAAAGGTAAGCTTGACCCGCGTTGTTCATATGGCCAATGGACCCCTGCGTCTACTAACGCGAGCACGAGCTCTCGATTTGTAGAGTTAGAAAAGAAATTGCTAATATTTTCGCTCACGACATTTCCTACGTCCTCAACAGTTTCCAATTCCTCCTGTGTTGCATTTAAGAGAGCATCAAGCGAATGAAATCGCGTAGCTAGGTTTTGTGCGGTGGATTCACCAACTTCGGGAATGCCAAGTCCGAAAATGAAACGAGCAAAGGTCGTTTTTTTGCTTTTCTGAATATTGGCTGCTAGTTGAATCGCGTTTTCCTCACCGATTCTCTCTTTTGTCGCCATGTTGTACCCAATACACGCTGCAATACGCGTCGCTACGTGTTCATCAATTCCATCAAGTTCACCGATGTCGGACCCGGTTGCCGTTAGTAATGAATCTAATGTCGGAAACTCAACGACCAACGATTCTGCTTGCTGCTTATTCAAGACGATGACGTGTTTTTCTCGAAGAAATCTCGCGAGATTGTGTGCTTTGTCGATTTCACTAGGGCTTTTTTCGAGTTTTAGCTTGTTCAATAATTCTTCCGTATCCGTAAGATCCAGTGGGCAAACATATTGAAGTTCGTGTGGAGTAGTTTGTTTCAGACTTTCAAGATCGTGATATTTTCTAACTATGTTCATTACAAACGATCGGGGAACCAAGGGATACTTTAACTCCCTTAAGTATCTGATGAATCCGTCCCTTCGATATCGTTCGACTACCTGTGCATGCAACGTAATCAAATCGTCTTGATCATGAAAAGTCTTCTTTAAAAACGAACAAATTTCCTCTACCAATTCCTGTTGTATGTCTTTTAAGACGTTCGAGATTTTTTCTACAGATGCACTAGCAAGTTTTGGAAGCGGTGAAAAGTTAGTCGCGAAAGTGGTGAGTTTTGCTTTTTTTAGATGCGGAATCTCCAGGGAAACTAGGTACTGTTCATACGCAAGTTTGTCGATTCTCTTCTGCGCGTTTGCAATTCTCTCTGAATTGTGTTCTCCAATTCGTTCCAACGTAGCTAGTTCATCCGATGTGAGATGGTATAAGTCTAAGGGGGATTTAACTACATTTAAGTCCACCAAGAAATTCACTGTATTGTCACCGAGTCCCTCGATATCCAACGCGCCTCTAGAGGCAAAATGTCGGATGGATTCTTTACGCTGTGCAGAACAGAGCATTCGTTCCGTGCATCGAACTACGACTCCGTCTGGATCTCGGCTTGCTGCACTACCACAAACTGGACAATTTGTGGGAACGTCCACTTCTTGCTGACCCGATGACACCACACGCAGCACCTGTGGGATCACGTCACCGGCGCGCCGCAATACCACCTCCGCACCAATTTTTAATCCTAAGCGGTGGATTTCGTCGATGTTGTGTAAGGTCGCGTTCGACACAGTTACCCCATCGACATAAACAGGTTTCAAACGAGCAACGGGCGTGAGTGCTCCGGTTCTGCCAACCTGCCAATCCACGGCCAAAACCCTAGTTCGTGCTTCGCTCGATGGATATTTGTAGGCAATTGCCCATCGTGGTTGGCGTGTAAGTTGTCCTAAATCTCTTTGATCTTGAAAGTCATTGACTTTTATAACTACCCCATCAATCAAATAGTTTAGCTGGGCACGATCTGCATTGATTTGATCGATATAACGCTCACAGTCTTCGATGCGATCAAACACTTCTATTCGTGGGTTCACCCGACATCCCCAATCTTGGCAATGTTTCAACGCATTTGCGTGGGTTCGCAAAATCAAGTCTTCAGATCTATGACCAATGGAATGACAATAAATGCTGAGAGGTCGAGACTGAGTGACTTTCGGATCTTTCTGCCTTAGACTGCCAGCCGCTCCATTACGAGGATTTCTCAGTTCGGGTTCAGATCGTTTGCGTGCTCGCTCATTAAACTGAGCAAACTTATCCAAAGGTAGATAGATTTCTCCACGAATTTCAACTAGGTCTGGTATCGATGTTCCAAGCAATCTAAGCGGTACGCTTTGAATCGTTTTAACGTTAGCTGTGACATCTTCTCCTGTGGTACCATCGCCTCGGGTCGCAGCGCGAATTAAGTCACCACGTTCGTAGTGCAAGGTTACTGCAACACCGTCGACTTTAGGCTCACAGATTAACTGTTTGATTTCGCGATCTAGCAGTGCCTCATTGCGTTGGATCCAACTTTTTAGTTCGTCCATCGATGTGCTCTTGTCGAGCGAGAGCATAGGTTGTAGATGTGGGACGGATTGAAACGCTGTACTCGGCGACGCTCCAACTCTTTGTGTAGGAGAATTCGGAGTTACGAGGTTTGGATGAGTTTTTTCAATGTCCAGAAGTTCTTCAAATAACTGGTCATATTCCTGATCCGATATCTCCGGGTCATCTAATGCGTGATAGCGATAGTTGTGATACTCAATCTCTTTGCGAAGTTTCTCGACTCGGTCCGCAATCGTCAAATTTTGCTACTCGAACTTACTCAATACTCTACTACATGGACATCTGTTTTCGGCGAAAATCTGCAACGCGATAGCGATAATGCGTGATGGTCTGATTACTGAGTTTATTACTGTGTTCATCTTGGACAACAGCATCAAAACATCGTGCGCATTCACCCGCGAGACTGAGCATTTGCTCGAAACTTTGTTGTGGATTCGTTAGTGGTGCGAGACACATTATGAATGTCAAACCTTCGGTGCAATACGTTTCAATCTGTGCTCGATCAAATTGACCTGGTGAATAGACGTCCGCAACTTTGAACATCAACTCTTCAGTTTCTTCGTCGTGCATTGAGAATAGCCCAACATTATCAAACTTGAGATTGCGATTGAGCATAAAACGAGCTAGTTCGCGCAATGGAAACGCATTCTCATGCTTACCGCTCACGCGCAGCACGACGTACTCTTCAAGGCGACTTTTTTCAGCGTTGGTATGGGACCGATCCTGTCGAGCTTTGGACGCACCATTTGCTAAGATCTTAGTACTTCCCTTTCGGAGCGGTACAACACGCTCCGACTTCTCTGCTTTAGATGACAATCTGTTGCTCTTGGATTGCTCTGACTTTAGTAAATGTGCATTGTTTTCCTTCGTCCAACGGTGTTCACTAGCAGTCGTTGACGTCATTTGATCCCTAGGTTTCTTGACAACCTCTCCGACTATTCCTTCCATAATCGGTACGGAAGGAGTACCTTTTGTATCGGAATCGAGTGCTTGGGTCGGTGCGCTATCGTTTGGAATAGACTCGCCACCACCCGCGATGGGTTGATTCTCTGTTTGGTCTGATGGGCTCCGCAGATCCGAATCCTCGCTAAAGACATCGAAGCGTTTACCCTTGATTTCATGTTTGATGATTCTTCCTTCAGACGTCGGTATACCGCCTCGGTATACATCCTCGATACTCATGTGGGGTAATTCAGGTGAGTCTACAGGGTCTTTCTGTTTTGCTACTTTGCCTTGCAAAGTTTTAACTGTGGGTGCAACTCTAGATGACGCTTTAGTTCGCCGAGTTTTCTTGCTAGTTGCAAAACCGGAAGATTTCGCAGAGGCGAGACTGAACTTGTGCGAGGTTCGTTGCTTAGCGGAAAAATTGCTCGCACTGAGACCTTTCGACTGGCCGTCGGAGGCCGCGTGCCCGACGACATTCTCCCATTGGTCGTGTCGTCGATTAAGATAGATGCCGTATCCAATTACAGCTACCACAAGTACCGTAACGAGAACGAGTACCGCGATACCAACTGAGAAATCCATTTCTCAACTCCATGTTGTCCTATAACTCGAGAGACCAAGTCCCTATACCATCTGGTTACACCTTTTATTCAAGGTCTACCGATACCACTCGAGATACTCCTGCTTCCTGCATCGTGATGCCAATCAGCGACTCGGCAATGTTCATTGTACCGCGTGAGTGGGTAATAATCAAGAATTGTACGTTATTTGCCATGGAATGAATCAATTTTCCAAACTGTGAAACGTTGTTCGTGTCCAGCGGTGCATCGACCTCGTCCAAAATGCAAATAGGGCTTGGATTCAGTTCAAACATTGCAAAAGTAAAAGCTAACGCAGCTAGTGCTCGCTCGCCATCCGATAGTTGATGCAGGTTCTTGACTTGCTTCCCAGGTGGTTGCACTCGCATTGCTACGCCAGCGGTCAAGGGGTCGTCTTCTGTTAGAACAAGCTTCGCACTACCGCCTCCAAAAAGACGACCAAAAACCGTTTGAAACTTCTCGCTTGCTTTCTGAAAAACATCATTAAAAAGTACTAGAGTTTCTTGATCAATCTTATGCATAGCTTGTTTTAGAGTATCTTGCGAAAGTTCAAGATCTTGAATACGCGATTGATACGTTTCGAATTCAGCTTTTCGTCGATCCAAATCCTGCGCAGCCGCAAGATTTACTGCCCCGAGTTTTTCGACACGAGCCTGGGTTCGACGAAGTGCTCGATTCAACGACTCTTCATCTTCTGCAGGATCAAGGGCATTTTCTGCATCCGATAATGCGACGTCAAGACCCGCCAATTCACTCAATAGATACTCTTTCTTGGAAGTGAACTGAATGTGTTCTTCACGTAGCTTGTGCATCCGTTCTTGTTTCTGGTTCACTTGTTGCTGCTGTTGCGATTCGGCAGCAATGTTTTTTCGAATCTTGTTTAGTATCGCATCGCGTTCCAATCTGACCGTTGCAAGTTTCTGGTCCACAACTGCCGATTTCTTAACCGCATCCGCTAGTTGTATCTCTAAGGTCTGAATTGCTTGCTCCTCTGATTGAATTTGTCCCGCTAAAACATTTAGACGCTGCTTGTGTTCTTCAAGACTCTTGGTAAGAAGTTCGATGCCTAAAGTGGTAGAAGAAATTTGTGCTTGGAAATTGTTGTGTTCCAAATCTAACTTGTGATACTCGGCTTGCAACCTCCTATCTTCTTGAAGTGCTCGAGCTAACGCACTATTGCTTTCCTTTTCATTTGTTTGCAGATTCTCTCTTTTCTTGTCTAAGTCTGCAATTTCATCTTTGAAATACTTTATGGACTTCTCTAAGCTGGTTAATTCTTGCTCAATGGCAAACAATCGAGCCGTGTTTGTGTTCATTTCTTGCTGAGTTTTGGCTTGTGTCATACTAGCTTGATAATGAGCTTCTTTTTGCTCTTCAATTTGCTTTCGTATATCGGATAGAAGAGAACTCGTTTCATTTTGTCGTTGGTGTACTGAACGACGCCTCTCTCGTAGTCTTGTTCGTTCTTGCGAGCTGTTGGAGATGTTCTGCAGAATCTCGTCGTAGGCTTTTTCCTTTGCGTCATGAAGTTTGTTTAGTTCCAGCAACTCGGTCCTGTTTTGCAAGAGTGTGTTTTGGGTACCTGAAATCCCGTTAAATTTGATCCAACTCTTCCCGAGCCATATCCCAGATTTAGTCACCGTACTTTCATTAACTTTGAGGCCTTTTCGGCGTACAAGTGCATCTTCCAAACTGTCGTCCACAAAGACATGAGAGCAAAGTTCTGAAACGAACTCTCGACCTTGAGTAATTACGTCAACCAACATGGAACCGGGATCAGTGTTCGACGATGCAGTAACCAAGAGCGTATTACTCTTCTGTAATTCCTTTAAAACCGTCTTATCGTAATCGAAATGATGTAAGGTGATGGCTTGCAAATAAGAACTTAATACAGTTTCAACCGCTTTCTCGTAACCGCTCTTCACGGCAATTACCTCCCCGACTCGAGGGCGAGCTTGAAGCTTGCGTAGGGTTGGAGTTTGTCCTTTTGACAAATCGGTGTCTTTTTGCAATGTCTGTTCAACTAGTGCTGCGAGTGCGCTGCGTCTCTCCCGAATATCACCTAGCTCGCGTTCCAGCGACCTTCGTTGCTCTTCATTTTGAATATCGTCCCGTTCCAACACTTCCAGCTCTTCGTCAAATTCGTTGGTTCGATTCACTTCAATTTGCAATGCTTCCTCAAGTTCATTTTCGCGCTGATGCAACACTTCGAGGTCGTCCTTTTGCTCGTTCTGGACGAGTATAGCGTCGAGTTTCACGTTTCTTCGTTTAATTGAATCTCTCTCCCTCAGCAATCGTGTGCGTTGCTCGCTCTGAAGGGTTAACTCATTAGTCTTTACGTTGAAAGTCTTAAGAAAATCGTCACGTTCTTTTCGCCATTTATCGACTTCGGCTTGTCGAACTGTATACACTTTTCTAGCACCTTCACACTCTTTTGCTGTACTCTGTCGGTTTTTTGCAACCAGCGAAAGTTTCTTTCGCAAGGTGGTAATTTGTGCTTGTTGATCCGTCAGCTGTGCTCTCTGATCGGTCATCGTTTGTGTTATTCCATGACGAGTTTGTTCGGCTTCTTCACGCCGTTGCTTACGTTGCCGACATTCTTCTTCAATTCGAGCGAGAGCACCACGAGCGTCAAAGGATTCTCCCTGGATGGTGTTGAATTGCTCTACATAGTCGGCTTCTTGTACCCTTAAGGTGTCAAGCACTGTCCGAATTGACTGAAGTTTAGCTAATTCCTGATTTACGAAGAGCGAACTCTCCTTAATTTGAAGGTCCTGTGTCGCGATTTGATCGTCAATCAATTGGATTTGAAGAACGACCAGCTTAGCTCGGAGAATACGTTCCTTTTCTTTTAAATCTGAATAACGAGCCGCCTCACGGGCTTGGCGTTCCAAATAAGCGATTTGCCGAGCAAGTTCCGTAGCATGATCTTTGACGCGTTCAAGATTCTCACGAGTCGATTCAATCTTTTTTTCCGTTTCTCGACGACGTTCCCGGTACTTTGAAACACCCGCGACTTCTTCAAGGTGATTACGTAGTTCCTCTGGTTTCGCCGTGACGATGCGACCGACAAATCCCTGTTCGATTACTGAGTAGCTACGCGCTCCAAAACCAGATCCCAAAAACAAGTCCTGTACGTCTTTCCTTCTACAACGACGACCGTTAAGGTAGAATTTTGACGGTGTATCTTGAGAAATCTCTCGCTTAAGTGCGATTTCAGCGTATGTCGCGTAAGTTCCTCCGATGCTGTGATCTTGATTGTCGAAGAGCAATTCGATTGAGGCTAGACCAGCCGGTGCTCGTGTTGCAGTTCCTTCAAAAATGACATCCGAGAGTTCGTCGCCACGCAATAAACTCGCTTGACTCTCGCCAATTCCAAGACGGATAGCATCCACAATGTTGGATTTACCACAACCGTTTGGACCCACAAAAACTGTTACGTTATCTGGTAACTCAATTACAGTAGGGTCTACGTAGGACTTAAAGCCGGCTAGTTTTACGGACTTTAGCCGCACGTCAAGTAATTAGCATCATGAACGGATAAAGGCGAATGTTCTTAATTGCAAACACGTACAAATTTGGAGATCGTGCGCAACATGTTAAACACAATGTGGTCAATACAACCACTAAAAAAGAAAAAACTAAAAAATTTTTAAAAAATCTTTGTGACTGCCGTGAAATTCTTCATATTTTCCCTTTGGACTGTTCACGTGACTGAATGATAGAAGGTATTCAGCAACGTGGTGCATGCCCCTCAGAGGTTGTTCAAACGCGCGAAAACTCGTTTATCGCCGTGAGAGAGTACTAATTCTGAAAAAAGAAGAGTCGCTCAGCATTATTTAGCTGAACAACTCTTCCTTTTCGCATTACCTCTTAACGGTAGCAGTTGTAATTTGTGTAGTGTCTGTCCCATGACAAACTAAAAGAAAATCGGCCGGTTCGCGCCTTCCATGTCCGAAGACCTCCATGGCGAAATGAACTGCTCATCCTTGAGCACCTCCGGTCGATCGGAAATAATAGGTTGCATAACAAAATCCTGTTGTGAATTTTTTCGATGTACGTGATTTCATCACACAATCTTTTCCGTTTAAAGTGAATAATATACTGAAATTTCGATATTGTTCAAGTTTTGTTGAGATATTATCTAAACAAATTAAGTCGATTAAACCAACAGTTGGTGCTTATCTGCGATTGATCTTAGTACTTGCTCCATCGCATTCTGGGACACTTTGACTTGTTCAACTACCGCAATGTCCCACCCATTGTTCGTGGTGCGACGCAAATGATCAATGATGGCTTGTTGCAGGTAAACAATCTCGACGAAATTCTCGGGTTCCACCCGTTCGTTAGTTTTACACCGTCGTAAGTGTTCTAACTGCTCATCATCAAAAATTCGAAAGTCGGTAAAGGTGTCATCAGCGGATACCACACGCTCTTCAATAATTGCCACTACCTCAGACCAGTTCGTCTCTTGCATTTTCGCAACAAAAATACTTGCATCGCGTGCTAATTCAAGATCCGATTCACTAGCATACTTGTACACGACAAATACGGGAATGTCTAAATCAGTTGTCGCATCGTCAATTTTTTTAATGTCGAGACTTGATACAAGAACTACCAGCGCATCATAATTAACATGTAACTCACTCGCAGACCAGTCACTGAAACTCTCAAGAGATAAAAATCGTGCCACCACATCGTAATTAGAAGGCGACGTAGACTCTTCGAAGTTCCAAATATCGCCGATCAACACGATAGCCCGATCAGAATTTTGAATTGAACGCATCGGCCGTCCCAATAACGGTTTAAGTTCTTTGACGGATAGTTCCTTCAGTTCACCGATCGAGAAACCACGATCAATGAGTTCCTTAATAAGAGTCAGCTTCTCCAATTGATCGTCGTCGTAGAACCGAATTCGATTCACTTTTTTCGTGGGCTTAATCTCATGTCGTTGTTCCCACATGCGTAATCGTTCCACCGACAATCCGGTTAATTCGGACACTTTCCCGATCTTGTATAGTTGTTCTGCCATGATCGTATTCGCTCCTTAAATCTCTTCAAATATCTATTTTTTGGAGATGTTGTTTAGGTTATGTCAACATTCTAACCAAATCTGGCATCATCTTGTCAAGATAACAGTACAAAATGGAACGCTTGTTAAGGTTCAGCTGTGTCATGATCAGAAAATTCTTGCTTCCCCATTGTCATCGAAAGTGAAATTTCCCACAGAAAACTAAACAAAATCGGCGAAGTACTATCAGAACTTGCACAACAACGAAACTGATTTCAAAGAAGCGATACAGTGGCAGACGTGCGTTCGCATCACACGTCAAGTGATCAGAGAGTCGAAGCCTAGGTGTTGACTAATTTCAATCTAGTCTTGTGAACGAGCATTTCGTTCTGATTTGGCTACACTAGATTCCAACGATTTGTCCGTTTTCGTCGATCCCCACAGAATTAGCAGCTGGTACCCGTGGTAATCCAGGCATCGTCATCATATTGCCGCAAATGACCACGACAAACTCCGCACCTGCACTGAGTCGTACCTCTCGCACCGGGAGTACATGATCTTTGGGAGCACCTAAACGTTTAGGATCAGCAGTGAAACTATATTGCGTCTTCGCTATACACACGGGCAATTCACCATAACCCCGACTTTGTAGATCACAGAGCTCAAGTTCGGCAGCGGGACTATATTCAACACCTTGTGCACCGTAAATGTTTGAAGCTACAGATTCGACTTTATCCTTCAGTGGCACATTTCGTGGGTACAGAGGTGCGAAATTCTTACAGTCCTCCCGTGTGATGCAAGCCATCACACTTTCCGCTAATTCCGTTGCACCTCGTCCACCGTCGGACCAATGAGTACATACGTCACACTCGACCCCACAAGCTCGCATCCTCTTCCGCACAAAATCGAGTTCTTCTTGTGAGTCTGAATCAAAACGATTGATAGCGACCACTGGGACAACCCCCATCTTCATTAAATTTTGTACGTGGGCTTCTAGATTGATTGCTCCTACTTCGAGTGCTCCTACATCTGGTTTGTTGAGCTCCTCCAATGGAACTTTGGCGTGCATCTTAATCGAACGAATCGTTGCTACTATTACTACGGCATCAGGTTTGAGACCGGTTTGCAGACACTTGATGTTAAAAAATTTCTCTGCACCCAAATCAGCACCAAAACCAGCTTCGGTTACTACGACGTCGGCTAATGTAAG